>NZ_JBSWWU010000001.1:0-707924 GCF_056160245.1 Aquimarina sp. AWH4_224 | reverse complement strand
ATCGTTAAGATCCAAAATTTCGTTGGGCTCAGACTGATACACAATTTGCCCTAAAACATCTACAATACGAAGATCAAAATCGTTTGCAGTTGTTCCTTCAATATTCAATAACTGATCAGACTTAAGAGGGTTAGGGAAGAAAGAAAATTCTCTATTGTCTAAACTTAAATTAAGTTGCGATCGATCTACTGTAAACGCAGCAGAAACCACACTACATCCAGCTTCGTTGAATACCTCTACCGTATAGTCACCAATTTGTTGTGGCAGATATTCGGCTTGATCACTACTTTCCTGAGCTTCACCATCCAAATACCACTGATAGTTAGTATACTGGGCCGGTACGGATAGACGTTGTGCTTCATTAACGGTGATAGTTGGGGATTCAGGTAACGGTACTACTACAGCTCTAATTTCTGTTCGGGTCTCAGTATTACATTGACCAATAGAACCACCTACATAATAGGTTTGTGTAGCATCGAGTTCTGGAGTATTAAATTCAGCGCCAAAACCAAGGGCTATTCCTCCAGTAGCTTCACTATACCAAGTGAAGTCACTATTTCCTGATACACTTAATGTTACCGATTCTCCGGGACAAATATTCTGATCGTCCCCAGTTGGTACATCTGGTATATTGATTTCTATAAAGTTATTTTTCTCATTGGTATTGGCCCCAACATCATTGGTAACCGTAAGAGAAACTGTATAGTTTCCTGCTGTATTATAGGTATGTGATGGGTTTTGTTCGTTAGAAGTAGTTCCATCTCCAAAATCCCATAAATACGAATTTACTCTATTGATGGACAAATTTTTAAATTCTACAAGAGAACATCCCATTTTGGTGCCTTCAAAATTAGCTACAGGTGGTTGATTATTATCTCCAGGAATATAATTTCCTGAAATGTAATAACTCCCTAAAGAAGAATAGTCAGAATATCCTTCGAAAGTGTTTCCTTCGCCCACACCATCAATTTCTATAAAATATGTTCCGCCAGGTAAATTTGTGCTTATTGATGCACTTAGGCCAGAAGGGTCAGAAAAAGCAACTTGTTCTCCCAAAGCATCTAAAATTCTAGCCTGTATATTTAAATTAGGATAATCAGGATCTGGTTCAAAATTAAAAGTTACATCTCCGGTCTCCGTTACAAAAGAAAAAACATCTTTGTCTGTTCTTTGTCCGATAAATCCAAAATTTTGATCCGTGTTTACTACACCATCAGTGGTAACTTGAATCAATGTAGCTTCAGTGATAATGTCAGCATGATCATCATTTCTAAAACCAACACCATTTCTATTGTCCGCCATAATGGCAATATCATCTTGATCTTGAGTTGCATTTTCATATTCTCCTAAGCTCCAATGTCCTATTTGTCTATTTACACTCCATCCCATAATAGGGCTCCAAGTTCCATGACCTCTATAATACTCTGTACCTCCTTGTCCGTCGTGAGACAAACCTAGCGTATGACCAACTTCGTGAGATCCCGTTTCTCCTGCAGCTCTTACAGATCTTATATTGTAAACCCAACAAGGATCATCAAACGTATTTGATGAAAAAGATCGAAGATATGCAACACCTCCTGCATCTGGGGATGCATCTTTGGTAGGTGTAAATATAACCATCATCCTTCTATTGATAGGAGAGGCATCAAATAGATCTCTTCGAGTGGTAACGTTAAGATTAAATGGTCTGAAATCTTCAGCCATTAATTTCCAGATCTCAATAATTTGCTGATCGGTAAAATTAGCCGCTTCTGCATTGATCGTATCTCCACCTACCCATCTGGTACCAGTAACAACTTCACCATCAAAATCGAGGTAAATGATACCTTCTGCGCCAGGTAAACTTTCAAGTTGAAGATTCATTTTTACACTAGCTCCAGTTGTTTTTTTCTCATCAACAACAAGACTTTCAAAGTCAACACAAAGTACATCATGAATATCGGTTTCGGTTAAAAATACCTTTCCTTGATTATCCGTGCTAAATTTATAAGCCTTTTTAGAACCTTTTAGTAAAAGTTCACCCGTCAGTTGATTGTTCGTTTTTTCTAGAGAAAATGTTGACAAACGATCGTTGTTTACAATTCCAATCAGTGATAAATTATCTCCTTTTTGATTCTTAAGATTCAATTTCAAATCAAGAAATTTATTCTTAGAAATCTTTATTCTTGTGGGAGCATCACTTTTTTGATTTATAATATTGTTTACGAACGTTTCTTTATTTTCAGAAATAAGAATTGGGTCATTCGATTGTCCATAGGTTAAGAAGACATTGACGAGTAAGGTCAATAGCATTAGACGCATTAGAGGATTCTTTTTCATAGGTTATTTAGTAAAAGGGGTGTAGATTACTTTTTATAGCAAAACTATATAAATAAAGTTTTAGTGTGCAAATATTCATTTATCTTTTAGTATTTGTATGATTTTAATTAGCAAAGACGTATTCTGAATGAGAATACGTCTTTATAAGTCACAAAATAATGGGGCTTTATGTTTTCATTGACTACATTTCTGGTAGAACAGCAGTATATCATATCTGGTTAAGAAATGCTGATAATTCTTTCCAAAGGAATAATGGTGGATTGTTTTAGGATAACTTCTTTATCTGTTATTCCCCAGATAGTAGTTTCTACTTTCTTGAATCCTTTATCATCTACAAAAATGATTTTTACTTTTTGATGTTCTAAGTTTCCTAAAGAAAGAGCTCTTTGCAGTTCAAGAAACCGATCAATTTGATCTTTTCTTTTGTTGAGTACATCTTCTTTTGGGAATCTCAAAAATTTAATTTGTTCTTTTTCAATAATCTGAACATTCATAGTTGGGGCCATAATATTAGGTTTAGATTAAGTTTGTGTTTACTTCTAAAAGTTCTTAAATATATAATTTTTATCTTAAAAAATTGCGTTTTATCTAATAAATTGATTCAAAACTTATTAACATGTAGGAAAAATATGTCTTTTAAAAACATTGCTGATGAGATGTTACTCTATAAAAACAAAAAGAAAGTAGATTGATTTTTACAGAGATCATTTGGTTTGGCTAGGATTACACCTAAAGTTATTGACTGTCTTTTGTTTACAAAAAAAGTGAGTTGTGCTTCGATAAACGTACCCATTTGATTAAATTTCGCTTTTAAAAAAATAGTTAGGATTGGAAGAGTATTTAGCTGAATTGAATGATGCCCAAAGGGCCCCGGTTCTTCAGAAAGAAGGACCTATGATTGTGATCGCAGGAGCTGGATCAGGAAAGACACGTGTGCTTACTTACCGTATAGCATATTTGATGTATCAGGGAGTGGATTCCTTTAACATATTGTCTTTGACATTTACCAATAAGGCGGCGCGTGAAATGAAAAAGCGTATTGCTGATATTGTTGGTACAAGTGAAGCCAAAAATTTATGGATGGGGACTTTCCATTCGATTTTTGCAAAAATTTTACGATTTGAGGCCGATAAGTTAGGGTACCCTTCGAATTTTACAATCTACGATACGCAAGATTCACAACGATTGGTAGCCTCCATCATAAAAGAAATGGGATTAGATAAAGATATCTATAAATACAAGCAGGTATATTCTAGGATCTCATCTTACAAAAACAGCCTGATTACCGTTAAAGCATATTTTCAGAATCCAGAATTGGTAGAGGCAGATGCCATGGCAAAAAGACCAAGGATGGGGGAGATCTATCAAAACTATGTGGAAAGATGTTTTAAGGCTGGTGCCATGGATTTTGATGACTTATTATTGAAAACCAATGAGCTGTTAAATAGATATCCAGATGTATTGGCCAAATATCAAAACAGATTTAGATACATATTGGTAGATGAGTACCAGGATACAAACCACTCTCAGTATCTTATTGTACGTGCCCTTTCGGATAAATTTCAAAATATTTGTGTGGTAGGAGATGACGCCCAGAGTATTTATGCTTTTCGTGGTGCCAATATTAATAATATCCTGAATTTTCAAAGAGATTATGACAATGTGCAGCAATATCGATTAGAGCAAAATTATAGATCTTCTCGTAATATAGTGGAAGCAGCAAACTCGATTATTGATAAGAATAAAACCAAATTAGATAAAGTGGTTTGGACCGCCAACGAACCGGGGCCCAAAATTATCGTAAATCGATTGTTAACAGATGGTGATGAGGGTAGATATGTGGCAAGTTCTATTTTCGAAAATCAGATGCAGCATCAACTATCTAATGGTCAATTTGCGGTTTTATACAGAACCAATGCCCAATCCAGAGCGATAGAAGATGCCCTTAGAAAACGAGATATCAAGTACCGTATTTATGGTGGTTTGTCGTTTTATCAGCGTAAGGAAATCAAGGATGTATTGGCGTATTTACGTTTGGTAATTAATCCTAAAGACGAAGAGGCGCTAAAAAGGGTAATTAATTATCCAGCTAGAGGGATAGGAGCGACTACGGTCGATAAACTTGTGGTTGCTGCCAATCACTATGATCGTACTATCTTTGAAGTCATACAGAATCTGGATCGAATTAATCTTAAAATCAACAGTGGAACGAAAACACGATTAGAAAACTTTATGAACATGATCAAGAGTTTTCAAATCACCAATGAAACCGCTGATGCCTTTACCATTGCGGAGATGGTAGCCAAAAAAACCGGATTACTTCAAGAACTTAAAAAAGATGGAACACCAGAAGGAATTGCCAGAATAGAGAACATCGAAGAACTATTAAATGGTATTCGGGATTTTGTAGAAGGCCAAAGAGAGTTGGCAGATGCTACAGGTTCTCTTACCGAATTTCTTGAAGATGTAGCCCTGGCTACCGATTTGGATCAGGATAAGGGAGATGATGATCGGGTAGCATTAATGACGATTCATTTGGCCAAAGGATTAGAGTTTCCCTATGTATATATAGTAGGGATGGAGGAAGACTTGTTCCCCTCTGGGATGAGTATGAACACCAGAAGTGAGTTGGAAGAGGAGAGAAGGCTGTTTTATGTAGCGCTAACCAGAGCAGAGAAACAAGCCTATCTAACATACACTCAATCCAGATATCGATGGGGGAAATTGGTAGACGCAGAACCTAGTCGATTTATTGAAGAGATTGATGATCAATATATAGATTATATCACTCCGGTAGAGGGATACCGATATAAGCCTTTGATCGATGCTGATATTTTTGGAGAAGTAGATAAAAGTAAACTAAGGTTAAAGAAACCTGTTTCGGGAACACCTCCTTTAGCACATAAACCCAATGAAGAGCAGTTAAGAAAACTTAGGAAGCTGAAACCTATTTCGAATGGTGCTGATGAAGAGCCTAAGACTAATCTCTTTAATGAGGAGCTTATCCCAGGAGTTGCTGTAGAACATATGAGGTTTGGAAGAGGAAAAATACTGAAAATTGAAGGGGTTGGCCAGGATAAAAAGGCCGAAATTCATTTTGAAAAAGGCGGAATTAAGAAATTATTACTTCGCTTCGCGAAACTGAAAGTACTTTAACGCTTTTCTGCTCCGACTACAATGCTTTGGCAGTATTATTGCGTAACTTGCAGAAGACATCACTCTTTTTATGGCTGAATTTGTAAAACTATATAATGAAAATCCGAATCCACGAGAAATACAAAAGGTAGTGGATTGTTTGCGTAATGGAGGAATAATCATCTATCCAACAGATACGGTATATGGTTTGGGGTGCGATATTACCAATAATAGAGCACTGGAAAAGATTGCCAAAATTAAAGGAGTGAAACTCGAGAAGGCTAATTTTTCATTCATATGTAAAGATTTGAGTAATCTATCGGATTATGTACGTCAAATTGATAATACTACTTTTAAACTTTTGAAACGTACTTTGCCCGGTCCCTATACTTTTATTTTACCAGGTAGTAATAATTTGCCTACTGTTTTTAAAAAAAAGAAAACCGTTGGAATACGAATTCCCGATAACAATATCTGTACGACAATTGTTGAAGAATTAGGTAACCCGATCGTTTCTACTTCAATATATGATGAAGATGAAGTGATCGAATATACTACAGATCCAGAATTGATATTAGAAAAATGGGATCAATTGGTGGATATGGTTATCGATGGAGGATATGGTGATAATATACCTTCTACCATTATTGATCTAACAGCAGACGAGCCTGTTTTGATACGAGAAGGCAAAGGAGTGATTGATATCATCTAAATTTACGAAATCACATACTTCAATTCGTTGCGATACATACTGGGAGTCTTACCAGAAAATTGCTTGAATAACTTACTGAAATGAGAAAAATTACTGAAACCACTTTCATAGCAGATATCTGTGATGCTGGTTTGTTTTTCGTGCAATAGTTTTGCTGCATGTACCAAGCGATACTCATTAACAAATTGGGTGAATGTTTTTCCGGTTACTTTTTTGAAATACCTGCAAAACCCAGGAACACTCATACTTACTTTGTCAGCAATTTCTTCTAAGGTAATGTGTCTACGGAATTCTTCTTGAACAAAATTAAAAATAAGGTTTATACGATTGTTATCCTGTAATTCGGTTTCTATCATAAACCCTTCAGCATTGAGTATGGTATAATCATCTGTTTTTTCCATTTCTCGTAATACCTGAAGAAATCCAATCAATTTTTCGAAAGGGGCAAGATGTTTTAATCCTTCTATTTGGTTTCCTATTCTCCGTTTGGTATCACCATGAAAAATAATCCCTTTTTTGGCCTGCTCCAGAAGTTTTCCAATGGCATTCATTTCTGGTACTTCAAAAAAGGAGTTCCCCAAAAAATCCGGGAGCATTTGTATGATAGTTTCGCTACGATTACCAGTCATTCCATCAGTAAAACCACAATGAGGGAGATTAGCACCTATAAGCATAAGAGCACCGTTTCTATAATAAGACATATGACTTCCTATTTGCATTTTTCCGGTTCCACCGTTTACATATACTACTTCAATTTCAGGATGGTAGTGCCATACGGGAGCTTTATTCTTGTTTTTTTCAGAGAAGGTTTGATAGTATAAGGAGCTACCAAACTCCGGAACTATTTTTTCTAAGGACGGTTTTACATTTTTGGCTAACATGAGCGTATTATTTTAGGGACAATAGTTTTGCAACTCCAATTTTAAACGAATATGATATTTTTTTTGTTAAAGTATTGCAAAGTCACCATAAAAAATATGTTAAATTAACTCGGTTACGGTTTGTCAGTACTACATGTGGTTAAAATAGCATATATATGTGCAAATATAGTTGTGTTTCAGAAGAAATCCTCACCATACATTTGTACCAGAAATTATTAACAACTATAAACTAGAAAGTTATGAAAAGAGTAATTAACGTATGCCTGCTTGTAAGTGCTATTTTTTTCAGCACTTCTGTAAAAGCTTCAGATGTTTTATCTGTAAAAATTGAGAACTCTTCTACGATCAATGTATCGTTAGCGAATATAAGTAAAGGACAGAAACTATATCTCAAGGATTATTCTGGAACCATACTTTTTAATGTAACCTTGGACGCAATGCCAGCATACAGAAAGTACTTTAACCTTGGCGCTGTAGAAAATGGGATCTACTTTGTAGAAACAGAAACAGAATACGATGTAAAAGTAACGCCTGTGGTTAAGAACCAAAAAGGAATTGCTTTGATCCACAACTCTGCGG
The DNA here is from genome assembly GCF_056160245.1 of Aquimarina sp. AWH4_224. Classification (NCBI taxonomy): domain Bacteria; kingdom Pseudomonadati; phylum Bacteroidota; class Flavobacteriia; order Flavobacteriales; family Flavobacteriaceae; genus Aquimarina; species Aquimarina sp. AWH4_224. The sequence goes on along the minus strand of NZ_JBSWWU010000001.1, from coordinate 700,298 downwards.
TAACGGTTTTTAAACCAAAGGTTCAGGTAGAAAATGCTATTGCCAAGGTTTTGCTTACCAAAACAGACAAGTCTCCGCTTCAGGTAACCATTTATGATAATGAAGGGGTGATGTTGATGGAAGAAAATGTAGATGAGAACGTAAGTATCTTCCAAAGAGCTTACAATTTTGCGGGTGTACCTGCAGGAAAATATGTGATCTACTTTTCACTTAAAGACAGAACATTTGTAAAAGAAATTAGTATTTGATTGTTTTATAACCACAAAAAAGAGGCGCTGCAGTATTGTAGCGCCTTTTTTATTTTATAAAATTTCGCAATATGTAAAAAGTAGAATATGCTCTTTGTTTAGCTCTTTTTTCTTATTGGTCAAGTAATTGTTTATTCGCGCATTTTGATCAGGTTCTTCTGGTGTAGCCTCTAATATTGCTGCCAAATCAAGTGCTATTTGATCCTTATGTGCTTTTAAACTATCCATTTTAGTGTTACTAAGTAGCATGATGCTGCAGTGTTCGACAAAATTAGGATTATAAATTTCTTGTATTTCAAGAGTAGCTGTTTGGAGTCGTTGAAAAGAAGTTTCATCAATAATATGAAGACGATATGCTGACAAATATTCTAATGCTTCCAGAATTGAAATTGATCTAATTTTATCTATAGATAACTTACTGGCTAATTGATCAGAAGAAAAATCTATATCCAGTACTTCCTTTACTTTTACGACTTTAATTTCAGAATAGATCGTAATGGTGTTATTAGCAAAAGCTCTTTTGGCATATTGAATAAATTCTTCTTGATCTGGGTTGTAGTTTTTAGATCCAAAAATGATAGAAGGGTAGATGTAACCATTAAGCGTTTTGTTATCTTTTGTTTCAATTTGAACTTTGAACCGCCAAAGGTTTTCTGGACTAGCAAAAGTTTTTACAATAAAGCAAAAAAGAAATAATAAAGATAGAAGTAACTTATTCATGATGGTATAACAATACTAACAAAAAAAGACCATCCAGCGGATGATCTTTTTGTATGTATTAGGAATTAACTTTTTAGTTTCCTCCTTGCGTTGCTTTTTTCATTCCGTCTTCGATCATGTTGTAGAACTGATCAAGTTTTGGAAGTACTACAATTCTGGTACGTCTGTTTCTCGCTCTGTTTGCTTCAGAAGCGTTGTCCGAAACAGGAACATAGTAACTACGTCCAGCAGCAGTCATACGCTTTGGATCTACTTTGAAATCTTTTTGTAATACTCTTACTACAGATGTAGCACGTTTTACACTAAGATCCCAGTTATCTAGAAGTACTTTGTTCTTGATTGGCACATTATCAGTGTGTCCTTCTACTAAGAACTCGATGTCTGGCTTGTCGTTAACAACCTTTGCCACTTTACCTAATACTTCACGAGCTCTGCTAGATACATTGTAGCTTCCGCTTTTGAATAAAAGTTTGTCAGAAATAGATACGTATACCACTCCTTTTTCAACATTAACTTCGATATCCTCGTCTGCTAAGTTACCTAAAGCTCCTTTAAGGCTAGTTACCAATGCTAATGTTACCGAATCTTTTTTAGTGATCGCATCACGCATTGTTTTTATCTGAAGATCTTTTTCTTTGATACTTTCTAAAGACTTCTCAAGGTTTTCAGCCTCTTTTGTAGAAAGCGTAGCCAAGTTTCCAACGTTATTTAATAATGCAGAATTTTGGTTCTTTAGGTTGGATACTTGATCTTGAAGTACTTTAAGCTGAGAAGATGAACTCGCTTTTTCCTCAAGACAACTATTTAACTTAACAGTTGCTGTATTTAATAGGTCTTCAGTTTCTTTTTGTTTGGCTTCTAAATCAGCAAATTTCTTTTGTGATACACAAGAAGATAATAATACTGCCATAGAGGCGCCAATAATCATTACTTTTTTCATTAGAAAATCTGTTTTTAGTCTTGTTCTTGGTTATATAAACTCAAAATTATTAAAATTGTGACGTATTACGAGATCGTTAACAATAATTTATTATATAACCTTATAATTGGTCGAAATGTTTACGTTTTAAAATAAAATACTGCCATACAACGGAAAAAATTGAATAATATTTCCCCGTTTTGGAAAGTTTTTTGCCTTTTTTAATAAAAGTGTTAAAATTCAGGTAGAAGCTAATATGCGCCTTCAAAATAGAAACCAAATGTGATGGTTTTCCTTCCATAAGAAACTTCAACGCTGCTAATCCATCCAATATCAATCTAATAAGTAAAATACCCAGTAATCTTTTTGCACTCACATTCTTCAAAAGTAGGTACAAATTGTTTCTAAAATTGAGATAAGTTTTCTTTGGGTTCATCGTATCCAAAGTTGCCCCTCCCAAATGATAAATTGTTGAATTCGCTATATATCGGATACGATATCCCATATTTTGTATTCTCCAACAAAGATCAATTTCTTCCTGATGGGCAAAAAAGTCTTCATCTAGCTTACCTGCCTCTTCAAAAACGGTCTTTCGAATAAACAAACAGGCTCCACTGGCCCAAAAAATATCTACATCTTGATTGTATTGGCCTTCATCTTTCTCGATGGTGTCAAATATTCGACCACGGCAATATGGATACCCTAGCTTGTCTATATATCCTCCTGCAGCACCAGCATACTCAAAATGAGTTTTCTTTTTACAATCCAAGATTTTGGGTTGTACGGCAGCGATATCTTCAGATTGTTCAAAAGCACTAACAATTGGAGTTAGCCAGTTTGCAGTAACTTCTACATCACTGTTTAGCAAACAATATACATCAGCATCAATTTTGGAAAGCGCATCGTTATATCCTTTGGCATACCCTCCATTTTCTGTATTCTGAACTATTTTTACTTCGGGATATGCTTTAGAAACAAAATCTACTGAGTCATCAGTAGAAGCATTATCAGCGACATATACGGTTGCTTCTTCAGAATTTGTTACTACCGAAGGTAAGAAGCGTTCTAGCAAGGATCTTCCATTCCAATTTAATATGACTACTGCTACATTCACGGATGCAAATTAATAGGTTTTATTTTTAATAATCTGGAATATCTTTTAGAAAAGTATATTGCTCATTTTCATAATCCATTTGGCAATAGTAATGATGAATCCCATTGGTGATCATTAAATACTGTGCTTTGAGGGCCAAATTATATCTTGCGATTTGATCAAAAACCTCTTGGGTGATCTTTACGGTATTGGATTTACATTCGACAATTAATAGAATAGAACCATCTGGATTGTAGATGATGACGTCATATCGTTTGTTGAGATCATGTATTTTGATCAATTTTTCGACATTCATCAAACTTTCTGGATATTTCTTGTCTTCAATCAGATAATGTACCGTATGTTGTCTCACCCATTCTTCTGGGGTGAGTACAATAAATTTTTTACGAATTCGGTCAAAAATAGAAACTTTATTTTCGCTACTTTTGAATCGAAATTGATACGCCGGAAAATTTAATTTTGGCATTTGCATGATGCAAATTTGATGATTTTTTCTGAATGGACGAAGTAAAACAAATTGTAACCGATATCAAGAACGGGAATATAAAACCGATCTACTTTTTGATGGGTGAAGAATCCTATTATATTGATAAAATATCAGAGTTTATCGAAAAAAATGTATTGGTCGAAGAAGAGAAGGGATTCAATCAAATGGTGCTGTATGGCAGAGATGTAAGTATCGATGATATCGTTTCGAATGCCAAGCGTTTCCCAATGATGGCCGAGAGACAAGTGGTTATTGTTAAAGAAGCTCAGGATCTCTCTCGTACTATAGAAAAATTGGTTAGTTATGTAGAGCAACCGCAACCTTCTACAGTTTTGGTGATGTGCTACAAATACAAAACCATCGATAAACGAAAGAAATTATACAAAGCCATTCAGAAAAATGGATTGCTCTTCGAGAGTAAAAAGTTATATGAAAATCAAGTAGCAGATTGGATTAGAAGGGTACTATCGGGTTCTAAATACGCTATCGAACCCAAAGCAGCTCAAATGTTGGTAGAATTTCTAGGGACAGATTTGGGTAAGATTAACAATGAACTCGAAAAATTAAAGTTGATCATTCCTAAAGGGCAACAAATTACAGCCGATCAAATTGAAGAAAATATTGGGATCAGTAAGGACTTTAATAATTTTGAATTGCGCAAAGCTATTGGATCTCGAAATGTGGTGAAGGCGCATAGGATCATTAATTACTTTGCTCAGAATCCTAAGGATAATCCTCTTGTAGTTACCATATCCCTATTGTATAGTTTTTTCTCTCAGGTATTGCAGTATCATGGTCTGTCGGATAAGTCTCAACGTAATGTGGCCAGTTCACTTCGAATCAATCCGTATTTTGTAAAAGACTATTCTGAAGCGGCGCATAACTATCCTATGAAAAGGGTGAGTGCCATTATCGCAACACTCAGAGATGCGGATGTAAAAGGGAAGGGAGTAGGTGCGGCCAATTTATCTCAGGGAGATATCTTAAAGGAGTTGTTGGTAAAGATCATGGGCTGATACAATTATTAGCGTCGGCTTAACATCTTTTTTCAGAAATGATACTATCTTTATATGGTGGGTTTCAGCTTTCTCAATAGAACCATTTTTCCTATTCTTCTGGTTAACTTTATAGGAGTACTTGGATATAGTATCGTAATTCCTATTCTGATTTTTATTGTTCTTGATTTTGGAGGAAACGGTTTCATCTATGGAATCCTGGGTGCAATGTATCCCTTATTTCAGTTTATAGGAGCTCCGATACTCGGAAGATTGTCAGACAAAATAGGAAGAAAGAAAGTATTGATTATTAGTCAGGCAGGTACTTTTATAGCCTGGTCATTGTTTTTGCTCGCATTTATATTGCCTAAAATGAATCTATGGGTAACAGATTCAGAAATTACTGGAAACTATGCAATGACCTTGCCTTTACTGCTACTTTTTGTTGCCAGGATTTTTGATGGATTTACTGGGGGGAATGTTTCGGTGGCAAATGCATACTTGTCGGATATTTCAACAGATGAGAACCGGGATAAGAACTTTGGTATGATGGGGGCTTCGACTAGTTTAGGTTTTGTACTCGGCCCTGCTGTAGCAGGTATTTTGGCATCTACGGTTTTAGAAGAAGCCCTGCCAATCATATTGGCTAGCCTGATATCTTTGATTGCTATTTTTGTAATCGCTATTCGTTTGCCAGAAAGTAATCCCTGTGTAGTAGATACGGGTTCTGTTTCTTTGCGATCGTTTCGACGTTTTTTTCAGGTCGAGCATAAGGAGTGCTACAATACTTCGGGAGAGGGGGAGGATACATCAGCTTCAACATCATTTTGGACCATATTGAAAATAGAAAAGATTCCTTTGCTGTATGCGGTATATTTTCTAACTTTTTTGGCATTTAGTTTCTTCTATGCGGGTTTACCGATATATGCTTCATCCATTTTGGAATGGTCATCCATACAACTGGGGATATTTTTGGCCTATTCCAGCATTATTATGATTTTGGTACAAGGACCATTATTGTCTTTTTTATCCGGTAAAGTTTCAGGTATAAGTTGTATTTTAATAGGAACTTTGTTATTGGGTTGTAGTTTTTATTTACTGACCTATCAAAATATCATCCTATTATACGTAGGTATCACCCTACTTTCTTTAGGGAATGGGTTAATGTGGCCCAATTTTTTATCCATATTGGCAAAAACCGGTAATAATCAGCTACAAGGAGTAATACAAGGCTATGGCAATAGCATGGGAAGTTTGGCTAGTATTTTTGGTTTGGTGCTCGGGGGCACGCTGTTTGAAAGTATTCAAACTGCCGTATTTAAGATAGGTACTGTTATATTTTTACTCATTTTCGTTTTGGTGCTTTTTCATTACCTAAAAACAAAACCCCAAACCTCTTCGAAAGTATTGATCAAAGAATCCTAAAGATTATACTTTAGGATTTGTAGCAAATACAGTCGCCTCGGTAATAAAGCCGCGATCATCCATCTCCAAAAGACTCGAAATCGTATGCGCTATTTCCTCGCCTCTTAACTTGGTGTTTTGTTCGGCTTCAGTATATTTTTTCTCTGTAGGATTATTGTCTACTCGATTGTCAGCAAAGCTGGTCATCACCTCACTAGGGTTGACTTGCATTACTCGGATATTATGAGGACGTAGTTCATTTCTCCAACTCTCGGTCATTCCTCTTAGAGCAAATTTGGTAGCTACATAGGGTGAAGCGGTAGGCGATCCTTTTAATGAAGAGGTAGATCCAATATTAATGATGTTACCGTATTGTTGATCTACAAAATGTTTTGCCGATGCTTTTGCACAAAGTGCAGCTCCTAGGATATTAGTTTTAAACTGATCGGTAAATTTATCCGCTTCAATATCTACAAGTTTGGCAATATAACCGTATCCAGCATTATTGACCAATACATTCAAACCGTCCATTTTTTCTTTTGCTTCCTCGACCATATTTGTCACTTCATTTTCTTGAGTGACATCGGCTTTTATATACTGTACACCAAGTTCTTGTGCAACTTGTTGTAAGGTGTTTTCATTTCTTCCGGAGATCACGACTTGGGCTCCTTTTTCTTTCAGTAATTTGGCAGTAGCTTTACCAATACCCGAATTACCTCCTGTGATCAATACTTTGGCTGTGTTAAGATTCATTGTGGTGCAATTTTGTTTAGAAATCAAAGGTATCATTTGAGTTCTAAATCTTTTGTTAAGTCTGCTCTAATTTTTATGGGATAGGAAGATAGGAGAAGTCTTTAACTTCTGTCATGACAAAAGAACTCTGTACCTTAGAAATATTTTCTAGTGAGGCCAGTTTGTTAGAAAGAAAATCCTGATAAGATTCCATATCTTCAGCATAGATCTTGATCAGATAATCAAACATACCAGCAACATGATAACATTCTACTACCTCTGGAAACTGTTGAATGTCCTTTTCGAATTTCTTTATAAAATCTTTTTGGTGCTGATTGAGCGTGATATTACAAAACGCCATCAGTTGTAATCCAATTTTCTTTCGGTTCAAAATGGCTTTGTATGATTTGATGTGCCCCTCACGTTCCAGTTTTTTTACTCGTTCAAAAATAGGAGTAGTGGTGAGGTGTAATCGTTCTGCAATTTGTTTAATGGTGATTTTTCCATCTTTTTGCAATAACAGCAGTATAGATCGGTCTATGGTATCCATAATATTTTTCTTTTTGAGGTATTCTGAAAAGTCAAAAATAGAATAAAATTCTTTAATATATAATTTTATAAATATTTATTCTAAAATAATTCTATTATTTAGTTTTTAATTCTTTTAAATGTACTTTTAATGCATGAAAGAACACGATTTTAACCCAGAGAGTTTAATGATGACTTATGGTTATAAACCTGAGTTGTCTGAAGGAGCCATAAAATGTCCAATTTTTCAAACGTCTACTTTTGTGTTTAAAACCGCAGAAGAGGGAAAAGCCTTTTTTGAATTGGCTTACGGTTTACGTGAGAAATCTCCAAAAGAAGAATTAGGATTGATTTATAGTAGAATTAATAATCCTAATTTAGAAATTCTTGAAAATAGATTATGCCTTTGGGATAAAGCAGATGATTGTGCAGTTTTTGAAAGTGGTATGTCTGCGATTAGTACAGTACTATTGGAGTTTCTAAAGCCGGGTGACTTGCTCGTGTACAGTAATCCATTATACGGAGGTACGGATCATTTTATTCAGCACTTTTTGGATAAAATCGGAGTACATACTATAGGAGTGCTACCTAATCAAACTATAGAGGAGGTACAACAAATGATTGAAGATTCAGGAAAATCGGATAGATTAGCAATGATTTATTTAGAAACTCCCGCCAACCCTACAAATGATATCGTAGATATCGAAAAGTTTAGCCAATTGGCTAAGCAATACAGTACCAAGGATAAAGAAGTATTAGTAGCGGTAGATAATACATATATGGGGCCTCTATGGCAACACCCACTGCAATGTGGTGCAGATTTGGTATTGTATTCTGCAACCAAGTATATAGGTGGGCATAGTGATTTGATTGCTGGAGCTGTATTAGGAAATGCCGAATTGATGCTACGTGTAAAAACGCTACGTACATTTTTGGGGAACATGGTAAGCCCACATACTGCATGGTTAATGCTTAGAAGTTTAGAGACCTTGAAAGTAAGAATGGATCAACAGACTAAGAATGCCCAGATGGTGGCAGAATACCTTAATAGTCATGAGAAAGTAAAAAAGGTATATTATCTAGGACTATTAGAAGAAGGTACAGCAGCATTTGCTACATATAAGAAACAGTGTTCTGCTCCGGGAGCTATGGTTTCTTTTGATATAGTAGGAGGGGAGAAAGAAGCCTTTGAGTTTTTGAATAACTTAAAACTAATGAAACTAGCCGTTAGTTTAGGAAGTACCGAAAGTTTGGCGGAGCATCCAAAAACAATGACACATGCTGGAGTAGATGATGACCAAAGAAAAGAAATGAACATTACGGATCAATTGGTAAGATTATCTATAGGAGTAGAAAGTGCCAAAGATTTGATTTGGGATTTGGATCAAGCTCTGGAAAAGGTAAATAGTCCTAATGAAATTGCATTAGAAAAAGCTTAGATTAGGTAAAATAAGAATAATTAGAAAGCACGGTGAAAAACCGTGCTTTTTTATTTTTCCTGTATTTATAGGTGTTTCGAGAGGTTTTGGGTATTTAGTAGGGGAAATTCCCCCTACTAAAAATACGTGTTTTTACCCATTGTGCGGTATGTAGATGGAGCATACTTTTGTATCAGAAATTTTAACCAATCATTCTTATTAATTAAAACACACTTAGAAATCATGAATTTATTCAACATTAACTTCGACTTTGTTTTAAATTTTTTAAAAGAATTACCAAAAGCTAGTAGCCACGCTATCCACAGATAGTCGTTTGATCCCAAATCAAATATACGTATCTACACGTATTTCAACAGATTAGATCATATAGTACTTTTACAGTATCAATTTATAACAATATAATATAGAACATTATTACACTAGAACTTATGACACTTTTTAAAATCAATTTTAAGTTTATCCAAGATTTTTTGCAAGAATTACCAAAAGCTTGCAGCCACGCTATTCATAGATAAGAAAAGAATAAGTGAAGAATTTGTGAAGATTTTGTTGGGGGACAAAAATTTTGCAAGGGGAACACTGAATTAGTAAGGAAAATAGAAAAACCGCATTGAGCTACAATGCGGTTTTTTGATTTTTATAGTTTTGGATTGTAGTTGTTATTTCAAACTACCAACCATATCTTCTGGTTTTACCCATTCTTCAAATTCTTCTTCGGTAACATATCCAAGCGCCACAGCTTCTTGTCTCAGCGTAGTACCGTTTTTGTGCGCTGTATTTGCTATTTCTGCAGCTTTGTAATACCCTATTTTGGTATTTAAAGCGGTTACCAGCATCAAAGAATTGTTAAGTAACTCAGTAATCCTTGCCTGGTTTGGTGCAATACCTTGTGCACAGTGTACGTCAAAAGATACACAAGCATCACCCAGAAGTTGCGCACTTTGTAATAAGTTTGCCGCCATTACTGGTTTGAATACATTCAATTCAAAATGACCTTGCATTCCACCAACATTGATAGCTACATCATTACCCATTACCTGTGCGCATACCATAGTTAGTGCTTCACATTGTGTAGGGTTTACTTTTCCAGGCATAATAGAACTTCCTGGCTCGTTTGCTGGTATGATCAATTCTCCGATACCACTTCTTGGACCAGAGGCCAACATTCTGATATCATTTCCTATTTTGTTCAAAGAAACAGCAAGTTGCTTTAATGCTCCATGAGTCTCTACAAAAGCATCGTGAGCAGCTAGGGCTTCAAATTTGTTTTCGGCAGTGATAAAAGGTAGTCCGGTAAACTGAGCGATGAACTCAGAAACTCTTTTGGCGTATCCTTTTGGTGTATTTAAACCTGTTCCTACTGCAGTTCCACCCAATGCTAATTCTGCAAGGTGAGGTAAGGTGTTTTCTAATGCTTTAAGTCCGTGATCCAACTGAGAAACATAACCAGATAATTCCTGACCGATAGTTAGTGGGGTAGCATCCATAAAATGGGTACGACCTATTTTCACTACATCTCTGAACTCTTCAGATTTTTTCTTTAAGGTATCTCTTAGTTGAGTAATCCCCGGGATAGTCACCTCCAAGATCTTCTTGTATGCAGCGATATGCATTCCTGTTGGAAATGTATCGTTTGAAGATTGAGATTTATTAACATCGTCATTAGGTTGCAACGTTTTATCACCTTCCCCAATTGTTTTTCCTGCTATTTGATGTGCACGATTGGCAATTACTTCGTTTACGTTCATGTTACTTTGCGTGCCCGAACCTGTTTGCCATATTACCAGTGGAAATTGATCATCGTGCTTTCCTTCCAAAATTTCATCACATACTTGAGCGATCAAGTCTCTTTTTTCTATCGGTAGCGCTCCTAATTCGCAATTCGTATATGCTGCCGCTTTTTTAAGGTAAGCAAAACCATATACGATTTCTAAAGGCATGGATGCCGGAGCACCTATTTTGAAGTTATTTCTGGATCTTTCGGTTTGAGCTCCCCAAAGTTTATCCGAAGGAACTTTTACCTCTCCCATTGTATCTTTTTCTATTCTATATTCCATAGGTACGATGATTTGTTTTTTTAAGAGTGCAAATTTAAGCATTTGCCTCACTTTTTCTGAATAAAGGGGCTATTTTTTGGTGACCTGCAGATGATAAAAATAGTTTTTAAAATAAATCGTATTTCTGCTATGACAAATAAATAAGAGTTATTATCTTTGGCACAAATTTGAAAATTAGATTATCGTTATGTTTGAATTCGATCAGTACCTTGGATTTTTAGCTTTCTTAACCATTCTTACTATAGGATTTTGGTTAATGATCTTTTTATTAACTTTCGTAATTCCTTACTGGATAATCGGAGCTAATATCGAAAACTTCAAGTTGAGAAGAGAAGCTAAGCGTCAAGCAAAAGAAGCATAACGTATTACGATATCAACAAAAAGGAAGCCAATTGGCTTCCTTTTTTTTATGCTTTATAATCACAGAACCTAGGCTATCCTCCAAATTCTTCATCATCAGAATTAAAATCTCTTCTGGATCGTTGTCTTTTCTTCTTTTGATTAAATCGATACGTAAAAGCAAAATTGAAGCTTCGCTCTCTCCATTGAAATTCACTGTCTGAAATAAAGGTAGGAGTGGCAGAGGTGCTGATCCGTTTTCTGGAGTTGAATACATCACTAATATTAAAAGTCATTGACGCTTTCTCTTTAAAAAGATCTTTACTGAAGGCTAAGTTTACACTTAATATTCCATCACTTTTGGTTTGTGCATTTTCTGTAGGTCCTCTATAGAACATACTCGTTTGCCAATCAATTTTTGAAGGTAATGTTATTTTGTTGTTGATACGGGCAAACCAACTGAAGTTTTCTGCATCAAGACTTTCTCCGTTAGGATCAGTACCGCGTACGGTATTTTGAAATGCATTAAAATTCCCATTGACTCTCCATTTTTTGCTAGGGTTATAAATCAAGGTAAACTCAAAACCATATCGATCAGAACTGGCCAAATTAATAGGGGTTCGTCGTATTACAGGAACCTCGGTTCCTTGCGGATTCTCGTCGCTTATACCTATAACCACTGTATTTCCTGTATCTTCTGAAATAAAAGTAAAATTTTGAGTGGATCGATTGTAGTATATAGAACTGTTTATAGTTAGTTTTCCAATACGATTGAGATAACCTAAGTCGAACGCATTGGTATAGCTTGGATCCAAATCTGGGTTCCCCTGAAATAAATTGGTAGCACTTGATCTGGAAGGGAAGGGATTGATAAATCGTGAACGAGGTCGTCTTATTCTTCGATTATATCCTAAAGTTATATTTTGTTTTTTAGAAATTTCATAGGATAAATTCACCGTGGGAAAAAGATCTGTGTATTTTTTTCTATCAAAGTCCCCACTGGTTTGTTGATCAATGATTATTCTAGTGTCTTCCATTCTAAGCCCTAGTAAAAAAGAGAAGTTGTCTATTTTACTCCCATATTGTGAGTACGCGGCATTGATTCTTTCTGTAAAAATCAAATTGTTGGATAGATCTGTGTCTGTTACCACTAGACCATTGTCATCGTTTTGTACCAAAAATTCGGTATTGAGTTCATTAAAGTTTCCTCGATACCCGAGTTCAAATTGGCTGTTTTTACCTATTGGTAAAACATAATCTGCCTGTAATAATATACGTTCTTGAGCTTCGTCGGTATTTACTAATTCGATTCTTGTAGAATTATCTTGAGTAATTCTAGAGTTTTCTGTTTCTGTACTATTTTCTATCTGAAAATCTGCTGTTAGTTTATGACCACTATCATTAAAGTCCTTGCTAAAGTTTATCGCGTATTGTTTAGTTTGATCGTCTTCTATTTCTGGATCAAAACGAATATTTTGACTTATAATACTACCATTAAGATCGGGTTTGGTAATAATATTGGTGGTATTACTTTCATTATCACCAGATCTATATAAATAAGAAGCGGTAACCGATGAAGTCTTGTTGATATACCATTCTACTCCTACATTTGTATTTATTCCTTTTCTGATTCTATCAAAATCACGATCTTCTGTAAGAAAGGTGTCATCTAGAGAAATTACTCCATCTCCTCCAAAAAACCTGGTCTCATTTAATGAATTCCCCGGAACTTCTCTATATCGATATCCTGATGTGGTGAAAAAATTGAGATCCCCAACTCTGTAATTCAAATTACCAGAGATCCCTGCTTGCCAAGGAAATCCTGCATTAATAGTAATGGCACCATTCATACCTTGCAACTTACTTCTGCGTAGGATAATGTTTAAAATTCCGGCAGTACCTTCAGCATCATAACGAGCAGAAGGGGAGGTAATCACCTCAACTCTTTCAATAGATTCTGCAGGAAGCTGCCTCAATGCGTCGGTACTATTGAGTCCTACCAGTCCAGAAGGTTTACCATTGATTAGAATTTGTACATTATCATTTCCTCTCAAAGCTACATTACCTTCAACATCAACAGATACAGAAGGAACATTGTCTAGAACATCACTCACTGTGCCTCCGCTTACTGTTAGATCTTTACCAACATTATAGATTTTTTTATCAAGTTTGATCTCTACAGTTGTTTTTTCTGCTATAACTACGACATCGTCCAAGGTTTCAGTATCAAGTCCAAGCGGAATGACCCCTAAATCCGTATTTTTGAATACCTTTTTTTGCGAAATTGTTTTGGTTTGAAAAGAGATGTATTCCACATTTATAGTGTATACTCCTCGATTGACCTCTATAGAAAAGGCTCCATTTTGATTCGTTATTCCACCTGTTACAATTTTTTTAAGCTTGGGGCTATAAAAAGAAACCGTTGCATATTCTAGAGGTTGATTGGTGTCCTGATCAACTACAGTACCAGAAACGGTGATAGGTGTATTAGAAAAATCTCCTCGTTGTTGAGCAAAAATGTGTGTAGAGAATATTAATAAGTATATCCAAAGGTTCTTTATCATGAATCGTTTTTTAAATGCGTCTCAAAAGTATCAAAGCAGCCTAGTAAAACGGTTAATGATTTGTTAATTATAAATATGTTAAGATTCGTTAGCCCTTATGTGCAAAGGGATTAAGAAGGTTAAGACTTCAAAAAGATAAAAAGGTTTAATCAGAAGTTGTTAAAAAAAGACTAAAGTATTTCGATTACTTTTTCCGGAGGTCTTCCTATAACAGCTTTACCATTTTTTATAACAATAGGTCGTTCTATTAACTTTGGATGTTCGATAAGAATATCAACGACTTCTTGATCGCTTAGTTCTTTACCTTTAAAATTTTCTTTCCAAATAGCTTCATTTCTCCTTACGAGTTCAATAGGTGATATCCCTAGTGTGGCCAGAATTTCTGTAAGTTGCTCTTTGTTTGGTGGAGTCTCTAGGTACTTTACAATTTCGATTTCTTCTTGCTTTTCCTCAAGAATAGCAAGTGTTTCTCGGGATTTTCTGCATCTAGGGTTATGATAAATTATTGTTTTCATTCGTTTTTGTTTAATCGTCATTTCTTTGTCCCATCATCATCAGGTATGCTTTTAGGAATTTATCGATATTTCCATCCATAACCGCATCTACATTTCCAGTTTCTTCAGCAGTTCTTACATCTTTTACCAATTTGTAAGGATGCATTACATAATTCCTGATTTGAGAGCCCCATTCGATTTTCATTTTGGAGGCTTCAATTTCATCACGTTGGGCTTGTTGCTTTTTTAATTCTAATTCAAACAACTGAGATTTAAGCATTTGTAACGCTTTCTCTCGATTGTCGTGCTGCGATCTTGAATCAGAACAGGAGATTTGTATCCCGGTAGGGAAGTGGGTTAACTGTACCTTGGTCTCAACCTTATTTACATTTTGACCACCGGCACCACTAGATCTTGAAGTGATGATTTCATAATCAGAAGGATTGATTTCAATTTCTATACTATCATCTGCAAGAGGGTATACATAAATAGAAGCAAAGGAAGTGTGCCTTTTGGCATTGCTGTCAAAAGGGGAGATACGTACCAATCGATGTACTCCGTTTTCTCCTTTCAGCCAACCAAAAGCAAACTCTCCATCAATTTCTAAAGTTACCGTTTTAATACCAGCAACATCACCTTCCTGATAGTTGAGTTCTTTTATTTTATAGCCTCTTTTTTCGGCCCACATCAAATACATACGCATCAACATGCTTGCCCAATCACAGCTTTCGGTACCACCAGCACCAGCAGTAATTTGTAATACAGCACTCATGCTATCCCCTTCGTCACTAAGCATATTTTTGAATTCGAGATCTTCAATAAGATCCATAGCCTCTACATGTTTTTGGCTCACCTCATCTTCACTGGCGTCACCCTCTTTGAAGAATTCGAATAATACTTCGAGATCATCAACCAAAGCCTCACTCTTTTCATAATCGGATACCCATTTTTTTTGGGCATTGAGTGCTTTCATGTGTTTTTCGGCTTCTTGGGCATTGTTCCAAAAATCAGGAGCGAAAGTTTTCTCCTCTTCATTTGCTATTTCAATAAGTTTGGCATCAACGTCAAAGATACCTCCTTAACGCAACCAGGCGCTTTCTAAGATCCTGTAAAGTCTCTGTATTAATCATTACTTTTTCTAATTTTAGACAAAAATAGGATTTAACACTTCAGTAAGAAATATTTTTTCGATTATTTTATAGCTTTAAAAATTTGACAGAACCTTTCACACAAAACTCATTTCATGAAGTCATTTTTCTTGTTTCTTACCTTATGTTTTAGTTGCTCTATTACAGCACAATTTTTGGAAAAGCACAAAAACCTCAAAAATTACAATGGTTATTTTGATTTCCACTACAATGAGGATAAAGATGAAATTTACCTGGAAGTCGATAAATTGGATGAGGAATTTTTGTATGTACATTCCTTAACTACGGGATTAGGTTCTAATGATATCGGTTTGGATAGAGGGCAAATAGGTAATGGAGTAGTAGTAAAATTTGTAAAAGCAGGAAATAAGTTATTGTTGGTGCAACCAAATCAGCAATATAGGGCAATAACTGATAATGTTTTGGAGAAAAAAAGTGTACAGCAAGCTTTCGCAAAATCGGTATTGTTCGGTTTTCCGATCAAAGCATCTAAAGAAGGAAAATTTATTATTGATGTTACTCCTTTCTTGATGCAAGACACTCATGGGGTAATCAACAGACTTAAAGCTCAAAAAGAAGGGAATTATACTGTTGATAAAAGCAGAAGCGCACTAAGTTTGGAAAGAACGAAAGCATTTCCAAAAAATATTGAATTTGAAGCATTGCTTACCTATAAAGGAGAACCGACTGGACAACATTTACAAACTGTGGCGCCTAACACGCAGTTTCTTACCGTTACTCAGCATCAATCGTTTGTTGAGCTACCAGATAATGGATACAAAAAAAGAGTATTTGATCCCAGAAGTGGTGCCATGTTTATTTCGTATCAGGATTATGCGACTCCCATTCAAGAATCAATCACAAAACGATATATACGACGTCATCGTTTGGAAAAGAAAAATCCAGATCAAACAATTAGTGAGGCTAAAGAACCTATCGTTTACTATTTGGACCCTGGTACTCCAGAACCAGTTCGTTCGGCATTATTAGATGGAGCACGATGGTGGGATCAAGCTTTTGAAGCTATAGGATTTAAGAACGCGTTTCAAGTAAAAATGTTACCGGCAGACGCGGACCCGATGGATTTGAGGTATAACGTAATACAATGGGTGCATCGATCAACCAGGGGTTGGAGTTATGGAGCTAGTGTTATTGATCCCAGAACAGGAGAAATATTAAAAGGACATGTAAGTTTAGGAAGTTTAAGGATTAGACAAGACTTTTTGATTGCTCAGGCACTACTTAATCAACCATTTTCAGAAAGAGATGATAACTACCAACCCATGTTGGAGATGGCATTGGCAAGAATCCGACAACTGTCTGCTCACGAAGTGGGACATACGATTGGGTTTGCCCATAATTTTGCGGCTAGTACCAATGGGCGGGCGTCTGTAATGGATTACCCACATCCTACGGTGACCTTAAAAAATGGGAAAATTGATCTTTCTAATGCTTATGATACCAAAATAGGGGATTGGGATAAAGTAACCGTAGCTTATAGTTATAGTGAAGTGGCAGAGGATAAAGATGAAAAGAAAGTGTTGGATAATATATTGGATACCGCTTATGCATCTGGATTAAGGTTTATCTCCGATAGTGATGCGAGACCTCAAGGCGGTGCTCACGAGTTGGCACATTTATGGGATAATGGTAAAAGTGCTGTAGAAGAGTTGGATAATGTTCTTAACGTAAGAAGAGTGGCGATCAAAAACTTTTCTAAGGACAACATTAAAAGTGGCGAACCTTATTCCGTTTTAGAAGATGTATTTGTACCCATATATTTCTTTCATCGCTACCAAACAGAAGCGGCGGTTAAGCTTATTGGTGGATTAAACTATAATTATGCTACCAAGGATGATGGGCAAGTAATAGTTGAAGCTGTTACTTCGTCCAAACAACGAGCAGCGATGAAACAATTGTTACTCACTATATCCCCAGAGCATTTGGCGATACCTGAAGATAAATTACAACTGTTTCCGCCTAGAGCATTTGGATATGGGAGGACCCGAGAATCATTTCAAGGAAAAACAGGGGTAGGTTTTGATGCTATTAGTGTGGCAGCCACGGCAAGTGATATGACTTTGGGGTTATTATTGCATCCAGAAAGAGCCTCTAGACTAATACAACAAAAGAGTTTGGATAATAAACAATTGGGCTTTGAAGAAGTTTTGGATCAATTAATCAATCTTACTTTCAAGACAAAAATAAACAATAGCTATCAGAAAGAGATCATGCAATCGGTTAAAGCTAATGTATTGAAACATTTGATGAACCTGAGTAAAAATGAAAACACTTATCAACAGGTAAATGCTATTGCCCAGCATAAGCTTGTTGAATTGGCAGCTTTTCTGAAAACGCAAAAAGGAGATGAGTCGATTACAGCTTATAATGCTTATCAGGTAAATAGTATAAATCAATTTTTGAAGAAGCCAGAGAGTTTTAAAGCATTACCATCACCTAAAATTCCGGATGGATCCCCAATAGGAAGTTTCCAGTGCAGTTTTTGATCTTTGCTGTTCTTTTTTGAAGGACCTCTGAAATAGACTATTGGCTGTTATATAGTAAAAAATGAAGTAAAACTTTTTACCACAGGCAGTACCAAGTCTAAAAGATGAATACTATGAAGAAATCAAAGGCTACACTTGATATATTGGCAGTACTGATCTATAGTATGTTGGTGCTTTTTACGATTGGTTGTAATAAAGAATTAAAAGAGCATCAATCAACCCTTTTTGAACCAGGGAATATTTCGACAGCATCCATAGAATATGGGCTTACTTTTTCTTCTTCGGGATCTGAAATCTACTTTTCCAAAAGTAATGACCAATGGGGGCAGGGAGATGTTGTCAGTTATATCTACTACTCAGTTTACAAAAACGGAACATGGTCTAAACCGAAGTTAGCTTCTTTCTCTGGGGAATATGATGATAGTGCTCCTTATATAACAAACCATGGAAAAACCTTATACTTTATTTCCAAAAGACCTTCTGAAGGGATTGAAGAAGTTTCTATGGATATTTGGAAAGTTGAAAGAAGTGATAGTGGGGAATGGGGAGCTCCTATGCGTTTAGACGAACCCATTAATTCATCAGCTAATGAGTATTGTTTACGAACTGATACCTACGGAAACTTGTATTTTGCATCTGACCGCAAGGGTGGGTATGGACAAGGGGATTTGTATATGGTGAAGAAAACAAATGATCAATACGCTTCACCAATAAATTTGGGCAATTCTTTGAATACTGAATTTGGTGAATGGAATTTAGAAATCAGCCAAAAGGGTGATCTTATTCTTTTTGAAGCATCTCAACACAAAGAAAACTTGTCCTCTTACGGGGATCTTTATATAAGCTTTAAGAAAAATAACAAATGGTCTGTACCGCAGAATATCCAAGAAATTAATACCACAGGAAGCGATCTTTATCCAGAATTAGTAGAAGATACCAATACGCTTTACTATTCGAGTAGTGATAGTCTTAAAAGCACGCAAACCGATATTTACTTCATAGATTTTGAAAACCTTTACAAAAAATACAGAAAAAGTGCTGTTTTTCAAGAATAAGATTGTCAGATGAATTTGTTGAATAGATGGAGCATCAGCAATTTTAAATTCCCTCTTTTAAAACCTAAAAATGCTAATGGATAAGGGATTTGCAATGCGTTTTTTATGAAAACGTATAGATGTAAGTACCAAAGTAACTTCCTTAATAGTCCATTTTAAACATTAAGGATCTCTACATTATTATTAAAACTGCAAATAATTACCCTTCTCCTATTTCGCCATTATCATCGCCGCAATTAACACAACTATCTGTATAACAATTGTAATAAGAGTGCGTACCATCATCTATTTTTATATAGTCTCCTCCAACTATACGTTTTTTATTATTCAAAATAGAGACTTTGAGTTTTGCAAAAGGGATTTTACGTGATGTTTGATGTTTATTTTTCATGATCTTAAATTTGATGATGTATGTACTCCAATTATTTAACATAAAATTGAAAAATCAAATATCAGAGTTTGTGCTTGCGTCACAACTTATTATTAGACTACAATCGGTTACGACTCCAGAGTGAGTCCCATCATCATACCCTCCGTTTATTTTGGATAAATCGGAAATTCTTGATACTCGGATTTTGTCTAGGTTCAACTTTCTTTTGCTCGTTGACTTTTTCATGGTTTACTTTTTATAAAAATTTCATTGCCAAATTATATAAAATAGACATACGGATATATTGTTTTCTATAAAAAGCACACGAAATTCTGGAATTTCGTGTCATTTATTAAATTTAATTATTTGATTATCAAAAATTTAGTTATTGTTTGTTTAGGTTTTTGATGTAGTAAGAAGGCTTTATTTTTGTTTGTTTATAAAATGCATTCGAGAACGTTTCTGCACTGTTGTACCCCATTTCATTTGCAATAGCTTTTATGGTGAATTTACGAAGAGTAGTATTTGTTTTTAATTCTTCTATAGCGAATGAGATTCTGAGTTCATTCAAATAATTGGTAAAGCTTTTGTTTTTGAAATGATTAATAACTCTTGAAAGATATTTTACATTCGTATCAAAATCGTCAGCTAATGATTGAGAGCTTATTCCAGTTGCAAGATATTTTTTTTCCTTTTCAAACTGATCAAGCCGTTCCAAAATATAGTCAACATGCTTCTGAGGAACTTTTATATCACTTTCAGAAACTTTATTTTTTATGAACTCTTTGTCTTCTTTGGAAATAGAAGTCTTTTGCTTTGTAAGAATCTCTTGAAAACGCTTTCTATAGACTTGTTTTTTTCTGTATTGATATAACAAAACGCTACTAGAAATCAATAAAAGTAGAATCAATAGCAAAACACCGGATTTGTATGCATCGGTATTACGATTTAACTTTTTTACCACAGACTCTTGCTCTTCTATCAAAAGAGCGATATCATAATCCTCCTTAACCTTTTTACTTATATGAATTTGATCACTTAGATAATTCGCAAGAATCTTGTTTAATTTATCAAGATATTTATTTTGATTTTCTAGATCATTAATATTTTTGTAGTAATTTTTTAGATACTGATAAATCTTTACGTGTTTGTATTGAGGTATAGAATTTAAAGATTCTAAAATAGAATCTGTTTTAATTAAATATGGTAAAGCCTTTTTGTTTTGTCCTAAGTCAAAATAACTCTTCCCCAGGTAGTAATAGCAATCTAATGTGTTGGAAACATCATTTATAGATATCATTTCGGGTAATGCTTTGTGAATACTATCAATTGCTCTACGAAAGTTGTTTTTAGAGTAGTGATTTATTCCTTCGCATAACGTAAAGTATACCTTTTGTCTTTGCAAAAAAACATTTTCATGGTTCACGGCTTCCTGGTACCCTAATTCATTATAGTAGGATGAAGAATCATGTTCTTTTAAGGCGATATATGTTTCTGCAATAGCATGCAACGTATTAATGTATCGGGATTTATAGATATCTTGTTTTTTAGTTTGGTAAAATTTGGCACATTTCTTATAAATAGTAAGAGCTTCTTCTTTTTCATCTAAGTGCTCACTCTTAATAATACCGATCATATAATCTACTCTATATATGAGATCTATATTGTCATTTTGATTGGCGTATTTTCTTGCTGCGTTGAGATTGTTAATTGTTTTTGTGATTTCTCTATTTTGATATAGATGAAATTGTGCTTTATGAAGATATGCAAGAGCGGGGAATTCTCTACTCTGATTATATCTTGTAATCTCGATGATACTATCAACATATTTTTGTTTTATCGTATGATCAGAAAAACTATAATAAAGTAAATGATATCCTTTAGCAATTTTAGGGATATTGCTTTCTCTTTTGGCTTTTGTTAAGTAGTAGCTGGCTATATATGCAGATTTTAAGGTGTCACTTCTGAGATCTGAGAAAATTGCTCTTAGTTCTTCATATGTTTTTTGTTGTAAACTATCCACTGCATTTTGTGAACTTCCTTTAAAAGAAAATAGTATCAGCGTGAGAAAAAGTAGACATTTAAGAAGTTTTTGCATGATTTTCTTTACGAAGAAATTATTTAAGATGGTCTTTAATATTGTTTTACAAAAATAGCATTATTTTTAATCGCAAAATTTGAGTTCAAATATACTTTTCTAAAGCATAAATATGAAAATAGACCTTAGAAGTGATACTGTGACCAAGCCAACTGCAGGTATGCTCGATGCGATGATGAATGCAGAAGTAGGAGATGATGTATACAAAGAAGATCCTACGGTTAACCAACTTGAAGAAAGAATAGCCATGATGTTTGGTAAAGAAAAGGCATTGTTCTTTCCTTCGGGGAGTATGGCTAATCAAGCAGCGATTAAATTACATACACAACCAGGAGAACAACTTATCGCCGACAAATATGCGCATGTTTATAACTATGAAGGAGGAGGGGTCTCATTTAATAGTGGAGTATCTTGTAAACTTATTGATGGACATAGAGGGATGATCAATGCAGATCAAGTACAAGCTTCTATTAACCCACCAGATTTTTATCATAGCCCATTAACAAGTTTGGTTTGTATCGAGAATACAACGAACAAAGGAGGTGGTGCTTGTTACGATTTTGAAGAAATCAGAAAAATAAAAGAGGTATGTGCTCAGAATAATCTTGGATACCATTTGGATGGAGCTCGATTATGGAATGCGTTGATCGCAAAGAATGAATCTCCACTTCAATATGGTGAGGTTTTTGAAACTATTTCGGTTTGCTTAAGTAAAGGTTTGGGTGCTCCAGTTGGATCGGTTTTGGTTGGGGACGCAAAATACATGGATAATGCAATACGGGTGAGAAAGATTCTTGGTGGCGGGATGCGACAGTTAGGGTATCTGGCAGCAGCAGGTTTATATGCCATAGATAATCATTTGGACCGTCTTTCAGAAGATCATAAAAAAGCTAAAGAAATAGGAGAGGTGCTTCAAACACTTCCTTTTGTAAAGCAAGTAGAGCCTATTGATACTAATATCATTATTTTTACAATAGATGGCGATGAGAATGAATTTGTTTCTAAAATGGAGACAAAAGGAGTCTATTTTTATGGCATGGGGCAAGGGAAATTACGTTTTGTAACCCATTTGGACTATACCCAACAGCAGCACGAATATTTTTTGGAATTACTAGCTAATCATCACATAAAAAAAGCTGTTCAACAATAATGAACAGCTTTTTCTAATGAATTGTTATTTAAAAAACACTTAAAAAATTATGCTTCCTTTGTGTCAGCTCCGGGAGCATTTTCTTTTACAGAATTAATTCCATTTTCCATTCCAGATTCAGAAGAATACATTTGGCTGCTTCCGATTACTTGACCATTTCCCGCTTTAAGGTTGAAGAAAAATCTACCATCCTTAGCGGTTTTACGCTCATAACGACCATCATCAGATGCATTTTTCTGTACAGAAGCGATTCCGTTTTCAGCCGCGGCTTTGCTGTTATATACTTCACTACTTAAGATAACTTGCCCATTCTTAGCTTTTAAGGTAAAATGATATGAAGCCCCTTCCTTATTTTTGAGTTCAAACATACTGTCAGTTTTTTAGTTAATTTTTAAGCTTTCGTTAAAATTATATAATAAAATGGAGAAAGAAAAATATAAAATTGAGGAAGCAGAGATTTTTAATTAACATTTTATCGATAAAAAATACAACTTGTCGAAATCCATGGTTTTATTAAAATATCAAAAAAAGATAAAGCTTCGCCCTGCTCTTAAGTTTGTTAAAGTTTTTAACTAAATAAATTTAAATTCCATCAACTATGAGAAAAATTATTTTAGGGGTATGCTTTATTTTTTCAGTGAGTTTAATACAAGCTCAACAAGATTTACCTCAAAACCCAGAACCGGGTAAGTGTTATGTACGCTGTACCACTCCAGATGTATATGAAAATCAAACAGTAAAAGTTCAAATAACACCGGAGTACAAAAAATTGAAAACATTTCCGGCTACTTACGAAACGGTAACAGAAAGAGTGGTAATTAAGGAAGCTTCCAAAAAACTTACAGTTGTTCCTGCAAAGTATGAAACAAGAACAGTAACCTTTATAAAGAAACAAGGAGCTAATACGTTGAGAATTATTCCTGCAAAATTAGGGAATGATTCTGAAACTGTCGAAATTAAACCTGCTTATGCTCAATGGGAACTAGGAGCTCCAGCGCCTGATTGCGCATCTAGTAACCCAGACGATTGTCGTTATTGGTGTTATAAAGGATATCCGGCAGAATATACTACAATTCCAACCAAAACATTAGCTTCAGATGCGAGTACTACGAGCTCTGCTATTGCAGAACAAAGTGGTACCTATACCAAAAGAGTTTTGGTAGAGCCGGCAAGAGTGGTAGAAGTAGAGATTCCTGCAGAATATGGAACGATCAAAAAGACGGTATTGGTTAAGGATGCTTATTCCGAAGAGGTAATTGTTCCTGCTACTTATGAAGAAGTAACCAAAGAAGTTTTAACTCAAAAAGGAGGGTTGACCACCTGGAGAGAAGTAGAGTGTTCTTTGGTGGAGTATTCTGCACTGCCAATTAATTGGAACCTGGGAAGTGCTACGTTAACCACTCAGGCAAAAAATATCATTGATACACGTTTAATGCCTGTTCTGGCTAATAACCCTGGTGCAAAAATGGAAATCGCATCACATACAGATGCTAGAGGTTCAAAGTCTAGCAATAGAGAGCTTTCTGAAAGAAGAGCACAGTCTGTAGTTACGTATTTAATTGGAAAAGGAGTAAACGCAAGTCGTTTGGTTGCTAACGGATATGGAGAAACAAGATTAAAAAACAGATGTGCAGATGGAGTTAGCTGTACAGAAAGAGAACATGCTGCGAATAGAAGAACCGAATTTAGATTGATTCAGTAAGTCTAAGGGGGCAGTATGCTAATAAAAAAAGCCTGGTATCTTTACCAGGCTTTTTCTAATTATATTTTTCTAATAGTTCAAAATGATATTTCGGATCTCGTAGCGAACTATATCCAGACAGCTGTTCAAGAACTTTCCCTTTGGTATTTAGAATACTAACTAATGGGAAAGTCTTTTTCTTGTTATACGCTTCCAAAAGTTTATAATTTTCTTCTTTTTGTTCTGTAGTTAATAGATTTCGGTTTCTTGGAATGTCAACATATAAAAAAACAAAGGATTTTTTATATGGGGTAAACTTATAGTCATCAAAGAAATCTTCTTGTAACATCATACATGGTCTACACCAGTCGCTTCCTCCAAAATATAAAACAATATTCTTATTTTCTTTTTTTGAAATTTCTTTAGCTTCTTCAAGGTTGTACACCCAAAATGTATCGCTTTTGCTGTTTTGCCCAAAAGATAGAAGTGTTACTAAAAAAAGACATATACACAAGCATTTTGATCCCATAACAATTTTATTTGCAATTGCTAAGTAACAAAAATTATTCCGTAAAAAATTAAAGCCCCGGGATATTTGGCATGCCTTCTCTGGCAGCAGCTCCAAGTTCACTCTCATTTACTTCTGTAGCCTTTTGGATTGCTTTATTTAAGGTAAGAATAAGATAATCTTCTAGTTGTTCTTTATCTTTTAATAACTCATCTGCTATGTTAATACTTTTCAACTCTCTGTTGGCAGTAAGTGTAACTTTAAGTAAGTTGTCTGAGCTACTTTCATCGACCATCACAGTATCCAAGCGCTTTTTGGTTTCTTCAATTTTTTTTTGAGCTTCTTTTAACTTGCCCATCATTCCCATCATATCTCCAAACATATCGTATATTTTTAAAAATTATAAAAACAAAATTAGTACTTTGGCGGTTAATAAACCAAGAGATAATGACCAAATGAATAATTATAGATTCTTGTCTTCTAATTTGTAATTATCTCCTCATAAATATTAGAAATAGATGAAAAGTCTGAGTGTTATCTGCTTACTTTCGATTATTTTTGCAACTTCATGTAAAAAAAATACAAATACCGTATTGGAAACAAAGACGCAATATCCAACAGCCGAAAAAATAGAAACACATCTTGAAAAGCACGGAGATGTGAGAATCGATAATTACTTTTGGTTAAATGAAAGAGAAAATCCAGAGGTTATTGATTATTTAGAGAGAGAGAATGACTATAATGATAAGATGACGGCTCATACAAAAGATTTTCAAAAAGATCTTTTTGCCGAAATGAAAGGCCGTATTAAGGAGGATGATGCATCTGTTCCTTACAAACTGAATGGGTATTGGTATATCACGAGATTTGAGAAAGGTAAGGATTATCCGATTTATGCTAGAAAGAAGGATTCGTTAGAAGCACCAGAGGAAATTCTATTTGACTGTAACAAAGAGGCAGAGGGGCATCCCTATTTCAAAATGAGCGGTCTTAATGTAAGCCCAGACAATAAATTAATCGCTTTTGGAGTAGATACGGTAAGCCGAAGAAAATACAATATTAGAATCAAAAACCTGGAAACAGGAGAAGTATACCCAGAGATTATAGAAACTACAACTGGTGGTAGCACTTGGGCAGCTGATAGTAAAACACTGTTTTATACTAAGAAGGATGATGAGACTCTAAGGTCTGATAAAATCTACCGACATATTTTGGGTACTCCGGTATCGGAAGACGCAGAAGTATTCCACGAAGAAGACGATACCTTTTACACTTTTGTGTACAAAACAAAATCAAAAAAATATTTAGTAATAGGTTCTAGTAGCACCTTAACATCAGAGTATCGAATTCTTAAGGCAGATGATCCTATGGGAGAATTTAAGGTGTTTCAGCCTAGAGTAAGAGGTTTGGAGTACGGAATAGCTCATTATGATGATCATTTTTATGTATTAACCAATGCAGATAATGCTAAGAACTTCAAATTAATGAAGGTCGAAGAAGGTGATACCGGAAAAGATAATTGGAAAGAGGTAATACCACATAGGGAAGATGTCTTGCTGGAGGATATTGAAATTTTTAAGGATTATTACGTAATTAGTGAACGTAATAATGGTTTGAATAAAATTAATATCAAACGTTGGGATGGAAACGTTGATTATTATCTCCCTTTTGACAATGAAACCTACACAGCTTATGTAAGCACAAATCCTGATTTTGACACTCAAATTTTAAGGTATTCTTATAACTCTTTAACCACTCCTAATTCTGTTATCGATTTTGATATGGAAACCAAGGAAAAAGATGTTAAGAAAGAACAAGAAGTGCTTGGAGGAAAATTTGATAAAAACAATTATGTTTCAGAACGAGTTTGGGCCACAGCATCAGATGGAACCAAGGTTCCTATTTCTATGGTGTATAGAAAAGGCATAAAGAAAGACGGTAGTAATCCTTTATTATTATATGCTTATGGTTCTTATGGTTCTACTGTAGATCCTTACTTTTCTACTGTGAGATTGAGTCTTCTGGATAGAGGGTTTATTTTTGCTATTGCTCATGTGCGAGGAGGAGAATATCTAGGTCGTAATTGGTACGAAAGCGGTAAGCTATTTGAGAAAAAAAATACCTTCACAGATTTTATAGATTGTTCCAAGTTTTTAATCAAAGACGGTTACACTTCAAAAGATCATTTGTATGCTATGGGAGGATCAGCTGGTGGATTACTAATGGGAGCAGTGGTAAATATGGCGCCACATCTTTATAATGGAGTAGTGGCAGCAGTGCCTTTTGTAGATGTGGTAACAACAATGCTCGACGAAAGTATTCCTCTTACTACAGGAGAATATGATGAATGGGGAAATCCTAATGAGAAAAAGTATTATCTCTATATGAAATCGTATTCACCATATGATAATGTTATTGCGCAAGAGTATCCAAACATGCTGGTAACAACAGGACTGCACGATTCTCAGGTACAGTATTGGGAACCTGCAAAATGGGTCGCAAAGCTTAGAGAGCTAAAGACTGATAATAATTTATTGTTATTGCATACCAATATGGAAGCTGGTCATGGCGGTGCTTCAGGTAGATTTGAGGCACTAAAGGAAGTAGCCGAAGAATATGCATTTTTATTAGATTTAGAAGGTATAAAAGATTAATTGAAAAATTTAATGTACCTTCGTACCGTTTTTATAACAGTACATGGAACCCCATTTCCATCAACCTGTTAAATACAACTATATGAGAGAAAAGATACAGGCTTACAATAATGTTTTAGAACTTATAGGTAAAACCCCTCTTGTAAAACTGAATAAAATCATGCAAGGTTATCCGGGTAATTTCTATGCCAAAATAGAATCGTTTAACCCTGGACACTCTACCAAAGATAGAATTGCATTATATATCATAGAAGAAGCAGAAAGAAAAGGTATACTTAAACCAGGAGATACTATCATTGAGACCACCAGTGGGAACACTGGGTTTAGTTTGGCAATGGTAAGTATTGTGAAAGGGTATGAGTGTATTCTGGCAGTAAGCTCTAAGTCTTCTAAAGATAAAATTGCAATGCTTAAAAACATGGGGGCTAAAGTATATGTATGCCCGGCTCATGTAAGTGCAGATGATCCAAGATCTTATTATCAGGTAGCCAAGAGATTACACGAAGAAATTAAAGGTTCAGTATATATCAATCAATATTTTAATGAGTCGAATATTGATGCACATTATAACTCTACAGGTCCGGAGATTTGGGAACAAACAAGCGGGCAGTTAACACATTTTGTAGCATGCTGTGGTACAGGGGGAACAATTTCTGGTACAGCACGATATTTAAAAGAACAAAACCAGGATATTCGTGTTTTGGGGATAGATGCTTATGGATCGGTGTTAAAGAAGTATCATGAAACCAAAGAATTCGATCAGAATGAGATTTATCCTTACCGTATTGAAGGACTAGGAAAAAACTTAATTCCCACGGCTACAGATTTTGAAGCCATAGATAAGTTTGAAAAAGTAAATGACGAAGATAGTGCGCATACTGCTAGGGAATTGGCCAGAACAGAAGGGATGTTTCTTGGATATACTAGTGGAGCAGCCATTCAGGGATTAAAACAATTAGCAGAACAAGGAGAATTTGATGAAGATAGCAATGTGATTGTTATTCTTCCAGATCATGGTTCAAGATATATGAGTAAAGTTTTTAGTGACGATTGGATGACTGAACAAGGCTTTTTTGATAGTAAGAATGAAGCTGATGCGATCAAGGTGCAATTCGTCAAATAGTAAAAGATAAAATAATAAAAATGGCATCTAATTATTATGTTGGATGCTTTTTTTGTGCGATTTACCCTAGTTGAATAAAAAGTTAGACAATACTTAATTTTTTATATTGTAGGAAAAATTAGGTTAAAATTCGCTGAAAAACAGTTATTTTAGACCATTAGATTGAGAGAAATTGAGAAAATAGCATATTGTGTAAGGGAATTGGAATATTATTATGTCATAAAATCAATTTTCCGTATTTTCGCAGACTTAAAAGAAACAAATTTTTGATAGATGAGAGATTTATTTGATAAGATTTATAAAGACAAAGGACCGTTAGGAAAATGGGCAGATCAGGCAGAAGGATATTTTGTTTTTCCAAAGTTGGAAGGTCCTATATCAAATAGAATGAAGTTTCAGGGAAGAGAGGTAATTACTTGGAGTATTAATGATTATTTGGGGCTTGCCAATAGAGAAGAAATACGTAAGGTAGATGCAGAGGCTGCCGCTATGTACGGTTCTGCTTATCCTATGGGGGCCAGAATGATGAGTGGTCATACTGATCTTCACGAACAACTACAAGAGGAACTAGCAGAATTTGTAGGTAAAGAAGCGGCATATTTATTGAATTTTGGATATCAAGGAATGGTATCCACCGTGGATGCTCTTGTGAACAAAGACGATATTATTGTTTACGATGTAGATGCTCATGCGTGTATTATTGATGGTGTTCGTTTGCACCAGGGTAAGAGATATACGTACCGTCATAACGATATTGAAAGTATTGAGAAAAACTTAATGCGTGCTACCAAAATGGCAGAAAAAACCGGAGGAGGTATCTTGTTGATTTCTGAAGGTGTTTTCGGTATGCGTGGCGAGCAAGGTAAATTAAGGGAAATTGTAGCCTTAAAAGAAAAGTATAATTTCAGACTTTTTGTAGATGATGCTCATGGTTTTGGAACACTGGGTGCGACTGGTGCAGGAACAGGTGAGGAGCAAGGGGTTCAGGATCAAATAGATGTGTACTTTGCAACTTTTGCAAAATCAATGGCAAGTACCGGTGCTTTTATCGCTGCGGATCAGGAAATCATTGATTACTTAAAATACAATTTAAGATCACAAATGTTTGCGAAATCACTACAAATGCAGTTAGTGATTGGTGCACTAAAACGTTTGGATATGCTTAGAACTATGCCTGAGCTTAAAGCAAAATTATGGGAGAATGTAAATGCACTTCAAAACGGATTAAGGTCTCGAGGTTTTGATCTTGGTACCACCCAAAGTTGTGTAACTCCGGTATACTTAAAAGGAAGCATTCCTGAGGCGATGGCTCTGGTTAAAGATTTAAGAGAGAATCATGGAATTTTCTGTTCTATAGTAGTGTATCCGGTGATACCTAAAGGATTAATTTTACTGAGATTGATCCCTACAGCTTCGCATACTATGGAAGATATCGAGGAAACCTTGAATGCGTTTTCTGCTATTAGAGAACAACTAGAAAATGGAACTTACAAAAGAGTATCTGCTGAGGTAGCTGCAGCTATGGGAGAATAGTAGATCCAAAAATATATACAAATAAAAAATCCACTTTTTATAAGTGGATTTTTTTATGAGGTTAATTTTATATTTATAATGCTTTTCTAAATGTTCTTCTCATTTTGTGTTGCTCGTGCTCATATCCATTCCATAGGGCCTGAACCGCTTTGTTTTCTTCTAGTTCGGGGTTGGTTTCTACGGTTTCTATTCCGTTACGAATAAAGGTTTCATTCATCTCCTTAAAAATCAAAGCAGTAACCCCTTTGTTTTGATATTCAGGATCAACTCCTATCAAATAAAATGCAGCAGTGTCATTTCTGCGTTGCGCTCTTAAGATATGCAAAAATCGTAAAGGATAAATTTTACCATTCATTTTCTTCAAGGCTTTAGAAAAAGAAGGCATAACAATAGCAAAAGCGATAAGTTTTCCTGTTTTGTCTGCAATGCAGGTAATGTAATCGGGATTCAAATAGGGGAGGTACTTTTTCTTATACATGTCTATTTGATACTGCTGTATAGGAACAAAAGTTTGCAGACTACTGTATGTTTTGTTCAGTAGGTCAAACATGTCATCAGCGTATGCTAGTATTTCTTTACTTTTCTTAAATTTTAAAAGTTTAAGCTGATAGCGTTTCTTAATTACCTCTGCAAATTTGACTACCTTTTCTTTGGTTTCTTTTGGAACTTTTATTTTGTATTCGACCCAGGTTGCAGCTTGTTCAAAACCTAACTCCGTCATATGATCAGCATAATAAGGATAATTATACCAAGTGATCATCGTATTTAATTCTTCATATCCTTTAATAAGAATTCCTGCCTTATCCATATTAGAAAAGCCGACAGGGCCTTCCATATATTCTAGGGAGTGTTGAGCTCCAAATTCCTTAACCTTATTTATTAAGGCTTTGGTTACTTCGATATCATCGATTACATCAAACCAACCAAAACGAACTTTAGGCTTTTTTTGTTCATTGACCTCAATCCAGTTGATGATAGCTGCAATTCTACCTACAATCTGCTCTCCTCTGAAAGCAAGAAAATATTTAGCATCTGCATTTTTGAAAACAGGGTTTTTATTAGGATTCATTACATCCAACTCCTCTTTAATGATAGAGGGAACGTAGTAGGGGGAATCTTTATATAATTCAAAAGGAAACTTAACAAAGGTTGTTAAATCTCCTTTTGAGGTAGCTTCTTTAATGGTAATCATAGATCATATGTCATCTCAAATTCTTCGCAAATATATAACCCTTTTATCAAATATCATGAATACATGATAAAGTTCGTATGGAGTATTTTTCGGTTTCTAGCTTTAGGCTAGACAAGCACGGAATATTCTCTCAGCATAGAAGAGCTATTTTACTCTTCGGGATCATCGTTATTTTCATCTTTTTTGTTCTTTTCTTCTTCTTTTTTACGCTTCTTTTCTTCTTTTTGTCTGCGTTTTTCCTCTTTTTTTCTTCGTTTCTCTTCTTCTTTTCGAGCTTTTTCCTGTTCCCGCTGATACTTTTCGTATTCGGCATCTACATCAATATCATCTTCTACTTCTTCTTTTTCAGGTTTCTTCGGTTTAACCTCTTCTTTTTGCTCTTTCTTTTCTTCTTCATCAAACTCTTTTTCCATCTTCTCCAATTCCTGGAGTTGTTTTTCTATATCGTCCAATTCATCATCGACACCTTGTTCCTGTTCCATTTTATCCAATTCTGCATCGATATCATCAATCATCTTTTGCTTTTCTTTTTCGGCCTTAATAGCTGCTTTTTCTGCTTCTCTGGCAGCTTTTGCTTCTCGTTTTAAACGACGGGCTTCTTCCTTTCTAAGCTTTTTACCTTCTTTTTTGGCAATTTTTTCGTTTTCGATACGCTCACGTTCCAAACGCTCTTCGGTTCGGCGCTCGTCCAGATCTTTTTCAATAGCTTCTCTAAAACTATCATCTT
Organism: Aquimarina sp. AWH4_224; assembly: GCF_056160245.1. Taxonomy (NCBI): domain Bacteria; kingdom Pseudomonadati; phylum Bacteroidota; class Flavobacteriia; order Flavobacteriales; family Flavobacteriaceae; genus Aquimarina; species Aquimarina sp. AWH4_224. Next base: position 668,512 of record NZ_JBSWWU010000001.1, on the reverse strand, counting down.
CAAAGTCATTAATAAACGGAGTTCTGTCGAGTTTCAAACTATCGTTTTCTGTGCCTTCGATTTCATCAAGATCTCCATCTAGACCTTCTTCATCTTCTCCTTCTTCATCTTCTTCAGATTCGTCTTCTTTTACTCCTTTCTCTAATCCCGGTTGTTCTATAATTTCATCCTTGTTATGCCAGTCAAATCGATAAGATGCTCCAAAACTACAAGTGAAAACAGAGGGGGTGTCTTTAAAATTAAAGGCAATATTTGCATCAAACTGCAAATCCTGATCAAATAGATAGGCACCACCAAGCCGCAGGAGGTTATCACTATAGAAGTCACTTTTCTGTCCTTGAAACTCTATAAAACCTGCCCATTTGTTATTAACCGTATGTGTTGCAGTAAGTATCCATCCAATGGTGGGACTTTCTGTAGTAATTTTGTCAACGATCAAATTTGTCACGAATGCCCAATCCCCTCCATAAGTGGTGGTCCAATTGTTTTGGGTAGCAACCACAAATCTAGGACTAATAGAAGCATCTCCCGGAAAAGTAAAGGGGTTATCTTTGGCCACAAAATTTGCTCCTGCATAAGCAGAAACTGCAGGGATCAAAGTTTTCCATTTAAAACGATATCGCTCTTTCCAGCTTTTTAAACTATCATAATTCGCGGGTACCGTATCTTTTTTACCCGGTTTTGGCTTATAGGGGTCGTAAATTAGGTATTTGGCCCCAATAGTATTGATTTCAAAATTACTTTGATTTATTTTCTGGCGGTTCGCACCAACCGTTTGGGTAATTCCATCTGATCGATATGTACCATTTAATCGTATCTCTAATTGTTCTATGAGTAACCCATACCGCGCCGAGTAATCAAATCTGAAAATGTTTGATTTTGTATCCAGAATTTCGTGTTTTTCTTTGCCAAAACCAAAACCTCCTTCCAATTGTAGTACGTTATTACCAACAGAAAAAGCACCCTGCGAGGTACCAGGACGATTGGAGTTAATTTTATCTGTATATTGGGCAGAAGCCGTTAGCCCATACAGCAAGAGGGTAAAGAATAACAGAATAGATCTAGGGCTCATATTCATTAGATTTGCTTCAAATATAGCAGATTTTATCATTTTTTTAGGATTGAAGGACTGTATTTGTATAGAGAGTTCCCTATTTTTGAAAAAAAATGATATGCAGCAAGCGTCATTAGTAGGAGTATTAAAGGTTATCCTCATTATTTTACTTATATATTATGGCCTAAAGGTATTAACGCGAATATTTGGTCCTCTATTGCTTAGATATGTAACAAAGAAAGCTGGAGAAAAATTTCAACAGCAATTTAACCAATATCAACACGCACAACAATCTGCAGACGGAGAGGTTACTATAGATAAAAAGCCCAAAGCAAAATCTTCAAACAAAGATGTTGGAGAATACATCGATTATGAGGAAATTGATTAATTTGGCGCTTCATTTAGTAAACAAACACAAATCATGTCTTTAGTAAAAAGATTCTTACCTCATATTTTTGTAATCCTTGGTTTTGTAGTTATTTCCTTATTGTATTTCAGCCCTGTAATGAGTGGTAAGGTTTTGTATCAAAATGATATTAAACTTTATGAGAGTATGGCCAAACAACAAAATGACCATAGAACCAAAACAGGCGAAGAAACCTATTGGACAAACTCTGCCTATGGGGGAATGCCAACCTATCAAATGGGAGCAAAGTTTCCTCATGATTACATGGATAAGTTGGATCGATTAATTCGTTTTTTACCAAGACCTGCCGATTACCTTTTTCTATACCTATTGAGTTTTTATGTGTTAATGCTGGTGATGCGAATCCCATGGAAACTCGCTATTGTTGGAGCTTTAGCCTTTGGCTTTTCGACATATCTAATTATTATCATAGGGGTAGGACATAATTCTAAAGCTCATGCTATTGCATATTTTCCCTTAGTGTTGGCCGGAATATTATTGGTATTTCAAAAACGATATTTATGGGGGGCTATACTCACTGCTTTGGCAATGGGATTAGAAATACAAGCGAATCATTATCAAATGACTTATTACCTCGGTTTGTTGGTAGGGGTCTTAGGAGTAGCGTATTTAATTGATGCTTTTAAAAAGAAAGAAGTACCGCATTTTTTTAAGTCTATTGGTGTTTTAGTACTGGCAGTGGCACTTGGTCTTGCTACCAATGCAACCACCTTATTGTCAACTTCAGAATATGCAAAAACAAGTATACGTGGGAAGAATTTGCTTGTAGATCCAACCGCAGCTAATGCTTCTCAGAAAGATGGGCTTGATTTTGAATATATTACAGAATATAGTTACGGAAAATTAGAATCCCTGAATTTATTTGTGCCAAAGCTTATGGGATTAGGTACTGCAGCGGATCTGGGATCTGATTCTGCATTTTATCAAAAGTTAATATCCCTTGGGCAACCCAGGGATCAAGCAAATTATTATGCTAGCGGTACTCGTTTGTATTGGGGAGATCAACCTTTTGTAGAAGCTCCTCCGTATCTTGGGGTAACTGTTGTTTTCTTGGCGCTGCTGGGTATTTTGATGGTTAAAGGAAGATTGAGATGGTGGTTGTTAGGAGGCATGATTTTATCACTAGCACTAAGTTGGGGTAAGAATTTGGAGTTTGTTACCCGCTTTTTTGTAGACTATGTTCCTTTGTATAATAAATTTAGAGCAGTATCCAGTATACAAGTGATCTTAGAATTACTGATTCCTATTGCTGCTGTATTTGGATTGCATAGATGGTTTAATGATAAGGTTTCCTTAGAAGAAAAACAGAAAAAATTCTTAATCTCCCTTGGGTTTTTAGGAGGTTTGTGTTTGATCTTCTGGTTGTTTGGAGGGAGTTTATTTAGTTTCAAATCGGTTTCAGAAACCCGTTTTGCCATAGAGCAACCCGATATCTTTGATGCTATTGTAGAGGATCGAATCAGTTTATTGAAAAGTGATAGCTTACGCTCATTAATCTTTATACTATTAACTGCGGGAGTACTTTGGCTGTTGTTGAAAAAGAAATTTTCAGAAAATATAGCTTTAGTAGGAATCGCTGTGTTGATCCTTGTTGATTTGGTATCCGTAGATCGAAGAAGCCTAAACGAAGATAATTTTATATCGAAGAGAGAATACAAATCCTTTTTTCAGGCTACAGATGTGGATCAACAGATTCTGAAAGATGATTCCTATTATCGTGTGTTAGATCAGGCAAGAGGATTTAACAATTCGCATACCAATTACTTTTTTAATACCATTAACGGATATTCTGCGGTAAGACCCAGAAAAATGGATGACATCTACTACGGGCAATTGGCAAAAGGTAATTTGGAGATCTTAAACATGCTGAATGTTAAGTATATCATACAAAATGGTGAAAAAGGTTTGGACGCTCAGCAAAACCCTTCAATCAACGGACCTGCCTGGTTTGTCGAAGAGTTAAAGTTTGTTGATGGATATAAGGCAGAGTTCGAAGCATTGGGATCAACTGATACCAAAAAAGTGGCCGTGATCAGAAATGATTTTAAGTCAGATTTTGAAGGATTTACTCCGGTAAAAGATAGTGTATCTACCGTTTCTATTTCCAAAACCGAGCCCGATCATCTGGCGTATAATATGTATGCAGCAAAACCTGGTTTTATGGTATTTTCTGAGGCATATTACGAAAAAGGTTGGAATGCCTATATCGATGATGAGTTGCAACCTATTTACCCAGTGGATTATATGTTAAGAGGACTTAAAGTTCCTGCTGGAAAGCACAAAATCGAATTCAAATTCGAACCACAGGTGGTGCAAACCGGAAGTACAATTACATTAACGAGTACGATTATTTTTATACTGTTGATTCTTGGAGGTTTGTTTTATCAATATAAGAAAAGTGGTAGTTTATTATCTTTAAGCACAGAAGATAAGTAATCCTGATTTTGAAAGTTCTGATCATAACATATTATTGGCCACCAGCCGGAGGACCCGGAGTACAACGCTGGCTGAAGTTTGTCAAATATTTTGGAGAGTTTGGGATCGAACCTATAGTGTATACGCCAAGTAATCCTACCTATCCTTTACTAGACGAAACATTGATTTCAGAAATACCAGAGGATATTACTGTATTGAGATGTCCGATTTTTGAACCCTATCGTTTTGCACAACTATTTTCAAAAAAAGACACAAAAACGATTAGTCGAGGAATCATTGCAGGAACAAATAAACAAAGCTTCGTGCAGCAATTATTGCTGTATGTACGTGGAAACTTCTTTATCCCCGATGCCCGTAAATATTGGGTGCGTCCTTCTGTAAGTTATCTTAGTGGTTATCTGGAAGAACATGATATAGACACGATTATTACTACCGGGCCACCGCATAGTGTGCATTTGATAGGGAAGACGCTTAAAGAACGATTGAATGTGCGTTGGATAGCAGATTTTAGAGATCCATGGACAACCATTGGATATCATGATAAATTGAAGCTTACAAAGAAATCCATTCAGAAGCATAAAGTGCTTGAAAAAGAAGTACTAACAACAGCAGATCAAATTACGGTAACTAGTTTTACCACTAGAGATGAATTTTCTGGCATCACCCAAAAACCAATTGCTGTAGTAACCAATGGTTACGATGAAGAAAAAGTGGAAGAGGGATCATTGGATACTAAATTTACTATTGCTCATATAGGATCACTATTGTCAGGTAGAAATCCATTACTTTTATGGAAAGCATTGAAGGAGTTATCCGAGGAAGATCAAGAATTTGCTAAGCAATTTGAGTTACGTTTGATAGGTGCGGTGAGTGATGACGTTCTTTCTACAATTAAAGACGCTGGATTAACCCCATTCATACATGTAATGGGATATGTTTCGCATACCGAGGCGGTTCGTTTACAACGACAATCGCAAGTATTATTGCTTATTGAAATTGATAGTGAGGCTACAAGGTGTATCATACCTGGTAAATTGTTTGAGTATATGATTTCAAAGCGACCTATAGTGGCTATCGGCCCAAAGGGAGCAGATATTGCAAAGATCATTAATGACACTCAAGCAGGGCATTTTTTTGAGTATGACGAGTATACCGATATCAAGTCTACAATTGCTTCCTATTTTAAAGCATATCAGAATGGAACTTTAGTGGCTCAGCCCGAAGATCTCGAAAAATATAGTAGAAAAGCGTTAACCCAGGAGATGGCAAAACTGATCAAAAGAAAAAAATAAGCAATAACTAGTCAATAGCTGATTGCTAAACCCTAAATTTAAGTACGATACAAATACATGGGAGTAGTAGTAAATCAATCCATAAAAAATGTAATCATTACCTGTCTTGGTTTTGGTATCGGTGCGGTAAATACGTTGTTTTTGTTTACCAATTTTATGGAAGACACTTACTATGGTTTGGTTTCCTATCTCATTTCAGTATCCAATTTGATATGGCCGTTAATGGCTTTTGGTACGCACAACACTTTGGTCAAGTTTTTTTCCTCCTATAGCAATCAAAAAGAACAAGATCGTTTTTTGAGCATTATGTTGGTAATGCCACTGGCGATTGCTGTAGTGCTAGGAGGGATAGGAGTACTGTTTTATGATTTGTTATTAGGATACTTCTCTGAAGGAAATGCCATTGTACAACCCTATATCTGGACGATTTTTGCCTTAGCCTATGCTTTGGCGTATTTCGAAGTCTTTTTTGCATGGTCCAAAGTCAAATTGAAAAGTGTTTTTGGAAATGGGATGAAAGAACTCTTTTTGCGAATTTGTATTTGTTTGTTGTTGGTATTGGTGTATTACGAAATACTTTCTGTACAACAATTTATATATGCGCTGGTAGCGGTATATATCCTTAGAACAGGAATCATGATGGTTTATGCATTCCAATTGCATCCTATAAAATTTACAATATCCTTACCTGCGAATTACAAAAGTGTTTTTAAATACTCATTTTTGATTTTGATTGCAGGATCGGTAGCTACTTTATTGATCGATCTTGACAAAACGATGATTGAGCGATACTTGCCAATCGAGAATGTTGCCAAATATGGGATTTGTGCTTATATCGCTAGTGTCATTATCATCCCATCCAGGGCGATGCATCAAATTACGTATCCATTAACCGCAAAACTGATTAATGAGAAAGCAATGGATCGACTACAAGTTTTATATAAAAAGAGTTCACTAAATCTTTTGATCGCAAGTGGATTACTTTTGGTATTGATCATCTGCAATGTACATGAACTTTTTGAGATGATACCCGATCAGTACGAGCTGTTCATATGGATAGTGATCCTGATAGGAAGTGTGAAGTTGTTTGATAACCTTTTAGGAAACAATAATTCGATATTGTACAACTCTGATTACTATAGATTGGTATTGTACATTGGGGTAGGCATGGCTATACTTTCTTTTGGTTTTAATCTGTGGTTGATTCCAATTTACAAAGTTACCGGAGCTGCCATGGCTACGTTTTCGGCCGTATTTTGCTACAATGTAGCAAAGCTATGGGTGGTATATCAAAAATTTGGAATGCATCCATTTTCCAAAAATACGCTCACGGCATTAGTGCTGATTTTGGTATTTGTATTTGTATTTTATTTCTGGAATTTTTCGTTTCACCCGGTTTTGAATATTGTACTCAAAAGTATATTGATAGGAGTAGGGTATGGGCTAGTGGTTTTGGGATTAAAAATATCACCAGATATTAACGACTTGATAAAGAAAATCCCTCGAGGTGCCTAGGCATTCATCTCAGAGGGATTTTCCAACTAACCAACCAAAAAAATAAAATTCATTTATGTTTTTCTAGCTTCTACTTCTAGCGGATCTTGATCTTGGTGCTGAGTTTCCTCTTGATCTGCTATTCGTATTGCTTCTACTTGTTTTTGTGTTTGATCTCGACGTTGTCGCTCTACTCTTATATTGACTGTTTTGAGATCTTTTTGTTACATTACCAGAGCGATTTCTTGAATAACTCTTTGGTTTCTGCGTTTGTGTCGTTCTCGTAGATCTGTTGTATTTTGGTTTATTACTATATGATCTACCTGCTACAGCTTTTCTAGTTCTATCCGCAGTTTGAACTCTGTTTCTAGAAGGTGTGCTGTTGCCAGATCTTGCTCTAGTTGCATTTTGTGTATTTCTAGTCACAGTACGTGATCTAGTTACATTTCTTGAACCATTATCATACGATCTGCTTCTGGTTACACTTCTAGAGTTATTGTCATAAGATCTACTTCTTGTCACATTTCTAGAGTTGTTGTCATAAGATCTACTTCTAGTTATATTTCTGTTTCCATTATTTACTGCTCTAGATCTACTTCTATTCGTATAGTTACGATCGTTTCTCTTATACATTGCCGTTCTGCTATCTCTAGATCTGTATCCTACATTTCTTGCATTAGATACTCTATATCCTCGATTATAGCTTCTTACTCTACTATTTGGTCTGTAATAGTTACGACTTCTGTATGGTCTGCTATAGTATCCGTTATAATAGTTGTTTCTATATACGGTGTATGAATACCTGTATGGAGAATAAAATCTTCTATAAGGACGATCCCAAACGATACATCTGTTTACTACAGGCACGGTAAAGTACGCGTGGAAAGGTCTGTATACATAGTGTCTGTTAAAACGGTTGATAAAACCAGTACAGTTTAAGAAGTTACCATAGCTATTGTAGTGTACATATAATCCACCTACTCTTGCTACACGACCCCAACGGTTATAGTTGATAAAGATATCACCAGCCTGTACAATTCTACCATAGTGATCATAAAAGATCGGAATATCTTCAATCTGTACCACAGCTCCATAATCATCATACTGTACAAATGGGTCATAATTATATCCAGCATTAAAACTTATGTTTACTCCAAGGGCATTTACGCCAACGTTTACTCCGCCTCTTCGACCATTAAGGAAAAAGTCGAATTGCCCATCTGCATATACAGAGAACTCAACACCACCTTCGGTAAAGATGAACGATTTCCCGTAGTTATAGTAACGTGCGGATGCATTAGTATTCGTTTCTGATGCGCTAGCAGTAAATGTGGCTAGCAAAAGACCTGTAAAAAGTAAAACAAATTTTTTCATAATGTTTGATTTTAAACGAGTATCAATGATTTGTGTTTTGATGCTCACTTTTATAGTATCAAGCAGCGTGCCAAAAACTTAAATCGCTTAAAATTAACATGTTAACTTTTTTTTGGATTTTGTGTTGAATAAAAAAAGATCCCTTGGATTATACATCCGAGGGATCTTGGTATTTTGATATTTGTTTTCTCACATGTATCGAAGTCCGAGTTGCAAACTCGAACTAGCGCAACATATACTATAGCCCGGCGGGGATTTTGAAAAATTTCTTATAATGCTATATGCATCGGGTTTATCTACAAAAACATAAGCCATAGATTTGTCTATGGCCTATATTTGTTAAGAATGATTTAGATTAAAACCACTTTATATTATTACGTACGGAATATATCATACTGACAGAAGAAATCACTGTAAAAATTATATACGCCCAACTTAAATACCAAAAAGTTTGGTTTTTAGTATCTATAAATTTTGCTATTATCCTTTCATAAAGCCCTTGTCTCTTGAAAAACCAGTAATTAAAAGCTATAAATATAGTTGGTACTATAAAACCTTCTAATTGGAAATACTCATATTTAATTCCTTTAAAATGATACAAGATTAAATCTCTAAGAAAGGAGTAATTAAACATTTGCAATACTGATATTACAAAGATACTTGATAAATAAGGAGATTTAACATCTTCCCATTTTTTTGTGGTATTATAATAAGAATATAAGAAATAGAAAAAATAATAATACATAGATAACAATAATTAATAATCTGCATTTCCGTGGACAGCCTGATAATACCAACTACTTTCAACAATAGACTTACCTATACCTGTGCCTAATGACCACCCTGATATATATAAATTTTTACTAGCTAAAGCAGAGCCATCTACACCGCCTATATAGGAGGCTCCAAAACCTGTTAAAGTTCCGTTCTTATACTGTCCTGCAGTATTATAAAGGCTATATGCACCAAATGCTTTTCCTGCATTACCTGCATATTTACTCCACCTTTTAGCGATATTACCTATATGTTTATCTCTACCTCCTGTAGTACCATTACCTCCCCAAGACCAATCATAAAACTTTTTCGTCTTTACTGAAAACCACCAACTCCCAGGATTATATAATAGGTTTTGAGCATATTTAGAAGCAAAAAAACCAAGTTTGACCCCAGGAAAAGAACCATCGTTTAGAGCCCAGTCTCTTTCTCTAAAATAACTATAAGAATATATTTGAGGTATCCACCAATCTCTATGGTAATTTATAGAAGCTTCATTACGCCAATCACTTCCATACTTATCATGTTGATCAGATATATGGGCTGTCTGCCTATCGCTAAATCCTGACGAGTTACCATTACTATCTGCAGCTATAGTCTCACTATCAAGAAGTAAGCTTCCATCACTTAATCGACCTCCTGAACCTCTTGCTTCTTCACCAATAAATTGATCTATTTGAGCCATTGATGCACCTTCACCATTATTAGCTTCCTCAAAACCAAGCATATTAATAAAACGTTCAATATCTTTTGTGTCATCTGTATACCAATTCCCATCTTTCATTTCCCATAAACCAGATGGATCACTAAACAAGACAGGATTGTTAAATCCAAAACGATATGGTGTCCAATTTTGTGCTAATTCTGCTGCTGGATCAATGATATTAAATCTACCTATTGCAGGATTGTATTGTCTAAATGTCATTTCAGAAACATTTACCCCTAACTCTTCTGCGAATTCTTGTCCATTATATCCATAAGGATGCTCCCTGCCAGTAGTGGTATTATTATACCCCTTATGTTCAAGTCCAAAAGGGTAATAGTTTTTCTCTTCTTTGATCTCTGATTGTGTCAATTGTCCATCGTTGTTCTGGTCACTATAGGATAGTCTGATATTACCCAAATGATCTTTGTATTGATAAATATAGGCAAAACTTCCATCATTTAGTGGTTCTATATATCCTTCTGTATGATTGAAGAATTCTAAATTGAATACTTCTGTATTGTTAGGTCCTGGGGGTAAGGCCTGGCTATAGCTACTTTTGTAGATATAGTTGCCTGCATAGTTGGTTGTGATAAGACTTGGATACTGATTTACCGTTTTACTTAACTTCACTCCTGTAGCATCATATACATAACTAATCGTGTTGGTTGGCCCATTTCTACTGCCAAAAGTAATTTGGGTGGGTAAGTTCAAATGATTATAGGTAATGCCGGTAATCCCTTTGTTTTGATCTAGAGTCATGTTTCCATTGATATCATACTCAAAATCATCGTTGGTATTGGTGCCATCTTTAAAACCTTCGTTCTTATAACTAGAAGTTACTGCTTCTCTTACGTCGGTTAATTTATTATTAGAATAGGAATAATAGAGCTCATCGATTTTTTGAGTAGCAGCTCCGGTTGGATTACCGTTTCTTGTGATTCGACCAATATTTCCATTCTTGTCATAAGCGATTCCCCAGATACTAAACGAATCCCCAGTCATAAGGGTATTACCTTTATTGCTGTTTGCTCTGGTAATTCTATTTAAGGCATCAAACTCATAAGCATACGATCTTTTGGTATTATCATTTGCTGTTCTCCAAATGGTTTGCGCAATGTTACCATTATATAGTTTGTCTACATTGTGCAATCCTTCTATCTGATTGTAATTGATCTTGAAACTAAAAAGTTTATTAACCAAAGTATTGACATCATTAATTCCTGTTAACCAACCTCTAATATTATAATTATAATCCACAGCCTGCAGACCACCACCAACATCTTTGTTTTCTAGTTGTCCCAGCTCATCATAGGTATTGCTTACGATTTGTTCTTCTGCCTGGTTGTTGATGGTTTGGTTTTGTGTAAGCAGCCTTCCCATATGGTCGTAGCTAAACGTGTCAACCGTTACTATAGCAGCATTACTATCTTTGGTGTGTGTGGTTTTAGTTTCCAACATCTTACCGGCAAAATCCAATTTGGTCTCTACGATATCTACCGTATTGAGGTAGGTATTGGTACTATGTACATAGATTGGCCTCCCTTTCGCATCATAATAGGTTACTGTTGTAATCCAATCATTGGTTCCTAATACCCGTACTTTGGTACCAGTAGCTAATCCTTCTACATCGGTATGTACTGTTTGCCCCATAACGGTACCAGGATTAGATACGTTATGATCAAAGGTGTAATTGTCATAATAGTTGATGGTATAGATCAACTTGGTGTCTGGATATGCATTATCCGAATAGTAAATGGTTGTACCAGCAATACTCGAAGCCGAGTTTTGTTTGGTTTCATATTGTACCAGGTTACTGTTGTTAAACGCATTTTGTTGCAATCCAGCTCTAGTGGTCACAAAGGAATGCTCATGTAATCCGGTATACGCCACTCTTCCAAAGGCGTCATATTTGGTGAAGAGCCATTCTTTTTTAGGACGTTGTATCCCATCCTGAGTCATTACGGGTTGATCCAGTTTGTTATAGATCACATACTCCCGATCCTTGCCCGGAATCTTTTTTTCTACCATTCTATTACGGTAGTCATAGATGTATTGGTAACACAGTTCGGAAAGCTCAGTAGCCGATACGCCATCGGTGGCACTTAGTGTTACCTTTGGTGGAATTACATAGGTCAGATTTCCAAAATCATCATATACATAATAGGTGTCATGAGCAACGTTGTTGTTATAGGTTCTTTTTAGAATCACACGGCCCAATTTGTCCTTGTATTCTTTGACGATATGATCGTTGGGATGTTGTTGGTTGGGTTGCCAGTTTTCATCTTTGGTAGTGTTTACCAAAAGTTCATTAGCGCCATAGTATCCATCTTTAACCAGAATCGGTACCTCGGTATTATCCATATGGAAATTCACCCAAAAGTAGAATACCTCATTTGCGGTGTTGGTTTGCCAGTCGAATTTAATAGTATGATCAGCGTCACTATTAGGATTGGCTTTCCAGTCTTTTCCTGGTGCTCCTTGTTCTAAGACACGACTTAAAGGAGAATCCTCAAAGATGCTTTCAGAGTAAGCATTTACGTTGGCTGTAGATACTCCTGTGAAATCTTCAGGATACTTGTTTTTATAAAAGCTATTGATATTAGTATTGATATCTACAGCGGTATAATTCCCAACATTCCCTATGACCTCAAAAGGCAAATACTGTTTAGCTTGTCTTCCATATTGATCATACCCAATATGATTTACTAGGTCACCTTTATCTGGAGTGGCTTTGATCCCTATTTGTTGTTTGGGTCTTCCTAATCCATCAAAATAGGTGATGCTTTCAATTACATCGCTATTATTGCTAATACCAGCACTCGATGACATGGCTCTTTGATACGCTCTTGTAAACACATAATTTTCATTAGTATCAAAAGCGACATCGCTATAAGCATCTGCAGATACTATAGCTGAAAAAGTACTTCCTGACTTGATCCAGCTATTGGGTTTTAAGGTAATACTTTGTGTAGCAGTCAGGGTTTCGCTCCCTGTAATGGTGTAGTTTCCATCTTTTACAATGTTGGTTTGTGTTTGCCCTTGAAGTGTAACAACTACAAAAAGCAATGCAACCAGAATATATTTAGAAATATGTTGTATCATTTTTATTAGTTTTTGTAGTTATACTTATTTTCTGAAACCAGATTGCCTTGCTGATCTTTGATAAACTCTAATCGATTGAATGCATCATAATGATAAGTCATGGTATACCCTTTAGGATCAGTCATTGATGTAATCCCAATTAGAGGTTCATAAGTGTATGTGGTAATGAGTGCATTTGCCAAACCATTTCTCAAAGTATTTTCTTGAGAGGTACTCAGTCCGGATGCGCCTGTATGGAAATTGGCCCCAAAACCTGATAAGGCTTCAATCTGTGCTCTCGTAGCATTTTCGATCTTGGCTACGGGATATTGTTTATCATACCCCCAGATATAAGTGGTTCTTATACCATCGGTTAGTTTTTTCTGCAATACATTACCATAGTTATCGTATAGTTCAAAAACGGTTCTTTCATCTACTGGGTGTGCTGCTTTACCTACTGCAATTTTGTGCACCAATGTGGTACCTCCAGTATTCCCATTGTTGGCATACTCATATACCATGGTGCCAAGCTTTCGATTGTTTTTATAGCTTTCACTTTGGATGACCGTAGCTACTCGATTTTCCTGACGCAGTAAATTCATGTTTGCATTATTATAGACCTCGGTATCGTATGGGTAAAAGAGCTTGGTAATTTGTTCTTTTTGTTGATCTAGAATCGACTTTTGCTCTTTTACATGATGAGTATCTTCATTGTAGGTATTGATCTGTTGTGTAACTAACTCCTTACCATCAAATATTTTGTAGTTTGTTGAGTTTAATAGTCTTGAAACTTGCCCGTGATGGATAGGGAATAGGTAAGGAAAATAAGTATGATGGTTTGCGCCCCATGGACCTTCTTCCCAAGTGTCGTATAGTTGAGATGATACACTCCCCTGGCTAGAACCTAATATTCTAAGTCCAACACTTAGAAAACTAGCAAAATGTTGATTGGGTACATTACCGCTAAGGTACTGATAGGTATTTTCTGTTTTCTCGATTAGTGTTTCATCCTTGGAAAAAATACGCTCCTCCAACACATTACCATTGGCATGAGCAAAGCTAAGTCGTAATGGTAATCCTAACAAAACAGTGTTTGAGATTTCGGCATATCCCTTACTTGAGGAAATCTTTGAAGTTCCCCTGCAATTGTTTCCAAAATCCAGACCACTGCAGGTCCATTTAATTCTTGTTCCTAAGATACTGATATATGGATCGCCATTACCAATTCTACTATCATAAGAATAAGGAAGATTAAAACTATCTGTAAAATATTCATTTTTTTGATTGTGATATTTACGTTCAATCCATCCCAAGGTATTTCCTGCTTCGTCAACATTATACTCTCTTACCAAAGAGTATCCGATATGTGATCCTTGAGCACTGGTATTGCCTCCGACCATATTGGTTTCGGTGAGATTAAAATCACTATATTCCCTTGGGTTATACGAGTGGAATCCCGAAGCCTTTGAATGGAAAATCAAATCATCCATTAATACTCCTGAAGAAGCAAGACCATCTAATTCGTTTGGACGGTTATAGTCATATGCCGTTGCTTTCAGGAAGCTGTTATCTGAATCTTTATGGATGATTTTTTTAACTCTAAGTCCACCAATTTCAAAAGCTTCAATAAAATCAGATACATCTTGATCTGAAAGGCTTTCATACGTATTCAAAATCATACTGGTGCTTTGGTATTCTACAGCGGGAATAGGGGGGTAGTCATTATAGTTTCCTCCTGATGGTATGGAAGCTGATCTTCTGGCGACTTTGTATTTTCCAGGAGATAAGTTAAGAACTTTAGAAACATTATTTACCGCAGAAGAGTTTCCATAACTATTTGGTGCGTTTGCATAGGTAAATACCACTCTCTCTTGACCAGTATCTACATTTTCTACTACCAAAATAGGTTGATTAGCATAATAGCTTAAACCATCCCATCCTGTATGAGTTTTCATGTAACCTTCTATATTGATTACTGAAGGAAAATCAACATCAAAAACTGCTCCTATTGATACGTCGATTTGAATAGCATCTCCTTGAATAACTGGAGCTTCTTTTTCAAAATAATTGTACCTAGAGTCTTTGGCATACTTTAGATATTGATAAGTGAGTTTGAATTTGGATTCATCTCGCATATCTGTCCATCTTAACCTATTTTGATTTGGGGCAGGAAAATAATCGGTTACAGTAAAAGGAGCAGGAGCTTCCATTACGACTTCATGAGGTTCGTACTCGAAAATAGTTTTTCCTTTGGTAGGAAATATGACTTCGGTTAATGCCCCTCGTTTTCCAAATGCAAAATTACTTTTGCGTATAGCTCCATTATATTTTATAAAGGATTGTCCAATCTCCACTTTGTTCCCTGGCATGTTTACTCTTGAGGTGATGAAACGACCAATACGTGGAATTTTGGTGTCATTCGTAAATACTCCATTATCATATCCCCAGAAATCAACACCATTACTATCTTTTGGAGCAAGACTGTTTTCTTGTAGATAGTTGAATTCATGTGTGCGATCATTAACAGTGATACCATCCAGTTTTAGACGCAGGTATCTTTCTTTTACAGCATCGGTGCTTCTATTACTGTTAAAATAACTGTGATGAAACTGCGCATCGATAACTTTTTTTCCATTGGAGTTTACTACTTCAATACTGTTCAACTTTTTAGGTAGGAGAGAGGTGCTTGTTCCACAAGAATTGGATGCACCATGACAAGAACGTATTTGACTTTGTGAAGTATACAATACATAACTTCCAAAGGAGTTGTTGGAAAGTGTATTGATGGTACTACCCGTACTAAGATCTTGTCTAGCTCCTAAAGCAAAATTCACCTCTCCAAAGTCTCCTTGTATAGAAGTTAAATAGTTGTTTTCAATAACTGTAGTGGTAACACTATGGATTTTCTTATAGATGGAAGTTTCATACTGTTCTTGAGGCCAGTTTAATCTACCTTCTTTGTCTCGACCATCACCAATTATAGAATAATTTGGAAAAGTAAAATGTAATCCTTTTTGATATTCAAAATTTAGCTCTCTTCCTCTGGGAGAAACCACCCGATCCAAAGACCAATTGGTGATCAGTGCAGTATCAATTCTATTGGTTAATGCAAAAATATTACTAATGGCACTTTGATAAGAGCTGGAATTGTTTGGGTTACTGCCTTGAATGGTATTGAATGTCGTATTAATTTCTTTGGTATTGAAATAGTACGTAAATCCATGTTCGTCTAATAGGGTAAATGTCTTAGCTGTAAGATTGAAAGTGATTCTTACATTCTTATTGTTAAAAACTATAGCATTAATAAACTCATGAGATCCTTTTTTATTCAACATGAATTTATAGTTCTGCCCAAATAGATTAACAGTAAAAATATCCGGTTGTGTATCGAGATAACGGGATGCGCGACCCTCGTTAGTTTGTAAACCAAAACTATGATGCGCATTAAGAATTTCATTATGATCTAAAAATGGTCTTGCCGTTCCGTTGGGCCATTCCAAATCTAAATCATTAAAAATATATCCGCTCTTTGGAGCACCGGTATAGTCTCCAGCAATCTTTTCGCTAAAGTCATCTTGTCCGTATACTCTGCGGTGAATACCGAATGAAGTAGAAAGACTCCAGTTGAGTCCAACCCAACTTGCTTCTGAAGCTACTTTTACACCTCCTGTATCATAATTAATTTGAATGGGGATTTGCAACCCTTCCCATGCTATAGTGTAAATAGGCACATTAACATTGGCAGTTCCATTATAAGGGCTAGCCGCGTAGTTGCCATACTCTCCCAGGTTCCCTGTTTCAGGACTAGATGGGATGTGTTCGTTTACATAAAATGGATCATAGTCCTTAACCTCTTGGGATCGCACAATAAAAGCGATCAAAAATAGCCCCAAGAGGAGTATTGTTTTTTTGGTGAGATTATTTTTCTTGTCCATGAGCATCATTGGTATTTATATTTTCTAATAGTGTTTCGATTTTAGCTAGTCTTTGTGCTAACTTTTGGTTTTGATCTTCAACCATTTTTAATCGATCTATTTCTTTTTGCTGGGAAATGGTATAAAGGGTGAGTTCTTCAATTTTTTCCAGAAGTTTAGCATTCATTTCTCCCAGTTGAATCCCATTTTTTACTACTTCTGCTTCAGAAGGAATATTGATAAGGTGTCCTTTGGTTTTGATATGATCTTCTACCTGTTGAAGTGATGGTAATTGGTAATCTGCTTTAAATACATAATCCGCCCAACCTACGAGATCTACTTTTACCTCTTTGGTATGAATGTTTCCATTTACCGCCAATTTAGCATCAGGGGTATTGGTACCTATACCAACAAGCCCTCCGGTTTTAATCACCATCCAGTCTTTGGATACGCCATCCGTTGGGGTATGTCCTTTAAACACAAAACCACCATCTGTATTTCCATTGGTAGCATTGGTATCTTGCATTTCGAAAATGATTCCATCAAGGTATTGTCCAAAGTAGTTACTGTCCCCATAAACTCTAAACCCTTCTCCGGCATTCATAAACATATCTCCGTTTACATGTAGCTTAGATTTTGGAGCGTTAGTTCCGACTCCTATATTTCCGTTGGTGTCATCTATGCGCAGGCGTTCTGTACCTTTGGTTTTGAGGATAAGATCATTATCGTATGAAGAGAAAGCATTACTTGTAGTATACACATCTTTATTAAAAATGATTTTAGGACGATCTGTATAGATATGAGCCCAAGAAGTATTTCGTGGCCCAACTTCTATATACCCGTGAGCAGATTTAATTCGTAAAGCACCTCCGGAGATATTACCTCGTATGGCACCATTAACATGAAGTTTTTCTGCTGGGGCTCCCGTTCCTATCCCAATATTTCCATCTCTTCTAATGGTGAATACCCCAAAATTATTTGCATTGGTTACCCCATCATGGATAAATAGTTCCATTCGACCACCGTTATTAGGGTTATGAAAAGCATATACATCTTTTTTATACCCATCTACTAGTGCCATCCAGTTTCCCCAGTTTGTTTGAATGTTAAGCGGTGAACCTCCGACCACTTGAGTGTCAGAAGGCCCTATAGAGAATTTACCCGATGTTCTAAAGCTTTTGTTTTCATAAGCTCTATTTGTGGTAGTTTGAACGTATTCCTGTGCTTGCATCCCGAAACTCAATAGTGCCCCAAAAAATGCGAGAGTGAGTGTTTTTTTCATTTTAGTTGTTGATTTGTTGTTGTAGTATTTTTAGTGTTTCCTCTAATCTTTGAATTTTTGAGTTTTGCTGTTCCAAAGTGTTGATCTTTTGATGTAAGGCTTTAATTTCCTTTTCCTGATCGATAGTGTATAGGGTCAACTCTTCAATTTTTTCCAAAAGAAGTTTGTTCATCTCTCCTAGCTTCACACCGTTTTTTTCAATTTCTTTGGCAGATGGAATGTTTTGTAAATGTCCATTTTCTTTGATGTGTTGTTCGACTTGGGATAGAGTAGGGAGTTGGTACTCGTCTTCGAAGACATAATCAGGCCATCCAACCAAATCTACTTTTACTTCTTTGGTATGAATATTCCCGTTTACAGCTAGTTTAGCATCAGGATTGGTTGTACCTATCCCCAAATACCCATTACTTTTTAGAAGCATATGAGTTTGGTTGTAAGCTCCATTGGCTGAGAATGCGATTCCGCCACTTGCAGGATGTTTGATAGCAGCGTTGCTATAACCAGCTCTGTGAAATGACAACACCACTTCTCCCTGATCACTATTTTGTAACTCTAAAGTATGGCTACCCGTTTGCCAGTGATTTGAAGTAGGAACACCTATATCGGCAGTAATCGTGGTGGTTCCGTTTACATGTAGGGTTTCATCTGGTGATGTGGTGCGTATTCCTACTTTTCCAGCGGTGTTTACGACAAATCGATTCCCTGAAGGTCCTACTTGTAGCGTTCCATCGGTTCGCATAGCACCAGTGTTGTGGTAAAAGTTTTTGTTTCCATAAGTTCGAATCCAGGAATTATCGGTCATGACAAAACCTCCTCCAAAATCTTGAAAGAAAATTCCTTTTGATCCTTTCACTCGTAACCATCCTCCATCGACATAGGTTTCCCCTTTTACATGTAGCTTACCCGCAGGTGCAGAAGTACCGATACCCACATTTCCGCCATTTAGGTTCAAAAATGTATTTCCTTTACTGTAGTGGTTTAAGTAGGTAGCGTTACCATCCTTCGAATCTAGATGCAGATTTCCATTGGTAGCTACCACAGAGGCTTTCGTAGTACCTCGACCGTTACCGCCAACCTTCAGATATTCTCCCCAAGTTGTATTTGGGCCATAAAGGTGATATCCATCTCCGGTGATTGGTATTGATTGAGCATGTACAAAAGATGTAGCAAGAAGTGCGAAAAAGATAAATGCTGTTTTTTTCATAATAATACTATTGATATTGAAGAGTGAATGGTTATTTATAGTAGCGTTCCTCTATTTTGAAAATAGTACCATGGGAGATCAACTTTTTTTCAGAAGCCGATAAAGAAGAGTAGATAGCACTAGTATTATCAACGTTAAAAGGAGATGTTTTTATAATAGGATTTTTGTTGTTAAACTGAGTTTTAGTCAAAAACGACAAAAGCTCCGCGTTTTGCAGAGCTTTTGTTGTATTCTAAATTTAATTTTGATAGACTTCAAAACTTACATCAATAGAAAATCCCGCTACCTGAAGAATATGGTGACGGGATTTTCAACAACTAACCAACAACTAA
This sequence comes from Aquimarina sp. AWH4_224, assembly GCF_056160245.1. Taxonomy (NCBI): domain Bacteria; kingdom Pseudomonadati; phylum Bacteroidota; class Flavobacteriia; order Flavobacteriales; family Flavobacteriaceae; genus Aquimarina; species Aquimarina sp. AWH4_224. The sequence continues at coordinate 649,142 of NZ_JBSWWU010000001.1, read as the reverse complement.
TCTATATTTTAATCATCATCGTCATCATCATACCTTTTTTTACGTTTTCTGTTTTTATAGATATGATCATCATTGTGATGTCTATTTGTTCTATTTTGCTCGAAGTATGGAGATGGGGGAGCAGCACAATTCGTATAGTGTACAGTTCCATCAAAATATTTAATTCTACCGCGTTTGGTATAGAAAATATGTAGTCCTCCTACCTGATGTAACAGACCTCTTCTGTTATATCTCATTTGTACAGTTCCTACGCTACGCACTCGATTATATCGATCATAGAAAATGTGGTTTGAACCAACTCTTTTTAGTCTACCGTAATAATCGTATCGCACAGGTCTTCTATACGTATTGTGGTATCTTTGTGAACCAGGTGCACTTTGGATATTATTGTTCCATCCCCAATTCGTCTGACGTGTTCTGTTTCTATTCCTTAAGATTTTGAATTCGATTTCTCCTTCCGGATAGACAAAGAACTTTACACCACCTTCAACAAAGGTGATAGGTTGTGCGCGGTTATAGCGTTTTGCAACCCCATTCACATGGTGATCCGACAGTTGGTTTTCAGTCGCTTCAGCAGTTGTTCCTACTAGTAACAAAGCTGCCATAAAAAGTACCATTTTTTTCATAACTTAAATTGTTTTTGGGTTTATGCCTACTCATTAGCATTTCGGCTTCCGCTATTTGCTTAGTTGTATTTCAAATGGCGTGCCAAAAAATGATAAGTTATGAAAACAGAGGTCTAATTAATTGTTTTTCAAAAAGTTAATTATTTCTTCTGGATCAGCTCTTTCTTTGTAATCTTCTTTAATAAAATCATAAATGATAGTTCCATCCTGATCAATGACATAGGTTGCAGATATCGGCAACTGTTGATTTGTGTTTCCATTGCTTTTTACCAAATCGATTCCAAAACCATTGTAGATGTCGATAAGATCTTCGGGAAGTGTAAAGGCTAAATTGAATTTTTTAGCGATTTCATTATCTGTATCAGATAAGACTTCAAAACTCAAATTGTTTTTTTCTGAAGTTGTCAGAGAATTGTCAGGAGTTTCTGGACTAATCGCTACAAGGGTAGCGCCATATTTTTCGAATTCTGAAAGGGACTGTTGCAATGCTTGAAGTTCTAGATTACAATATGGACACCAACCTCCTCGATAGAAGGAAAGCACCACTTTTTTGTTCAATAATACTTCTTGTACCGAAACATTTTTGTTGGCTGCATTAGGTAATGTGATTTCCGGTATTTTATTTCCGGTTTTTAAAGCACTGTCTACTAGATTAGCATCTCTTAAGATCTGGATGCCATTATTCATGATAGTATGTGTAGTTTCTGGATATTTTTGTGCCGATTGATCTGCACGTTCTTTGAGTTGTGTGGTAAGTGACATAAATTTTTGTTTATCAGTTTAAAATCACTTAGCCGAAATTTTCAGTAGGACATTACAAGAAATGAAGGACTATTTAGACAATTTTTTTGAAAGATAAATTCGTTGATGACCTTCGGGAAAATTTGCTAATCTTCCAAATTCCTGATATCCATTTTTGAGATAAAATTGTTCTGCCTGAAAATCAAAAGTATCAAGAGAAGAGAGCGTAGCTCCCTGTATGATTGCTTCTTGTTCTGCTTTTTGTAATAGTTTGGTTCCCAGCCCTTGTTGTCTGTAATCCTCATGTACCCATAGAATTTTGATTTCTAAGCCTGCCCAGTATCCAATACCGGCCAAAATTCCTCCAATAACTTGATTCTCTTTGTTTTTTAAAACATAGTCTATTGGAATCCAATTTTCCTGTAGGACCGCCGGAACATGATTAAGGTTGTATTGATTAATGCCATCAACAATCTGCCGTGCTTCATCACGGGTACATGTGGTTATTTTCATAAAGTGTATTTGCTTACAGTTTTTCTTTGAGATACGTAGCAGTGTATGAATCTTTGTCTTTTGCCACTTCTTCAGGGGTACCTTGAGCGATTATAGTTCCTCCATTTTTACCACCGTCCAGACCTAAATCGATTACGTGATCCGCACATTTTACCAAGTCCAAATTATGCTCTATAACCAATATTGAATGCCCTTTTGCGATAAGTTCATTAAAAGATTTTAATAATTTTTTGATATCATGGAAGTGCAACCCCGTAGTCGGCTCATCAAAAATAAAGAGTGCTTTATCTTTTGTATTTCCTTTTACCAGAAAAGAGGCCAGTTTTATACGTTGTGCTTCTCCACCAGATAGGGTAGAAGAACTCTGTCCCAGTTGTACATACCCTAATCCTACATCTTGTAGAGGTTGTAGTTTTCTTTGTATTTTGGTTTGGTTGTGTTCTGTAAAGAAATCGATCGCATTGTCTATAGTCATCGATAAGATATCATGGATGTTTTTATCGTGAAAAGTAACTTCCAAAACATCTTTTTTAAATCTTTTTCCGCCGCAAGTCTCACATTCTAGATGAACATCGGCCATAAACTGCATTTCAATAGTTACTACGCCTTCACCTTTACAGGTTTCGCAACGACCACCATCTACATTAAATGAAAAGTGTTTCGATTTATAATTCCGAATTTTTGATAACTTTTGATCGGCAAATAAAGCCCTTATATCATCGTATGCTTTGATGTAAGTTACCGGATTAGAACGAGATGATCTTCCAATAGGGTTTTGATCAACAAATTCTACATGTTTGATATTGCTGAAATTTCCTTTGATCTCAGTAAACTCTCCGGCTTTTTCTCCATAACCTCCTAGCTGCTTTAATACAGATGGATAGATGATCTTTTTGACCAATGTGCTTTTTCCACTTCCTGAAACTCCTGTAATTGCTGTAAATACTCCTAAAGGTACTTTAACATCAATGTTTTTCAAATTATTTTCTCTGGCTCCAATAATTTCTACATAGTATTTTGATGTTCTTCGTTGCTCCGGAACTTCAATTTCCAGACCTCCATTGAGGTATTTTGCGGTTAGCGAATCTGCTTTCAAAATTTGATCATATGTGCCTGTAGCTACCACATTTCCTCCAAAAGTTCCTGCCTCAGGACCGATATCAATAATTTCGTCGGCTGCCTTCATGATATCCTCGTCGTGTTCTACCACGATAACAGTATTTCCCAAATCTCGTAAGGATTGCAATACCTTAATTAACTTTTCGGTATCTTTTGGATGTAATCCAATGCTGGGTTCATCCAAAATATACATCGATCCTACCAGACTACTACCCAAAGAGGTTGCCAAATTGATACGTTGAGATTCTCCACCAGAAAGGGTATTGGATTTACGATTTAGCGTAAGGTATTCAAGCCCAACATTCTGTAAAAAAGACAAGCGACTATTAATCTCTTTTAATAATCGTTTTGCAATTTTTGAATCGTATTCATTTAGTGTCAAGGTCTTAAAAAAATCAGCAAGCTCATTTAAAGGCATTTCTACCAAATCGGTAATGGTAACTCCTCCTACTTTTACATAACCTGCTTCTTTACGCAAACGTCGACCTTTACAGGTATTACATTTAGTTTTACCGCGATATCGGGATAGCATTACACGGTTTTGAATTTTGTAAGCTTTAGACTCTAACTCGCTAAAAAAACTATGAATACCTTCAAAATATTCATTACCATTCCACAATAGTTCTTTTTGCTCTTGAGACAATTCGAAATAGGGTTTATGAATTGGGAAATCAAATTTATAGGCACTATTGACCAACCGATCTTTATACCAACTCATGCTATCACCTTTCCATGGGAAAACCGCACCTTCATATACACTCAATGCTGTATTAGGAATCACCAGATCTTCATCGATACCAATTACATCTCCATAACCTTCACAATCTGGACAAGCTCCATATGGATTATTGAAGCTAAAAAGATGCACGTTTGGTTCCAAGAAAGTCATTCCGTCCAATTCGAACTTATTACTAAACTGGCGTTGTTGGTTATCCGCTAATCTTTCGATATAACAGGAGCCTTTACCTTCAAAAAAAGCAGAGTCTACCGCATCAGCCAAGCGATTAAAAAAATCCTCTTCATCTCTTTTTACAATTCTGTCTACTACCAAATAGATAGTGTCAGAATCCTTAACAGAGGCTTCATCTATTCGAAGTACTTTGTCATTTACTTTGATACGAGCATACCCTTGTTGTTGCAGCACTTTTAGTTTACCTTCTAATGTCCTTCCATTTTCTACTGCGATAGGTGCAAGGAGTAATAATTTTTCACCTTCTTCAAACGATTTTACATACTCTATGACATCGGTGACATTGTCCTTTTTAACTTCATTTCCAGAAATAGGAGAGTAGGTCTTACCGATTCTTGCAAAAAGTAATTTAAGATAATCATAAATCTCAGTGGTGGTTCCCACCGTTGATCTGGGATTGGTTGAGTTTACTTTTTGTTCTATGGCTATTGCAGGAGCTATACCTTTTATATATTCTACTTTGGGTTTGTTTAATCGCCCTAAGAACTGTCTTGCATACGAAGACAAACTCTCGACATAACGTCTTTGTCCTTCAGCATAGAGGGTGTCAAAAGCGAGACTAGATTTACCAGAACCCGATAGTCCTGTAATCACCACTAACTTGTTTCTAGGGATGATCGCATCTAAATCTTTTAGGTTGTGGAGCTTAGCCCCTTTAATGATAATATTCTCTTTAGGATCTAAGGTTGTAATGTCTTGAATCATAGCAAATATGCGGTAAGAGCGCAAAGATAATGATTACTTAAGAAGTACAATAACCAATTGATAATGAAAGTTTAGTTAAAAAAATTAACAGAAAATAGTTTGATTTTCGCTGAGAGTTATTATCTTAGCCCTCGTAATAACACCTAATTTAAAACAAAACTGCCTATAGCAAACCTTTACTTTTTAAGTTTAACATAGCCCGAGCCCCAAGCTTGTTGGTACTAAAATAAAGTAAACGGTATGAAGGATTACACCCTGACAGACGCAGTTTTGGTGAACAACTACATCAAAGGTGATGAAAGCGCTCTCTCGATTCTAATCGAACGTCATAAGCAAAGAATTTATAGTTTTATCTATTCTAAGGTATTTGATAGAGATGTTTCTGAAGATATTTTTCAGGATACTTTTATTAAAGTAATACGTACCTTAAAAAATGGAAAATATAACGAGGAAGGAAAATTTCTTCCTTGGGTAATGCGTATTGCTCACAATTTGGTGATCGATCACTTTAGAAAAGGAAATCGAATGCCAAAATTTGAAGATAATGGTGAGTTTAGCATTTTTTCTGTGATTAGTGATGGAGATTTAAATGCTGAAAGAAGAATCATTAAAGATCAAGTAGAAGAAGACTTACGTAACTTGATCCAGGAATTACCAGATGATCAAAAAGAAGTATTGATCATGCGTATGTACAGGGATATGAGTTTTAAAGAAATATCTGATAAAACTGGTGTGAGTATCAATACTGCCTTGGGAAGAATGAGATACGCGTTGATTAACCTTAGAAAGGTAATCGAGAAAAATAACATAGTTTTAACAAATTAGTAACTCTTTCATATAATAAAGTATAAGTTACGCCGTTATAATTTTAAATAACCCTAATTTAAGATTATAAAATATGGCGAAATTTTACTTTAAGTCTTCACACAAAGAGGAAAAACATTTAGTACCATCAAGAAGAACAATAGATTTTCTTCTGAATTACTCGAAATCATTGAAAGTTGTAGAATATAACAACTTCAAATTTGAAACGATTTTAAATTAAAACAAGAAAAGCCTGTCATTTGACAGGCTTTTTACTTTTATAGTATTCTTGTAAAACGGTTTTTCGACCGATAGTCTTGGTGATAATATCTTTTTCCAGATCCCAACCTCTTGCGGGAGAGTATTCACGACCGTACCATATGATTTGTAGATGAAGATCATTCCACAATTCTTTTGGAAATAGACGTTTGGCGTCCTTTTCGGTTTGCACCACATTTTTACCATTGGTAAAGCCCCATCGATACATCAAACGGTGAATATGAGTATCTACAGGAAAAGCTGGAACTCCAAATGCTTGTGACATGACCACACTAGCAGTTTTGTGCCCAACGGCTGGAAGTTCTTCCAGGGCTTCAAAACTTTGAGGGACCTCTCCGTTGTATTTGTCAATCAAAATCTGGGATAAACCGTGGATTCCTTTTGATTTCATGGGACTAAGCCCAACGGGTTTGATGATTTCACGAATTTCATCCACAGAAAGGCGCACCATAGCAAATGGATTATCGGCTCGATCAAAAAGCAAAGGTGTGATTTGATTAACTCGAACATCGGTACTTTGTGCGCTCATTAAAACTGCGATCAACAAAGTATAAGGATCTTTATGATCTAAAGGAATAGGTATTTTGGGATATAACTCTTGTAATGTTTTGATGGTAAAATCTACCTTTTCCTGTTTTGTCATTATCTCATAATTTTGAAGCTAAAATATTAAATTATAAAAGGAGTTATACGGTTCTTTGGAATTAAAGTTTTGATAAAAACATAGAAAAAAGTCATTTTTGTTATATTTTTACTCAGAAAGTTTAAACAAAATACAAATCATAAGATATCATCTACTATGACAACACTTAAAGCAGGGGATAAGGCCCCAAATTTTTCGGCCCTAGATCAGGATGGGAACACCATTTCTTTGGGAGATTATAAAGGGAAAAAACTAGTAGTTTTTTTCTATCCTAAAGCAAGTACTCCAGGTTGTACTGCAGAGGCTTGTAACTTAAAAGATAATTACCAGACTTTCCAGGCTCAAGGCTATGATATTTTGGGAGTAAGCGCTGATAGTGCTAAACGTCAGCAAAACTTTAAAAACAAGTACGAGTTACCTTATCCACTTCTAGCAGACGAGGATAAGCAAGTTATCGAAGCCTTTGAAGTCTGGGGACCTAAGAAATTTATGGGTAAAGAGTATGACGGTATTCATCGTACTACTTTTGTTATCGATGAGAATGGAGTCATATCAGAAGTTATCCAGAAAGTAAAAACAAAGGATCATGCAGCGCAAATCCTTTAAATAAAAAAGCACCATAGAAATGGTGCTTTTCTTTTATTGTTTCTTCAGCATTACTCTATGGTTTCTTCAATATTTTTATAACCAAAGAAGTTATTCGCTTTGATCATTTCAGGAATTAGATCTGGTAATTGATCTTCCCAGCCGGTTTCTCCATCTTGTATTTTTTGTAATACTTCTCTAGAGAAAATATCCATAATATCCGGATCGTAATCCGTAATGTCTTGTAGCTTACCGTTATACTTAAAGAACTTGTATAGTTCTTTCATTCGCGGATGCACTTTTAGATTATCACTAGTGGTGAAATCATCAGTCTTTTGATTATGCAATGGGTACAGGTACACTTTTAGATCCTTAAAGAATAATTTACCAAAGGCTTCCAAAATACCTCCACTAAGATGGCGATAATATTTCTCGTCAAAAATGTCCACAAGGTTGTTGACTCCCATAGCAAGTGCCATACGCTCTTTGGTGTAGTTAGAGAAATATTCAACTACTTTATAATACTCTTTGAAATTAGAAATCATTACGGTTTGTCCCAAAGAACAGAGTAACCTCGCTCTAGCCATAAAGTCTTCTTCATCGATTTCTCCTTCTGCTCTTAAGTTAGAGAGTGTTATTTCAAAAATAACAACTGTCTTGTCCTTATTCACCTTGTTTTCATTCAGAAACATATTTAATGACGTCTTGTAAATATCCATATTTACTTTGGTCACAGGTCTAAAACTTCCTCGAAGGGCAAGAATATTTTTCTTGTATAGAATAGCTGCTGGTAGTACATTGTTCCCATCAGGGCCAAACATTACGGCTTCTGTCATTCCATTTTTAACCAGTTGCAAACTCATCAAGCGATTATCTACTTTGGTAAATCGTGGTCCCGAAAAATTGATAGTATCTATTTCTATTTGATCTTTATCTAAGTGATCATATAGGTATCGTAATAATTTTTTTGGATTGTCATACTTATAGTAGGCACCATAAATCAGGTTTACACCAAGAATACCTAAGGTAATCTGTTGCAATCTAGCATCGTTTTCATGAAAACGAATGTGTAAAATGATCTCATTATAATCTTCGTCCGGTTTGGTTTGATATCTAATACCAACCCATCCGTGGCCCTTATACTTTTTTGCAAAGTCGATAGTGGCAACCGTATTGGCGTAACTAAAAAATAACTTATTCGGATGTTTTTCTCTAGTTATTCTTTGTTCTATAAGTTTTACCTCGTGCTTAAGCATTTTCTTTAGCCTGGCTTCGGTTACGTAGCGTTTGTCATTTTCAATACCGTAGATAGCATCACTAAAATCCTTGTCATAAGCACTCATAGCTTTGGCTATCGTTCCAGACGCTCCACCAGCTCTAAAAAAATTCCTTACAGTTTCTTGTCCTGCACCAATTTCAGCAAAAGTACCGTAGATATTCTGGTTCAAATTGATACGTAACGCTTTGCTCTTTATAGAGGGGACAGATTCGAACTCTTTGTCTCCCATGATCGTGATAGGCATAGTAAAAAGGGCTTTTTTTGTTTAATGTAAAGGTAACAATCCCTTCAATATTAAAAAAACTATAACCAAAATTTCTGCACTTTAGAGTCGGGTTGAAATATAATTAGCCAATTAGGTCCGTTTTTGACCAAAAAATATAATTACATTTGCTCTTATAATTGGCACTATGGAGATCACTTTTCTTGGTACTGGCACTTCACAGGGAATTCCAATAATAGGAAGCACACATCCCGTCTGTTTAAGTAATGACCCAAAGGATAAACGTCTTCGTGTTTCGGTTTTGATTTCATGGGATTCTTATACTTATGTAATTGACTGTGGCCCGGATTTTAGACAACAAATGTTGACTAATAATGTTTCGCATATTGATGGTATTCTTTTTACCCACGAGCATGCTGATCACACTATGGGATTAGATGATATTCGACCTTTTTTCTTTCGACAAGGGGATATCCCTATTTACGCACATCAAAGAGTGATGTCCTCATTAAAAAAGCGGTTTGATTACATTTTTACTTCAGAAAATAAATATCCTGGAGCTCCAAGCGTTATTGAAAATGAATTGGTAAACGAACCTTTTCACCTGAATAGTCTACAGGTGGTTCCTATTAATTTGATGCATAATCGTTTGCAGGTATTCGGTTTTAGATTCAAAGACTTTGCTTATCTTACTGATGTAAAGACCGTAGAACAAGAAGAACGCGAAAAATTAAAAGGGGTAAAGGTGCTTGTAGTAAATGCACTGCGTATTGAGCCTCATCCTTCTCATTTTAACCTAGAAGAAGCGATAGCATTTATTGAAGATATACAACCCGAAAAAGCATATCTGACTCACATTAGTCATCTGTTAGGATTTCATGAAGAAGTGCAACAACAATTACCAGAAAATATATTTTTAGCCTACGATAATTTAAAAATTACCATTTGATATGAAGAGTAAAATATTTATGTATTTGTTCATTTTTACCGCTTTGTTTGTTCTCTTTCAGTTTATGAATGCTAAGAAAGCCAAAGAATCCTATGATGCAAAGATTGCAAATCTGGAAGAAGAGTTACAAACACAGAAGACGGAGAAAACGGCGGTTATTGACTCTTTGGTAGATGCGAATCTGGATTTGACGTATTTCCGTTTGGATAGTGATGAAGAGGCGATTGCTTACTTTGAAGAACAAGGATATGATGCAAAAAAATTAGAACTGACCATAATCGATCAAATTATAGGTCAGAACAAAGCTGATAAGGATAATCCAATAGTTCCTTTTGTAGGGATGGAAGGTAAAATGGCAATCAACAAAGTTCGATTACTAAATCACAAATGGATCATCGCTGATTTTACAGATGGAGTATATTGGGGACAGTTGTTTATTATCTACGATGTTAGAGAAGATGGAGTAGTGGATTTTGAAGTGCAAAAGTCTTTTCTGTACCCAAGAAGCTAATAGGACTATTAGCCTATTTTTCTTTCGAGAATAACAAGTCTTAAGAAATTTTAAATCGAGAAAAATTACCATAGATCAATTTTTTTCGTTTGGTGCTGGTTTAATTTTGCAAATGATAATCAAAAGATAAAAAATCATGAAAAAATTAGCCCTAGTGCTTACCATAGTTGCATTTTCTTCTTGTGGAAATGAAAATGGAACCAAAAAAACAACAGATAAAACTGAAGAAGCTACAGAAGAGAAGAATACTACTGAAGCCCCAAAGAAAATTCTATTTGTACTTACCAGCCACTCAGAACTTGGAGATACTGGTGTAAAAACTGGATTTTGGGTAGAAGAATTTGCGACCCCGTATTATATTTTAAAAGATAAAGGGTATGACATTACTCTTGCTTCTCCAAAAGGAGGACAACCTCCTATAGATCCTAAAAGTGAACTTCCGGATTTTCAAACGGCTTCTACAAAGCGTTTTAGTACTGATGAGGATGCCAAAAAACTGTTGGCTAGCACCTTGGTGTTAAGTGAAATGAACCAGAACGATTTCGACGCGATATTTTATCCTGGTGGTCATGGTCCTTTATGGGATCTGTCTGAAGACCAAAACTCGATCAAGTTGATCGAAGCGTTTTATGCAAATAACAAACCTGTTGCTGCAGTTTGTCATGCTCCGGCAGTATTTAAAAACACAAAGAATGCAGAAGGAGAGCCTTTGGTGAAAGGAAAGAAAGTAACAGGTTTTACGAATACTGAAGAGGCAGCGGTAGAATTAACCGAAGTAGTTCCATTTTTGGTAGAAGATATGCTTAAAGAAAACGGAGGGATTTATTCTAAAGTAGCAGATTGGAGTCCATATGCTTTGGAAGATGGTTTGTTGATTACTGGTCAAAATCCTGCATCCGCAGAATTGGTTGCTGAGTTGTTGACACAACAATTACAATAAAATAGATCAAAATAGAATAAGAAAAGCTGCCTTTCTAGGCAGCTTTTTGTGGTTAATATGGTTTTAAGTATTGGTTAATTTATCTCTTTAATAATTTCTTTTTGAACAGATTACCATCTACCTCGATTATAGCTATATAAAACCCTCTGGATAGTTCGGCACCATTTTCTGATCTTCCGTTCCAGATAAAATCTGAGTTTTCTTGACTATTTTGATGATCAGCAACAGTTTTGACCAAGTTTCCGGAGATATCATATACTTTGATAGTCACAGTACTGTTTTCGTTAGCTACATTTGCAAAAGTAACCAAGTTATCAAATGTATTTGGATACACCTTTATAGTATTTTGAGTTACCTTATCAGGTCGAGAAGAGCGCCAAGGTCTTCCCAGAGGCTGATCCAACCATACTAATATAAACTCGTTATCATCTGGTAATCCTGTCCCTACATGACGACCTATACTAAATGGGTAATTATTATCATTAAGGACTCCAATCAGGAAAGGATTAAATACTACTACACTTTCGATAGTTACAAAAGGGAAAGCGAAATCTCTTCCGATACCAACATCTCCTTCAAGACCAGGTAGTGATAATCTACGAATATCATTAATGTCTAATAGATTTACATTAAGTCTTTTTTGTGCCAACTCTTCATCTTGGTCAATTTGTACTTCATAAATGGCTTTGAATCCATTAAGATCACCTTGAGAACCGTCTCTTTCGATAATAAGCCCTCTGTTGTTGCTAAACATAACAAAATCTCCAATTGCAGAAGCTCTTTCATCTAGTGGATACTGAAATTGTTTACCAGTATAAGTTTTACTACTTAAATCAAATTCATGGATTAATAAGTTGTTGTTTTCTGATCCAACTAGGGTTTTTTCTAATAATGGTAATAACTTTTGACCATCTGTGGTTAAAGCCATTCCTTCAAAACCACCGCTACCTTTAACACGGATGGGATTAGTAAGTTGTGTGCTTCTGTATGGCCAGTATAGACCTGCCAACCAAGGGGTATTTTGTCCGTTTTGATCTTGTAAATTTGTACCGTCTCCAGCGGTACCTACTTTTGGGAAATCCCCTAGCAAACACACTGTACGTATTTCTGGATACAATTTGTGTGAAATCAATAAGGTTCTAAAATCAAAGCTCTGGATATCTGCACGATCTTCAAGATTGTTAGCTACGATCACGTCGGCAACCGCTTTGGTGAAGGTTTCAGGATCTACAGTTCTTTCTGCGAATACATCTCCACGATCATCAGTATCGGTTCTTGGATTAATTTTGGTTTCTATGTTAAAACGAACCTTAGAAGCGTTCTTCCAACGTTGCTCTGCTTCGGGATCTGATGCTCCGGGTCCGTTCTTATAGTATTCGATATAAAACTCAACAAAATCAAACATTTGTTGAAGAGAAGGCATGATATAAGGATCGATAAAACCGTTTTGATCCGCAAAGGCAACCGATACAGGAGAAAGTGCAAGATCGTTGGTTTGCGCTGGTCTTCCTGATAGAATTTTATCAGCGATAAAAGTGGTCTGGATTTCATTCAAGGTAAGGTCTTTTACCAATACTTCGTCTTCAAATTCATAAGGTGTTCCATCTGCCTTTCTGGTTTTCGCAGCTTCAATATGTGGATCGTGGTCCAACACTGGTACACCATCAAGCGTAATCCCGCAATCTGTTTCTAAAGTTGGCATCAAATAGTCTAGCGCCGCTTCCATTGAAGGGATTGTGTTTTCTGGCCTTAGGTTTCTCGCACCTCTATGACCTTGTGCGTCGAATAGAGTTACGTCGATGAGTCCATCTTCATCCATGAAATCGGCTTTTCCGTCATTGTCTTTATCAAAGCTTTGTACAGCTTCCAAAAGTAAATCGGGTCGATCAGAGATGATTCCCTGTACACCCAGTTCCAAAAGTAGATTCATGTTCTCTAAATCATTCACGGTATACACCACTACATCATGACCGGCTCTGTTTAAAGAAGAAACATTGAACAATTCGCTAGACGCCTGTTGCAATCCTAAAGGAGGATTTGCTCTGCTTCCTACTACCGTGTTCGTATTTTGATCATCAAGCATAACAAACCAAGGAGACATTATCGGCGCTTTGCTTCCGTATGCTAGCGCATGTGATCGCATGGCATTCATCACTCTAAGAGCACTAAATTCTTCATTAAAAGGAGTCTGTGGTGCGCGAAGTTCTTTTCCCGGATTATCAAAATCAGGAAGCGCAAAAGGAGGATCTAATAACACCCCGTTGCGATCGAAGTGCAGTAGGAAAGGACCAAATTCGTCGCCAATCCAATAATCACCATTAGCGGTTCTCTGAATGGATTCGATATCAAAATCTGCTCCAGTAAGTACTCTGGTATCAGAGAAATGGTTGACGATAGCAAAAGGAATAAGACCATTGGGGTCCTTCAGTTCAATAAAGTCTACAATATCTACGGTACCTTTTCCACCTCCTACAAAAGCCCTAAAGTTAGGCTGGATTTGATATAGACGAAGATTATAATCAGCAGAGTTTTCGATACTTCCAAATCCATTATCGGATAGCGCTGTGAAAGTACCGTCATAATTGTTTAATACAGAAGAGAAACCTTGAATGGGTTGTTTATTCAAAAAAGGAACTGGTTGTTGATTGATTAATCCTGAACCGATGTACTGTCCTGAGGTGGGGCCTTCAGAAAAACTAGCAGCTGGTAGTACAGCCCTGGCTACCAAAATGTCTCCAAAGTTGAAAAAGGACCTACCAGTTCCTTTTGGGTAAATTTTCTTACTATAAAAATTATCTAGAGGGATATTAAAAGTTGATTTCTCTTCCTTTTCTGGAGAGGAGATAGGGGGCTGCTCTTGGGCCACTAATGATTGAGTGCATCCCAGGCATATAGTACTCGCAAGTACCATACGTTTAGCGGTAACGATGATTTGGTAATAACGTTTCATGATGTGTAATACGTTTTAGTTATATTGGTTAAAAACAACCTAAAATTACATGGATCGTATTACCGAAATGTTTTAAGTATTTAAAGAAATGTTTAGGAGAAGGTTAGCAATTTTACCATTTCGTAAGACTTACATTTTACCTAAAATTCTTACGCAAACGTTGTAGTGATCTTTTGTGATTTTTTAGGCGTTATTAGAAAAAGACTGAAGATTCAATAAATTTCGGCCCTTATAGTTAAGAGAAGTTTGATTGTTGCTGGATTCGGTTATATTTGATTTCTATTCGATTCAAGAAATATATCTATAATGAAGCTTTCGCATTTTTCTCTACTATTGGCCCTATCTTTTGGCGCAGTACTAACCTCTTGTAAAAAGACATATGACGGTCCTTATCAAGGTTTTAAAGATAAAGGGACCTATATAGAGGTGTATAAAGATAATGGTAAATACATCATTACTCCTTATTCAAACAAGATTGTAGAGACTTCTTTTATTCCCAAAGGAGAGTCGATTAATAAGGAGTCTCATGCTGTAGTCTTAGCTCCTAATATCAAAGCGAACATTAAAGAAACCAACGAGAATATTACGTATGCTACGGCTGGTTTAGTGGTCGAAATTACTAAAGAACCTTTTAAAATTTCGTATTCATATAAAGGAAAACCACTAATCGCAGAAGGGAAAGGATATATACAAACAGATTCTACAGAAATTCTGGATTTTACATTAGATAAAGATGAAGTGATTTATGGAACAGGGTCTCGTGCAGTGGGAATGAATAGAAGAGGGAAGCGTTTGCAGTTATATAATAGGGCACATTATGGATATGAAAACTATTCAGAGTTAATGAATTTTAATATGCCTTTAGTACAGTCCTCAAAAGTATATGCGGTACATTTTGATAATGCACCTATAGGGTTTTTGGATATTGACAGTAAAAAAGACAATACGTTACAATACGAAACTATAAGTGGAAGAAAGACATATCAGGTAATCGCGGGTGAAGATTGGAAAGATATGATGCATGCATACACAGATTTGACAGGTAAGCAACCACTACCACCAAGATGGGCGTTTGGTAATTTTGCTAGCCGTTTTGGATATCACTCCGAAAAAGAAACGATTACCACAGTGGATAGATTTAAAAAGGATAGTATTCCTTTGGATGCAGTCATTTTGGATATTTATTGGTTTGGAAAAGAGATCAAAGGGCATATGGGGAATTTGGAATTTTTAAAAGATTCATTCCCAAATCCTAAACAAATGATTAATGATTTTAGATCAAAAGGAGTAAAAACTGTTTTGATCACAGAGCCTTTTATATTATCCACCTCAAAAAAGTGGGAAGAAGCTGTAAAAGAAGGAGTTTTGGGGAAAGATTCTATAGGGAATCCTTATCGATATGATTTTTACTTCGGAAATACAGGAATTGTAGATATCTATGATCCTAAAGGAAAAGAATGGTTCTGGAATATCTATAAAGAGTATACTAAAGAATATGGTATTGCCGGATGGTGGGGAGATTTAGGTGAACCAGAAGTACATCCTTCAGATCTTCAACATGCTGCAGGAAGTGCCGATGAAGTTCATAATATATATGGACACGATTGGGCACGTTTGATACAGGAAGGATATCAAAAAGATTTTGCGGATCAAAGACCGTTTATTCTTATGCGTGCTGGGTATTCGGGATCTCAACGTTTTGGGATGATTCCTTGGTCTGGAGATGTAAACCGAAGCTGGGGAGGATTGCAACCGCAAACCGAAATAGCTTTGTCGATGGGTATGCAAGGATTAGGGTATATGCATTCCGACCTAGGAGGGTTTGCTGGAGGAGAAGTCTTCGATCCAGAATTATATACCCGTTGGTTACAGTATGGTGTGTTTCAACCTATTTTTAGACCCCATGCGCAAGAGCATATTGCACCCGAGCCTGTTTTTCATGATAAGAAAACCAAAGCTTTGGCAAAAAAGAGTGTAGAACTACGCTATAGTTTGCTACCTTACAACTATACCATAGCTTTTGATAATAATCAGACTGGAATCCCATTGATGCGTCCTTTGTTTTTTGAGGATGATAACAAAGAATTTAGTGAATTGAGTTTCACCTATATGTGGGGAGATAACTTTTTGGTTTCCCCGGTAATCAAACCTGGTATTGCAGCGATGGATGTTCCTTTTCCCAAGGGAACGAACTGGTATGACTTTTTTACAGGTAAAAAGTATGAAGGAGGTAGCTATAAAACAGCAGAAGTAGTAGAAGACCATATTCCTGTTTTTGTAAAAGCGGGTGCATTTATCCCTATGGTTAAGCCTGTTCAGACTACAGAGCAATACAGCACCAAAAATCTAATTTTGCATTATTATCATGATGATTTGGTGAATAATGCAGAAGGCAAACTTTATGACGATGACGGAGTAACTCCTAATGCTTTTGAGAACGGGAAGTATGAACTTTTGAAATTCGAAAGTTCCTATTCTGGAAATAACCTAGGTATTGATTTTAAAGCAGAAAAGGGAACTGGATATACTTCAAGTGAAAGAAGTATTCATGTGATACTTCATAATATAGCTTCGAATCCAAAATCTATAACTTTGGATGGTACTTCAATAACGGGTGAATGGAATAGTGAGGATAAAACATTAAGTGTTGATGTACAATGGGATTCTTCAACCTCTAAAAGTTTGAAAGTGGCTCTCTAGTATTCAGTTTTGTCTTTTGAATTGACTTTGTCGGTATATTTGAAACCCCCCAGTTTAAAAACCCGTACATTTTATTTATATTGGTTAGATGATGTATGCTAAGGACATTTTAGGGGAATTTTAAATAACTATAATCCAAAAGAGCTCGCAAGTCATGGAAAAAAATAAATCAGTAGAGGAATTTATCTCAAAAAAAGATTCCTGGAAAAAAGAATTGGAATTGCTGAGATCTATCCTCTTAACAACAGAATTAGAAGAAACAGTAAAATGGGGGATGCCCGTGTATACCTTAAATAATAAGAATGTAGTAGGGATGGGGGCCTTTAAATCGTATGTAGGTATTTGGTTCTACAACGGAGTTTTTTTGCAAGACGATCAAAAGAAATTAATAAATGCTCAAGAAGGCAAGACAAAAGGTCTGCGACAATGGCGTTTTAGCACTATTGAAGAAATTGACCGTGAATTGGTATTACAATATGTGAAGGAAGCAATCCAAAATCAAAAAGATGGGAAAGAAGTGAAACCTAGCAAGACGAAAGAGATATCAATACCAGGAGCATTGGAAGAAGTGTTTGCTTCAAGTGAAACACTTAAAAAAGCGTTTGATAACCTACCTTCATATAAACAGAAAGAATATATAGAGTATATAGCTACTGCCAAACGGGAAGCCACTCGTATTTCACGTTTAGAAAAAATAACCCCAATGATACTTCAAGGAATTGGATTGAGTGATAAATACCGATAAGATATAGTTGGTTTGATGTTCTACTAATCTTTAGGATCTAAAACTTTTAATACTTCATTGATCAGTCTCCCTAATTTAGACTTTCTTATTTGTTAACAAAAATTTAATAGGAGGTATGGTATTTTATCAATTTCGTAATGGACTAAAAAAGTACCGATAAAAACGAGAGTTTTAGCAACAAAATTGATACGCGTAAACCATATTTTTGATGTTATTTTTAAGTTTAAATATCTGTTTTTTAGTTATTTAAAACTGTTTTAGTATAGAAAGTTAAGGAGGTATTAAACTTTTGAATTCTCTTTTTTTGAACGGCAAAACTCATAATTTTGTAGTGTGATATAGTTGTAGGATTTTTTTAACAATTGTGAAAAACTACTTCATCCAAAACCCCAAAATATGACAAAGTTAGAGCGCCACCGTATTAAAGTAATTGAAAAAGACTCCCTGCTAGAAGATCGATTTTATGCACTTTTCAAATCTTCGATTAGTGACCAGGTATCCCTAGATGATTTTAGAAAATTGTTTTCAAAGTGTTCGAAAATGGATTTGTATTTCATGAAGAAAAACAATTTGGATATAGGGGTAGCTTATTTTATGTACTGTAAGAATCCAGCAAATAAAAAAGATATATACATGCGCCTGGGATTTGGGATCATAAAAGAAGAACGTATGAGTTCTTATTTCCCTAAAGGCTTAATCATGAAGACGATGATTCGTGCAAAACTCTTAAATATATGGAAGAATGTATATATGGTCGGTATAACGATGAATCCTATTGTGTATTCGGCTACCTGTAAGTATTGGAAATACTCATATCCAAGTCCGGAAATGGAAAATACAGAAGCCATTACTGCAGTGAAAAAAAGAATTATAGAAAGGTTTCATTTAAATGAAGTAAGTACAGATGTTATTGGTGTTCCTTTTACCATTACTGAAGTAGAAGAGATCAAACAAAAACCTGAAATCCTAAGCAGTGAGAATGTATTTATCAAATATTTCAATGCTAAGATAAAACATAACGAATCTAACAAAGGACTACTAAGCATTGTGCCTATTGATTTTAAGAATTTGGCAATTGTTTTTATTCGAAAAACAAAAATGGATGTGATGAGATCTTTGTATTTGACACTTGAGCAGAAGATATTACCAGCGCTTAAGGAATATAGTCCGGCACGATAATAATTAAGAAATCATACAAAACACTCTTATTAAAAAAGACCTCTTACAGCAGTAGGAGGTCTTTGTATTTTTTATAAGTTTTTGATCAGCCAATCTTTAAACTGATAGAAGTTCTGGGGGGCAACACCATGTCCAACGGGAAACTCGTTTAGCGAGGTCTCTATCCCTAATTCTGCCAGGAAAGATGGAGCACGTTGTGCCCATACCAAAGGAATAACTTGGTCTACACTACCATGAGAACAGTAAATGTTAAGACCAGAAAAATCATTCTTTTCGTAGCCTTCTTTTAAAATGTCTTCATTAAGATACCCACTTAATGCAATCACATTTTTGATCTTGTCCGGATAGGAGAGTGCTACCGAATAGCTCAGTATGGTACCTTGACTAAAACCTAAAATGGTAACGTTTTCTTTGTCCAAATCATAAGCGTCGATTGCTTCGTCTATAAATGATGCAATTTTATCTCTAGATAGAATCGCTTGTTGGTCGTCGCTAAATTTCCCTTGGTTATCATCAAAATAGATTGCATACCATGCATTTCCGTAGGGTTGTAATTGATAAGGAGCTCTTACCGAAATAATGAAAAGTTCTTCTGGTAATTCTGATGAGAAAGAAAAAAGATCGTTTTCATCACTACCGTAACCATGAAACATAAATAGCACCGGAGTTTTGTCCTTTTTAATTGTAGGCGCTTTAATTATATGATGAAGGGAAAGTGTTTTTGTTGTCATCCTTTAAAATGTAAGGGTCAAAAATAATTTTTTTAAAATTGTTAAAGAAGCTTTTTGAAGTTTGTTTGACGAATTAGAATGAATATTTTAAATATTTGTTAATGTTTTTAGGGTTTCCTAGTGAACAAGTAGGTTAATATATTGATTTGTAGATGTTTAAATTAACAATACAAATGTTAATTTTTTGTTAAAAAACAGTAATTTTTTTGTGGTTTAACCGTAATATTAGTTAAATTGAAAAAGACACTATGGTATTTTTTTGCAATTTACTACCCAATCTGAAGCATAAAAATGTCAATTAAATAAGTAACTAAACCCAATTTCTTATGAAGAAAACTACCTACTTAATTGTACTGTTATTTTCTATGCAATTTGTTTTGGCGCAATCAGATAGTGACTACCAAAATGCCATTGCAATAGTTTCTGATGGATACAATTCTAACAATGCTCAAAAAATCTTTGATGCATTCTCAGCAGATTTACAATCGTCATTTACCTTAGACAAGGTAAAAACTTTTATTTCGAAAAATCAATCTACAAAAGGGACAATGGGGGAGTCTTCTTTTCTACTAGATGATAACGGAAGTAAGCGGTATTTAACTGAGTTTGAGAATGCATCATCTATTTTGGTCATTAAACTTACTGCTGATAATAAAATCAACCAGCTGGCGCTGGAGGAATATTAAGAAACTATTACCCAATTAACCTTTTATTTATACCCTATGAAAAACTATAATTTTACTTATAAGTTAAGAGCGTTCATACTCTTAATTGTGATACTAGTCACTACTAATGATATAAAATCCCAGAGTAGTAAATCTTTCGGAATGTTGACTTTTAATAAAGCCGTAAACATTTCTGGAAAACAAAGAATGTTAGGACAAAAAATTGCCAAGGCCTATCTTTATGCTTTAGAAAATCCAAGTGATACTAAGGCCAAAAGAGACCTACTTACCAGTAAATTGATATTTGAAAAGCAAAATAATATCCTACTACAAAATTCAGATTACAAAATAACCAAAGATCGACTTGCAAAGGTTGAAGAGTTATGGGCAGCATTTAAGAAAATGGTAGATGGAAAACCCAATTATGATAACGCCAAAAAGATTATTGAAGCTAATACAGATCTTTTAAAAGCGTCAAACAGTGTAGTTATGGCTGTGATCACCGAGTCTAAAGGTGCTAATAATAGTAATGATTCTTTATTAGAAGACGAAGGTTTAGGAGAAGAAGACGGTGAATTGAAAAAAATCATTAACCTTTCAGGAAGGCAAAGGATGTTAGCGCAACGATTAGCATTATACTACTTCGCCAATAATTCTACACTAAAGGATAAAAACAACGAGCAGATGCTCAAAAATGTATATAACGAATTAGACGGTGCTATAAGTATGTTATTGATATCAGAATTTAACAACTCTCGAATTGATGAAAAATTAGGAGTTGCTATGTCTAAGTGGGACCAGGTAAAATCGAATAAAGAAAAATTATTCAATCATACTATCAAGCCTGCAGATATGTACAGATTAAGTAATGAACTTACAAAGGCCTTTAACGATGTAACGACGCTTTATGAAAAAGTGAAATTATAATTTGAGGTTAATTAAGGAGAATGCGTATTAATTGTTTCTAACGTTAATACGTATTTTTTTGTTCCATTTTTTAAATTTTGATTATGAAAAATAAACTACTTATAGCGTTGTTGATAGTAGCGATTTCCTCTATTACAAACGCCCAAGAATTTAGTGTCGACGCAGATATCAGGCCTCGATTGGAATATTTAAATGGTTTTGGTACGTTAATTCCTGATGGTGTAGATGCCGGAACATTTGTACAACAACGTTCTAGATTAAAATTAGGCTACAAACAAGAAAAATTTTCTGCCTTTGTTAGTGTTCAAGATGTAAGTATCTGGGGAGATACTCCACAAATTTCACCTACCGATGGGAATGATAGCTTCTCATTGGCGCAAGCCTGGATTGATTTCAAATTCGGAAAAGGATGGTCTACCAAACTAGGAAGGCAAGCCTTGTCCTATGATGATCAACGAATCTTTGGAGGATTGGATTGGGCGATGCAAGGTCGATTCCATGACGCAGCCTTACTAAAATATGCTAATGATAAAGGGTTGAAACTAGATATAGGTCTTGCGTTTAACCAAAATGGTTTGAGAACACAAACCACCCTATTTGATCCTAATAATGGAGGAAATGCAAGAGCAGTATTCGATTATAAAGGAATGATCTATACCTGGTTGCATAAAGACTGGGAGAAATTCTCTGGAAGTTTATTAATTGCCAATAACTCTTACCAAAATCTAGATCCTAATGATGGACAAACACCTGTAGATGGCACGGTACGCAGACAAACCTTTGGTACGCATTTGGTAGCCAAACCTGCAAAAGGATTTTCTATTGCAGCCAATATTTATGGGCAAACAGGAGACTTTACCGAAGATATCGAGCTATCTGCTTACAATGCATTATTAGAACTTACCTATAAGCCAGGGAAAACATTATTTGGACTTGGATTTGAGACTTTAAGTGGAGATGAAAATGGAGGAACCGATGGAAAAATCGAATCCTTCTTCCCAATTTTTGGTACCAACCACAAGTTCAATGGGTATATGGATTACTTCTTTGTAGGGAATCATGCTAATAATGTAGGATTGAATGACCTCTACGGGAAAACAGTGATCAAAACCGGAGAAAAGTCAAGCCTTTTGATCAAAGCCCACTATTTTGCAGCTGCAGAAAGCCTGGGTGAAGGAATAGATGACTATCTGGGAACAGAAGTAGATCTGGTATACACTCAAAAAGTACTTCCTTTTGCTACTTTAAAGATAGGATACTCTCATATGTTTGCTTCGGATTCTATGGAAATCCTAAAAGGTGTAGCTGACCCAGCAAGTACACAAAACTGGGCATGGGCGATGCTAGTGGTAAAACCAAACTTATTAAAGTGGAGCCCTAAACAGGATTAAAGACGATACAATCATAAAAAAATGCGATCCATCTAGATCGCATTTTTTATATTATTTTATGAAGCCAAACCAATCTTGAAAGAAAGGCCCAAGTAATGGTACTGTTTTTTGTTCTTCTCTAATAGCTGTAATCAAACCAAAAAACCAAAGCACCATGATAAACACATAAAATGCAGTAGAAATTGGCCATGAATCAAAGATGGTAACCAAGGCTCCCAATACATAAAAGCTAATATTGACACCTAATGCTTGTCGAATATGGAAACTGGCAAATTGATTCTTATCATCATTATTCATGAAAAAGGCAATGATAGTACCAATGATAGTAATGTAAGCCACGATGGCTGCAGTTTTTCCTTGTTTGGCATAGTCTGATTCCATAATGATGTTTTTCGTAATTGTTTTCTAAAGATATATATAATTGAGAAAGACCTAAAATTATATTTATTTCAATACCAGTTGTTTGTTTGCCACTACTCCGTATACATTACCCTTTATGGGTTTACCTACAAAAGCACTGTTAGCAGAAGTAGATAAAATGTGGTCTGCTTCAAAAGTTGCTTCGCCTTCTGGATTAAAAAGCGATAGATCTGCAATACTTCCTTCTTCCAAAGGTTGATTTTCTAATTTAAAAATATCTTTTCCTTTGGTAAGTAACGTAATTGTTTGATCCAGGTCAAAATGATGATTAAGGGCCACAAATGCACTTTCCAGGCCTATTGTTCCGTATTTGGCATTGTCAAACTCCACATTTTTATTTTCGATATCCATGGGTTGGTGATCGCTGGTCACCATATCTATAGTTCCTTCTTGGATTCCTTGTTTTAGCGCATCGATATCTTTTTGCGTTCTAAGAGGAGGTTGTACCTTATATGATGTCTCAAAAGTTTGTAATTCCCGATCGGTTAGGGTAAGGTGGTGCACTGTTGTACTACAACTTACCTGTAATCCTTTTGTTTTCGCCTCTTTAATCAAAGCTACTGATTTTGCCGTAGAAATGGTTGGAATATGCAGTTTACCACCTGTATACTCCAGCAAAAATAAATCTCTTGAAATTTGTAGTTCTTCTGCCAAAGAAGGGATCCCTTTCAATCCTAGCAATGTACTTTGTTCTTCTTCATTTACCATTCCTTTTCCTGCAATGCTATTGTCCTGCGGGAAAGATAGGATCAAGCCATCAAAGTTTTGGGCATATAACAAAGCAATTTTCAACAAGTTCGGGTTTTGAATGGCTTTTTTATAATCTCCAAAAGCGATCGCACCAGCTTGTTGCATATCATACAACTCAGCAAGGTCTTTTCCTTCGGATTTTGTGGTTAATGATCCAATAGGGTAGAGACGTACAGCATGATTTTTTGCTTTACTATCAAGAAAACCTACAGAAGCGCTAGTATCAGTTATAGGCAAAGTGTTTGGATTAAGTGCGATACTGGTAAAACCACTTTTTGCTGCTACTTCCAAACCGTTGGTTATAGTTTCTCTTTCTTCATATCCAGGTTCACCAAAACATACGCTGCTATCAAACCAACCTCGCGATACATGTAGATTAGGAAGGGTAATTTCGTCTATATGATCTTCTTTAGAAATATTTGAACCTATTTTACTAATTGTCCCATCTTCGATTAGAATATCTACGGTTTTTTTATGAAAAGATGAAGATGGATCAATGATGGTAGCGTCCTTTAGTAATACGTTCATTTCAGATATTTTAATAATAATATTTCGATCAACAGGAATATCAGCGCAAAAATAATAAACCATTTCCAAAGTTCATTCACACTCGTTTCTTCTTTTATCTGTAAAAAAAGTTCAGACAACGAATTTTTGACATCATAATTTTCTGTTGTACCCAGTGGGTAGTACTGCAGGTTGCTCTCAGAACTGTCGTAATTATAACTTACATGTTGAATAACATTATTCTTATCCTGAAGACTATAGATCCCAGATTTTGTTGGGACTTCGTCTGTAGTGATGCGAACTTTTGTCGAAAAACTTTGTTGCAAAGGAATGATTTGCTCCTGTGCGGATACTAAAGATAAAATACCATCCTGTCCCAGAGATACCGGAACATCATACGAATTATTTTGTCCGATAGTATAGGATATGTCTGTAAGCTTTAAACTCTGTTTCCCGATATTATATAACGTTGGAACAATTAACGGAGAATTCTTGAAATTAGAATTTTCTGTATTGAGTGCTGCAGTAAAGATATACGCGTTATTCGTTTTGTATAAAAAGGGTGTATTATCTTCAAAAGAAAGAATAGCATTAGGAGCTTGAGTTTGATAAAAACTATTCACTTTTGGATATTGAAAGTTAGTCACTTCTTTATCAAAAACTCCCAAATACAACGGATGCGAAAAGTGAATTTTCGTGATTCTTTTTTCTTGATTCACCGAATTGGATAATGCTTGAGAAGAAAAGGAACCCATATATTGTTGGTATGAGGCGATATCGCCATTTTGAGCTGGGATAAAACAGACCGTTCCTCCTTCATCTACAAAAGGTTTGAGTGCATTAATTAGGGAGATCGGAATTTGAGAAATTTCATTAAGGATTACCAAATTGGCGTTGGTAATATCACTATAATTGAGCTCTTGCGTTGAGTTACTCACCAATTCAAACTCGTCTGCAGTAAAAATATTTTTGATAAAGCTATCGTCTGCTTCATTAACGGCAACTACTTTGATTTTTTCTGGAGTATTAATGGTAAAATATCTAGAATTATCAAAAGTGATGGCGGGATCCTCTAGCGTTACTCTACCATTGATTTTGGTATTTTCGGGCAAACGAAATTCAGTATTTGTTTTTCCATTTTTAGGAATCGAAACCGAAGTTTTGGCGATTAGTTTTTCATCGTTATATAATGCTATTGATGTGTTTTCTGCATTGCTATCGGTATTACTTACTTCCACTTTAAGTAAGAGCTCATTATTTGTATTTCTTTGAAGATAAAGACTATCTACAGCAACATTTTGTCGAGTAACCGGTTGCATTTGTACAAGATGGGTTCTGGTACTTGGGTCTGTTGGTAATTCAAAAGCACCTTCTTTTTGCTGAAAATCAGATACCAATACGATTCTATTTATGGTTTCTTCAGAATTTCCTAATAATTGCTTGGCTTTTAGGTAAGCTGCACGATAGGGTAGTTGGTTAGAGCTGTATTCTAGTTGTAAAAGCTCATTTTGAATATCTTTTTTGGTCACTTTGATAAAAGTCTCCGTATTGGTAAACAGAGAAAAAGTTTCTTCTTCAGAAAACTCGCTTAGTACTTCCTGTACAGATCTCTTTAAAAGAGGCCCCTTAGCACCTTTTGCCTGCATACTAAAAGAGTTGTCTAGATATATTACCGTATCACTTTTTTTACCGACAGTATCTTCTGAAGCCAAAAACGGTTGCGCAAAGGCAATACAAATGGCAGCCAAAATGAAAAGCCTAGTAAGTAGAGTTAACCATTTTTTGAGCTGTGAACTTTTGCGGGTTTGTATGGTTACCGCTTTTAGAAATTGTACGTTGGTAAATGCTACTTTTTGAAAACGTCTTAATTGAAATAAATGCACCAGAATGGGAATGATAAGGGCAAAAAGAGCATAAAGAAATTCTGGGTGTTTAAACTGCATTCGTTTTTAGTGTTTTTCAAATATACTATAACATTTATGAATTACGATTTGGCATTTAGGAATTTTTAAGGATCTAAAACTATTACATGAATGTTTAGCAAAATCTTGGGCATAAAAAAGCGGGAAGAAAAACCTTCCCGCTTTTTTCATTATTGTATATCTTTTAATTAAAAGATGTAATATCCAACAGAAACCTGGAAATTAGAGTTCTTTGCTTCTGCATCTTCTACAACATCTGTTAAACCAAAGTTGTAACGAATTTGCCCGAAGAATCCACCAAACTCTACACCAGCACCAACAGCTCCACTCAAGTCAAAGCTTTCTGGCTCACCCACTTCAAAACCGTCGTTTACTACAAAACCGAATTGTGGACCTGCTTCTACACTTGCAATACCAGCGAATTTCAATTTAAATAGCACAGGAAGATTTAAATAATCGATATCCAAATCATCAAGTCCCTGAGCAGAATAGATAAGTTCAGGTTGAAGTGCAATAGTCTCTAACAGGCTTATTTGAGCCACAGCTCCAATATGATAACCTGTTCTTCCATCTAATGCATCATCAACATCATCTCCATTTAAAGTGGCAAAGTTGACCCCTCCCTTAAAACCAAATTTGATGTCTTGTGCATTGGTAGTAAATGTGAAACCGATTACGGCAATCGCTAATAAAAATAGCTTTTTCATAATTGTAAATTTAAGGTTTGTTTCAACCAAATATAGGAACTAATACCTTAAGAAAAGGTTAAACTATCAAAAAGTTTAGATGAGCTATTGTTTTACCAATCTATCCAATAAACCTAAAAATAGACTATTTTATCGATAAAAATGATCTAAAGTTTATCGTATCTTCGTCAAAATGTTTTAACTAACCATATCCATTGCAATACGAATTTAGCATACAAGTTTCTCCAGAAACTGCGTCGAACCCAGAACTTCTAAAACGATCTGTTTCCAAGAAAAATGGTATTCCGTTTCATGAAATTAGCCATATCAGGATTTTAAAACGATCTATAGATGCCAGGCAACGCCAGATAAAAGTCAATTTAAAACTCCAGGTGTATGTACAGGAAGAATACACTGATGTTTCTATACCATTACCCGAATATCCAGATGTTACCAATGCCCCAGAGGCAGTAATTATTGGAGCAGGGCCTGCGGGATTGTTCGCCGCATTGCGATGTATAGAATTAGGTTGTAAACCTATAGTGTTGGAAAGAGGTAAGGATGTAAGAACGCGTAGAAGAGATCTTAAAGCAATTAACAGAGATCATATCGTTAATGAAGATTCCAATTATTGCTTTGGAGAAGGAGGTGCCGGTACCTACAGTGATGGTAAATTATATACAAGATCCCGTAAGCGAGGGGATGTGCAACGAATATTAAAACTTTTGGTAGGCTTTGGTGCCACTGACCAGATACTGGTTGAGGCTCATCCACACATTGGGACCAATAAATTACCCGGTATTATTGCTGCAATGCGAGAAAAGATTATCGAGAGAGGTGGAGTGATACGTTTTAATTCCAGAGTGGTGGATCTTAAGGTTAAAGATTCTGAAATCGCAGGAGTGGAGCTCAAAGGTGGAACTGTTATCGATACCCGTAAAGTGATTTTGGCCACAGGACATTCTGCTCGAGATATTTTTGAATTGCTCTACAGAAAGAAAATTACCATAGAAGCCAAACCCTTTGCCCTTGGGGTTAGGGTAGAGCATTCGCAACAATTGATAGATCAAATACAATATTCTTGCAAAGTACGAGGTCCGTATTTACCACCATCACCTTACAGCATCGTCAAACAAGTTGATGGCAGAGGGATGTATTCTTTTTGTATGTGTCCAGGAGGTGTCATTGCTCCTTGTGCCACCAGTCCGGGAGAAGTAGTGACCAACGGATGGTCTCCTTCCAAACGAGATCAACCAACTGCCAATAGTGGTATCGTCGTAGAGTTAAGACTTGAGGATTTTAAAGCGTACAAGAAGTTTGGACCGCTGTCTGGGATGTATTTTCAAAAGGAAATAGAACAAAAAGCATGGATGCTGGCAGGAGAAACCCAAAGAGTCCCTGCTCAACGCTTGCAGGATTTGGTTCAGGGAAAAGTATCTTCTGATTTGCCTGATACTTCGTACAAGCCAGGACTGACTGCTGTGGATATGAAAGCGGTATTCCCCGAATTTATCCATCAAACTTTACAAAAAGGGTTCAGCATGTTTAATAAGAGTATGCCGGGATATTTAACCAATGATGCTGTTGCGCATGCACCAGAGTCAAGAACTTCATCACCGGTAAGAATACCAAGAGATCGTATATCCTTAGAACATATTCAGATCAAAGGTTTATATCCTTGTGGTGAAGGAGCTGGATATGCAGGAGGGATTATTTCTGCAGCAATCGATGGAGAAAAGTGTGCAGAAGCCTGTATACAGACAATAAAGAAAATAATAGATTAAAGCTTCTTTTTGATACAAAAATTGAAAGTAGTTTCTACTTTTTCTTTGGAGTTTACGCTGATGGATCCGCCTAGATTTTCAACTATTTTTTTTACCGTGGACAGCCCAATACCATTACCTTTATTGCCACTTCGGTCTGCCATCCCTGCGGTGGTGAAAAGATCAAAAATAGTTTCTATTTGACTTTCTGGAATGCCCATTCCATTATCTGTAATACTGAAATAATAAAAGTTAGCATCTTCACTTTGATCGATAGTGATCTCAATCCGTTCTTTATCGTTATACTTTATACTATTTCCAATAAGGTTGAAGAATACCTGCTTTAACGCAGAGCGATTAGATTCTAATACCGGGTCATTTTCTGGGAAATTAAAGGAAATATCTGGTTTTATACTCAATAGTTCGATAATTTCTTGGAGTAGTTCATTCAAACTGAACTTTTCTGGTTTATTATGAATCAAACTTTCACTTTCATAGTGATCCAGTACATCACTAATGTATCCACTCATAGAGAAAGAAGAAGTTTTGATATAATCAAAATACTGCAAGCTTTCTTTGTCCAACTTTTTATCTAGTAATAATTTCAAAAGATCTGTAGTGGTAATGATATTAGCCAATGGCATTTTAAGATCATGCGAAATTACCCGTGCAAATTCCTTTAATGCCTCATTCTTCTTCTTTAACTTTCGTTGAATTTTTTGAAGATCGTTATTCTTTTTGTTTAACTCAAAAAGGATTACTACTTGTTTGGCTAGAGAGTTCAGAGATTCTAGTTGTTTTTCTGAAAGCTCCCTAGGTTTACTATCCATAACACACAAGGTGCCAAGTGCAAAACCATCCTTGTTTACCAATGGGATACCTGCATAAAAAACCACAACTTTGTCTTCTAAATGAATAGTCTCTTTATTAAATCGTTCATCTTCCCTAGTATCTTTGACCAGTAGAGGTGTTTCTGGATTTAAAATTGCGTGGGAGCACAAGGAGTTATCTCTTGGTGTTTCGCAAATGGAAACCCCATTTTTGGATTTAAACCACATTCTGCTTTTGTCTACAAGAGAAATCAATGCTACCTCTGTATCGCAAATAAAATTAGCCAGGGCCGTAATCTCATCAAATTCTTTTTCCGTTTCCGTATCAAG
Source organism: Aquimarina sp. AWH4_224 (assembly GCF_056160245.1). Lineage (NCBI taxonomy): Bacteria > Pseudomonadati > Bacteroidota > Flavobacteriia > Flavobacteriales > Flavobacteriaceae > Aquimarina > Aquimarina sp. AWH4_224. Next base: position 619,759 of record NZ_JBSWWU010000001.1, on the reverse strand, counting down.
AACTTCCAATGCTTTTAGGGCCTCGAGTCTAAAATTTTCATTAATCGGTACAGCAGGTAATATCATTGCAATTTTGAGAATTGAATTAATTAGAACAATTCTTAATAAAATTAACAAAAAATACTCAGATAAAAGGTTTTATTTGATTGAATATGTTCTTTTTATGTAATAGCCGTAAAAAAGGTGTTGTAAGAAGGTATTTAAAAAGTGATAACGCTAAATTTGTTAGGATAGTATTAACGTTATCACTTATCTAATTAAGAGGAAAGAACCATAAGAGTTCTAGTTTGTAGTCGAAGCCAGCTTTTCTGTTTTGGTTTCGGCATATGAATCGTCTTGATCCTCTAAAGACTCCATAAAAGCGATCAAATCTTTAATTTCTTGAGGATTGAGATTTAGTGGATCAGGAGGTAGTGTTTGGTATTCTTGATCGATACCGATTCCGGCTCCTCCGCCACGGTTGTAAAAATCAACTACTTCTTCCAAAGAGTTATATACTCCGTTGTGCATGTAGGGAGCAGTTTTACTCACATTTCGTACCGTAGAGGTTTTGAAAAAATGTTTTCTCTCAGGGGTCTTGTATACGTAATACCTTCCCAAATCAGGACTAATTGTTGCATTAATGGTATCGTTTTGTTCTGGTACAGCAATGAGTTCTATCTCCGATTCCTTATAATCTGGTGGAACGGTACCGTTAAAAAGAGGAGCAAAGTGACAAGTGGCACATTTTGCCTTACCATGAAACAGGTTAAACCCATTGATTTCGCTTTGTGTCAATGAATTTTCCAAATCATTGATATTACGATCAAATTTGGAGTTAAATGGATTCAAGCTTCTGATGTAGCTCGCAATAGCATTCCTAATATGTGCGTCAGTGATGTCATTTCTATGAAATACCTCTTTAAAGGCATTTGCATAAACACTATCATTGCTCACTACATTTTTAAGAGTTTCTAAATCCGTATGAAATTCATTTTCATTTTCTACTACAGATACAATTTGCCCTTCCAAGCTTCCGGCTCTTTTGTCATAGAAGAAATCCTGTTGTAATCCAGCATACAAAAGAGTAGGGGTGTTACGGGTAACTCCTTTCCCAATTTTTAGACCATCGGTAAATGCTTTATCTGGATGGTGGCATGTGGCACAACTTATTTGATTTGCAGACGATAAATTGGTGTCATAAAATAGTTTTTCCCCTAAGGCCACTTTTTCTGGACTTATTGGTCCAGAGTTTTGATCAGAGAAGAACGTAAGATTAAAAGTAGCATCAGAAAACAGAGAATTAGCTTCATTCTTGATGGCCAATTCAAAAGGGAAGGTAGCACCCCAATCTTCAACCATTTTATTCCACAATACTAATTGTTTATGCGTATGGTTTTTTATAAAGTGGTATCGATCAAAGGCATTAAAATCACCAGATAAATCCTTCGTCGTTGCATCAATTTCCTTGTTCCATTCGTCAAAAAGCGTTTGATCTTTGAATTGATCTCGATAATACGATAAAGAGGTTTGTAAGCTCTGATACACAATTTTGGACTCTTCGAGAGAGTTTTCCAATACTGGAGAATCAAACCCCGTTGTTCCTGTGATGCCAATTCTTACAATGGCTTTTCGGAACAACCATAAAAAGTGATAAGGCTTTACATGCGTAAAACTAATATTTTCTTTCACTAGTTTTAAACGATTGGAAACAAGAGAAAGGTGTTTTTGTATTACTTCATTATCCATTTCATCAGCATATACTTCTTCTTCTAACACTTGATAACCACTAGCTTTTTTGACTTTAATGTCGGTATAGTCATCTTCTTCAACTTTCAGAATATTAGGTTGATTCAAAAAACCATAGTTTTCGATATCTAAAGCAGCCAATACAGGTTCAATTTTTTTGAAATATGTTCTTGAAGCAGTTAAATGCTGTTTTAGTTTACTTTGATCCGTAGCAGCACTATCCAAAAATAGAATAGCCATAGAAATATCCTGATCAAACTGATTTTTAAGCTGTTCCTTATGAGATATGTTTTCAGTTTTCGGCTTTTCTTTGGTGCAAGAACAAAAGCTTAATATGCCAAAGAGGCTTATCATAAAATAAGCCCCTTTGTTTATGTTTAGAAAATTCCTGATAATCATAGGTTATCTTTCTAATCCTCTAACCACATACAACATACTTCCTTCTTTACGGCTATTCGCCAAATCAGGATTTGCAGTAGGATCAGTAAATGGAACTCCATCTTCTCTTTCCCATCCGTGGTTTTGAGTAATTAATAAAAAGGTTTCATCTACACCGATAGTTTCAGAAATATCGATCATTCCAGTGATTTCCCAAGTTCTTGTTGATGGTCCGTATCCTAGAGACTCTGCCATGATTTGATCACACTCTAAAACAGTTTTTAAAGCTCCTGTGTTTAAGTCATATTGGTATAATCTAGCAAAGTGATCTGCAGCTGGCTTAGAGATTCCGTTTGGATCTTCCTGGATATATGCATAGTTTTCTGTTACCAAAATGTTATCTGGACTATGGAAAGCTTCAGCTTTTCCTCCTTCAACGTCTCCGTCAAGAACACAAACGATTTTTCCTGGACCTGAAGGGTCTCTTGGATTAAGGATTACCTTGTAGATTCTTCCTGCGATAGTACCTCTTCCTACTAATCCTGGCTTTTCTCTACCTGTTACTGCAAAGTAAAGCTCCTGGTTGTTTTTTCTGTTTCCTCTTCTCCAGTCAAGATCTTCTAACCTTGAGAATCCCATTACACCTTTTTCTTTAGCTTCGGCATCTAACAAATCGATATCTCTTTCTTGTAATTCTACGAATTCCATATCGTATTCAACACCTTCTTTCATATCTACTTCATAAGTAACATCTGGAGCAGTAACTTTAAGACCGTATAATTTACCACCTTCTAAGTCTCCAATTCTACCTACGTACATTCCTAATTGTCCAGAAGGTATTTCGTTATCACTATTATCATCTCCAATAAATACAACAGTTTTTCCTGGATAAGCACGCATATTAAGCGCTACAGCATTTTCTGTAGACCATTGTCCCATGGCTGGTAACATTCTTGGTACAGATGCAGCCTCTGCCATTCTAAATGGATCCGTAGCAAAAACCCCTTTAGAGTTTCCTCCCCACTCACCACCAGATAGGTAAAGTGGTCCAAATCCGTGCTCTCTTGGTGTAATCATAGAACCAGAACACTGAGCAGTGTTAGCTGTTGCAACAGCATTCAAAATATGCTCTCCTTTTACTGGCTTAAAAGTTTCGTCTAGTGTAATTCTAGCAACTGAGTAATCAGCCTCGATGTTGTTGATTAGTGTATAAGTACCGTTTTTACTTCTTAAAAGTCCAGCACCATCGGCCATAGAACCATATACAAAATCAGGAACATAAGTATCTTCAGAAGAAAGGATGTTGTAGATCTCAACATCAGAAAATTCCGAAGTAGTTTTCAATAAAACAGGAGAAATAGAGTGGTTAGCAAATTCGATTTGTCCTGTTGGTGGTTTAGGGTTGCCCGAAAAGTCATCAACATCACAAGAAGTAACAAGTAATGCGGACGCTAGAGCAGCAATTATAAAATGATTTTTCATGGTTGTGTGAGTTTTTTTTGTTTAGACAAATGTAACTCATGCCCCAGCTGAACAACTTTATGAAGATGTTTTATGTTTATTAAAGAAATGTGACCCTAATGTTTAGTTTGTAAAGGAATTATTATTCTTTAGAACCAATCTAAACAAATTAAAGGGAAAAGATTTAAATCGTAGGATAATGTAAATTGATATAAGTAAAAGATTTACAGTGTTTTAAATTCGGTTTTATTGTTTGGATAGTGTAAAATTGAATTCACTTCCTTTGTTTATTTCAGAGTTTACCTGAATGCATCCGCCAAGGTTTGACACCACTTTTTTTACGGTTGCCAGACCAATTCCGCTTCCCATATTACCGTTTCTGTCTTCTTTTCCTAAAGTGGTGAAAAGACCAAATATTTTGGATCGATGTTCTTCAGAAATACCATCGCCATTATCTTTTACAGAAAACGAATATCGGTCATCTTGCTCCTCGAAAGTGATTCCTATTTCTATGTTTTCCTTGGAGTTATATTTGATAGCATTGGTAATCAAATTAACAAAAACTTGTTCTAAACCTGATTTATTGATGTAGATACTTTTTGGGTTTTTGGGATACTCAAAATGTATGTCACCTCCCGTAGCGGTAAGTTCTTTGATGTTCTCGAAAAAAGGAACTAAATCCACTGTTTCTCTTTTTTCTATAGAATGATCGCTTCTGTAAAACTGTAGCAAACCATCGATGTAATCTCTAAGGGATAAAGAAGAACTTCTTAGGTGATGCAGATATTCTACGGAATCTGGATTAAGGGTATTTTTATTTTCTTCTGCCAAAAGATCTGTAAGCATTACAATATTAGCCAATGGAGATTTAAGATCATGAGACACTACACTGGCAAATTTTCTTAGGTTCTCATTTCTTTCTTGCAGATCTTCCTGCGCTTTCTTTAACTGAATATTATTGTAGTTCTGTTCGAACAAACTAACCACCTGTTTTGATAAATCTATCAAGGTGTTGATTTGTTTTTCATCCAGTTTTCTTGGTTTATGGTCATATACACAAAGGGTTCCTAATTTATAACCTTCGCTATTAACCAAAGGAACACCAGCATAAAAAATGGCTTTATAATCATCAACAAGGGGATTTCCTTGAAATCGTTCATCTTTGCGTGAATCTTCTACAATCATGATAGGGCCTTCTGCATTGATAGCATGACCGCAAAAAGAGATTTCTCTAGGGGATTCGTTAAAAGGAATACCGTGATGGGACTTCAGGAAATTACGTTCCTTATCTAATAAAGTGATTAATGCAATAGGAACATCGCAAATATAACTTATTAGTTTTGTGATGTTATCAAAACTTTCTTCGGGTAGAGAATCTAAAAGACCGTATTTTTCAACCTCCCGTTGTCTTTTTAATTCATTATGTGGAAAAGCTGGGGCTATCATTTTTGTATTCCAAATTTTACGTTGTTAAAGTAAATGATCTCTTTTGTTCAGAAGATCAATCATCATAGTATTCTCTTATACTAAAACTAGAAAATCCTATAATTATTGAGATTTAGACGATTATCAACTCAAAAGCTAACACAAAATTAGGCCTTTAGGCAAGATATATAAGGACAATTAAGATGAATTTAAGTTTTAGAACTTTTCAAAAACTCCTAGTCCAAACAAAGCATAATCGTATTTAACAGGATCTAAAGCGTCCAAAGAACGAAGTTTTTTATCTAATTCAAATAGCGCTTTACCATCGTTTTGTTTCCGTTTAAGCAACCCTAATTTTCTGGCCACATTGCCAGAGTGTACATCCAGTGGACAAGAGAGTTGAGCAGGGGATAGGGTATTCCAGATCCCAAGGTCTACACCTGCTTTTGGGTTACGGATCATCCATCGTAAAAACATGTTGATACGCTTAGCTGCAGAATTTTTTGCCGGATCACTAATATGCTTTTGAGTTCTGGCAGGGTGTTCTAAAGAGAAAAATTCCTTTTTGAAATTATGAATCGCATTTTGAAGATGAGCCTCACTAGCATATTGCGCGTAAAAAGCCTCCATGTCCTCGTATTTGGTATAGATATGTCGCAAAGCGGTTAAAAAATAACGAAGATCAATACCGTTAAAAGTGCGATGTACGAAGTCATCCAAACTATCTAGGTGATATTGATCGTGATTCATTATAAAATCATATGGACTGTTCCCTAAAAGGTGCATTAGCTTGTGCGCATTGGTAAGAATACTTTTTCTATTACCCCACGAAATAGTGGCAGTCAAAAAACCTGCAATTTCAATATCTTCTTTTTGGGTAAATAAATGTGGAATCTGTACAGGATCGGTTTCGATGAATTTGGGTTGCTCATACAAAGCCGCTTTTTCATCCAGAAAATCCTTAAGTTCTGATGCTTTCAACTTTTTCAAATCGCTAGCTAATTATTTTACCGTCGACCATTACCAATTTGCGATCTGCCATGTCCGCTAATTCCTGATTATGAGTAACAATAACAAAGGTTTGTCCAAATTCATCCCTAAGTTTAAAAAACAACTTATGTAGTTTCTCGGCAGCCTCACTATCTAGATTTCCAGAAGGTTCGTCGGCAAAAATTACATTAGGGTTGTTGATCAAGGCTCTGGCTACTGCTACGCGTTGTTGTTCTCCACCAGAAAGTTCACTGGGTTTGTGATCGTAACGATGTGAGAGTCCCAAAAAATCCAGCAACTCTTTGCCACGCTTTTCTGCATCGGCTTTTGGAGTCTTTTTGATCAAAGCAGGGATGCACACATTTTCTAAGGCAGTAAACTCGGGTAATAGCTGATGAAACTGAAAAATAAACCCTAATTGTTCATTTCTAAACTTAGACAGTAGTTTTTGTGATAATCCATTAATGTTGGTACTATTGATACTTAGGTCACTGTTTTTTATTTCATTGGCGCGGTCCAAAGTACCTAAAATCTGAAGAAGGGTAGTTTTTCCTGCTCCAGAAGCCCCGACAATAGAAACTATTTCCCCTTTTTTGATATGTAGATCTACACCTTTTAGTACATGTAGATCCCCATAATTTTTATGAATGTTACTTGCTTTGATCATGTATTTTCAAGTTACGAGCAGTGAAAGTAAACAATATCCGTACAATCCCCAACATTATCCCTTGGAAGAACGCTTTAAGTTATTCACATCAATAAAATACACCACTCTTAACGATAATGTGTGTTGTATGGGTTGATCAAATAGATTATTCAAACTATCGGTATAATTGAGGGTTGAGAAATTATCCTGATTGAAAATTTGATTTCTGTAGAGTAGGGTAGCTTCACTACCAGGAGCAAATCTCCAGTTAAAGCTTAAATCCAGATTCCAGATGTTAAAATTGGTATTCGGATCGTTTTCGGTAGTATCATAATCTGTTATATCCCTGGTTCCATCATCATTCAATAAAAAGAAAGTATTTTCTGTATAATCTGCTGCACTCCAAAAGTTTCTAAACCTTAAATTAATGGCTTTGTACGAGTCAAAATTATAACTGGCACTTAGACTATTTTCTATAGTGGTGATATCTCTTTGCCCAAGAAAAACATTATCATCTTCAAGATCGATGAATCCAAAATCTCGTTTTCTTACCGAATAATCGGTAGTCCATATCACTAAAAAATTATCTGAGAAACGATATCGGGGAGATATATTGATACCATATCTTTCTTGTGGATCGGCAAACCAGTTGCGATAAAATGCTCTGACGTCATAAGCGAATTTTTTACGATAGTCAGAAGACACCCACATGTTGCCCCCAAGGTTTTCACTAAAGGTTACAAACCTTCCGGGAACACGAGGTTCGAAATAATCGTCATTATCAGAATTATAGCTAGAAAAACCTCCAAAAGCAAACCGTTCTCTGGTCACAAAGAACCAATCTATTCCGGCACTGTTTCTGGTCTGTACATTAGGATCGTATAGTCTACGGTGCCTTATAAAAGTGCTAATCCGGTAGTTGTTAAAGATTCCTTTGGGTTCAAAAATCTGGTAAGAAGCACTTATTCTGAAATTATTAAAGTTATTTCTGAAATTCACTCCTAAATCATTGATGTCATAAGTTTTATTGGCCAAGTCATGACCAAAACCAAAGCGGAAATTTCCTTTGATACGATCAAAATCTATTTCTGAAGCAAATCCACCAATATTATCCCCTGGTAAATTGATTTGACTCACGATAGTCCTTCCTGTAAAACGATAGGAATTAGCCTTATTGGCTAGATTCCAGGCTAGACCCGTTACGTTGGCGTCTCTAAAACCACTTCCATTACGAATCACACTGGTATTAATTAATGAAACCGAAGAGTTTTGATTAAATTGTTGATCCAATACCAAAATATTATAATTAGCCAAAGGTTCTACCACTTGCTTTCTAATGTTGCCGGTAATCGTATCTGTAATTCGTACTTCAGTCTTTTCGGTAATCGCATTAAATACTCCAATTCCTAAATTATCTTTGGTTCTTCCTGAAATTTTTAGTGCATTCAGAAGGTTCACTTTTGAAGGGTTATCTTCAGCAACTTCATTTTCCTGAAGATCATCATGCGTTACAAAACTACTAGGACCATTACCCACCCGCCTGGAAAAGAAAATATTCCCCTTATTAAAAAGTTCTGTCCCTTCGGTAAAGAACTGTCGGTTCTCTCCAAAGGTCTGTTCAAAAGGGCCGAGATTTAATCGGACTTCATCAAATGCTGCTTGTCCAAAATCAGGAATCAACGTTGCATCGAGCGTAAAACTATCGCTCAAGCCATATTTGACATCCATACCTGCACTAAAATCGGTTTCGGTTTCTCCATCAACGGTAGAAACCAATCCTTGTAAAAACGGGAAAAAGGTCAATCGTACCGGAGGGTTTATTCCTTTTACGCCTGTTACCAATCCATTATATTGTGTTCGCTGTCCAATTTCATTATTGATAAAATTCCAGCTATGGGATTGATTGCGTTGTTGTAAACGTCTGTAAAAATTAATACTCCAATCTTGCACATCGACCTCAGGGAAACGCAATGCGTTATATGGAATTTTAAATTCTGCATACCAGCCTTTTTCATCAAAAGAAGCTTTAGCGTCAAACACTACATTATAACTGAAGTCTTCATTAAACTGATCAGCTCTGGAGTCTCCGATGGTACCTGCGCTAGTAATATAGAAACGAGTTTCATTAATACCGTCATTATAAGTATTGATGCTAACGGCAAAGAAATCGGTTTGTACAAAAACATTATCTCGTTGACTGAATTGTCGTAATATTTTGTCAGGCTCATTATCATATAAATAGGCAGCAAAATACACTGCTTTATCATCGTAGGCCATTTTGATTTCAGATTGTAGGTTTTCTGGAATGCTACCTTCATTACCGGGCTGCCACATATGAAAATTACCGCTAGCAGGGATATCCTGCCATACCTCGTCAGAAAGGACGCCATCTATCTTTGGGGGATTGGATATTCTTTTGGCATGTATTTCTTTCTTTTCCTGAGCCATCATAAGCATGGTACTCAAAAAGAAAAAGACACTAAATTTGAAGCATAGTGATATATTCATAAATTGTACTAAAATCCTTACTTTTTGATCTTTTGCAAATCTAGGATTGTTGAAACGCATGGCGTACTAACGAAAAGTTAAAAAGTAAAAGTGATTTTCGGGATCACCGTATTTTAGCTTAAAAACTAATTGATTTTACAAAATGAATAAAGAAATGAATACAGATATTGCAGTTGTTGCAGGAGGTTGTTTTTGGTGTACAGAAGCTGTTTTTCAACGTTTGGAAGGAGTGATCAGTGTTACTTCTGGTTACACCGGTGGTACCATCAAAAATCCTGCATATCGAGAAGTAACCACAGGTAGAACTGGGCATACAGAAGCCATCAAAATTGAGTATAATCCTACTATTATTACTTACAAAGAGTTATTAGAAGTGTTCTTTGCTACACACGATCCTACTACACTTAATCGACAAGGAGCGGATAAAGGAACACAATATAGAAGTGGTATCTACTACAGTAACGAAGAACAAAAGCAGATAGCCGAAGGGATTATTGAAGAATTAACAACTCAAAATGTTTTTGATGCGCCTATAGTAACAGAGGTAATGGCATTAGGGCCTTTCTACAACGCAGAGGGATATCACCAGAATTACTACAATCAAAATAGCGAACAGGGATATTGCCAATTTGTGATAAATCCAAAACTTAATAAATTATACACTACCTTTAGGAGCAAATTGAAAAAAGAAATACAGAATTAGTCACAATGCTTTATAAGAATTTTGAAGAGTATAATATTGAGGTCACAGAAGAAGTAAAAGAGAAGTTTAAATCAATCATTGAGGATATAGGAGAGGATACCGAAAGAGATGGGATCCTAAAAACCCCTGAAAGAGCAGCCAAAGCGATGCTCTTTTTGACTCAAGGATATGATCAAAATCCTGAAGAAATATTAAAAGGAGCCATGTTTAAGGAGGATTATGACGATATGGTAATTGTGAAGGATATCGAACTGTATTCGCTTTGTGAACATCATATGCTCCCATTTTTTGGTAAAGCTCACATTGCGTATATCCCAAACGGACATATTGTCGGATTGAGTAAATTGCCTCGAATTGTGGATGTCTTTGCCAGAAGACTACAAGTGCAAGAGCGATTAACTCATGATATTTTAGAATGTATCAATGATACCTTAAAACCTAAGGGAGTAGCTGTGGTTATTGAAGCTTCACATATGTGCATGATGATGCGTGGAGTTCAAAAACAGAATTCTGTTACAACAACTTCAGGATTTAGAGGGCAATTTGAAAAAATAGAAACTCGCACAGAATTCCTAAGATTAATTACCTCAGATTTGACTTAATTTTTTTGGAATACAATTTGCTAATTAATTAGTAACAACCTAATTATAAGTTTATGGCAAAAGAAAAATATAAAAAATTAGCACTAAGTCTTCTATTTGATGCAATGGGAATGGTGACCTTTGTGATTCCTATGATAGGAGAATTTGGAGATGTGGTGTGGGCTCCATTGGCAGCTTATCTTATGACAAGAATGTATAAAGGAAATGTAGGTAAAGCAGCAGGTTTTGTTACATTTGTAGAAGAGGCTTTGCCAGGTTTTGATGTGATCCCTACGTTTACCATTATGTGGTTGTATACCTATGTATTCAAAAAAGAAAAAGTAGAAGATATTATCGATGCAGAAATATCTTAATTCTTTAAAAAACGAGCAAATCCCATTCTAGAAAGCATTTTCTTTTCAAAATTCCAGAAGAATTTGAACTGACCAAATAACCATCCTACGATCAATAGTATAATTTGATATACAGGGAAGATCAGGAATATGCGTAGTGGCCAGTAAATCCAACCACTGGTGGTTTCTTTGCTAAGTCCTATTAATGAGATGATAGGGTCGGATATTCGGGCTGCAGTAGATCCTGTAACCGCAAAGGCAATAAAAATAGCGATCAATTCCCATCGATAGGTGACTTCCCATTTTTTTTCTAGTACACTAAAAAGTTTAAGCGTAATCCAAAGAAGAACTGCAGCAAATAAAATGCTTAGCGAAGATAAAATACCCAGATAAGCTACATCATTAGGTTGCAATTCAAAAATACTAATGATTCTTTTACCAATAAGATATCCAGAAAGTACAAGGCTTGTCAAGCCCAAAAACGGAAATAGTAATTGCCAGTTGGATGTTATTTGCCAGCGATCCTTAAATTTTTGCATGTAGCAAAAATACAACTAAAAAATCTGTAAATCAAAACGTTTGCCCACGAGCAAAGGTAAAACGTTGTCGATATTGTTGTTGAAAGAACAAGAAGTAATTGTACAGTAAATAATTTACCTCATAACCATATGCAATTCCAGATTCATAGTTAATGGGTTGCATGTACAAGTTGGGATCAAAACGCAGCGGTTGTTGTACCCTTTGATTATATTCTATTACAAAAAGGTTATTACGTGTTTCTAAGAAATTTTCTGAATAATACCCTCTTGGGCGTTGAGTGAGTAACCAGGCATTAAATCCAGGTTCTATAATAATGATTTCATATTCCAGACTGTCATTGGCTATTCTGAGCGTATCAGACATTTGACTATCATTGGTCGCCAAGAGGTTTCTGTCCTTAGTTGTTGAACAACTATAGATAAAAACTCCCAAAACAATGATATACATTATATTTTTCCACATACTACGCTTAAAATACAAAAAAGCCGAAGATTTCTCTTCGGCTTTAACCATTATTTATGATCTGTTTTTATTTTCCAAATAATCCACCTAGCAGACCACCAAGTCCGCCTTTCTTGCTTCCGCTACCGCTTAACAACATACCTGCTACATCATCTAGGATACTTCCGTCTCCATCTGCATCAAGAAAAGATTCTATTAATGATTGTTGCTTAGATCCAGCACCACCACCAGACATATTACCCAACATGCCTAATAATCCGTTGGCATCGCTTACATTGCTTTGAGAAGCTTGCTTACCTAGGACTCCCATCAAAATTGGAGCGGCAACCTTTAGAATTTGTGCAACAGAACCTGCATCCATTCCAGATTTTTGGCTTAATGCATTTTCAACTGCTGGTTGTTTACCTCCAAGGATATGTCCTAATATTCCCGCACCATCATCAGAAACGCTTTGATCAACACCACCTTCAAATAAACCTCCTAGGTTGTCCAAAATTCCTCCAGTGTGCTTTCCTGATAAAGCATTAAGTAAACCAGAAGCTCCCTCTGGAGTAGAAGCGTTACGTTGCATTGCACCCATAAGTACTGGCATAGCCATACTCAACAAATCTCCTGTTTTATTAGCAGGTTGACCGGTTTGAGAACTTACACCGTTAATGATTTGTCTGCCCATCGGGCTATCTAAAAGATCTAGAATTCCTGACATAGTAGTTTAGTTTTTATTAATGATAATTAAAATTACATCTTTTCTATGTAGAATTAAAAATATGATACTACTTTATTTTGCCGACAATTCGATGAATGACACATTTCAAGGATGAAAGAATAAAAAACGCCATTCCCGTAAAGAAATGGCGTTTTTAATATTACTTTTTATCTGGTTATTTCAGTATAGAAATAATCTGATCAGCAAGTTCTACTCCGATACGATCTTGAGCTTCACCAGTGGCAGCTCCAATATGAGGAGTTAAAGAGATTTTGCTGTTCATTAGTACCTTGATGGCAGGGCTAGGCTCATTTTCGAATACATCAAGTCCTGCAAAGCCTAATTTTCCTTTTTCCAAAGCTTCAACCAATGCAACTTCATCTACAACACCGCCTCGAGCAGCGTTTACAAGTCCAGCACCATCTTTCATTTGTGCGATTTCGGCTTTTCCGATCACATATTCTTTTTGTGCAGGCACATGAAGAGTAAAGAAATCGGCATTTTTAAGTACTTCTTCTTTGGATACGGTTTTGATCTTAAAGTTTGCCGATTGTCCATCAAAGAATTCCAATGGGATATCTACTTCTTCTATAAACGGATCAAATGCTATTACGTTCATTCCAACACCAATTGCAATTTTGGCAGTAGCTTGTCCGATTCGTCCAATTCCGATGATACCAAGAGTTTTTCCTCTAAGCTCAATTCCTCCACCGTAAGATTTCTTAAGATTTTTGAATTTGCTATCACCTTCTAAAGGCATATTTCTATTGGAGTCATGTAAAAAACGAACTCCACCATACAAATGAGCAAATACTAGTTCTGCAACTGAACCAGAAGAGGCTGCAGGGGTATTGATTACATGTAACCCTTTTTCTCTAGCATAGGCAACATCAATATTATCCATACCAACACCACCACGTCCAATGATTTTTAGCGAAGGACAGTTGTCTATAATATCGGTTCTTACTTTGGTGGCACTTCTTACTAATAAAACAGAGATTTCGTTATCATTAATGTAATCCACCAACTGGTCTTGAGCGACGGTCGTAGTTAATACTTCGAACCCTACTTTTTCGAGGGCATTAATACCACTTTGTGATACTCCGTCGTTTGCTAATACTTTCATTATTAATTTTTAAGTTTTAAATGTTGGTTTTATGCTTTTCTTTCTAAATCGCCCATTACGTCTACCAATGCGGCTACACTTTCTATAGTCATAGCATTGTACATACTAGCGCGATATCCGCCTACACTACGGTGTCCATTAACACCGTTAATTCCAGCTTCTTTCCACATGGCATCAAATGTCTCTTTTAAATCTTCATTCACCAGTGTAAAAGTGGCATTCATTACAGAACGATCTTCTTTGGCAGCAAAACCTTTGAATAATGGATTTACATCTATTTCAGAATAAATAAGGTTGGCCTTTTTCTCATTTAGCTCTTCGATAGTAGCCAATCCTCCTAGGTTTTTTAGCCATCTCAAGGTGAGCATAGAAGTGTATACTGCAAAAACAGGAGGGGTGTTAAACATACTTGCTTTACCTAGATGTACTTGGTAATCAAGCATCGATGGGATTTGTCTGTTGATTTTTCCTAAGATATCCTCTTTTATCACTACTAATGTAGTTCCTGCAGGTCCCATATTCTTTTGGGCTCCAGCATATATCAATGAGAACTTAGAGAAGTCCATTTGTCTAGAGAAGATGTCACTACTCATGTCACAAATTAAAGGTGCATTCGATTTTGGAAAATCCTTGATTTGTGTTCCAAAAATAGTGTTATTACTTGTACAGTGTACATAATCCAAATCCTCAGGTACTTCATAACCTTTTGGGATATAGTTGAAATTAGCATCTTTTGAAGAAGCAAGTTCTACCACATCTCCAAAAAGTTTTGCTTCTTTGATCGCTTTATCACTCCAACTACCAGTGTTGATATATCCCGCTTTATTTTGCAGTAAATTATAGGCTACCATTAGGAATTGAGTACTCGCTCCTCCTTGTAAGAAAAGTGCTTTATATCCTTTTCCTTCAAGGCCTAGTAATTCTAAAGCCAGGCTGCGGGCCTCTTCCATAATATCAACAAAATCTTTGCTACGATGGGAGATCTCGATTACCGAAAGGCCAGAGTTATTGTAATCTAAAATGGCTTGTGATGCTTCTTTAAAAACTTCTTCGGGTAAGATACATGGTCCTGCGCTAAAATTATGCTTCTTCATCGTAATTTTTGTTATGATTTATTATTCCAAATTTCGTCTTGAGTTTTGTTTCAAATAAGATTGAAAAAAACACCACAAAGGTGCTAATAATCTTATACAAATGCATTATTAAAATGATAAATTATTTAGTTAATTTTTGTCAAAAATTCAATAATGTCAACACCGTCAGCATAATCTCCAAGACCAGGGCTTTGAGTTTGTCCAAAATCAACAGTTTTTTGGGTTTTGTTCGCGCCTACAATGCATTGTATTTTATCATTATCTTCTTTTAGAATTTGTGAGATTTCTTCATCCGATCCATACTTTTGATAAAACAGTGTTGCAATAGGAGAGGAGTAACTAGGATCTTCTTTCATCATCAAAAATCCATTATCAAACAATTTGTAATTACTCATTAGGTAAACCGCTTTGTTATAATCGTAGTTATTGGCATACTTTTGACTGTCAATAATTGCATGATATCCGTACAAAGCGTTAAAAAGTGTATCAAAATTATAGTCTTCAGGAACATATACTTTAGAAACATTGCGACATCCCAAACCGTAGTAAGTAAAAATATCTTTCCCCAAAGCTTCTAACTGTTCTTTGGTTTCTTCACCAGTAAGAACGGCTACAGAATTTCTATTTTTTCGAATGATGTGGGGTACCTTGCCAAAATAATGTTCAAAATACCTCGATGTATTATTACTTCCGGTAGCGATAATGGCATCATAATCAGAAAACTGTTCTGTAGTGAAGGAAATATAATCTTTGAATCGAGGCTCTATTTCAATCAAATACGAAGTAAGAAATGGAAGTAGTTGATTGTCATTCGTGGACTGTTTGATCAGTATTTTATGACCAGAAATCAAAACACAAAGAAAATCATGAAATCCAACCAAAGGGATATTTCCTGCCATGATTACTCCAACAGTTTTTGGAGTCATATGGGATAGTTCATAAGCAGATAACCACTGCTTTAGATTTGCTTCGGTTAGTGCATTACTCCATTCATCAACAGCAAAAAGGACGTTTTCCTTGGTAAACCACCCGTTGTAATGCTTTGCACTTTCAATTTTTTGGATCATTTCATCAAAAAATGAATCATCAGCGTTATTGGTATTAACTTTCTCATAACCAGTAGATTTAAATTGGCTTAGAAACTCTCCGAGTTTTGCAAAAGCGTTAATTCGATCATTTAATACCATTTCTTATTTGTTTATCACTAGTTTAGGAGTTATTTTTGTGTTGCAAATTTAGAATAAAAAAGAGCTATGGCAATTATAATAACAGATGAATGTATAAACTGTGGAGCATGTGAGCCAGAGTGTCCAAATACAGCAATATATGAAGGCGCAGACGATTGGAGATATTCTGACGGAACCGATTTAAACGGTGACGTAGTTTTGCCTGGTGGGAAAGCGGTGAATGCCGATGAAGCACAGGAACCAGTTAGCGATGAGATCTACTATATAGTACCTGATAAATGTACAGAATGTAAAGGTTTCCATGAGGAGCCACAGTGTGCGGCAGTATGTCCGGTGGATTGTTGTGTACCCGATGAGGATGTGGTAGAAACAGAAGAATTTTTATTACAGAAACAAGCATTTATGCATAAAGAATAATACTTCAATACGATGTATACGCTATGACCTGTCTCTTAAAGACAGGTTTTTTTATGGCTGTTCTTTAAATTTTAGTATTTTCGTCGCTAAGTACAACCTCAAGTCAAAACCATAGTTATGAAAAAAATCATTTTCTTTTTATTAGTGTTAGGATGCACTACCACTTTTTATGGACAATATCGCTGGGAAATATCCGGTGGAGCCACTTTTTCTAAATTAAACCTAGATAATATTGATAGCAGCACAGGAACAGGGTTCTTTTTGAATGCCGGTTATGGGTATGTTATGGGGGTAAGAGCTAGAACCAGTATTGTTTTTTCTTTGGAGATTTTGCAGAGAAGTAGTGAGTTAGACCTTACTTCTGGAAGTTTTTCTGGTGTAAATATTCCTGGGAGCAGTGCAAATGTAGATGTAAAAGCTTTGCAAATCGGATTTAATCCAAAATTTCGATACCTCACCGGAGAGGGTAAAGATCGTTTTAGAGGATTTGTTAATGTCGGACCTTCTTTTAGAGTAAATACTAATTTTGAAATAGGAGGAGAAGAGTTGGAAGATGATGCCTATGAAAAACTAGTCATTGGTGGGGTTTACGGTATTGGATTCTCGCAAATGGTAGGTGAAATGTTTGATATCATGGCCGAAGTAGGTGCCATGAATGACTTTGTAGACAATATTACGGATACAGATAGTAAGTTTTTTGATTTCTATGCACGAGTAGGGGTTCGTTTCAGAATCTACGATGCTAGGCGATAAAGAATGATAACGATATCTTAAGAATTATTTAGAATCCCGCTTCGGCGGGATTTTTCTTACCCTTTTTTGTTTAAAATTTTGTAAATTAGATCATTACAAAAGTTTTTTGGAATGCCAAATTGGGGATACATATTACTTGCTCTTGTGGTGATCTATATCATTATTAGTGTTGCATTATATTATCTGCAAGAGTATTTCATTTTCAAACCAGAAAAATTAGACAAAGATTTCGAGTTTTATTACAACAACCAAACCGTAGAAGAATATAACCTGAAGACAAGGGATGGAGCCATTATTAATGGATTGCATTTCAAGGTAGAGAAACCCAAAGGGGTGGTATTATACCTTAAAGGAAATTCTAAAAGTATTAAGGGTTGGGGGAAATTTGCAGTAGATTTTACCAGACACGGTTATGAAGTAGTGATGTTGGATTATAGAGGGTTTGGTAAAAGTACTGGAAGACGCTCTTTTAAAGCTTTAAAACGAGATCTTCAATTTGTCTATAACAAGATTAAAGAAAAAGTAAACGAGAAATATATCATTCTATATGGTCGTTCTATGGGGTCAGGGTTTGCGGCTAAGCTAGCGTCTATTAATAATCCTAAAATGCTAATTCTGGATGCACCTTATTATAGTTTGACCAAAGTAGCCGCTAAATTTATTCCTTTTATGCCCGTATCCTTGATCATGAGATACCCTATACCAACGTATAAATGGTTAAAATATGTTAATTGCCCCATACATATCATTCATGGGACGCATGATAAGTTAATTCCTTTTAAATCCAGCGTAAAATTATCCAAGATTCGTCCAAAACTGACGAGACTGTATACGGTAATAGGAGGAGGGCACAAAAATTTGAATAATTTTGAATCATACCATAGAATGTTGGGTGAAATCATTAATTCCAGAATGAAAAGAATCAATTTCTCTGAAACTAGCATTGGAGTTAATCATTCTTCAAAACAAGTTAATGCGTAGACTGAAAACCATATTTTATTGGCTGGTGGGTTTCTATGCTGTCCTGATATTGCTACTCTATTTTTTTCAGGAAAAAATTCTATTTCATCCTGAAGTATTAGCCAAAGATTTTGTTTTTGAATTTGATTATGTATTCGAAGAGATCTATCTACCTTCTGAAGATGGAGCAGAGCTTCATGGAATTCATTTTAAAAACCAAGACCCAAATGGTGTCATTCTATATTTTCATGGTAATAGCGGAAGCTTACGACGTTGGGGAGAACTCACCACCTTTTTTGTGGAAAAAAACTATGATGTGGTAATTATGGATTATCGCGGGTATGGTAAGAGTACTGGTGTTTTAACTGAACAGCGATTATATGACGATGCACAACTATTTTATGAGTATGTCCTAAAACATTTTCCGGAAAATGAAATCGTTGTATATGGGAGGTCACTGGGGACAGGAGTAGCGATTAAAGTAGCTGCAGATAATAAACCTGAACGACTTGTATTAGAAACTCCATACTACAGCATACAAGAGATAGCTGAGACAAAGTTCCCATTCATTCCCACTACGAGCATTCTAAAATATCGAATTCCATCTCATGAGATGATTCAAGATGTGCGTTGTGCAATTACGATTTACCATGGAACTAATGATCAGGTAGTGCCTTTTCCATCCGGAAAGCGATTATTTGAAAGCATACTCAACAAAAATAAAAAGTTTATTGTGGTACCCGACGGATCCCACAATAATCTAATTTTATATCAAGAGTACTTATCTACTATCGATAGTGCATTAGGAAACTAAGAGATAAGTCCTAAAAGTTATTCAACGCATCTCTGTATTCTCTCAAATCAGAGATGTTCATTTTGTTATTTAAACTTTTGGTAAGCGACACAAGATATTTTAGACTTTCTACTGGATCAGATCCAGGTGTACTCTCGTTAGCAGCTTCTTCATCTTCTATAGGTTCGTCATCTGGGATGGGAACCAGAAAAGAATTATGCTCCTCGATATGTTCGTAGGTGTATCTAAGTACTTTTACTACCAAAGGTACCTCTTCCTGTAACGCATACTCTCTAAGTGATTTTAGATCTTCAATAAGAGCATCTGAATTGATTCCGGTGTTATCAAGATCTGCAACAATCTTGTCTACTAATTTGATGGCTTTTTTATTTTCCAATGATATTAATTATATGATGGTTAATTAAATTATCACTGCAAATTTAATTTTTTCCTGAACTTTTGAAACCACTAAACCGGTATTTTATTCAAACATTACAATTATTTTTCTGTTTACGATAATTTAACAATAAATGGGTTTTTTATATATACTGTTGATTGTCAGTTGTTTAAACTGTTTTATTTTAACAAATACTAGTATTCCTGCTAAAGTTTGAGGTAAAACCGTAACCGTTTATACCCCAAACCTCTTTATCTTTGAAAAGTATTCCAATTACAATTTTTCCCTTACTTTTTTTGTTTTCCCCAACACTTACCTCCTTAGTCCTAAGGAGGTAAGTTCTTCTTTATACCTATCGGTTTTAAAAAAGTTTTACGATTTGGTCTTTATCTTCTGCCTTGATAGTGACCAAAAGTTTTCTAAATCCAAGCGAATTAACCTTGTATACTTTGGTACCTGTTGTCCAGTTTTCTTTTCTTACCGAACCTGGCATCATTGGGAAACCGTACCCGAACTTGGAACCATCGGGTTTTGGCCCAACGACAAAAAAGTTGTTTCTAGAGAATGAGTTATTCTTAATTTTGAAATTGATGTACTCGATAGAAACATCTTTCTTAATACTAGATTTTGCGATCATTCGTTTGCTATCTCCTTTCAAGAATTTTGGGGTATTGGTTACGATTAACTTTGCATTGTCATTTAGATCAGAATTCAAGGTGTTCATCACATTTACCTTGGCGCTTCCCCAACTCCAAATTTGGATAGTTGCGTTTTCTGCGATAAGGCCTGATGCATCTACAGTACCTACTTCGTTTCCGATGCGCAGCTCTTCAGTTTTGCCTTTGGCTATTATTTTACCTACCAATGCCATTAATCGTATCTCTTTTGTATTCAGGTTAATGATTTTGGTGGTATCATGGGTTCCCTGCTCAACGGCTTCTAGTGCAGGAGCTCCGATAATGATTTTGGCTTTCTTTGTGGGTTGAATCCATTCTAGTTGTCCTATGGATAACACTCCATCTACTACTTCTTTGTCGATGTTTTGAAATAAGTTATTATCTGTGGTAATAGTTAATGATTCTTCTTGGGCTGCATCGATCAATACATCGGCATAAAAGTTGATCTTTATGGTATGTATATTATTGACGTCGAATTTTTTGGTTTCAATGATTCCGTTACCCTTTATTTGAGCATATCCAATGCATCCCATAAGGAAAAATAAAAATGTTAGTGTTCTCATAATGTTTTGATTTTGAATTATTGTTTTTTTAGATGAAATGAATATGAGTAGATACTTTAGTCTTGTTTCGGGACCATTGCCGAGAGAGTAGATAGTCCAGACCGAACCTGCCAGAACCTAGCACAAGATGATACATAGAAAGCCATAAGAATCCCATGGCAGGAAGCATGCCCCAAAGGCCATCGTCCCATTTTTGAAAGAATATGGCAACCAGCATGGTACACATGATAAAGAATGAGGCAACTCTGGTTTTTAAACCAAGAGCAAGAAATACTCCGCCTATAGCTTCGCTAGCAGCACCCATCCAGGCAAAAAATAAGGGGAACATGGCAAAAATACCTCCATATGCTGCGATATCTTTAGGAAACCAATCTACTACTTCGAATAAACCTAGTTCTGGTGACCCTTCAGGACTCCATGGTACTCCAAATTTGCTTCCTCCAAAATTGATGGCTAGGGCTACCCCACATATTACTCTAGGAATAGCGAAGGCCAAATCTATTGACCAATGTTTCATTAAGGTAGGCGTGATTATCGTTTTAAGTACTTTTTTCATTTGTTTTAGATTTTGATGATTGAACAGTTCAAAAGTCCAAAACCTCAATGATACCCACGCCTCATAACAAAATAAGACGGCTCAAATTATGATTTGAGCCGTCTTATTCTTTTGAGACTTCGTCTATAAAGCCTTATTTTTTCTGGGCTAAGAGAACAATGTTTTCATAAGTGCTTAGTGTTACTTTACCATCGGTAACTTTTGCTTCTATACCCGAATAATGATCAATTACTGTAGTTCCTTCTTCAAAAAGAGTTTGAGTGGGAACTATTTTTTCTCCTGTTGGAAGTTCTAACCCTACAACAACCGTATCCGAAATGCCATTTTGTTTATATGTTCTCGAAAACACATATGGAGCATTCGAGATCATTTTGTGTTTACCAGCACCTACTGCAGGATGCTCTTTTCTGAACGTTCCCAGTTTTTGCCAGTGAGTTAATAAAGATTTTGTTGTTTCATTTTCTAAAGCATCCCAATTCATATTAGAGCGTAAAGTAGCATCACCTTCGGTTTCTTCAATGATTAATGGTCTTGCCGTTTCGTCTCCATAATATACTTGAGAGATTCCTGGAGTAAGCAGGAGTTTTGTCGCAGACTCGTAGGTTTTACTTCTTTCCTTATCAAAAGGATCACCATCGTCATGAGAACTGATATAGTTCATGACCCCTTTCCCAATAAGGCTAGTGCTTAAAATTGTACTATACTTGCTGAAAAGGGTTTCATAATCCAATTGTTTGGCATCATACTTAAACTGAAAATTAATCATGTTATCAAAACCATGAGCAAAATAATCTACTTTCTTATCTCCAAAATCGTAATATCTTTTGCTATCAATTCCATAGCCGTATAATTCCCCAAGAATATAAAAGTCATTATCGTCCAATACTTCATCGGGGTGTTTTGATTTCCATTCGGCAAAGGCAACTTTGGCTTGTTCTTCCAGCACCTTCCATGCATCTTCTTCTACATGTTTAACGGTGTCTACGCGATACCCATCAATTCCTAACTCTTGCACATAATCCGTAAGCCATTTAATGATATAGTTTTTAGGAGATCGTTTTAACCCGGTTTTGGTAAAAAAGATATCCAACTCAGCTAATTCTATCTCTAATCTGCCTTCAGATGTCCATTTATCAATCAGTGCTTGTGGTAATTCTACTTCTTCATTACTTTCCGTTTTTACATCCGGTAAGTTCTTTACTAGTGTGCATACCGTAGCACTGTTATAGTCTTTATAGGTACATTGAGGTTCTGTACGTACCCAATTATCTGGCCATACCGGATCTTTATCGGTTACCGGTCCAGTGTGGTTCAAAACGACATCCATCAAAATTCGAATACCATTATCATGTGCTACTTTAACCAATTGTTTCAAATCATTATAAGTACCATAATTGGGATCGATTTTGGTCCAGTCTTTGGCCCAATACCCGTGAAAAGCATAAGTATTTCCGGTACCTTCGTCCACACTATCATGGATTTGTTCTACCACTGGAGTAAACCAAATGGCATTGATGCCTAAGTCTTTGAAATACCCTTCTTCTATTTTTTGAATGATCCCTTTGATGTCTCCTCCCTGGAATCCTCTTAGTTTCCCTGTTTCTTTGGTTCTTTCTAATACAATATCGTTTTCTGTATCTCCATTATTAAAACGATCGGTTAGAAGGAAGTAGACATTGGCTCCTTCCCAAATGAAAGGTTCTGATTTCTTTTTACTAGCAGTAGATGCGGTATCCGAAACATCTTTTTGTTCCGTTTTTTCCTTTTTAGAGTCGCTTTTGCACGCAAAAAGTACGCACATCAGCGCAAACAAAGTGATTCTTGCGAAATTATTCATAAGTTCTAGGTGGTTTAAAACGCTAATCTATAAAAACTCTTACAAAAATCGATAGAAGATGAATTGCGATATTGATAAAAATGAATGTAGTAATTATTGATGCTGCATGGCATACTCTGAGGGAGAGGAATTGGTCAATTTTTTGAATACTCGGTTAAATGTTGCTTTGCTATTAAAACCGCACTCATGGGCAATTCCTAACAAGGAGAGTTGTTTTTGTTTTCCTTCCTTAAGCATATCCTGTACTGCTTTCACTCTATATTCGTTGATAAAATCATTAAAGTTTTTTTGAAAACCACTGTTTATAGTTTCAGAAAGAACAGGAACACTTATTTTTAGCATTTTAGATAGTTCCTTCAAATTCAAGTCAGGATTCAAAAAGGGCTTTTCGTCATTCATAAACTGCTCGAGTTTAGTTTTGTTTTCCAAAATGCTATTGTCCTTTGTAGAATCAATAGTTTTTTTCTCGGAAGAAGGAATGACCTCAAAATTCAAATTCTTGAGCGTATTGGTATCTGTAAAATACCCTTTTATGCCAATATAAATAATCGCCAAAGCCGAGAAGAACTGATACCACCATCGTTGGGTCCAGTGCAGGTCAACAATTAAATCTCCAATCACACCTTCAAAAATGCTGTACAGAAAGAGAAAAGAGTAGATGAACAAAAAGTTACGTATCCAGTTGAGTTCTATAGCGTAGGTATTCGAAAAGAAATGCTGGATCTTCTTTTTGTAGGCATAGTATAACTGCAATGTAAAGGTCAAGTACAATAGCATTTGTAGACTTTCTACAATCCCAACTAATGGTTGAACGTACTTTTCATCCAGATGTATTTTTAAGTATCCATTTTGAGTTTCATCAAAACCAGGTAAGGAGGCATCGTAAATAAAAATCGAAATTTTATAAATCACAAAAAGAGTAACAGGCACAAAATGGTAAAAATCTTTTTTCTTAAATCTAAAATTCGGAGTAGTAATAGACTTTACATAAAAATACAACAAAGGTCCTACAGCCAGACTAAGTGCAATTAACCAATAATTGATTTTGGTATTTCGATAGGTGTCGTACCATTCCATAAAACCAATAGTATAGGTGGTTCTATGATATCCCGTTATGAAAATAAGTAGCGCTAAGAGTAAAGCAGGAAGGTACTTTTGATTAAAATATCGCATCAAAAGCAATACTGCAAAGACATACGCTTGTAACACTAATAGCAAAAGTGGTGTGCTGTACAGATTAAAAGAAGGAAATTCAAGAAATAGGATCTGCTGCATACTGCTAATTTAAAGAATTGAAAATTTAATTTTTGTTTTTTTTTAAATGAAAATGATGTTCCTTTGACATCTAAATGATTACCATGAGCAAACTAAAAGCCTGGATTTCGGCAGCTAGACTTAGAACACTTCCTTTATCCGTTTCAGGAATTATTGCCGGATCGGCTATGTTTAATAATGTTGTGTTGAATTCTTATTATAGTGATAAAGAGGTAATCGGTAATCTGGAAGGAGCAGCTCCTTTTTATGCTACGCTTATATTTTGGTTGGCTATTGCCACCACATTAGGTCTGCAAATCTTATCAAATTTTGCCAATGATTATGGAGATGGGGTAAAAGGAACAGATAATAAAGATCGCGTAGGGCCAGAAAGAGCCATCCAAAGTGGAGCAATTACCAAAAAAGCAATGTTTACAGGTATTGTTTGTACAGCTATCATCACCTTTTGTATGGCAATAGCGCTAATTTATGTGTCTTTTGGAAAAGAGAACTTCTTTTACTCCTTATTCTTTTTTGTATTAGGTATCGGTGCCATTGTTGCGGCTATAAAATATACTGTTGGTAATTCTGCTTACGGCTATAGAGGTTTAGGAGATGTATTTGTTTTTATTTTCTTCGGATTGGTAAGTGTAGTAGGATGCTACTTCTTATTTACCAAACAATTGAATGGTCTGGTATTTTTACCTGCGATCACTATTGGTTTGTTGAGTACTGCCGTACTGAACCTAAATAATATGCGTGATTTTCAAAATGATCAAAAAGTAGGAAAGAATACCTTGGTAGTTAAGCTGGGAATTGACAAAGCCAGGCGATATCATTTCACAATTATAGGTATTGGGATGTGTGCGATGCTCCTTTTCTTATGGAAAACCTATCAAGACATAAATGATGCGTTGTTTCTTATTGCTTTCGTACCCCTAACGATTCATTTGGTAAAGGTGTACAAGACTTCTAATACAGAATTACTGGATCCTGAGTTAAAAAAAGTAGCATTATCTACTTTTTTGCTGGCGTTGTTATTTAGTCTGGGACAGATTTTATAATTTCAGCAACACAAATCATCAAAACTGCATACTCATGAAAATTACCTTTTACGGTCATAATACACTATTGATAGAAGTTGAAGATATCAATGTTTTGGTAGATCCTTTTATCACCGGTAATCCTTTGACAAAAGATAAGATTGATATCACTACAATCAAGGCAGATTACATTTTACTTACACATGCACATCAAGATCATGTTTTGGATGCCGAAGCAATAGCTAGGCAAAATGAAGCAACTATTGTTTCTAATTACGAGATTGCTATGTACTATCAAGCAAAAGGAATTGAAGTACACCCTATGAATCATGGCGGTAACTGGGATTTTGATTTTGGTAAAGTAAAGTATGTAAATGCTATTCACACCAGCAGTTTTGCTGATGGCACCTATGGAGGACAACCAGGAGGTTTCATTATAGAGGGCGAACATAAGACCATTTATATTGCCGGAGATACAGCATTAACCATGGATATGAAGTTGATCCCAATGTCTCATACCCTGGATCTGGCGATTTTACCTATTGGCGATAATTTTACAATGGGAGTAGAGGATGCCATCCTTGCTAGTGAGTTTGTAGAATGTGATAAGGTTTTAGGGGTGCACTATGATACTTTTGGATACATAGAGATCGATCATGAAGAAGCCAAACGCAAGTTTTTTGATAAAAACAAGGATCTAATGTTGTTAGAGATAGGAGCTAGTATTGATTTATAAATGAAAGCAACGTATCACAAATATATTTTAGACTTTAAGAGACCTAGTGGTACTTCTCGAGGAGTCTTAAAGCAAAAAGAAACCTGGTTTATTGTCCTTTCTGATAACAATAAAAAGGGGATAGGAGAGTGTGGTATCCTTAGAACATTAAGTATTGATGATCGTCCGGACTATGAGGACAAATTGAAATGGGTTTGCGATAACATCCACCTGGGGTTAGATCAATTACTAGAAGAGATGCGCGAGTTTCCGAGTATACAATTTGGGTTGGAAATAGCATTCGCATCTTTAGAAAGTGAACATCCATTTTTACTGTTTCCTTCGGATTTTACAGAGGGAAGACAAAACATTCCGATCAATGGTTTGATCTGGATGGGCGATAAAGAGTTTATGGAAACTCAAATTAATGAAAAACTACATACAGGTTTTGATTGTATTAAGATGAAAATCGGGGCCATAGATTTTGAAACAGAGCTGGAGTTGTTGTCGTTCATAAGATCAAAGTACGCTTCAGATGTTATTGAATTGCGTGTAGATGCCAACGGAGCTTTCTCTGCGGAGGAAGCTATGAATAAATTAGAACGTCTTTCAGCATTAGAATTACACAGTATTGAACAGCCTATTCGGCAGGGCCAATATGAGGAAATGAATCGTTTATGTAATACCACTCCTTTGCCCATAGCTCTGGACGAAGAATTAATCGGAGTTTTTGATGTAACAGAAAAGCAAAAACTGCTACAAACTATACGACCACAATATATTATTCTAAAACCAAGTTTAATAGGTGGGTTTAAAGGAACGAATGAGTGGATCCAAATAGCAGAAAGTTTGGGGATAGGTTGGTGGATCACAAGTGCTTTGGAGAGTAATATTGGTCTCAATGCTATTGCACAGTATACCTTTACTTTGAAGAGTACAATGCCTCAAGGACTAGGAACCGGAAGTTTGTTTACTAATAATTTTGAAGCTCCACTGCAGGTAGCAAATGGAGAATTGAAATACGAAAAGAATATCGAATGGGTAGTAGAATACCTAAATGAGAATCATTAAATATGTATATAGAACAAGGAAAAAAAGGAAATTTGGGGATGTGGAAATATCTCCCTTTGCCGCTAGGTTTTTTCGGACTTATGGGGCTTAATTATTTGGTCACTTTATTGATGGATATCGACTCTGACACAGTGATCAAACAGCAAATTGAGATGGTAGGGAAAACAGGGTTGTTTCTCCAGTTAATGATTCCTTTTGTGATCTTTTTGGTTGGGTTATTACTTTGGGTCAAGTTTGTGCATCAACAGTCTATTCTATCACTTACTACATCCAGAAAAAAAGTGGATTGGAAAAGAATATTTTTTGTGTTCGGTTTGATGGCCTCTTTTATTATCATTTCAACAGGAGCTGATTATTATTTTTCTCCTGAAGATTATCAACTAAATTTTGAAGCAACATCCTTTATTAAATTATTGATATTGGCAATAATCTTGGTGCCTATTCAGACTAGTTTTGAAGAGTATATGTTTAGAGGATATTTGATGCAAGGTATTGGGTTAGCATCAAAAAAGAGATGGGTTGCCTTGGTCTTTACTTCTATTACTTTTGGATTGTTGCACGCCGCTAACCCCGAAGTAGGAACTTTAGGCCCTATTATCATGGTATACTATATAGGTACGGGATTGTTTTTAGGGATCATCACCTTGATGGACGAAGGAATGGAGTTAGCACTAGGATTTCATGCTGCCAACAATTTGATAACGGTTTTGTTGGTTACTGCAGATTGGACAGCGTTACAAACAGACTCTATTTTGATTGATATCTCTGATCCAGGGACAGGATATCAAATATTAATTCCTGTTTTTGTAATTTTCCCATTGTTCTTGTTGATACTATCTAAAAAGTACAAATGGACAGATTGGAAAGGGAAACTTCTTGGAGAGGTAGATACAACCCCTATTGCGCAAGAGGTAACAAAAGATTAATCTACTCTTTACGTAGACATAACCTTTGGATATGGCAGAAAATTGAAATTTGACTATGGAATCAAGGAATACATTTTCTACCCCCCAAATACACGAAAAGTTTTCGATCAATAAACGCAATCCCGATAGAGACGAGTTGATGCGACTTGCGTATGCCTTCATTAAAGAAGGAGAGGTTTATGAGCAGGAGGCAGGTAGTTTTTTGTTGGATTGGTTAAATGAAAAAGATCATATTATTGTACAAACATCTGGGTCTACCGGAAAACCTAAAAAAATAAAGGTCCTTAAGCAACATATGATTAACAGTGCAAAAGCAACGGGTAAATTCTTTAAGGTAGAAGAAGGAAGTACTGCGTTACTTTGTTTGCCTGCAAACTACATCGCTGGCAAAATGATGCTGGTACGTGCAATGGTACTAGGATGGAAAATTGATTTGGTACCTCCAAAAACAAATCCTTTAGACACAGTATACAAGCAGTACGATTTTTGTGCGATGGTTCCTTTGCAACTAGATAACTCCTTAAACCGATTGCACCTTATCAAAAAATTAATTGTAGGTGGTGGTCCGGTTTCAGAGAACTTAAAAGAACTTACACAAGGTGTAAAAACCAAAATTTATGAAACCTATGGGATGACAGAAACCGTATCTCATATCGCAGCAAGAAGGATAAACCCAAAGAAAAAAGATAAAAAAGAGGCAAACTACTTCAAGGCCTTACCCAACATTACCTTAAATCTTGATGACCGTAATTGTCTGGTCATTAAAGCTCCTCAATTATATAGTGAGACTCTAGTCACCAACGATGTAGTAGATCTTAAAACCTACAAGAAATTTGTTTGGAAAGGACGTTATGATAATGTGATTAATAGTGGAGGTGTAAAACTCTATCCCGAAGAGATTGAGACTAAACTTCAACTTTTGATCGGTCATCGTTTTTTTATTGCAGGAATGCCAGATGATGTGCTTGGTGATAAATTGGTGCTTATTATAGAACGAGATTATGAGGAAATAGCCTACCTAAGTATTCAAGAGGCTATCAATGACTTGGATACCCTTACCAAATACGAACACCCTAAAGATATCTATTTTTTCCCTCAGTTTATCGAAACCGAAAATGGGAAAGTACAGCGTACTCAAACATTAGAATTGGTGATGAGTTCCAGCTCATAGCCTCTAGATTCGTTATTTCCCTCATTCAAAATTAGGTTTCCCTCATTGTTGATTGCCTTCAATCTTAACAAGCAATAATTTCAGGTCATAATCTAAAAGGATCAACTATGAAATTATTAGGGTTTTTTATGTGTTTTATTTTGAGTATTGGATATACTCAAGCACAACAACTGAACGTAACGGGAACGGTTACAGACAATCGAAATTTTCCATTACCTGGTGTAAGTGTCATTATCAAAGGGACAACCAAAGGAATACAAACAGATTTTGATGGTGTGTACAATATCTTAATGAATAAAGGAGATACATTGGTATTTTCTTATGTAGGATACGCGACCAAAGAAATACAGGTAATTGCTTCAGGTACTCTTGATGTGACTCTCGAAGTATCGGCTAGCGAGTTAGAAGAAGTAGTAGTCACAGGGTATGCAGCAAAAAGACAAAAACACTCTTTGGGGTATAGCGTTTCTACGATAACGGCTTCTTCAATAAAAAAATCCAAACGCAGAAGAAAGGTAAGAGCTTTGCGGGGTAGAGCAGCTGGAGTAGTGGTTTCGAGGAGAAATCAGAAATCACGAGGAAACGGTAATGTTATCATAAGAGGAACAAGTAGTGTTGGTAGTAATAAACAACCATTATTTGTTGTAGATGGAGTAGTGATGAGTAAAAAAGATATGGTTAGTATTCAAGCAATGGATCCTTCCAAAATAAAGAGTATCAATGTTCTTAAAGGTAAGAGTGCTTCATCGATTTATGGTGCAAAGGCTATTAACGGCGTAGTTGTAGTAACAACGCATACTGGAAAGTTTAAAATAGAAGATAATGAATCCTATACAGAAATTGAAGAAAATACTTTTAAGCATGTACAAACATCACCGCTATCTACTTTTTCAATAGATGTAGATAAGGCTTCGTATAGCAACATAAGAAGAATGATAAATAACGGGACTCAAGTTCCTCAAGATGCAGTAAAAGTGGAAGAAATGATTAATTACTTTGACTACGATTATGCCCAACCAACAGGAGATCACCCAATGGCAATACACACCGAATACGGTCAAACCCCTTGGAATCAAAATTCTCAACTTGTGAAGATTGGTTTAAAGGGAAAGGAAGTGCCTAAAAGTGAAATACCTGCATCTAATTTGATCTTTTTAATTGATGTGTCGGGTTCGATGGGTAGTGAAAATAAGTTACCACTACTTAAAAAGGCATTTTCACTATTGGTTAAAGAATTAAGAGAAAAGGATAAAGTCTCAATTGTGGTATATGCAGGTGCCGCCGGACTCGTTTTGGAACCTACGTCTGGAGCGCATAAAACCAAAATCACGAATGCTCTTGATCGTTTAGAATCTGGAGGAGCAACCGCTGGAGGAGAAGGGATAGCCTTGGCCTACAAAATTGCTCAAGAGAATTTTATTAAAGAAGGTAATAACAGGGTAATACTTGCTACAGATGGAGATTTTAATGTAGGAATGAGTTCTGATAAGGATATGAAAAGATTGATTGAAGAAAAACGTAAATCAGGAGTATTCTTAACATGTTTAGGTTTCGGAATGGGGAATTATAAAGACAGCAAACTAGAAACACTTGCCGATAAAGGCAATGGAAATCATGCATACATAGATACAATGCAAGAAGCACAAAGAGTTTTGGTAAAGGAATTTGGAGGTACATTGTTTACTATTGCCAAAGATGTAAAGATTCAAGTGGAATTTAATCCCTCAAAAGTAAAAGCGTATCGCCTTATCGGTTACGAGAATCGATTGTTAAATGACGAAGATTTTGTGGATGACACCAAGGATGCAGGAGAGCTAGGGAGCGGGCATACGGTTACCGCACTGTACGAAATCATACCTACCGGAGTACAAAGCGAATTTATCATTGATATCCCCAATTTAAAATACACTAAAACTAATGTGAAAACTGGTTTTGGAAACGAATTGTTAACGGTAAAATTTAGGTATAAAAAACCGAACAAAAATAAGAGCATAGAAATGGTACATGTAGTGGATACAGAAAACCGTGAAGTAAGTCAAGATTTTAATTTTGCGGCTGCTGTAGCCTGGTTCGGAATGAAGCTTAGAAATTCTAAATACATCAAAAATCAAAAAATAGAAGATATTGTCTCTCTTGCAACAAGTAATAAAAGTGAGGATAAAGAAGGATACCGATCAGAATTTGTTCGTTTAATGTCTAGCTATATTGATTTATAAAACTAGGAGTTAGTGTTGGCTAATTCATAAGGAGGCACTTTGCTTTGTTGCAGGTGTCTCTTTTTTGTAATACATTAGTTCTACTAATTAAACCCTATTTTCCTCTTCTCACTTATGAAAAAGATTCTTATTGTTGGCTTACTTACTCTTTCTATATCGATACAGGCTCAAATTCTTCCGCAACGGGAGCGAGCTGCTGTTATTGATATGATCTTGGAAACCAGATTTAATGATTTGTTACCCAAATTAATGGATCGAACTGGACTCGATATGTGGATTCTGATTTCCAGAGAATATAACGAAGATCCCGTACTTAAAACAATGTTGTCGTCAACCTGGTTGAATGCAAGACGTAGAACGATCTTAGTTTTTTACAGAGATCAATCCAAAAATACTATCGAAAAACTGGCGGTAGCCCGGTATAATGTTGGTAAAAATATAGAATCTGCCTGGGACAAAGAAAAGCAACCTGATCAATGGAAAGCCCTCATAGATATCATTTCCACAAGAAATCCGAAATCCATAGGAATTAATTATTCAAAAGATTTTGGAATTGCAGACGGAATAGTAAAAACAGACTATAATGAATTTATGGAAGTTCTCCCTGAGGATTTTAAATCAAGAATCACCTCTGCAGAGAAATTAGCCATTGCTTGGATAGAGACTAGAACGTCACAAGAGATGGAGATTTATCGAGAGTTGGTAAAAATAACTCATGATATTATTGGTGAAGCATTCAGTACTTCAGTAATCAAACCTGGAGAAACCACAACAGATGATGTCGTATGGTGGTTACGTCAAAAGGCAACTGATTTGGGGTTAGAAACATGGTTTCATCCTACCGTAGATATTCAAAGAACAGGAGAGGACCTGCAAAGCCATATCGTTTCCTTTTCGGATCGACCCAAAGAAAAAATAATCCAAATGGGAGATTTAATTCATTGCGACTTTGGAATTACCTATTTACGTCTCAATACTGACTGCCAGCAACATGCATACATTTTGAAGAATGAAGAAACGTCTCCTCCTGATTTTTTGAATAAAGCATTTGCGGATGGGAATCGTGTACAAGATATTTTGACGTCTAACTTTAAGACTGGTAAAACTGGAAACGAAATTTTATTACAATCCCTAGAGCAGGGCAGAACAGAAGGATTTAAACCTTCTATTTATACACATCCTTTGGGGCTCTATGGACATTCTTCTGGGCCAACTATAGGTATGTGGGATTCGCAGGGAGGTGTTCCTGGTACTGGAGATTATCCATTATATGAGGATACGGTTTATGCTATAGAACTAAATACTACAGTTACTATCCCTGAATGGAAAAAAGATGTTAGAATCATGCTGGAAGAAGCTGGATTTTGGGGCAAGGATGGTTTTAGATACGTAAATGAAAGGCAAACAGAGTTGATTACGATACCTAAGCGAACCAAGTGATTAACTTATTAAAAAACGGTAGTTCCTTTTGAACTACCGTTTTTTAATTCAATTATACTTTATAATAATATCATATTTGTGTGTCTAAGACTTGTGCTTAAAAAGCACAAACCCCAGAAACGAAAATAGGGTTACCTCCATTATTGATAGTAATTCCACATGGGCCACATGGACAATCACTATCTGATCTACATTCAAAAAGACTGGGCTCGCATCCAAAGAAACCACCATTAATCGATTTTTGCGTCCCTTTTTTAAGAACGGTCACACCGTTGAGATTTAAAATGTTTTTAATCATTGTATGTGTATTTAAGGGTTAATTTTTTCATTTAGTTTTAGAATAAATTGACTTTGCAACAGGTTCAGTATTTATGATTTTTCAAGGATCTAAACATTCAATTTGTCCACAATCCTGGTTGGGATTGCTGCCAGCGGATCTTCTTACGGTTCGTCCATCTCCCCATTTTCTGGCGTCAGGGTTGACCACCCAAATACGTAATCCTCTGCTTGCAAATTCACTTCGTTCAAAATCAGATGCGAGTCTTAAAGTGATTACATCTTGTCCGGAGTCATTGATATACTGCACTCTATCATTTCCTCTATAAGTTCCTATAATTTCATTTCCTGTTGTAGTTCTAATATCGACGTATGCGTTAGATTCGAAATCATTTCCTATAATCCAGATGCAAAAATTGTCATCGCATCCAGAACCTGCACTCAAAAGAATAGGGGTTCCAATGGGTACGATAATCGCAGCATTGTAAAACCCAAGAAATAGCCCAAAACTAGAACTGCAATTTACGTGATTCAAATATCCAACGATTTTATAACCATTAGGCAGGGGAGTGCCAGCACAAATAAATGTTGCTGGTGTTGAAGACTTACCTAAGTCTACAGGGTTCTCATAAAGAATAGTTGTTGGGATGCTGTTTTCTTCTTCAAGAATGACATCATCTTCAGTTTGGCAACCTACTAAATGTAAGAATAGGCATAAAAATAATAGTTTTAAGAGCGTTTTTTTCATGATGTTTTAATTTATGTGTGAATATTAGTTTATATACTATTTTGACAACCAGAAGGAAGGTATTGATGTTGATTATCTCCTGAACTGTTACAAGCCCAATTTTCTTGAGTATATCCTCCTTTGATATGCAGTTGTTCTGATTTGGTAATAGGTTTGAAATTTAAATTCCTAAGATGGTTTGACATGATGTTTTGTTTTTACATTGAGAAATAGACTAAGTATGAATTAAAGATCAAGTTATGTGTAAAAAGTTGGTTTTTAAAAGTGTAGTATGTCAATTTTATATATTTGATGTTTTTGAAACTGCTTTTTTTGTTCTTACAGCATTTACCTAAGACCTTTGATGTAAACAGCATGCGAAAAACCTGTTTGTTTTTTGAAAGCAACTATAAAAGTATTTACACTTTTATACCCCAGTTCATTCGAAATGGCTTTGATCGTATATAACTTAAATCTTCTATCAGTTTTTAATTTTTTGATGCAATGTTGTATCCTCAAATGATTTACATATTCGTTAAATGTTTTTAGTTTGTAGATATTGATAATTCTTGATAGGTAAGATGTGTTCGAATTAATGGTCTTTGCTGTATTGTAAAGGTTGCATTCTGAAGAAAAGAAGAAGTCTGTTTTTTCTAATTCATCAAGCTTTTGGATGATGCTTTGTATTCTATCATCCGCGATATTAATATCAGCGATTTCTTTTGAAGAGTAATGTTGATTTGCGTGCATTAGTTCTGATGATTTAAGATTATGAGCAAACATATTTTTAGCTTCACTTCAACGCAAATCATGTTACACGGTATTCCCGAATTTCGATGGTTATTCAAGAATTTCGAAATATTTCAGAACTAAATCGTATAAAAGAAAACACGGTTTTTTTAATATACCTGTGTTCAAATAATTGTGTAATTGTTTTGGATACTTTATAAAAGTAAAATCTCAACAACACTGTGTTCCCTTATCTTAAATCCCTTTTATACCTGATGAAATTCCTTTGTAAAATTTGTTGAATCATACTTTTTAATTTTAAAGAAGGGTTTACTTGAGAATTTCTTGGCAAAACTATATGTAAATACTTGTTTTGTAAAATATTGTGTATTCGTTTTTATGAATTTGATTTTACGAAATTCAAAATAAAAAACCTCAAAACAGTTGATTTAAGCACTGAATTGAGGTGATTTTCCCTTGATAAGAATTAGAAGTGGTTGTAACTTCTAATTGATGATTACTTTTATTGTTTATATGCTAATTCGATGTTACAAAAACTGTTTAACCAACATAATTGTTCCCAGGACACCAAAAATTGGACCCCAATATTGCATTTTGATCCAAAACAAACTATGATTGGGTTTAATTACTATTTCTTGTCCACTTTCTTTATCAATCATTGTTTTTTGATTGGATTCATTCCATTTCTTTCCCATGATCCAACTAAAAATTGCAGCAATAAATAGACTAATAGCAAATGATAAATTGCTTTGTTCTTTGGGTAATATGTTACTTAATCCAAAAAGTACTACGGCTAGTACTAAAACCGAGAGAAACCCTCTTCCTGACCAAACTATCATAATAAATTGTTGTTATAGGTTATATGTTATTTTTCTGAATTGAGATGTATGTTTTATTGAATCCCTGTCAACTCGTGATATCCAATAAGTTTTCCTTTTTTATTGTACGATTCTGATTTGACAACCATCGCATCGTTATAATACCATTCTACCCCAGTCCCTTTTACATTAATAATTCCAAATTTGGAAGTGAAATCAAAAGTTACTTTTTTACACTTGTAGGTTCCTGCTGGAGTAGTAATGGTTTCTTCTCCAACAATTTCTCGGTTAAACACGTCAAAAGTCATTGTAACCAGGGTAAAAGCTTCACTATTCACTTTTATAGAAATGTTTCCGTCGTTAAGATCATCTCCAGGTTGCATCCCAACGGGAAATTCCAAAACATCGCCGTCGATTTTAAGACTGAGGTTATTTTTGTTATGCTCAGAAAGTTTATCAAAATTGAAAAACCTTAGCATATCCAAACTGAATAGCCCATTGTCGCAGTTGGCTTTATACTCGGTATCAAACGTTTTATTGTCTTTCTCATCACTGACTGTCGCTTTGATAATAGCAGAAACTGTATTGCCATCTCCAGTAATTGACATAGTTTCATGACTGGTAGTACTTTCTTTTTTTCCTCTTTTGTTATAATTGGTATAGGTGAGTACAGCTCCTTTTTTCATAAAAGGCACCGCATTACACTCTTGTCCAAAGGACATGATGATTCCTCCCAAGAATACCAGAACATAAAGAAATACCTTGTTTTTTTGTAACCTGATCATTGGTACTACATTTTTGAAGTTATGAAGATTCCATTGTTTTCTTGGGCCAGGGTTCTCATGAAGTTGTGGTCAGCATCTTCTCCAAAGGCTATCGTATGAATGATGATATTATTGGTGTTGACTTTTCGGATTTCTTCAAGAACAGCCTCTGGACCACCATTTGGAAGACCATCGCTCATCAATACAATTTCCTGCACTCCTGGAGTAGAGATTGCTTCTACCAAACCTCCAGCAGTATTGGTACCACCTCCGGCTTTAAGATTCTCCACAAAAATATTAGCAGAAGTTCTAGACATATTGCTAGCTAAGCGAAGTTCTACGGATTGTTTGGTTACATCATTGTTGTAAGCAAATACGGCAAACTTTTTACCATCAGGAAGTCCTTTGATTGCTGGGATTAGTTTACGTTTTACCGCCCCCAGTTTGGTAGCTTGTTTGGTTACCTGTTTCCCTAAAATACTTCCTATTTTTCCTCCAATGGCGTTGCTTACGGCACTCCCAGCCTTATTCCCAGCTTCTCGCATTACCTGATCTTTGATAGATCCTTCATCTATACCTTCCATACTACCTGATATATCGATAAGATATAAGGTGTTTTTGGTAGAAGTTTCAATACCAAAAAATTGGTCTGACTTCTTTACTACATAGCAAGATTGAAATGTACTGATGATCAAAAACACAGAAAGTATCCTAATTACTTTTTTCATATTCCTCTTTTATTAATTGATTTTGTGTGATTTGTTATTATTCGGCTAAGCTTTCAAAAGCATCAAGATCTACCTCCCCAACAGCTTCTCTTAACTGTTTTATAGTAGCATCGCCTTCTAGAGAAATTAAGAAGCGATTACCCACCATGAGGTCGATTTTTGAAGTTTCTTGGTTGTCATAGGGGTCTTTTTCTACTTCTTCAACAGCTTTGTACCCTTTTATTGTGGTTGATTTGCGATATCCTCTGTCCGTCTGTTCTTCAAAATCTCTGGCAAACCCTAGTCTAGCCAAAGTCACCATTGCGCTTCCTGTTTCTCCGGCTCCATCTATTATGGAAAGTGAAATAAATGCTCCGTTCTTACTTTCATATTCTGCTTCTCCCATAGATACATCTGGCATAAATTGATTACCTACCGAAAATTTGGTTCTTGGATATCCCAAAATAGTCTCCGGAAGATTTTTCTTCATGCTTTCATTAGAAATAGGCGTAGCAGCTATGAGCTGATCATTTTCTTCTTCAATTTTTTCTGCTTCTTTCGCTATTTGATTTAGGTCAGAAACCCCTTCAATCACATCTAGTAAACCTGGTTCTTCTTTTTCCTTGTTTTTTCCGCAAGAAATCAGAAAAAAGATAGAGAGTGCGGTGATGATAATTCGTGTCATTGCTGTAGAATTGTTATTTATACATTAGTTCGTAAGAACTAAGGTACACTATGATGGCACGCAAAAGTTGGACAATGAGAATTTGCCCTTAGTATTTTAGAAATAGCAGTAGAAACGTGAGAATTTTACAAATGCCCTTCGATATAATCCAACAAATACTTCTTTCTACTTTGTGCAACTGGGATAGTATGGGCTTGTTGTAACACCACTTCTTCGTTTCTTTTATTAAATGCGGAAACATAACTCAAATTAATAAGGAAGCTTTGATGCACTCTGAAAAAGTTGTAGGGAGTTAATTTTTGATCAAAGGACTTTAAAGGTTTAGAAACCAAGATTTCCTTTCCTGTTTTAAGTTTGAAAGTCGTGTAGTTATTATCAGACTTCGCATATAGAATATCCTCGGTATGCACCACATTGATGGTATCCGCGTTTTTGAGTACAATTTTTTGAGGAGGTTTGTTATCCGAAAAATTCTGCAACAAAGTCTTCAGTTGAAGTTCGTAATTTTTGGAATGCATGTCTTGTTTCACCTTTTCTAATGCTCGCATCAGATCATTTTCTTCATATGGTTTCAACAAATAATCCAGCGCGCTGAATTTGAAAGCTTCAACCGCATATTTGGCAAAAGAGGTGGTAAAAATGATCTTAAAATTGATGGTGTCAAACAAGGCCAAGAACTCAAAGGCATTACCATCACTCAAAAACACATCAAGAATCAAAAAATCCGGTTGCAGTTCTTTTACCCATTTTGCAGCTTCCTCGATTGTATCCGAATTTCCGAGTATTTCTATTTCTTCATGTTTTCGTATAATGGTGGTAGCGTACTCAAGAGCCTGTGGATCATCTTCTACAATAAAACAGCTGATATTTTGATTCATACCCTAAATATACAATAGATTATTAAGCTGCAGTAAAAGTTAAAACCACTTCTGTACCCGAAGACGAAGAATTAATGGTAAGATCCCCATTAAAGTTTTTGGAAGCTTTGTTCAAATTT
Source organism: Aquimarina sp. AWH4_224 (assembly GCF_056160245.1). Classification (NCBI taxonomy): domain Bacteria; kingdom Pseudomonadati; phylum Bacteroidota; class Flavobacteriia; order Flavobacteriales; family Flavobacteriaceae; genus Aquimarina; species Aquimarina sp. AWH4_224. The sequence continues at coordinate 581,358 of NZ_JBSWWU010000001.1, read as the reverse complement.
TTAAGTTGTTCTTTGATAATCTCTGAACTCATTGATTTGTGTAATTTTTTTGAAGCCTCTTTTTTAGAAGATATTCCTTTTCCATTATCCGCAATTACGACATGCAATTGATCATTTTCTTTATAATATTTTATCGACACTTTGCCATCAGGAACATCTTTGATACCGTGTAAAATGGCATTTTCTACAAAAGGTTGTGTGATCAAAGAGGGGACTTGATCAAAATCCTCTTCAACACTTTCTCCAATTTCTATCTGATAGGTAAAAGAATCGTTGTGTGTAAGTTGTTGAAGCTTGAGGTAGGATTCTAGGGCTAACTTATCATCAGCTACGCTGGTAAAATTATCTTCAGAATTCTCCAAGACGAGCCGTATCAATTTGGAATAACTAGACAAATACGAACCGGATTTATCTTTATCATTTTGATAGACAAAATTTTGAATACTTTGTAGTGCATTAAACAAAAAGTGAGGATTTAGTTGTGTTTTTCTCAACTTTTGTTGCAATAACACCTTGTCCAGCTGTTGTTTGGTCTTATAGTTCTTAAATCCAAAATACCCTAAGATTAGAATCAATAGCGCAATAACCCCAAATACAATGAGCATTCCTCTTTGCTGTCTGATGGTTAAAGCCTGAAGCTCATTTTTGGTGTCCAAAATGTCAATTTGCTGTTGCTTTTTTTCAGACTCAAACTGTTCGGTCAACTCCGCTACCTTTTCCTTTTGTTGGGCACTGGTAATCGAATCCTTAATTTCATCCTTTAAGTCAGCATATCGAATAGCAGATTTAAAATCATTTAATCCTGTATACGCTTCTTTCAGATTGTTTAAAACATAGGATTTCAGTACGCCTTTGGCTGTTGGTAATGCACTATCTAAATAGCGAATAGCTAAACGATACTCTCCTTTTTTAAGGTAGGCATCTCCCATGTTGTTGTAGTTGATGCTAAGATCTGTTGCTTTATTGATAGCTTTCTTTAAAGCAAGACTCTTTTTACCATAAAAAATTGCTTTCTCAAAATCAGGCACATCATCACTGTAATACGTAGTGAGGTTATTATAGATAACAGACAGAATACTTTGTGCGTTATATTCTTTTGCAAGACCTTCGGCTTCAAATGCAGTGCTTTCGAATTTTGAATGTAAGCCTTGTTCTCTATAGATATTATTTAGGTTCACCAGAATTTGCAATCTCAATATCTGATTAAAATCACTTAATGGTAACGCACGTTCGAGATATACCTGAGCGTTTTTATAATTTTTGAGATGTGCATTTATGGACCCAATATTGGAGTAGGTGTTGACTAATAGTTTATTACTCTTGGCATTTTCTAATACTTTGGCAGCTTTTAGATAAATGTCCAAAGCGTTCTGAAAGTCTTGTTGATAAAACTGAATTGTACCCAAATTATGCAGGGTTTGACCTGCAATATGTTCTGGTAGTTTTTTGGCCAAATTACGTTGTAATAGTGAATCTGCTTCACTAAACTTTCGTTTCAGAATGAGCACACTACTTTTCTGCAAATTCGATTTTGCCAATAGCGTATCATTAGATATATTTTTGGCCAATTCTAGTGCTCGATCCGAATAGTATAGAGAACTATCAATATTCTTTTGACTCAATTCTTTGGAACGACTAAGATGATTCTCAATTTCCTGAACTAACCCTTCATTCGACTGGGCTTCTATTTGATTAAAACTATATACAGCTAAAAATAGAACTACAATTTTTATTTTCATTATGCTATTTAAACCTGGATCACCCCTAAGTTAAACTTCTTTTCGATAGGGGCGTGGTTGGCAGCTTCTATACCTATAGAAATCCAATTTCTGGTTTCTAATGGATCAATAATAGCATCTGTCCATATACGGGCTGCTGCATAATATGGGGAGGTTTGTTTGTCGTAACGTTCTTTAATTTTGTTGAATAGTGCTTTTTCATCGGCTTCAGAAAGTGCTTCACCCTTGCTCTTTAGCGAAGCGGTTTCAATTTGCAGTAACACTTTGGCTGCCTGAGCACCACCCATCACGGCTAATTCTGCACTTGGCCAGGCACAAATCAACCTTGGATCATAGGCTTTTCCACACATCGCATAATTACCGGCTCCATAAGAGTTCCCCACAACTACGGTGAATTTGGGAACCACACTATTACTTACGGCATTTACCATTTTGGCCCCATCTTTTATAATTCCTCCGTGTTCACTTTTACTACCTACCATAAATCCGGTAACGTCCTGTAAAAATACCAGTGGGATTTTCTTTTGATTACAATTGGCAATAAATCGCGTAGCCTTATCTGCAGAATCCGAGTAGATGACTCCACCAAATTGCATTTCGCCTTTTTTGTTTTTTACTATTTTTCTTTGGTTAGCCACGATACCAACGGCCCAGCCATCAATTCTGGCATATCCAGTAATGATTGTTTGTCCGTATCCCGCTTTATATTCTTCAAAATCAGAATCGTCAACCAAACGATTAATGATTTCCATCATATCGTATTGCTCGTTTCTAGCCTTAGGAAGGATACCGTAAATATCTTCTTGATTTTCTTTTGGAGCTATTGCTTCAGTACGATTAAAACCTGCTTTTTCGAAGTCTCCAATTTTAGACATCACATTGCGTATGGTGTCCAAAGCATCTTTATCATCTTTGGCTTTATAGTCGGTTACTCCAGAGATTTCACAATGCGTGGTGGCACCACCCAACGTTTCATTATCAATACTTTCTCCTATAGCGGCCTTCACCAAATAACTACCAGCAAGAAATATACTTCCTGTTTTGTCAACGATTAGAGCTTCATCGCTCATAATGGGTAAATAAGCACCTCCGGCAACACAACTTCCCATCACAGCAGAGATCTGAGTAATCCCCATACTGCTCATTACGGCATTATTGCGAAAGATTCTTCCAAAGTGTTCTTTATCCGGAAAAATTTCATCTTGCATAGGCAAATACACCCCAGCACTATCTACCAGATAGATAATCGGTAATTTGTTTTCTATAGAAAGCTCTTGAGCTCTTAAGTTTTTCTTTCCAGTAATCGGAAACCAGGCTCCAGCTTTTACAGTTGCATCGTTAGCAACCACGATACACTGTTTGCCGGCGACATAGCCTATTTTTACCACCACACCACCACTAGGACAACCTCCGTGTTCCTGGTACATGTCATCTCCTGCAAAAGCACCAATCTCGATACATTTAGCATCTTTATCCAAAAGGTAATCGATACGTTCTCGAGCTGTCATTTTGCCCTTATCATGTAGTTTTTTGATGCGTTTTTCACCACCTCCTAATTTAACCTTAACTAGTCTTTGGCGTAATTCTGAAACCAGTAACTTATTGTGATCTTCGTTCTTATTGAAGTTTAAATCCATTTGTGTGTATTGTTTGCACGAAAATACAAAAAACACCAATTTAATAAAGGATCCCGAGTCAATTTAGAAATGTTTAACCAATAGATATAGTAATCTGCTCATAAATATTGATAAGTTGTTGATAAAAATAACTTTTGTTTCTATCTGGTTAACAATCTCATAACGTGCTTAGAATTAATTTGATGTATTCATAAACCTAAATATAACTTTCAGTTATGAGACATTCACACATTCATTCTATTCTTCTTAGCTTACTCTTGTTATTTTTCGTTGGTTGTAGTACCGATGATGAACTTATTTATGAACCGGTAGAGGTCATTCCGTTAGAGGTTTACGGCGAACTAAAGGTCGACACCCATTTTTATGATAATATGGGGCCCCATGAACATGATTTTATTGGTAAAAGGGCTTCGGGCTTTACAGAGACCTACGAATCTGGTTCCAAAGGCAGCTATGCAGGAGCTAGTGTTAACCTTTCTTCTGGGAACTGGTATTTTAATGATGCACTCATCGGAACCTTGTCTAACGACAGAAAGTTTGGTTCTAAATCGGTTCGTATCCGTAATGGCGGTTATATTATTATGTCCTTCAATATGGATAATGGCGCACAGACGATTAGGGTACGTCATGCGAAGTACGGAAACGATGGTAATTCTTCCTGGAGACTAATCGCTTCTTACGATAATGGATCCTCATGGGTGTATGCAGGAGCTACAGTAAACACTACATCAACTACCTTGAATACTGTAAATTTCAACGTTAACGAAACAGAATCGGTTCGTTATGGAATCTACAAAACTGGCGGTGGTTCTAACAGAATTAATATCGATAATGTAGAAATCGTGACTGGATCTACCGGAGGAGGCGATAATGGAGGAGGAGGAACTCCTACTCGAGATAGTAATCTTACCTTTGGTAATCCCTCTAATGCAGCGTCTTCTGCAAATAACTACTATGTATCAAAACCCGATTTTGTGCTGTCATATAATAACAGTACAGGAACTCCTAATTGGGTAAGCTGGCATTTAAGTAGTGCATGGTTGGGCAATACCCCAAGATGTAATTGTTTTAAACAAGATCGAACACTACCAAGTAATTTCTTCAGAGCAACTACTAGTGACTATACGGGATCTGGATTTGATAGGGGACATATATGTCCATCTGCTGATAGAAACAGGAATGCTGATTCTAATGAGAATACCTATTTTATGACCAATATAGCTCCGCAGGCTCCTGATAATAACCGAAGAGCCTGGGTGAATTTCGAAAATTACTTGAGAAGCTTAGTCAATGCCGGAAATGAAATCCATATTGTTTCGGGAGTGATTGGTAGTGGTGGAACAGGAAGTAATGGCTTTGCTACTACAATAGATAATGGAAACATTACGGTGCCCGATTCTTTTTGGAAGGTGGCATTAGTATTGCCTAACGGTACCAATGATATTAACCGAGTAACGACATCTACTCGAATCATTGCTATCAATGTACCCAATGATCAAGGCATTAGTAGTGATTGGACACGTTTTAGAACATCGGTAAACACTATTGAAAGTCTTACAGGATATGATCTGTTCGAAAATATTCCAAATTCTATAGAATCTGTATTAGAATCCAGAGTGGATAATCAATCGATCTAGTTTAAATTTGTTTTGATAGCAAACGAGTATGATTGCAAAATTGTACTCGTTTTTAATGTAAAAGTTAACCGTTAATAGATTGTAAAACAGACGATAATTGTTTTTAATATCTTAACTGAACCCTAAAAAACTATTTTTTGTAGAGAAAATACCGATATTTGCTATTCGATTATTAATAAATACACAACGTATTGTACTAAATAACATTTTATGGGAATGAATAAAAACACCGTGCTTGCATGGGCAACTTTTATAATGATCATAGTTGGACTATCATTAATAGCACTAGGAGCTTTCAGATATAGAGATGTTTCAGGATATGGATTTGCAGCTGTTGGTGTTGGTTTTTTTGCAATTGCATGGGTGTTTAATGCACTAAAAGGAAGAGTGTAATCTTTCAGAACTCAAATCATCTAATCAAACTAATTTAAAGACATATGTCAGACGACAAAAAGGTTATTTTCTCCATGTCTGGGGTAACCAAAACGTTTAAAACGGCAAATACTCCAGTACTTAAGAACATCTATCTCAGCTTTTTCTACGGAGCCAAAATTGGTATCCTGGGACTTAACGGTTCTGGTAAATCTACTTTGCTAAAGATTATTGCAGGTGTAGATAAAAACTATCAGGGAGACGTAGTATTCGCACCCGGATATACGGTAGGATTACTGGAACAAGAACCACAATTAGATCCAGAAAAGACCGTACTCGAGGTAGTAAAAGAAGGTGTGGCAGAGACCGTAGCTGTACTGGACGAGTACAACAAGATCAACGATATGTTTGCGTTACCAGAGGTATATGAAGATGCAGACAAGATGCAAGAATTGATGGATAAGCAGGCAAAGTTGCAAGATCAGATCGATGCCAGTAATGCCTGGGAGCTAGACACCAAGTTAGAGATAGCTATGGATGCTCTGCGTACTCCAGATTCTGATAAAAAGATCAGCGTATTATCAGGAGGGGAACGAAGAAGGGTAGCTTTATGTCGATTATTACTGAAAGAACCAGACGTATTGTTATTGGATGAGCCAACCAACCACTTGGATGCAGAGTCTGTACATTGGTTAGAACATCATTTACAACAATATAAAGGAACAGTAATTGCAGTAACGCACGACCGTTACTTTTTGGATAATGTGGCAGGTTGGATCTTAGAATTGGATAGAGGAGAAGGAATCCCTTGGAAAGGAAACTACTCTTCTTGGTTAGATCAAAAGGCCAAGCGCTTGGCACAAGAACAAAAACAAGCGTCTAAACGTCAAAAAACTTTAGAACGAGAGTTAGAATGGGTGCGCATGGCTCCAAAAGGACGACAAGCAAAACAAAAGGCCCGTCTTAGCAATTACGATAAGTTAATGAGCCAGGATCAAAAACAAGTTGACGAAAAGTTAGAAATATATATCCCAAATGGTCCACGATTAGGAACCAATGTTATTGAAGCTAACGGAGTAAGTAAAGCCTTTGGAGATAAATTGTTATACGAAGATCTTAACTTCAATTTACCGCAAGCTGGTATTGTTGGAATAATCGGTCCAAATGGTGCAGGAAAGACAACGATCTTCAAAATGATTATGAATGAAGAGCAGGCGGATAAAGGAACCTTTACCGTTGGAGATACTGCAAAAATCGCTTATGTAGATCAATCGCATAGCAATATCGATCCGGAAAAAACGATCTGGCAAAACTTCAGTGATGAGCAGGAATTGGTGATGATGGGAGGACGACAAGTAAATTCTCGTGCGTATTTAAGTAGGTTCAATTTTAGTGGTAGCGAACAAAACAAGAAAGTATCTGCCTTATCAGGTGGAGAACGTAACCGTCTGCATTTGGCAATGACCTTAAAAGAAGAAGGTAATGTATTACTTCTGGATGAGCCTACCAATGATCTTGATGTGAACACTTTAAGAGCTTTGGAAGAAGGTTTGGAGAACTTTGCAGGATGTGCCGTAGTGATCTCTCACGATAGATGGTTCTTGGATAGAATCTGTACACATATTTTAGCTTTTGAAGGCGATTCTCAGGTGTATTTCTTTGAAGGTAGTTTCTCTGACTACGAAGAAAATAAGAAAAAACGACTGGGTGGAGACCTGATGCCAAAACGAATTAAATACAAAAAATTAGTACGATAATAGAGGAAAAAATGTCATTACATAACATAAAAGTAATTGCTTTTGATGCTGATGATACCCTTTGGGTGAATGAGACTTTTTTCAGACGAGCAGAAGAGGAGTTTTGTGATCTTTTGGAGGCTTATTTACCACGAAAAGAAGCGCATAAACTACTTTTTGAGGTAGAAATGCAAAACCTTCCATTGTATGGTTATGGGATCAAGCCTTTTACACTATCCCTTATAGAAGCTGCTATAAAAATAACAGATGGTAATCTGCATACGGATTTGTTGGAAGCTTTGATTAATATGGGGAAAAAAATGCTCCAGGAGCCTGTAGAACTAATTGATGGTATTGATCGAACTTTGGAGGAATTGTCGAAAAAGTATAAGTTGGTCATGGCCACCAAAGGTGATTTACTGGATCAGGAACGTAAGCTGATTAAATCTGGATTAGAAAAGTATTTCCACCATATTGAAATTGTATCTGATAAGACAGAAAAGCAATATCGTAAATTGGTAAAACAGCTGGATATAAAGGAAGAGGAGTTTTTGATGGTAGGAAATTCTTTGAAATCAGATATTTTACCGGTATTGAATATTGGGGCGCACGCTTTTCATATCCCTTTTCACACCACTTGGGTGCATGAAATGGTAGATGAGGAAGTAAAACACCCTAATTTTAGAAGTTTTGTAAAAGCCACAGAACTGTTAGAAATATTGTAGTGGTAACGTTTATTTCTGAAGTGCCATCTACTGAAATAGCGTACAATGAATTCCTTTGAAAACCAATACAACCAATGAAAAAGGTAATCGATCTCGACCAATGGAACCGAAAAGAACATTTTGAATTCTTTAATGGTTTTGATGAGCCATTTTTCGGGATTACTACAACAGTAGATTTTACCAAAGGATACCAAAAGATCAAGGATTTTGGATACCCTTATTTTTTATTCTATTTACATAAATCATTGCAGGCTGCAAATGCCATCGAACCCTTTCGATATCGAATAGAAGAAAACCAGGTGGTTTTGTATGATACCATACATGCATCTCCTACGATAGGACGAGAGGATCATACGTTTGGGTTCTCATTTTTGGAGTATACTAAAGATTTTGATCGTTTTGTGGAAATGGCAAAACTAGAGATTACTGAGGTACAGAATAGTAAAGGGTTACGGCATATTGATTCAACTAAGAGAATGGATGCAATTCATTATTCCTCTATACCTTGGTACAATTTTACAGGGCTTACGCATGCTCGACACTTTAAATATAAGGATAGCGTTCCAAAGATCTCATTTGGAAAGTATACCAAGAAGCATGGTGAAATGATTCTACCCATAGCAGTAAATGTGCATCATGGGTTAATGGATGGATATCATCTAGGGGAATATCTGGAAGAGTTTCAACGTCTGTTAAACGATTAAAAGTTAATCACCTATGAGTGGAGAGGCGGGAGCAGGAGCATCATCTACCTATTTTAGGATTTTTTATTCTTCCGGGATGACCGTAAGCATTGCGATGCCCCCAAACCCCGAAGAAGATCCTCACTATATTGCCAACTATTTTAAAGAAGCAGATAAACCTTTTGAGCAGAAATTAGAGGAAGTACTGCCAAAATTAGAGGGAGTGATGTTACATCTCATCGAGGAGTTGAATTTTCCAATAGCAGTTTTTGATCCGGATGCTGATCATTTTCCTGGAATAATCATAGAGGATACAGATGAATTCAAACCTAATCCCAATGAAGAAGAAGAAGCGTCAAACCGATTTCAGAATACGAATTCTTGTGTTGGTTGGATTAGCTTCAATTTTATGACGCCTTTGTTTACCAAAATCACTTTATCTCTTACGGTAAACAAACAAATCAGTAGATCACAGTTAAATGTAATCAAAGCACATTTCCGGGAGCATTTTTGTTAAGTTTTTACCATTTCTAGTATTTAGGATTTTTATAGCATAGTACAAGGTTGTTTTTTAGGAAAAAAAATGTCTGTATCCGTCTTGTTAATGTGTGTCAAAGAGATGATCAATAGTATACGGTTCACTAGATCATATATAAGAGGGTAAATCTTCCATTTGTTTTACTTCTCCAATGCCCATATCGTTTAGATAAATATCTCCAACTCGAATTCGTACCAGCCTTAATGTAGGATATCCGACAGCCGACGTCATTTTTCGTACTTGTCTAAATTTTCCTTCAGTAAGGGTAATACTTACCCAGCTCGTTGGTCCATGTCTATCATCTCTTATTTTTTTGGAACGTTCTGGGAAATTAGGAATATCAAATAGTTTAAAGGCTTTACAGGGTTTTGTTATGTATTTTTTACCATTGAAACCTATTTCTACACCTTTTTGTAATTGTTGGATAGCCTCTTTTGTAATGTCTCCATTTACCTGTGCATAGTACTCCTTTTCAACATTTCCGCTACAGATAGCGTTAGAGACTTTGCCATCAGTAGTTAGTAATAGTAAACCTTCAGATTTTTCGTCAAGTCTGCCTATGGCCATGGTGCCAAGTGGGAAATCGTGTAACTCTCCTAATAGCTTTTTGCTGTTCTGTTTTTGTCCGTTATTCACAAACTGACTTAGATATCCAAAAGGTTTGTATATCGCAAAATGGAAGTGTTGTTCTATTCCGGAATTGATATCCATTGATTGTTTTTGTTACTAGAAGTTTTCGCACAATTAGAGAGAAAAACTTTGTGCAAAGAAAATCATTCTTATCAAATAGACAATTTTATATTCAATCCTGCTCAGGATACCAATCTAATTGTACAATTTCTATATCCGGATCTTTGGATACAAGAGAGATGAACTTATTGACATCACTAAAGCCGTTTGCGCCGCGATAATGGTAAGGGTACACTTCTTTAGGTTTGAATTCTAACACGGCATCTGCAGCGCTTTCTACAGTCATGGTGTAGGGGAGATTCATACAAACAAAAGCTTTGTCTATAAACCTTAGAGCCCTCATCTCTGGGATATCTTCAGTGTCACCAGAAAAATACACCCGTTCTTTACCCAACGTAATGATATATCCGTTACCTCTTCCTTTGGGGTGGAACTTTAGGGCTTCTTGTCTCAAATTATACATAGGGATGGCTTCAATAGGAATCCCTTGCACTTCTTTGGTTTCTCCGTTATTCAATATGATCAATCTATCGGTATATTCTGCAGGGAGACGTTCACCAACAGCCTGTGGAACGACCATTTCAGTTGTAGAAAGATCCAGGCTATCCAGGGTATCAATATTCATGTGATCTTCATGTATATCAGTAATCAACACAATATCCGCTGTCTTTTTTCCTTCAAAAGCTTTAGGTCCACCATTAGGATCGATGTAGATAGTCTTGCCTTTCCATTCCAAAATAGCAGTGGCATGTCCTATAGGATCTATTTTGATGTCACTCTCTTTTTTTACAGGTTCTTGAGTAGGGGCTTCCTGAAAATCACTGTCATTTACAACTTCAGTATCTTCATTTTTTTGAGATTTACAACTTATAATTACAAGGCAAATAATTATGCATTGACATAAAGTTTTCATTTTAAGACGATTTTGTGTATTACGAGTATAAGATACGTATAAAGAGTGCTAAAACAAAGAAACTCCTTCTTGTTAGACAAGGTAAAAGGGAGAACTTTATAGACAATGAGATCTATAAAAAAATGAAATTTAATAGAGTTTAACTGTCTATCCAAAGCTTTATAGCCATGGCAATCACCATAATGATCAAAAATACTTTGACCAAGCCATCACCTTTGTTTACAGCCCATCTACTTGCCACCCAACCACCTATTGCATTCCCAATTGCCAAAATAAATCCATATAGAAAATCAATTTGTTGGTTATAAATGAATATAGCCAAAGCTCCGATGGTGTATATAGAAACGACCAGTACCTTAATGGCGTTTGATTTCACAAGACTTAGATGATTGATTGAACTCAATGCCAATAAAATAAATATACCAACTCCAGCTTGTATAAATCCTCCATAGATCCCAATAAAAAAGAAAGCTAAAACCGAAAGCCATAAATGTTTTCCTTGGATTCTATCTATAAGGTCTTCAGTCTTTACTTTGGGTTTAAAAACCATAAAAACAACTACAAAAACCATCACAATGGCTAGAATCTTATTAAACACATCACCTTTGATATCTATAGCTATTTGCGCTCCAATAATAGAACCTATTAATGCAGAAAGACCAAGGTATACTCCAAAAAGAGAAGGTTTGATGCCCTTACTTTTAAATCCTGCCATCGAAGTTATACATTGAATAAATATCCCGATACGATTGGTCCCATTAGCAACAGCAGGAGGGAGCCCCATAAAGATTAACATAGGTAGGGTTAGTAAGGACCCTCCACCAGCAATGGTGTTGATCACTCCGGCAACAAAACCAATACCAGCTAAGAGAAAAAGTAAAAGTGTGTCGTTCATAAGGAAATGAAGAATGTTTGGTGTGTTAGATATTTCCAAAAATAGCTATTTCAAAAAAATGTGAGAACCAAAAGAAAATCTTTGTGATAAATTCTTAACTGTTGTAGATTTACCATATCAATAAACACGTACTACAGTTAAAGCTTTACACAAAATAATTCCATTTCTTCAAACCTTTAAAAACGGTCAATACAAATCTGCAATTTTTCGATCTGATGCTATTGCCGGAATAACGGTAGGTGTAGTTTTGATTCCTCAAGCGATTGCTTATGCATTGTTGATGGGAGTGCCACCAATCTATGGGTTGTATGCCTGTTTGGTGCCGTTAATCATCTATGCGTTATTAGGAACTTCTAAACAGCTAAGTATTGGTCCTGTTGCAGTTACTGCAATTTTGGTAATGAGCGGAGTAAGCGAGCTGGCAGAGCCTTTTTCAGAACACTTTGTAAGTCTAGTTCTTTTTCTAGGGCTTTTAATAGGGATTACCCAGATACTGATGAGTCTACTGCGAATGGGATTTTTGGTTAACTTGATTTCCCAACCTGTGATTTCTGGCTTTATCTCGGCTGCAGCCATAATAATTATCGTATCACAATTAGAAGAAAGTCTAGGGATGTCTATTCCTGATGTAAAACATACGTATCAAACCGTAAGTTATGCTTTAGTACACCTGAGCGAAATAGAGTGGATCACCTTCGGAATGTGCTTATTTTCGATTCTGGCGATTATGTTACTTAAAAAATGGAAGAGATCCTTTCCCGGAGCTTTATTGATGCTTTTGATTACTACTTTGGCGACCTATTTTTTAGGATTGCATGACAAAGGAGTTTCAGTAATCAAAGAGGTCCCCAGTGGATTGCCTTCATTTCAAATTCCTCCTATGAGTTATGAAGATATGATGGCACTAATTCCTAGTGTCTTGACTGTTACTTTTATTGGGTATGTAGGGAGTATAGGGATTGCCAAATCTATGGAGATGAAGAATAGAGATCATGTAGTACGACCCAATCAAGAACTTTTTGCTTTGGGAATGGCTAAGGTGATCGGCGCTTTTTTTCTTGCGGTACCTTCTTCTGGGAGTTATAGTAGAACTGCAATTAATGACGAAGCCGGAGCTAAAACTACGATTTCCTCGATGATAGCTGCATTGATGGTGGTGCTATCGCTATTGTTTCTTACGCAATTCTTTTACTACATTCCAAAATCCGTATTGGCCGCCATTATTTTGGTTTCGGTTTTTGGTTTGATCAATGTTAGCGAAGCTAAGTATTTATATCAGGTTAAGAGGAGAGACTTTTTTGTAATGATGATCACTTTTGTGGGTACTTTGGTATTTGGTGTAGAAAACGGGATTTTTATAGGAGTGATCCTTTCTTTTGTTTTTCTGCAGTATTACAGCTCTAGGCCTCATATAGCAGAGTTGGTAAATATCCCTGGCACCACTTATTATCGCAACGTAAATCGATTTCCTGAGGCAAAACGTTCAGAAGAATATATGATCATACGATTTGATAATCAACTATATTTTGGAAATGCTGGGTTTTTTAAAGATGCAATTCAGTCTTATGTTTCCAAAAGGGATGTTATGCCCAAATTTTTGATTTTGGACAATACCAATATGCATGATATGGATAGTACAGGATTACATGTGTTTGAGGATATTCATGAATATCTCGAAGGGCAGGGGATTCAATTATTAATAGCTGGAACAATCGGTCCTGTGCGAGACTTTTTGAAAAGATCTGGATTTACCGATAAATTGGGTAAGAATCATCATTACTTAAACATATCTGATGCCGTAGCTCATGCAGAGCATAGAACATTACAGGAAAAGAGTAGGGAAGTAGCGGTGCAATTTAATGAGAAAAGAAGGTCGTTTCTAGATTAGCTTCAATGTATACTACTCATCTTCGTAGAGATGCAGTTTAAGCCCCATTCCATAATTCATATCATTATTTTTGATCAGATTATTATTAGCGCTGTACTTTTCATCGAATCGTTGCCAAGTGCGGTTTTTGTAAAATATCCTTCTGGTAAATGTTTTATATCCTTCAATTTTGTCGGTAAATGGAAGTAACGGTCTAAACGTAGTAGAAACCTTTACCATTCCTTTGCGCGTTTCAACCTCGTGATATTTCTTAGTCTGTTGCAAAATGCCTTCTTTATCGGTATACCCTAAAACTTGAATAGAAATGAAGATACCATCCTTAGGGATATAAATTTTATATTCTGAAATGTTCAGTTCAAAATTAGGTTTATCTTGGTCAGTTACCCTAAAGATAATGTCTTCATAGGTAAGGTGCTTACCAGGTACACCGTTATCATTGGCATAAAACTGCATTTTGAACAAAGTAGAAAACCGTTGATTTCTGGTAGCATTTTTATTCGAAGATTCTACTTTAACCGGCAGGTATACCGAAGCTATTTTTGTGGATTTTTCTGGATTTCTCGGGAAAAACACAGCAATTTCTGATTCTACCGTAGGCAGCCAACATCTAAAGTAGTCTTTATGCACCTCAGCACTGATCTTTTTGGTTTTGTATTTTCTTTTTCTCTCGGCAACCACAACGACTTCCTTCAACTCAGATACATCTTGTGTCAGAAATATCTTTTTGGGCATGTTGTTGGTAGAAAGCGCTAGTTCTTTATATCCCATGGCAGAGATATATAAAGAATCGATATCTGGATACCATTTTTTAGAAAACATGAAATTACCATTCGCATCAGCAAAAGTACCGTTACCATTTCCAAAAGATATCGTGGCATACGAAATAGGGGAGCTCTGCTCCGAATCCAAAACTTTATGGATTTGGGAATAGGTGAGAATAGGAGTCAAAAAAAGCAGCAGAATAACAATCAGCTTTTTCATAATAGTGATTCGGGGGATTACAGTAGCGAAGGTAATAAATATTATGATAACCGTTAAATGTTGCTTGTTTATATACTGTTTTTGTTATAACTGTAATTTATATAAAATAATGATAAACAATATATTGTGTGTTCTTATTTAAAGTGTTTTGATAGGTATTTTATTTGCGTTTGTTAGCATATGATTATAATATTTCATTTTAATTATGTTTTTAAGGTATATTTTGGTATACATTAATAATTTAATGTTATTTTAAAATATATTTAGTTATACTTTGTTATATTTGTATTGAACTTTTGTCTAAAGTATATTTTTTTATACTTTGAAGTTTAAAATTGATTGTATTGTATATTATGGTATATTTTATTGAGTTGTTATGAATATGAATAATTTATCAGATGAGCAGGTGTTAATAGAGCTTACTCAACGTATAAAACAGAAACGATTAAATCTTAATATCACCCAAGATGAGCTTTCAAAAAGAGCAGGTGTTCATGTGCAGACCATCAAAAATTTTGAATCTGGAAAGACTACTACGCTACTTACCTTTGTTCAAATATTGCGTGCCTTTGGAGATTTGGAAGCCTTAAATAAGTTACTCCCCGTTCCAGGTGTTAGCCCAATTGAGTTGTTAAAACTAAAGGGCAAAGAGCGAGAAAGAGCTTCTCGAAGTAATAAACCTAAAAATGACGATACATCATGGTAGATGTTATTAAGATCACCTTATGGGGAAATGAATTAGGCGCATTAAGCTGGGATAAAACCAGAAACTTTGGATCTTTTGAGTTTTTTCCTTCGTTTTTGTCGAAAAACTTAGATGTTTCGCCCATACATATGCCTTTACAAACCTCTACAAATAGAATATACAGTTTTCCCAACCTAAACCAGGAAACCTATCGCGGTTTGCCGGGAATGTTGTCTGATGTATTACCAGACGACTTCGGAAATCGGTTAATTGACCAATGGTTGGCATTGAATAATATTCCAAAATCAGAGTTTACCCCTTTGGATCGTTTGTGTTATATCGGTACAAGAGGAATGGGAGCTTTGGAGTTTCAACCGGCAAAAAATATTGGTAAAGCGAAGACAACGGTGCTGGAAGTTGATAAATTAACGGGTCTGGCAGAAAAAATATTAAATACCAGAGAAAAGCTACAACTCAACCTGTCAGAAACCGAACATCTTAATGAGTTGATCAAAGTAGGTACATCTGCTGGAGGACAACGTGCCAAGGCGATTATTGCTTTCAATGATAAAACTAATGAAATACGATCGGGGCAAACCAAAGCACCGGATGGTTTTGAACACTATATATTTAAGTTTGATGGAGTAAACGATGCCGCCTTGGGAGATCCTCAAGGATATGGTAGAATAGAGTATGCATACTACTTGATGGCACTAGATTGCGGTATAGAGATGGAAAAATCTCTGCTTTTTGAAGAAAACGACCGTGCACACTTTATGACCAGACGATTTGATCGTGTAGGGAATGATCAAAAGATGCATATGCAGACCTTATGCTCTTTAGCACATTTTGATTATAAGTCTCCTGGGGCATATTCTTACGAAAATGCTTTTGAGATCATGCGTCAATTACGATTACCTCATACGGATGCTATTCAACTGTATAAAAGAATGCTGTTTAATGTTATAGCCCGTAATCAAGATGATCATACCAAGAACATATCCTTTCTAATGGATCAGGAAGGTACATGGCGACTCTCACCGGCATATGATATCACCTATTCTTATAATCCTGTTGGAATCTGGACAAGTATGCACCAAATGTCCATCAATGGTAAAAGAGATGATTTTGTTTTGGAAGATCTTATCGCTGTAGGGGATAAGATAAGCTATAAAGGAAGCAGAGAAGCAATTGCACAAATCAAAGAGGTGATATCACGATGGAATGAGTATGCCGAAAAAGCTGGGATTCCTGAGAACCAGGCGAATAGATTGAAAAAGGTGTTTAGGCTTGATTTGTAAACCATAAAATCTACCCAAAAAGCAGGTATAATCTTTTTTGAAGGTGTATTTTTACTTCCCGTATGAAGAAAGCTATCTATTTTATGCTCCTCAGCGCTGTGTCTTTTACAGTAATGAATTTGTTCGTAAAATACTTAGCACACTACGGTAGTGGACAGCTAGTGTTATTTAGGGCCTTTGGGTCCCTCTTTTTTACGATGAGCTATCTGTTATGGCATAAAATACCCATTCTGGGAAATCAAAAGGTGTTATTGATATCACGAGGACTTGCCGGGGTTACTTCTATGGGGTTGTTTTTTATGTCGGTAAATTACCTTCCTATTGGTTCTGCAGTATCTTTGCGGTACTTATCGCCAATCTTCGCTACAATTCTTGCAGTTATTTTCTTAAAAGAGCACGTAAAGCATGTGCAATGGCTATTTTTCTTAATGGCGTTTTCGGGAGTGCTAATGATCAAGGGCTTTGACCCTAATATCGATTCTTTCGGGTTTGTATTGATTATGATTTCAGCGTTTTTTAGTGGAATTGTATATGTGCTGATCAGTAAAATAGGACAAAGAGATCACCCTGTGGTTATTGTTAATTACTTTATGTGGATCTCGGTCTTGGTAGGAGGGGTATTATCCATTTTTGATTGGACGACACCAAAAGGTATTGAATGGGTGTTACTGTTAAGCTTAGGGGTTTTTGGATACTTCGGACAGTTGTTTATGACAAAGGCATTCCAGTCCCAGGCAACCAATAAAGTAGTATCTCTAAAGTACGTAGAGGTACTTTTTACAATGGTAGCCGGAGTTTTTTGGTTCGGAGACCAATATCCGGTTCTAAGTCTGGTAGGAACCCTATTGGTGGTTACCGGACTTATACTTAATATTTGGTACAGGAAAAAGAACTAAGGGTTAAGAGAAGTCTTCTCTTAGGTAAAATAGCATCTTGGACTTATCACTAAAGCTTTTTATAGTCATAATCTCTCCGTTAAGCTTGTTATAAATAACTTCAGCAAATAAGAGGTCTACATAAAAAATACTGTAATAAAAGTCGCGGTTGCGATCGTTGATCGTGAATAGATGGATTCCTCTATCCCAAATGTCTTTGTATTTAACGTCTAAATGTCGAGCATTGAACTGTTGCTCAAGAGTAATTTTTTGCATAAGCAGGTATATTTTGATTTAAGGGATGATGAAATTACGGAAAAACCGTAAAAAATCCAAATCAATTTTATAGAATTCTTAACAATATTTTATTGAATAAAAGTCACTTAGCTTGTAAAAACTTAACATAGAAACCTCGTGATAAGTTTGCTTAAGGGAGGATTATTCGTTAGATTTATGTAGTTCTAAAGGCTTAAGGAAGTCAGAAAATCTATGTGGAGGAAGGTAAAATATAAAATTGCCGTGTGGATCAGTTGATCCATGCCCAGTATTGGAAAGAAAATCCTGGGTTTTTCACTGTATTTTGCGGCTAATTTACTAGTAAAAAAATCGGTGATCCCATGGAGTACTCCATTGACCAATGTGTAGAGAATTGCTGTTTTGATGTCGAAGATCCAGATGCAGAAAAAAAGAAGAACAGCAGTATACACCAGAGTATGAATAGAGAGCCATTTTAGGTGCTGACTTTTACCCATAGCCATTTTTGAGGACTGAAATACATAATCCCCCATCCAATGAGCCACTAATAATAGACCAAAATTCATAATCAAAAGATACCAATATCGGATCTGATAACCTAATCAATGCTGAAATAATTAGGGATTATGATTACATAAAACATAAATGACGGTTTACTATGTTTCGAACCTTTAGACATCGTTTGTTATTTTGGTTTCTGGTTTTTATCACCTTTAGTTTGCTGATAATAACGTTGTCATTTACGTATATCAACAAAAGAGAACAAATCCTTTCGCGTACCAAAGAAATTGAACGCTCCTATGCATTGTTGCTTAAAAGTGTGAAGGCACAACAGGATTTTTTTAGTTATGAGACCAAAAGTCAAAGGTTTTTTAGAACAGGGGATAGTGAATACCTGAATTATTACTTGAAACTACTAGACAGCACCCGATATGGTTTAGAACAAATTGATTTTTCAAAAGAGCATGAGTTAAATCAGGTCATCGGCGAAATAAAATCAGATATCACTCGGATAGATTCTATTTTCTTGGATCTTATTGTTCAAATTCAAGCCAGAGGATATAAGGATCATAATCTGGAAGGTTCTATGCGAAGAGACGCACATTGGCTCGAACGTGCACCAGAAATTCCCACCAAAGACGTACTCTATCTTAGACGGCATGAAAAGGATTATATCATCAGAAATGAGAAAAGTTATGTATCCAGATTCAGAAGAAGAATAAGAGATATTCGAACACGAATTTCCCAACGCCCAATTTCTAGGAAACGAAAAGAAGAAATTCTGTTTTATTTGGATAGTTACCAGCGCAAGTTCTTGCAATTAGTAGATCTGGACGAACGTATAGGGATTAGGGATAATTCAGGACTTAAAGAGCTGTTGGATAATGAAATAAATGTAGCAGAAATTAACTTCAACTATATTATTGACCTTACCAAACAATGGGAACAAAACGAATTTAGACGCCTCACCTGGTATTTTATCATTATCACCTTGGTTTTGGTAGGAGGTAGCGTTTTCATTAGTACCTACATTTCGAAAAAGATAACCCGACCACTCACCGAACTTACCAATCACATCACTCGGTTTGTAGATAGTAAATTTACACTCGAGTCTGAACATCCAATGGTGCGTACAGAAGACGAAATCGGTAAATTAACCCGTAACTTCTCTTTTTTGAAGGATGAAGTGATTTCAAGATTGAAATTTTTTAAGCAAAAAGTAGACGAACGTACCGAGGAACTGGCCAATGCCAATAAAAGATTGTTACGACTAAGTGAAGCCAATAGTCGTTTTGTACCCCAGGAGTTCCTGAATAACTTAGGTAGAAAGAGTATAGAAGAAGTCATGCTGGGAGACCAGGTGGAACGAGAAATGACCATCGTTTTTTCAGATATCCGTGAGTTTACCAAAATCTCGGAAAGCCTAAGTCCGCAAGAGAATTTTGACTTTATTAATGCTTATCTTAACGGAGTAGTGCCCATCATCAGATCCAATGGTGGTTTTATTGATAAGTTTATTGGGGACTCGGTAATGGCCTTATTTCCCAAAAATCCCGACAATGCTATCAAAACAGTATTCGAATTTGATGCTTTCCTCAAGGATTTTAACCTTAAGCTGAAAAAAGAAAACAAACCCGCCATCCAGATTGGTACGGGTATACATACAGGGAACTTGATTTTGGGAACGATAGGACATGATCACCGTTTGGAAACGACGGTTATTTCTGATGCAGTAAACACAGCTTCTCGGGTAGAAGGGTTAACCAAATTCTATCATGCAAAAACTATTGGTACCGAAGCTACCATTTCGAAGCTAAAAAAACCTGAAGCATTTCAGTATCGATTTTTGGATAAAGTACGGGTAAAAGGAAAAACCAAGACCTTGTCGGTTTATGAGTTTTTATCTCCTTCTGAAACCAAAAAAATAGCTTATCTGGAGGAGTACAATCAAGCAGTACAGTTAATCGAACAAAGTAAAATAAAGGAAGCCACTGCCTTGTTTGCAAAGATACTAGAGCAAAATCCAGATGATGGAGCAGCCAGAATCTTCTATGAGAAATGCAATAATTACATCAATAGAGACACCCCCTCTTGGGATGAAATTACAAATATGATTACCAAATAAATCGCGATATGAAAAAGTTTGACCTTGTTGTTATCGGTTCTGGGCCTGCCGGAGAAAAAGCAGCTGCAAAAGCTGCCTATTTTGGATACAAAGTAGCCCTAATCGAAAAAGAGATAAAATACGGAGGAGCAGGTGTACAAACAGGAACCTTGCCCTCAAAAACTTTGAAAGAAACAGCACTCTACCTTTCCGGGATTTATCAAAAAGGAGTGTTTGGTGTGGATAAGGAAGTAGGTCGAGAAACTGGAGTTCATGACTTTTTGTACCGTAAAAATGTGGTGACCAATCATATGCACAAAACGGTAGGACACAATTTGGAAAAGCATGGAATACAGGTGTTTGAAGGGTACGGAAGTTTTCAAGATCAAAATCATATTAAAATATCAGGAGCTATAGAAGAAATCATCTACGGAAAGTTTATTCTGGTAGCCACTGGATCCTATCCTTATCATCCAGAAAATATTCCATTTGACAACAAGCGTATTTTGGATTCGGATACGGTATTAAACATCAAGCATTTCCCAAAGTCTATCTGTGTTTTGGGAGCCGGGGTAATCGGTTGCGAATATGCCACCATCTTTGGAGCTATGGGAGTCAAAACCTTTATCGTTAATGATAGAAATAAAATCTTAGGGTTCCTGGATGCTGAAGTTTCAGAGTCATTAGTGGATCAGATGCGGAAAAACGATATCAAGATCTTGTTTAATAATTCGATTGTAGATTATGAAATACCCGATGATGATGAAAAACCCTTGCGTTTAACCTTGAAGTCTGGCGAGATTCTGAATGTAGATATGTTTCTGTTTGCTGCAGGAAGGAGCGGACGTATCAAAGGCCTGAATTGCGATCGAATTGGTCTTAAAACAGGGAAAAGAGAAACCATTTTGGTAAATGATAAATTTCAAACCAACATTCCAAATATCTATGCGGTTGGAGATGTCATTGGCTTTCCTGCATTGGCCAGTACGAGTATGGAGCAGGGTAGGATAGCGATTACCCATATGTTTGATACTGCAGATTTACCTTCATTAACCGATGTATTTCCTTATGGTATATATACCGTGCCTGAAGTTTCTATGGTAGGTGTTACCGAAGAACAAGCGATTGCACAAAAAATAGAATATAGTGTAGGTTATAGTTTTTTTAGAGATACGGCAAGAGGAATGATTATGGGAGATACCGATAACGGGTATCTTAAACTGATTTTTGATCGAAATACCAAAGTTATCCTCGGCGTACACATTATTGGTTATATCGCAACAGAGCTCATCCACTATGGGATGGAATTGGTGCGAGAAAAGAAGACGTTGGATAATATCATCAGTACGGTATTTAATTATCCTACGCTACATAATCTGTATAAGTACGCTAGTTATGATGGTCTAGGAAATCTGGCAGGGAAGAAAATCAAAAAAGCTGGAGAATTGATCAAAGAGTGATCTTTTCTTTTTATACCCTAATCTCTCGATGAAAAATTTAAGAATTAGGGGTGTTTCCCCTTTTTATATGATTTGATTTCTTGTTATTTTTATCAACGATACTCCGCATTTATAATCGTCATATGCACCTTTCTTTGAGAAGAGGGGATAGTTCGTTGTTTTTAAAACTAAATAACCATGTATATGACACCGTCAAAAGCTTCAAAAAGGCTACCGATGTTTCTGGCAGCTGCACTTCTATTTTTATGTTTTTCATGCTATTCGGTAAAGATAGTAGGGGTAAATAGTGTACCCAATCCAGATCCGAATAATGATAGTGATGATGGATATCGCAACCAACGCGTAATTGTTCTGGATACCATTGTTAAGTCGGGAGTAATTACGGATGGAATAGGTCTCAAAACACAAAGAGAGGGTTGTGCCTCTGGGGAGCTACATTCCGTAGAGTATAAAAACACTTTTGGAGGATCCTTATTATACCTTGTCACTTTTGGGAGTAAGCGTAAAGTAAGGATCAAATATGTATGTGCAAAAACCGAAAACTAAATTCACCATGGCTACAACAAAAGACTTTCAGAAAACACAATGGGATACATTACACCGCAATGGTCCATTTCCACTCAAATTATTACAAGTTACAGAACTAGAAGGTAAGGCCAATATGCCTTCTTCTTTAGATCGATATAATGATGCTGCCAAAGAAATTCAGCGATTAATCACCGAAGCTCACAATAATGGTCACGGTTTTAGACCCTATGGATCACGTTGGTCCATGTCTAGCATCGCACATCAAAAAGATCGAATGCATTTTAATAGTCATATGAATATCGACTTGCCTGTGCAACCAGGCGAGGTGCATTCGAGCAGTCCATATGATCCTAGTAATTTGTTCTTTTTTCAGTGTGGAAATACTATCAAAGAAATATCAAAAGCGCTAGGGGCACATGGTAAATCTTTAAAGACTAGTGGGGCGAGTAACGGGCAAACTATTGCCGGTTGTATAGCAACGGGTGTTCACGGTTCGGCTTTGGATGTGGGATCAATCCAAGATTATGTAGTAGGATTAAACTTGATTGTAGGGCCAAAGGATACCGATATCGTGTATCTGGAAAGAAAAACAAAGCCTGCGCTCAAGGATAGTTTCGCTCAAAAAATCAAGGCTCGGGTGATTCGGGATGATGCCTTGTTTAATGCCGCCATTGTGGGGTTAGGCTCTTTTGGTTTTATACATGGCGTATTGATAGAAGCCGAAAATCGTTTTTTGTTGAAGCGTTATGTACGTAAAATAGATAAACAGACTGCATTGAAGCTATCCGATACCATGGATTTTAAAAACTCTACCTTCAAGATTGATGGGGAAGTAGATCAAGCGGGCAAACCACTTCGTCCGTATCATTACAAGGTTTTTATCAATCCCTATGTAAATGACAATCAATATGTGGTAGAGGCGATGTATAAAAAACCATATCGAACACCGTATCCAGATCCTTTTACGACCATAGAGAAATCGATTTATAGAGATTTGATCTATCTGTTGATACGAATCAGCGAACGATTCCCAAAGGCTATTCCGTGGTTTATTAAACGACTCGAAAATGCCATTTTACCCGATGTGAACGAAGAAACCACAGGGACCCTTTATGAAACTTTTTGGGATGCACCCTATCAAGGTCCGGCTTTTGCCTGTTCTTTTGGAGTAGATCATAAACATTCTTCCAAAGCATTAAAAATCCTAACGGATCTAACTAAAAACGAAGGACCAATACCTGGAATCTTTGCAATGCGATTCGTAAAAAAATCGGAGGCGACCCTGGCGTTTACCAAATTTCCTATTACTTGTGTGATAGAGATTGATGGTGTACTATGGAAAAAAAGCAATAAGCTGATGAGTTTAAAAGAGTTCTCTGCTCGAATGATACAGGTGTTGAAACAGAACAATATTCCGTTTACCATACATTGGGGTAAGAACGCGGCCTGGACATTTCCTGGGCTAGTGGATCATATGTTTGGTAGCAAAGCCAAAGAATGGGAGCAACAACGTGCTCGTTTGCTATCACCAGAGATGGCAGTGCTATTTTCTAATAAATTTTTAAAGGATATCGGTTTATCAAAAATATCACCTCCTACAGGTGGTGGTCCTGCACCTATTGTATGACATTAAGGAATACTATTGATCTCGATAATACGATGAGTAGCGCTGGTATCTCCATAAGAATCTCCGTTGGTGGCAATAAAAATTCTACCGCCGGGTGATATGGCGATATCTCGTAGCCTTCCAAAGGTTCCTGTAAAAAAGGATTCTTCCTCTGTGATCGTATTGCCATCATCGCTTAGTGTAAGGGCAACAATTTTTTGATCTTTTAGAACAGTCATCAAAAACTTGTTGGTCCACTGCGGGATTGCAGTTCCCGTATAAAATGCAAGATCTGATGGCGCTATGGTCGGTGTCCAGTTAAAAATAGATTCGGTCACCGTGGTGCTTGCCGCAAAGGCTTCTTCGGCTGGAGTATTGATAACACCCATTACTTCTGGCCAGCCATAATTGGCTCCTGCAACAATTCTATTGATTTCATCATCATTTTGTGGACCGTGCTCTGAGCTATAGATATTTCCGTTAGGATGTCGTACCAGGCCTTGAGGGTTTCTATGTCCTAGACTATATACATAACTGTTGGTAAAAGGATTATCAGCAGGGATACTTCCGTCTAGGCTAATTCTTAGGATCTTACCGGCTAGAGAATTTAAGTTTTGAGATAAACTAGTATTTCCAGCATCACCGGTAGTCATCAAAAGATGTAGATCATTGGTGATCATCAATCGTGATCCGTTATGAATTCCTGCTGCAGGAATATTATCGAGTAGGGTAGTTTCATCAGACAATGTATTATTGGCATAGGTAAAACGTACCAAACGTTCTAACAAGTTATTACCACTTTGATAGGTGTATACTGCATATACAAAAGGATTCGAATCAAAGTTGGGGTGCAATACCATACCTAACAGTCCACTTTCCTGCACTTGTTCTACTGCAGCAATACGAATGAGTTCTATTTGCTCGCCGGTATCAGGATTAATTCTACTAATGCGTCCGTTACGCTCGGTTACCCAAAGAAAATTATCGGGTCCCCATAGGATTTCCCAAGGCACACTTAGGGTACTAATCAAGGTTGTGGTAGCATCGGTTGGATTTGGATCGGGATCTGGGTTTGGGGTAGCGTTGTCGTCACTAGAACAGTACAATAACATGGAAGTGATAAGAACAATACCTAAAAAAGTGAATAGCTTATTCATAGTTTCTTAGATTTGGTTGTGAACTCCTATATATTGATAACCAATTCTTTCAAGATTTATTTTATGAAAGAGGAAGAAAGATCATAGAAAAAGGTGTTAGTCTCTTTTAAAATCTTCAAAAAACGTGTTTTGATCTCCGATTTGAAGACCTAGACGATCAAAACTAGCATATACTTTTGGTTTGTTTTTGGTTTCAAAAAAGATAAAATAAAACTGATCATCATACAGATGTACAATCCCCATTTCTGAACCATGTGGAGCCAGTAGTGTGTTTATTTCAGAAAATATCCTACTATCAATGGGATACCCTTTGGTAAATTTGGCCCAAAAATCATCTTTTATTTTTGGATACAATCCACCTAGGCAATGTTCTATATTATAGATAAAATCTCCTGCATTAAAATTATGATCTACCGAGGGTAGAAAACACTGTTTTGCTTTTACATTAATAAGCGCAATGATGTCATGATACATGTAGATACGTCGTTCTTCTTCACTAATCGTAATGTGTTTGTCTACATAACCCCCAGTTTCATAAGATGTAACGACTTGCTCTTTTGCAGGGAGTTTCATAGTGCGTATCGAATCAATAAGTACAGTCTTATCAATTGTATGGTGCGTCAAATCAATAAGATCAATAAAGGCCTGTTGCGCTTCTATATCTTCTTTGGAAAAAGAACTCTTGTTTTGTGAACAGGAAGAAAAAAAGCAAACGGTACACATTACAATAAAAGTAAACCATTTTTGGTTGTGGTGTTTTTGCATCATTGATCAACTGTTGTTTGGTTCTATAGTACAAATAAACAGATTATTACTGAAAAATTAAGATAGAGAAATGGGGCTTTTTCCTTGGTTTTAGAAAGAATTAATCAGTAATTTTGAAGCCAACGAATTCTTCTCTGTAGTTCAAAGGCTTTGAACCATGTTTTGAATGATATAATGATTGTACTATGGGATTTGTAAAAGACTCTTCTTTTTATCACGACGCTATACAAATATTAGAATACCCCTGGGGGGATTATTACATGTTTAGCACTTACATTGTTTCTGAAATTAAAGAAGGAGTGGTCTACACCTGGGATGACCATGCTGCTCCCGTGGTCAAGGAGCTAAGTGAGTTGTATGATCAAAAAGGGGAGAACCTGGTACTTATTGCCAATCGAGTACATTCGTATTCGGTAAAACCCAGCGACTGGATTAAATTCTTCAAAAGTGATTATAAGTTAAAAGGATATGCTATTGTTACCTATTCTCGAAAAGGATTTATCACTTCTTTGATCGAAAAACTCTTTATGCGTAGTACCTTCCAAAGTTTTGATAATTTGGAAGAGGCGATTGCCTGGGCCAAAGAAATCACCAATACTACCGAAAGCAAATCTAACGGTAAAAGCGCATAATCTGAGCGTTTTTAGGAGATTATTGATTGCTTTTAATATCGTTGGATTCATTAATCTAAGCCTTCTTACCATTTAACTAGCTCAGAAAACCACTCGTCGAAAAACTACAAAAACAACTGTATTCTGGTGCTACCTTTACTACAAGGAAACAAAAAAAGATGTAGTTATGAGAAACTTTCACAATATATTCGGAATAAGTATGTTAAGTATAGTTCGTTTGATTGTTCAAACACCAGATGCCCCAGATTATACCTATAATAAATAATACAGTCAGTGCAAATAATTATTAATTTAAAGTAAACCGTCATGAGAAATTTTTACAATATTTTCGGAATCAGTATGTCTAACATTCTTAATTTCATAAGTGAGTTACCCGGCGCTTCTAGATATGCCATGCGCAAATAGCAAAAGAATAAAGTTTATAAAGTAGTAACCCCTAAAAAAAGATGTGCTACATACCCCAGTAGCCATCAACATACAACGCATAGTTAAAGTACATAGGTCATGGTGCAATGCCAGAAAAAGGAGATGATTATTATGATTGTCTCTTTTTTTATGTGGGAAATGTACACTTCGACTACGCTCAGTGTACGAGTAGGAAATGCACATTGGGCTGCACATTGAGCGGAGTCGAAATGAAAGCCGAAGTGATCCGGGAAAAACGTACACTTCGGCTCCGCTCAGCGTACGAGTATGAAACGAACACTGAGCTGCACACTGAGCTTGCCGAAGTGGAAGTGGAAGTGTCCCCAAAAAAGTGGGGAAATTACACCTAATGTGTGTAAAATATCAACACTTTTGAAAAAGGCATAATTCATAATCCCTTGTTTTTCAAGGATACGGTAAAATGGTATCAATATTGGTCTTGCTGTGGAGGAAATAACCAAAACACACATCATGGGATCAAAACCAAATGCAACTAGATTAACCAACCGTATCATTAAATTTGTTTCAACTGCTTCTCCGAACTTCCTACTGCTAGGTACTTTTGTATTACTTTTTGGAGCCGTTTCTTTATTTTATTTCTTACATCCTTATTTTGAAGCCATTCGCCTGGAAAGAATGAACACCCCATCAGGTATTGCTTTGATGATCCTTGGATTAACACTACTTACTCTCAAAGTCGCTTTCTTGATCTTCATTTTCAGATTATACCTTAGATACAGACCCATGAACTCGGTATCTGATGAAGAGCTGCCTTCTTGTACGGTAATCGTCCCAGCCTACAACGAAGGAGAATTGGTATATAAAACCCTAAAGAGCTTGGTAGCCAGCGACTACCCGGTAGAAAAACTGCAAATTATCTCTATCGATGATGGTAGTAAGGATGATACCTGGCAATGGATGTGTAAAGCCAAAGCCGAGTTAGGAGATCGAGTGGCAATCTACCAACAACCCAAAAACATGGGGAAAAGACATGCCCTATATCGCGGATTCAAATTAGGTAGTGGCGATGTGTTTATCACTGTGGATAGTGATTCTATAGTAGATGAGGATACGCTACGGGTAATGACTACACCTTTTGTAAAGAACGAGAAATGTGGAGCCGTAGCAGGAAATGTACGCGTGTTGAACAAAGAAAAAGCCCTCATTCCACGTATGTTGAACGTGAGTTTTGCCTTTAGTTTTGAGTTTATCCGTTCTGCACAAAGTACCATAGGCTCTGTGTTATGTACCCCAGGAGCACTTTCTGCTTACCGCAGAGAAGCTGTTTTTAATTGTTTAGAACAATGGATCACCCAGACTTTTTTGGGACAAGTCTCAAAAATAGGAGAGGACCGTGCGATGACCAATATGATCTTAAAACAAGGGTATAAGGTGTTCTTTCAGCGCAATGCCTTGGTATATACCAACACTCCAGAAAAGTACAAGAATCTATACAAGATGTTCATCCGATGGGAGCGAAGTAATATTCGCGAGAACATCGCCATGAGTCGTTTTGCGTTTACCGATTTTAGAGAAGGATCAAAAGTAGGAGCTAGAATTTTACTATTGAATCAATGGTTAAAAATGGTAATGGCATACCCTGCATTATTATTGATGTTCTTTTTTATACTCACATATCCTTTATTATTCTTTACGTCTACATTTGCCAGTATATTAATATTCTCAAGTATCCAGGCCTTGTTTTATGCCAAGAAACACAATGCAGCAGAATCTCTATGGGCATATCCATATAGTTTGTTCTTTGCATTCACATTGTTTTGGATCACACCATACGCCATCGCCACCGCAGGAAGAAGTGGTTGGTTAACAAGAGAACTCCCAAAAGAATCCATAAAAGAAACTAACGCACAACCTCAACCACAACCGCAGGTGGTGGCTGTTGCTGCTGGGTCTTGATAATATAATCGGACTTCGAGACGTGTGCTGAGCCTGTCGAAGTACAGTCCACGCCCCCGAACCCTGAGCCGTCGCACTGAGCTTGCCGAAGTGGTAGTCGAAGGGTGAATTTAGAACTTGAATGTTGATTTGAATTAGTATCCGGGTTTCGACTCCGCTCAACCCTCGGTAGCGTTATTGATGATCAGCTCGTTGGGCTTTGAGATGTGTGCTGAACCTGTCGAAGTACAGCCCTCGTGAAATCGGACCCTGAGCGTCGCACTGAGCCTGCCGAAGTGGTAGTCGAAGGGTCGAACATAGTAACTAACATTATCTGGGCTTCGAGACGTGTGCTGAGCCTGTCGAAGTACAGCCCTAGTAAGGTAACTAAGGTGACACAACGCCATACCACTAGTTATCCCTTGTCAGTATCCATTGAATGAGGATCCGTATTCCTGAAAAATAAAAGCGTTTGTCTTGATCAAGAAATCGTTGATAAGTGGTGATAAATCCTTGAACTACAGCCCGTCAGCATGACAGTAGGGTGTTTTGATATTCTTGTCATCGTGAATTGAGTTTTTCAAGTATTTGATAGTTAAGGATTTGGGATTTTAGTTTAACAGAACATTATCATCAATAGTAGTGGATTTTTTGGATGTCGGTATTGTAATTGACCGTATACCTGCTCAAACAATTGTTGAATTTAAAAACAAAAAAGTATGAGTAATGTATTAAACAACCGATTATCGGTTACCGTAGATCCACAAGTGATCAATGAAGTAAAAACAAAAATCGACGAGATCAATACGCTATTACCTTTCTTAACAGGATTAACCAAAGATGAGCGTAAAAAGCTACCCAAGATCAATCGTAGTAATAAGGTCTTTGTAGAAGATACCTTAAACAGCCTCCGACAAAACGGAGAGATTGTTCCTAATTTTATTAAGGTAGAAGAAGTAGAGAAAGACTATTCGTTATACAACGATTTGAAGATACTAGCCTTAGAACTGGCAGAGTTATCCGAAAAAGTAAACGATACCCGTATCCTTGCCGGATCCGAAGCCTATAGTACCTCGTTACTGGCCTACAAAATGTTTGGTGTAGCCGCCAATAGTGGTGTACCCGGAGCAGAAGCTTTACATAGTAGATTAAAAGAACGTTTTGCCAATGCCGGTAATGCTAGTGCCGATGAGACTACGGATGATACGAATGATCAGGGTGGTGGTGATACCACTAATAGCGAAACGGACTTCGACTCCGTGGTTCCTGAGTAGGCCGAAGGACTCAGCCCTCGGTAGTACCGAACCCTGAGCGTCGCACTGAGCCTACCGAAGTGGCTCTCGAAGGGTGATATTTTTGACTGGTCGAATGCCAATTACACCAAAACACCCCCAACAGTTACAAACAACTGTTGGGGGTGTTTTTTATGCTAAAATTTAGTTTTGCTTTTTTGAAGTTTCCTTATGTGTTTCGAAACCGCATATAGTTCTTCCAAAAACATATTTGGCTTTTCTTAGGTTAATTGAGACAACAGTATCATTACATTTTGTCAATGCTTTACAATCCTTTGAATAATGATACTTTTTACTCGTTGTACTATTGCAGATGTATACTTTTTGTTCCTTTTTTTGTTGGTCTGTAGTATTATTTTGACCATAAACAGAAAAAGAGGAAAAGATTATTAAAATTAGTAGTGTTATTTTCATTTTGACGTAGTTTTAGAATCATATAATTACTGCAGTGTTTTTTTATTTTTTGTTTTTTTTCTTTTTCTGTATAACCATGGCTCAATTAGTTTCTCCTGTGACCACATTCCTTTTTTCTGAAGCTTTGCCCGCTCTTCAAGAATTGTATAGGAGGAATCTTTTGAGTATTTCTTAAAGTGTAACCCATATCCATTACTGACTAATTCTTTGTTTAATATTTTCCCCTCATATTCTATAGTGGCAATGAGTCGTCTATACCGATCATACTTTCCTTTATTAATCACTTTTACTTTTTTAGCAAAACAAAAGTCTGACGTAAATTGTTTGGCCTTCTGACCAAATGGTTGTTTTTTCTCTGGGCAATCAATATGCTCTAATCTAATGATAATGGGGTCTTTTTTAAATAAAACTTCTATAGTATCTCCGTCTTTTATTCCGATAACTTTGGCGAAGAATTCGTTAGGGAGTTTATCGCTAGAGGTAAAGGAGAAACATATGATTAGAACTAATAAGTAGACAAAGTAGTTTTTGGTCATATAGTTGATTTTAGGATACTTAAAGATATTGATTTTAAGTAATTAGTTACACATGCTTCTGGCTACATAGGTTTTATTACCATTAGAATTTATATAGTAGCAACCACCACGAGGACCTCGATGATAGGTTCTTGTAGATCTAGATTTATACTGTTTATTGCTTTGCTTCTCTATTGATCTTGTATAACTACCATCGTTGTGTGTAGCACTTTTGGTTAAGTATTGAACCGTATGTGTAGATGCTGGTTGATTACCTAACTTTTTATCAATAGCATCAATTCGAACTTGTAGTTCTTGAGCCTTTGTTAATAGATCATCTCTTTGTTTTACTAATTCTTCTCTTAGGTAAAGACTTGCCTCTACACTTTGTGAGTTGCATTGGTAAGATGCAATGATTAGTAGGAATAGGGGTATTAGTTTTTTCATCTCTTTTGTAGAATAAAGTTTTTAATAAGTTTATCCATATCGGATGGCAAATCTGCATTTCTGATTTCAAATCGTTTTACATTCATAGACTCAAACCAATTGCTCCAATAGGTCTTGATAATGTCTTCTTCGTATGGATTCTTTTTATCTGGATTAATACCTAATACTAAAATTTCTAGATTGGATAGGTCATTAGTTGCTGGAATAAAACCAAAACCCTCATTCTCAATTTTGGTTTTCCAATTTGAAGAAGTCAATTTAAAACTTCGTATATCTTGAGGAGTAATATAAGTAGTAAAGTTATCCTGTCTTATCTTTGTGTTTTTGTGATAAATATATCCATCTGTTAGGATGACTAATATGTTCCTGAAACCATCTTCAATACAATAATCCGTAATCTTATTTTTAAAGAAACGCCAAGTATCAGAACCAATATATTTATTATCCTTAATTGCTAAACTATAGATTTTTTCAGGCTGTGTTGAATATTCTTCACTAATTTTTTCCAAAAGTTCAATGGATGCATTCTTTTTTCTAATATGGAATTTTAGATTAGTTGAAATTGAATTAATTTCTGTATTAAGTGGTTCAGGATCAAAGTAAAGTTGAATTTTATCATTCATTTGCCTTACTTTTTTTGTTTGCAAATGTTGTTTAAAAGCTTCTGCAACGGATTTTATATAAGCAGCATCTCTTTTATAATAATCCATTGATGGATTTGGGTATTTTTGGGGATCTATGCGATCTGAGAGATCAAGTAAAAAACTAATATTAAGATTTTCGGATGCCTTTATTTGTTCAGTAGTTATTTTAGTAACCACCTTTTCTTCTTTTGACTCACTTACACATGCGAATAGTAAAAAAAGAAATGGGGCAAGCGTTACATATTTATAGAAATGTTTCATGATTCTAGTTTTTTGTAAATAATAGATGTTGGAAATCCATTTCATTAAGATTATGTTCCGAAAGATGCGTGTTTGACACTTCCTCACATCTATTTAATAATTCATCTTTTTCTTTATGTGGTAATGCTAGTTCTGCACTAATTGCCTGATACCAGCCTTCTTTGTACTGATAATGATAATGCAGATATTCTTTAACTGGGAATACGAACCCATCTATTTTTGATTGTAACTCTGTAATTTTTCCTTTTACGGCTGTTATTTGATGTTTTATCTTATCAATACTATCATGAAGTTCAGTTCTTTTATGTAATAGATTTTTAAGTTCTTCCTTTTTAATTCGAATAAAGGATTTGATTTTATCTAGGTTTTCATATTCGTGCATAACAAAATCAAATACCAATCCCCAAATGATATATACAACAAAACCAGCGAAGATGATTCCCCAGAAATTGACGCTTTTGATTGCTAATTCTGGAGTGAATTTTTCACCCAATACAGCGTCATATAAAAATATCTTTCTTTCGATTAAATATGCCAGGATAACATCAAATACAAAGGTTAAAAGAAACAAGGCACCAATCTTCAAAAATGATAATCTGTTTTTGTTTTTTTGGAACATGTGAATCAAATAACCTAATCCCATAAATACGAAGGGTAGGGTACCTACAAAAACTGCTTCTAATAATCCATCAGAAATTGCCTTACTTAAGGCATTTGCGTCAAAAATAGCAGCTGCTACGCTATCACTTTCAAAATCCTTAAAGAAACCCGAATAGGAAGCGGAAATATAAAAAACGAATAAATAAATAGTTATTGGAACCAATAACAATAAACCAATATAGAACTGTGCTTTGGGCCTTTTGTCAACATCAATTCCGTAATTATCGGGATTCTGCTTTACGTCAACCATTTCAAATTTTTTAGTTTCAATATTGGCGTCAATGCTTTTTTCTTGCTCATTATAGATGGAGATAGCAGTTTCTCTTTTCTTGAGTTCGGTTCTTTGACGTTCTTGCTCTTCTTTATATGGTTGTTTTAGACGTTCTTGCTCTGCGAGTTGTTTTCTACATTGATCCTCAAAGCTATTGTATAAGTTATGAAGTCCAGTTTTTAATACAACAGGATTTCCAGATGCCTTTTTAGAGGCGCCATACCCACTTTGATAATATGTGATTCTAATTCTTTCTCTGTCGTCTTCATCGGTATTAAATATTTGGGATTTTAATTCTGTTTTTTTGAGAGTAAATAGCTTTTTTATAGATTCCATAGGTTAAGCATTTATTTGGTTGATAATTTCTTCCACTTTGACTCCCTTTTGAGCACAGGTTAAGAGGTACTTAGTAAGCTCTTCCACGTTTTCGTCCAAAAACTCAAACTTTTTACAATACTTTTTTAATGTATTTCTTTCATCTTCAGTGATTTTTTCATCTGCCCAAATCATCTTTGCTAAATCATAGAGATATTCAATACGTTTATCTAAGCTTTCAGGAATGGCTGATTCATGATCAATTGGATTAAGTAGTAATTTTTCAAGTTCTTCCTTGGGTATTCCTCTTTCTTCAGCAAAATGATATAACATGTTTAGTTCCAGCACATCAAAATCATCATCTGAAAGTGCCATCCTATAAAGCCTTAGAAAGTGACTTTTAAGCTCGGCTGAGATTGTATAGTTTTCCATATTAGTAGTTTAAAGATTATCGTTTAACTGCACTCACAACCTGAACCTACAACCCACTTACAGCATGGATCATTTTCGCATTCGGCTTTTCTTTTATTTGAGCATCCACAATTTGATGTTGTGGCACATGTCCTTACACTGTTTCCAGGTTCTTCACATGCTATACCGTCATTATCTCTATCCAAGTCATTTCGACATTCTGGATCTGCTTCAAATGCAGCTTGAGCAGCGGATTGTGAAGTGTAATTTGCACAGTTAGTATCTCTACAGTTAGATGAAATATCAATAGGTACTTCTTCACTTTCAGAACAAGAGATTAGTGTTGCGATAAATAAAAAACCATAGACTATTGTTTTGATACTTTTCATTTCTTTATTGTATTAGTTTATTAGAGTGATGAGTAAAAAAGAAGTTGAGGATAGTAATATGAATAAAAGAATAACACATCCACTTCCTTTAGATTTTTTAAAGCTCTTTCGATACGTTAATCCTGGGATTCCAGTTCTTATAGAATACCCCTTAGAACTTAGAGACCCTCGTTTGGTTCGATAACTTGGAGTAATTCCAGATTTACTGATATTCACTCCAAAACCTTTACCAAGTTTTATTCGTTTGTTGTATTTGAATCCCATGTTATTAATAATTTACATTTGCACCACAATTGGGACATGTACATTTATTTTCCTTTTTGTCCGTTTTAACTTTATCAATAAAAGCAGAGCTAATAATTCCTGTTGGCAAAGCAATGAAACCTATACCTGTTAAAGCAATTACGGCGCTGAGAAACTTACCAAATCCGGTTATTGGGTAAACATCTCCGTAACCTACCGTTGTTAATGTAGCTACAGACCACCAAAATGCTTCACCTATATTTGCGAACTTATCTGGCTGCGCTTGATTTTCTACATGAAAAATTAATGTGGAAGAGAGGGTTAGTAAAATAAATGCTACGAAAAAAGTTATTGTAAGTTCTGGTTTCGATTCTTTAATTATTACTCCAATTGTTTTAATAGATTTCGAATATCTACCAAGTTTTAAAATTCTTACTAATCTAACGAGTCTTAAAATCCGTATTACTCTCAAATCAAATGGGATAAACATTGGTAGATAGAAAGGTAATATGGCAATTAAATCAATGATTCCGTAGGTTGAAAAAGTATATCGAAGTTTACTTGAGTATTTTCTATCCCTTTTCTTAGAATCTAGGTCTGAAACCCATATTCTTGTAATGTATTCTAATGTGAAGATTATTACAGATGTATACTCCACTATATCAAATATTATAATATAATTAGTATACAAGGACTTGTAAGACTCTAAAATTAAACAAATGACATTTAGAATTATAAGACCATATATCAGTCGAGTAAATTTCTCATCTTGGTTAATTATATTATGTAATTTTTGTTTCATGAATACTTCATTATCATTTGCTAATAAAAAACGAACTCATTCACTGTGGTGAGTTCGTTTTTTTTTAGATTCATTTATCCACTATAACCGTGGCGTCTAGCATTTTCAACGCAATCAGATTTATTAACATACCCTTGCGCAGAGGCTCCAACGATTTCACCATTTCTAGCTATTCGTCTCCATCTCCATTTACCACTAGCATCTTTATAGAATTCCCATTTATCATTCATGATATTAAAGTTTTAAGATTAATACAATCCAAACTTATAACCATTGATAACCAATACCTTGTGGATTTCCACAGACCATAATTATTTTATAAAACAAAAGACCTGCTAGATTCTTAGAATCTGACAGGTCTGAATATAAAAGCCCGTTACCCCATAACAAGCTTTATGCGAATTCCAAATAAGTTTTTAGGTGAGATCTTCTATTTCTGCTTTTGGAGCATTTTCTTTTACAGATTCGATTCCGGTTTCACAATTTTGTTTGGAAGTATACATTTCACTAGACGCAATAACTTGACCATTACCAGCATGTAGATTGAAATAAAACTGATCATTACTACTTTTATGAATTTTAAATTTTGGATCTGCCATTATTTTTTGATTTAAGATTAATAATACCTCAAAATTACCTTGATCAAACAAAAATCCCCTGTGGAAAATCACAAGGGCAGAGTGTTAAATTAAAAACATTGGTAGATCAATCAATTAACCCTAACTGATTCACCAAATAGACTAATTGTATATTCGTTTTGGCATTGAAGTCTTCTCGTAGTTTTCGTATTTTATCTTCTACAGAGCGTCTGCTATTTGGAGTGATGTTGTGTTCAATAAAATGAAGGCTTATTTCATCTTGTTTATATCCCTGTGTCAGTAGTTTTAATAATTGTATCTCGTATTGATTCAGCTGTAGTACATTTTTTTGATGTAAGGCATCTTTAGAAACAGGGCAAGTATATGTATTACCATCGTTTACTGATGTAATTGCTTTGGATAATTCTTTTAGACCATACAGTCCTTTGCAAACATATCCGTCGATCTTTTGATTAGTAAAAAAAGACCTAATAACAGCAGGCTTCTTTTCGCCAGTAAACACAATAATCTTAATTTCAGGTTGTATCTTTTTTACTTCTTTGATAAGCTCTTTACCTGTGGTTATTTTGTGGCTTCTATAGTCTAAAGCAAAAGAAAGATCGCTGATGAGTAACTGATATGGAGTGTTATTTCGTAGAGCTTCCTTTATTTTGAGTAATGTTTTATCGCAAAATTGTGCGGTGTCAATTTGTGCTTGGGTGAAATCTTTTATAGCAGAAACAATACCTAAGTTATCGCTGTCTTCATCTTCTGCAATCAAAATTTTTGTAAACATAGGTTCTTCAAATTAGGGGCTAAAAACAATTGTTGCTTTAAAACCTTCTTCCGGTTTTGAATCAAAAGTAATAGTTCCTCCAATGTCTTTCATGCGGGTTTCCACATTAACCAGGCCGTTTTTTGAAGCGGATTTACTGAAATTCATACCGATACCATCATCAATATAATTTACTTTTATTTTTCTCTTCTCTTTGGCAAAAGTGATGGCAACTATGTTGGCTTGACTATGCCGTTTCATATTGGTAAGTAGTTCCTTAAGAACCCAATACAGTTCTTCTTTTTTTACCGGAGCGATTTCGGACCAAAAGTCAGGCTCCAATTCACTGGTAATTACTTTAGTTTTTTCGTCTCCATAAGAATCAAGAAGGGATAAGAGTTCATCACTATATTCCTCTCCAGTTTCTATTTTATGATCCCTTGAGAAATCTCTTACTTTATGATACACTTGATCAAATCCTTTGAGGATCTTAAGATTTTCTTGATTATTCTCAAAACCAGACACCTTTTCTAATTGTAACAAAAGGTAATAGAGATCATTGCCCACTTCGTCGTGAAGTTTTTTCGAAAGTCTTTTATTGGTATGATGGCGCTCTTGAATACGAGCGAATTTTATTCGTTGTTGCCAATTAAACAAAATAAACCCAACACTAATTAGTAGGAGGGCGGACAAGAGGATAAAAATGTTTCTCTTGGAGGTTTCTTCTGTAAGTTTTAAGTCTTTTTCAGTTACCTCAGTTTTCAGAATTAGATTTTGAGCTCTTGTTTTATCTGTTTCATACTTTATTTTAGCAAATTCACCTCTGGCTTGCTCTCTAGCAGAATAAATGCTATCAATTAGCTTTTTGAATTTGGATGCGACAGATTCTGGATTACTCTCAAGATCCATAAGATAGGATAGAGCTTCTAGTTCTGAAGTTTTACTTTGCATTTTTGCCGCAATTCGATAAGCTTGATTAGCATGAGTTATTGCTTTGTTATTAAGGTTTTTATTTTTATAATACTCAGTAAGATGAATATGACTAGCAAATTGTCCAGAAAGATCTTGGAGGTCCTTTCTGCATTCTAAAGCAAGTAATAATTCTTTTTCTGCGGTTGGGTCTTTAAGTTTTGACTTTGCTAAAGCTATATTATCCAATACTTTTGCTTCCATAATAGGAAATGAGGATAGAGCAAAAGTTTCATTAAGTCTTAACAATCTGTCCAGTCCTTCCTTATAATTCCCTTGTTTTAAATCAACAACACTAATATTGTTATTAATTTTTACGATATTAATAGAATCCTCGACAAGTTCCAAAGCTTTTAAATACCATCTTTTAGAGTCCTTATAATTTTTTAGTTCTTTAGTAGTTATTCCAAGATGGTTTAGTAATCCTAATTGGTGTTTTTTTCTTGAGGAATAAGGCAATGATTCAACCAAATTTAGACCTTCTATTGCTTTACTTTCACTTGAACTAAGGTCTCCTATTTTTTTTTGAATACTTGTTATATGTCTGATCGCATCGAC
The DNA here is from genome assembly GCF_056160245.1 of Aquimarina sp. AWH4_224. NCBI lineage: Bacteria > Pseudomonadati > Bacteroidota > Flavobacteriia > Flavobacteriales > Flavobacteriaceae > Aquimarina > Aquimarina sp. AWH4_224. The sequence continues at coordinate 543,189 of NZ_JBSWWU010000001.1, read as the reverse complement.
AGCAGTCAAGGTGTCTTTCATATAAAGTGATAATTCACTCAAATAGTTGTAAAATCTGACCGCTTCAACTGGCTTGTTATCCAATTTGTGGTACAGGGCTAGTTTTTTATAGGCTTTCGTAATGTAAATAGTATCATTTACAGACTCTGATTTTTTCAAAAGCCTTTTAGCATAATATATTGCGCTATCCAAATTATTTCGTTTACGGAAGAAGGAGCTTTTTTTTGAAATGCTCTTGAGGTTAGTTTTAGTTAAATCATTTGGAATATGTTCTTGTGAGCATAAAATAAAAAAACTAAAAAAGAGGAATGTAACAATTAACTGTTTCATCCCTCTAAATTAATAAAACTGATAATATTTCAATCAACAATTAGTCTTCATCCTCCTCTTCTGGAAGAATTTCACCATCTTCACCTTCAGTAGCAAATTCTTCGATACCGATTTCTTCAGCAAGGTCTGAAGTTGTACATGAAAATAATGACATATTAAACATAACTATTGCGATTATTAAAAGTGATCTTCTCATCTTTTTTTGTTTTTAAAAATTGAACAATAGTGTTGCTGTCCGGGTTATGAATCCAGAGATTAATGGCCGTCAACAACACGGTTAAATGAGAAGAGGCGCCTCTTCGTTTTGGGAAGTATGTTTAGGAAAGACAAGAACAGAAAAAGCTAATCGTACTTCCCAGTTTCAGTTACCTGATTCTGTCTTGTATTTCCGGTTTTGAATTAGATTGTATACATTTGTCTTGATATCTAATCGCGACTTAAACTAAATTCTTTCGCAAGATATAACCACGTTACCCCACTACAGGCAAGTGATTCGGATCATTCGGATGAATTCGGATTATTAGGTCAAATTCGATTTTAAATTTTAATAAAAAGATGCCTGTGATGACATTTGAAGATTACAAAAGGGGTATAATTAAACACTACAGTAGACTTAAAGGAGATGAGAATTTTGAAATAAATCGTTTCTTATTTGAGATTACACCCGGAAAAATTAAAGCAGCTAGCAAGGTTGTTTTTGAAAGGAAAAATGATACTCAGGATATTCTAACTTTATCTAGTTATTTTAAGGTAGCGACAGATAAGAATTTCTTGAAGTTATTGAATACTATAAATGCGGATAAATTTATTCCTGTTTTACAATTTCTAGAAGAAACAACTAAAAAGCCAGGTGAGAATGTTGTAGAATTTGCCGCTTGGCTATTGGATTTTCAACCGAGACCTTATCAGCTGTTTAGAACAAATAATGGTAAATCGACAAACGGTTTACCAACACCAGGACCTGGCAAACCAGGTGAAAACAAAACAAAATTCTATGTAAGCTATCCTCCACCAGATTTTAAACCAATTTGGGATCGAATTAAGATAGCTATCACAATTAGCATAACCATTACATCAGCGATATTACTTTATTTTGGTATTGATTGGCAACAAAAAGAATGTATGACATGGAAAGAGGATCATTATGAATTAGCTTCCTGCCCTAAAAGCAATACTCCAAATATTATTCTTGTTGATAAAGAACTTTTAAATGAATTCAAGAAAATAACTGTAGATACTAGTTATGTTTTCTTTGATGATAATGGAATTGCTAAAGTATGGTATGATAAAACGGGAGGAAATATAGAGTTCTTTAATATGTCCGGAAATCATCCAACTAATGGTAAAAAGCTAAAACCGGTTACAGAACCTATTATTCGTAAATATGTGTTTGGAGAAGAATAAAAAAAAGCATAAACTTCGGATAATACTACTTCAGTTATGTATTTTTAAAATTCGGGTATAAAATATCCCCACTACCGGGTATGTACTCCCCAATTACTATCACATACCTTACACCTCACAAACGTAAACATATCACTCGTCATTAAAGCACTCTTTTATAGAAAAGAGTAGGGAAGAGTATGCTTCTGCCAAGTTTGTAATTAACAACTAATTGATATATCATGAGAAAAATTACTAGTATTGTATTCCTATTTTTTTGTGCTTTGTTTTATGCACAACAACCCACAAATCTTACCGACAAGAGTAACCAGTTGGTAACTCCTGGTGCTTTTAACAAATTAGTCTTTCAGGACTTAAACTTTATGATTCTAGGGGATGCTGCTCCGCAACAAGGGTTGGCCTTTGAGTTAAATGATGATAATACCACAATAGAAGCTAGTGGTTATTTGGGAAATAAGAACTATAGTTTCTTCACAATTGATGGGGAGTTTGCCGTAGATAACGGAGTGTATTTCTTTGATGAAAATGAGGGAAGTAAAAAATCAAAGTTTACTTTTAATACGTATATCGGAATAGGTAGTGCAAAGCGAAGTTTTTACTCTATGAACGGGGGTAAAGAAACAATAGGGGCTAAAAAGGATGATCACAAGAAAAGAAAATATCTAAGCAATAAATACAATACACGTATGGCCTTTATAAAAAAGAATTTGTATTTGGCAGATTCTGTACCCACATATTTTTATCGGTTCAAGGGGTTCGTAGAGTATATTAAACAAAATAATCTTACAGATATCATCTGCAAGGATAAAGAGTGTTCAGATATAGATTCATACTACAATAAAAGAATCGAAAAGATTAAGGAATATGAAGATGTGATTAAGATCGATATAACTCATTTTATTAAAGTAGATGCCTCCAAATATAAACTAACCATTAAAGCAGCAGATAGAACCTTAAAAGTTACTGATGAAAAAGAGGAAGATGAGAACAAAAAGAAGCACTATGTACAAAACTTGCCAGGGGATATAAATGTATACAAGCTTCTAGAAGATTATAAAAAAGCAAAAGAAGCACTAGATAATATTGTAGAAAATACTAAGGACAAAGAAATAGCAATTGCTCAAGAATCCTGGACTTCCAAAAAAATAGCATTCTTTGGTTTTTCACCTTTCTATCAACGGGAGAGTACCACATTATATGAATTTCGAGAAAACACCCCATTTAACAAATTATTTGAAGAGATTACGGGCGATGTATATGGGGCTACAGCATCATTTAATTATATATGGCAACGAAAGGGGCAAAAGTATTTAATTTTCAGAGGCTTGGCATCTGCATCTAGAAGTTCTAATATCAGCCAGTTTAAACAACAAACGATTACTGTAAATACTCCAACTGGAGATGTAATTGATGGAGTTCCGGTAACTATAGCGAATAGTAAAAAAGGGTATATTGGGGATGCAGCGTATACCTATGGTTTTAAACAAAGTTACGATCTTGAAGTGTATTATAGTTTTATAAAATACATAGGTATGTTTGGTAATGTAGGATACAACAAACTTGGATTTGCTGAGGATTCTGGGGTAAAAGATGTAGAACGATTCCCGATACGACTAGGGTTGTTACTTAACTTAAAATCTAAAGATGAAGAAAAGAACATTTTGACCTTACAACTATTTATGGATCGACAAGATCTTAATAAGGCTCCAAATGGTGAGGATAAAGACCTAAGAATAGGTTTCAAAGTAGGATTGCCAATTAATATTAGTAAAAAGATTTAGTTTTAAAAACTTCCTCACCCTATCGTAACATTGGGGTGAGGATATATTTTTTAATTAAAGTATTGGGTTTACATCTAATCTATTTACAGACCCTCACATACCAAGCCCACCACATAAACAACGGATGAATAACAAACAATCGTAACCACGCTACCCATTCAGGAATGCATAAACCACCGGGTATACAACTGCCAATTGTTATAAAATAAACATGGGATGGGATAAAGGCGATTAATAACCCTATAATCAAATAAGCTGTGATTTTTCGGGTACTATTCAAAAGTAACCCAATACTAAGTAGTACTTCTATCACACCGCTACTGTAATTGATAAATTTAGGATAGCTCAAATACTTAGGAATCAATGGTAGATAGAAATCAGGATTGATAAAGTGATTGATACCTGCGATGAAGAAGAAACCTGAGAATGTGTATAACAAAAGACGTTTTATACCCATTTTATTTTTTTCTGTTGATAGGTTTTTCTTAGGATCAAAAAGAACGGAATCCACCAAATAAAGTCATTGGTAATAAGGGTGTAGAAAAATTCTAGTGGGACTTTCTCCATGGCATAATTAAACAGAAAACCTAAAGGACCAAATAGTTTACCCAAAAACCCAACCATTACAATAGGCCAATGGGTAGTAGGGTCCTGAGCAGCCCACCAATAGCCTAAACCATATACGCCAATCACCATCCCCATACCTTGCCAAATCATAGGGTGTGTAGGGGGTTCCATACCGACCAATTCAAAAAAATGGTTAGGAAACAATACCACCCAAGCTCCCCATAGTAGATTATAAATCGCGGCGACTCTCAAAACGGTAGACATTTGTTGATTACTCATATAGGATGATTATATAATATTTTGAACCAAGGTATATAAAATGTGTTGTGCTGCGGATTAATCAAATTATAATTTTTCTTTAAAATCGAGTGGGAGAGTTACTTATAGTTATGCGAATCACCATCTTTTTTTTGAAAGCGAGGATACGTATTCAGCATCATAAAATTTGATGTTTTTTAAGAAAAATTACTCAAAAACCACCATAACCCACTTCGATTCCTACCTAGGGGTACTTCTATAAGTGGGTAGTTTAAGTGAAAACTGTCGCTGGAGGTACTTATCACAGTGGGTCGATTAGTGTTATAACCCCGTAAGGGGTACTACAAACACAGGATAGGGGTACTTCAAACAGAGGAACAACTATGTCCAAACAGAAGTGACACTTATGTTCAACACAGGAAACACTTCTGTTGTACACAAGTCACACCTATTATCGAACAGGGGGAGGGGTACTTCGGAAGTACCTTTTTTTCATTCGAACCCTGAGCACCCTGAGCCGCCGCACTGAGCGTAGTCGAAGTGGTGATCGAAGAGTCGAGAAATATAGTAACTCGCATTATCTGGACTTCGACTCCGCTCAACCCTCGCCACCGAACCCTGAGCGGAGTCGAAGGGTCAAATCCCCTCCACAAAATTCGCAAACACCTCTTTATGACGTTCAAGGTTCATATTAGGAGAAAGGGCTACACGAGCAATATAATCTTTGTCGCCTTCTTTGGTCGTTCCTTGGGTTGATGTAGCAGGGATCGTCCAGTAACATCCTTTTAATTGTCCATAGCTCACACAGTACTTACTTTCGTTTGGGATTTCGGTAATCATTAAATTGATTAATTTATGATTAAGTGCTCTTTTGTACGTTTCCTTTTCTTCGTCAGTAGCTCCTTTGGTCGGAAGGTCTAATGAAAAAACAGATGGTGTAAAACCTTTGCTAGCCAATGCTTCTGAAACAAAATTGATTTTTGCTTCGGGCAAGGTATTATGGATAAAGTTTACAAATTCACGAGTATTTTTATAAGCATCATGAATTCTCTGATTCATAGAAGGCAATTGTTTTGCCAATATTTCATATTGAAGAGGTGTAGCCTCATTATCACAAAGCCCTAGATGCATTTCTATCTTATGCATCAAAGCGTCTGTTTTTGTATTTCCTACACAATATCCGGCAGTACATAGTCCACCACTTGGAAATTTTGAACCACTAGAAAAAGAAATGGTTCTAATAGTTGAGAGTATTTCTCCTTCGCCCAAAAATTGTACATTAGGACAGAAGGTTTGATCTAGGAGAAAAACAGGATCTACAGCAGTAGTACCACTTGCAGTTGTACGCACAGCACTTAATACCTCTTTTAATTTTAGAAGATCAGGAACTTCAACTCTCGGGTTGGTTGGGATTTCTGCAATGATATAGGGGACAGCATCTTGATGGGCAATTTTTGCCAAAACCGAATCAATACTTTCCACCATATCATTACCACTATCTACGGGTAAATCCACGATTTCTACATTATCAATACAGGCAGCAACACGTCTTGCCTGGTCATTTGTTCCACCATAACAATTTGGAGGCACTATAATTTTGATATCTTTTCCAGTATGGTTTTCCAGGGCATAGTCCACGAGTCCCATCAAAATGGCATATTGAATCGATAACCCGCTAGAACCTACCAATGCTTTTGTATTTGTGCCGGTAACCGTCGCAATTGCATCCAAAACCTTTGTTTTGTTCGTTTCAAGATCGCTTCTACGGGGTTCGGTATATGACTTGTCTATCAAAAGCTTTAAAGCGGTAAAACAATTGGCAGGTGTCATTGCAACAGTCTCTCTTCTTCGAACATGCTGAATCTCTGAAATATAGCTTTCATTTTGTTTGCCATTCACCAATATAAGACTTCCTAAACCCTCATAAGTATTGATATAAAAGTCAATATTTGGGTTGAAATCAATGGTACCAATTTCATCTTGCTGTGAAACAAAAATCGTACTTCCGTCGAAGGCCGCAACCGAAGATGCTTCTTCAATAGGTTTCAGTTCGAATGTATACCCATAAACGTTCCTTAGCATTTTAGCATCAAAAGATTCTGGTAACTCATCGGTATAAACGATCTGAGTGTTTTTATTGTCTAATAAATTTTTTCGTAAAACGGCCAAGATAGGAACCGTTTTCGATCCAAAACTGATCACATTATCCGGTGGTAGGTTGTTTGAATGCGCAATTACCCATTCTAGTACACAAGACAATGGATGCCCTAATCGAATATAGTCAAAAGCCGTAGGTAATTCACTTAGTGCCGATGACTCAGAAGTATTATTATTAAACAAGTTTTCAAACTGCTCTAAGAATTGAACTTTGGCCAATTTTTCATCATAAATATCTAGTCGATGGGTAGTTAGATTCAACCAGTCATTGGGCATATTTTCTAATACCTTGTCAATATACTTGAGCATTTTATTGTCTTCCATTGCGATTACCTTTTGATAGGCCGCTAGTATACATCAATTCGATGTATTTTAAAAATGTAATATGATGTTTTTAGAAATTCTTAAGAAAGGTTTGGCAGTGCGTGTTTCCCGAACCCTGAGCGTAGGACTTCGACTCCGCTCAGTCCGCGCTACCGAACCCTGAGCGGAGCCGAAGGGTGTATTCCGGGTTTCGACTCCGCTCAACCCTCGATAGCGTTTCGAACCCTGAACGTCCGGCTTCGAGATGTGTGCTGAGCTTGCTGAAGTACAGCCCTCTAATACGAACCCTGAGGTTCTCGAAGGGTGATGGTACTCGAAGGGTCGAAGGGTGAGCTTGCCTAAGTGGTACTCGAAGGGTAGAAGGATCGGAACATAGTAACTCGCATTATTTGGACTTCGACTCCGCTCAGCCCACGCTCTCGAACCCTGAGACGCTGCACTGAGCTTGCCGAAGTGGGAGCCGAAGGGTGTATTCCGGGTTTCGACTCCGCGGCTCCTGAGTAAACCGAAGGGCAGCCCTCGAATACGAACCCTGAGGCTCTCGAAGGGTGGTTCTCGTTTATCATAACAAAAAAAAACACCTCATGCCCATTCACGAGGTGTTTTCATTAAGCAACACAATAATGCAACCTAAACTAACTAACTATTTATTACTAACGATTATTGCATTAACTTTTGAGATAATTCCTGAATTTCCTCACTCTTCTTTAGCATATAAGCGTTTAGCTTTTCAGCGTCAGAAGCCGAGATACTACTTGATAATTCTTGGGCTTTGGTTCCTAGTTCTTGTCCTTTTTGACCTAATGTTGCAAAAGCAGTCATGTCTTTGCTCTCTACTGCTTTTCTATAGTCTGCGATATAGGCTTCATAAGCGTCTACATACTCTTGTACTTTGGCATCTCCAAAAGATGGAGTACCACTATCAGATGTAGTTTCTGCTTTTGTTTCTTCTTTTTTCGGTTCTTCTTTGGTGGTTGTTTCTTCAGTAGCAGTTTCTTCTGCTTTTGCAGCGTTGTTATCCTTACAAGAGAAAGAGAACCCTATTAATAAGATAAGTGCGAAATGTAAAATAGATCTTTTCATGATATGATTTTTAGCGATTAGTTGTTTTTATAATTATTTACTGATACAAAGATGTAGCATTCCTACAGGCGAGAGAACACTATATTCCGTGAAAAAAATATACCCTGTTTTCGGGGGGCTCCTTCGGCAGGCTCAGGAACCCCTAAGATGATTAGGGTAAAAATTTCACGAGGGCTGAGGCTCTCGAAGCCCGACAATGTCAGTATATAGTTCACCCTTCGACTTCCACTTCGGCAAGCTCAGTGCAGCGTCTCAGGGTTCGAGGGCGTGGGCTGAGCTCGCTTAAGTAAGGTCCCTGAGCTCGCCGAAGGGGAGTTCCAAAAAATAAAACTCCTACCACCTAATATTGCAAAAACCAATACACCAATGGGATACCTATATATTTTAGAATGCAGTGATGGAAGTTATTATACCGGAAGTACTAAAAACCTAAAGAGACGATTAACCCAACACCAAAATGGAGAAGGAGCCAACCATACCAAAAGAAGACTACCTGTTAAATTGTTGTATTACGAAAAGTACTCTCGCATGGATACCGCTTTCTATAGAGAAAAACAGATAAAAGGATGGAGCAGAGCCAAAAAAGAAGCGTTAATGCGTGGGGATTTGGAGGAGTTACATCAACTTTCTGAATGCAAGAATGAATCACACTGTTTACAAAGATATTCAGTCTTCGATTCATGTTCCTAACTATACCGGACTTCGACTCTGTGACTCCTGAGCTTCGCCGAAGGGCAACCCGTCGTGAATTCGGACCCTGAGCGGAGCCGAAGGGGTCGAAAAGGAGGTTCCTGAGCTTGCCGAAGGACTACCTCCCATACTCCTTAGCAATCGTATTCTGTGCAGGTTTAAATCTCGGAGAGAAATTAAGACTGTTTTTGGCATCGGATGGATCGGTGCGGGTGTTCCATTGCCAGATGTACATACCAGCAAACCAATCTTCTTTCCATAACTGATCAAATAGGGCTTGGTAGGCCAGTTGCTGAGTGCGATCAGATTTCTTTTGGTAAAAGATGCTTAGATACGATCCCCATTCCCAAGGTTTGATGGCTGCAGCGGCTTCGCTTTTATAGCCTACTTCCGTAAACAAAATGGGTTTGTTATGTTGTTGTGATAAGGATTTGAGCATAGGGATATGTTCCTCCCAACCTTTTTGTAGTGTTGCTAAATCGGGATTGGTCTTTTGGGTAAGTGGGAAATAAGCTTGCAGACCGATATAATCCAATTGATCCCAAAAATCGATCAATTCATACTCCCCATCCCAATTGGCAGCATAGGTGAGTTTACCACTATAGATTGCTTTTATTTCTTTTACGAGTTCTTTCCAACGATCGGGTTGGTGCTTTAAGGAGGTACGCAACTCCGTGCCTATACACAGTAATTCTACTCCGGTTTGTTGGGCCATGGTAGCATAATGCAACATGTTTTTGCGATAACTATCAAACCATAGGTCCCAATCCTCATCTGATTGTTGATTGATATTGGATCGCCAACCGTCTCTGGTCCATAAATGGGGTTTAAGCTGCACGCGCAATCCTTTATCATGTAGTTCTGTTATGGTAGATAGAAAAACAGAATCTCTACGAGACCATTGACCAATAGCTTCTGGAGTACGCATCGCTACGGTGCGTTCATCTTTTTGATATAAAAAAGGAATTACCGCTATCCATTCAATATTGTTTTGGATCAGAGGATCGATTCTCCCTTCATTATTCTTGCTCCAGCCAAATACACTCATTCCGCGATGTTTTCCATCGGCTTGATACTTATTGGTGGCAATACCAGTATTATTTTCAACGGTGTGATCCCAGGTATAATCAAAGTCCTCATTACCATTGATATAAATAATGGTTTTTAAAACTCCTATGATCAGTACAACAGGAAGAATAACACCCAATATCAATCGCTTGCCTATATATTGTGTACCTCGAGAACGATAGATTCGTATAAAGTAACGTACCAATAGAAAGCATAAATACACCAATACAAAGAGTATTTGCATGACCATCAAAAAAGGAGCATCGGTAAGGAGTTCTGCTAACGAATCTTTGGTCTCTGTAAAGGATGAGAATCGCAATAGGTAGATGGATAAAAATCCCATAACGAGCACCCAAAGGAGGATGTAGATCCGTAATGCAATAATGAGTTCCCTTTTTTTGAACATGTGCTGGTAGTTTGTGTATTAGAAGAAGTAAAGCGTAAAATGTTACATTGATATTGATCAAAATAAACTGTATATTTATACAAATCAATCTCTTATTCTTATTGTTATGGCTGAAAGCGAAATTAGAAAAGAATATAGCAACGGTGAAATTACCGTTGTTTGGAAACCTGGGAAATGTATTCATGCTGGGGTATGTGTTAAGACTTTACCAAAAGTGTATGACCCCAAAGCAAAACCATGGATCACTCCAGAAAACGCAAGTAGTGAAGCATTAATGAATCAAATTGATCAGTGTCCGTCTGGAGCATTGAGTTATTATAAAAACTAACACACATGAAACATCAACAAAAGGGTTTAAAAGGATTTGACCAATTTGCGCTCAAATCCATAGCCGCTAGAAAAGTTACAGGAGGTCAGACGGTAGAAGCCGATCTTGAACAACGGAGAAAAAATATAGAAGACGGTATGATCGACCGTAGATAGCATAAAAAAGAGGGCCTTATTAAGCCCTCTTTTTTTGTATGTGTTGTATTGCTTACTCTTCTTCGTCAAAAGCTACCGGTACAAATTCGGTTTCTTCTTCTTCTTCTTCGATAAATGGAGTCTCTTCTGATTCGACGGCTTCGTCTGTTTCTTCTGTTATAGTTGCTTCTTGAATTCCTTCTACTACCAGCTCTTCAGTTACTTCATTAACTTCTTCAACAACCTCTTCTTCAACTTCTGGAACAGAGTTTTTGATCGCGTTAAATCGTTCGATCTTTCCTAAATCTTCTTCTTCGCCAGAAAAATAAGGGAATACATCCATAATCGGTGACTCTGCAATGGCTGGGATGGTATAATCTCCCATAGTATTCTTCATGGCCACATTGGTATTGTCAAAAGCTTCTTTTACGTCATTGGCTTGGATCAGTAGGTATATGTTTGATTTACGTTCCTTACCACTCTCTTCATCATAAGCGATTAACGATACTTTGGATTTGAACCAACGATCCGAATTTTCAAAAGGATGTATCTCTGCAAAGTTGGCTACTTTAATATTAGTAATTTTAAACTCATCACTGATGTAAGCCGACATTTCTTCATTGATTCTCGATTCGGCCTCTGTATAGGAGATGGCATCTACCAAATAAGGTTCTGTTGTCATTTTTTGAGCTCCAGACTCATCTATTTTTCTATACTTTATCTTGCATTCATACCAGGTTGCACTCATTTCTTTTTGTATTTGTTAGGGCGGCAAATATACTGGATATCAACTATCGACAATGTAATTTATAGCAATAGATATTCACATTTTTAATAGGGTAGTAGTATCGAATTCAGAATCAGTATTTTAATAGAAAAGATGATGGATTATCTTACCTTATTGATGGTATGAATTTTTACTTCTTCCTGTTTTCCTTTCAGGAGCACACTTCCTAAAAACTCCGTAGTGAGATGTGTTTTGATTTTTAAATCTTGTAGTAATTTTTCTGAAATCAAGAACCGCACTTTGTGTTTATTACATTGGGCTTGTATACGAGCAGAAGTATTGATTACATCCCCATGGTAGGCAATTTCCTTTTTGATCACCCCAACTTCGGTCACCATAAGTTTACCTCCATGTAGTCCCGCTTTAAATTCGGGAACCACACCATACTTATCCATATAATATTGGGATTTGCGCTGTTTTTTCTGCTGAAATGCAAAAAACAGATCCACACAGTTGTTATTGGCCAATCCCTTTTTGTACGACCAGCTCAACACTGCTTCATCACCTACATATTGATATATTTCGGCATCATGCTTCGGCACAACTTCATTCAAATCATAGAAGCAATCCTGGATGAACTGACTGTATTTAAAATGCCCCAGATTTTCTGCAATCGTTGTAGAGTCCTTCAAATCCAGAAACATAAAAATGCGTTTTTCCTCTTTTGGGGTTCTGTATTTTCCCATCAACATCTTAAGGAATACTCCTTTTCCAAACTTCTCTTTAGCAATATTGATAAATGTAAACACAAAGGACACCAAGACCATATAGAGAATACTGGCCCAAAAGGATTTGTTATGTTGCCACCAACCCGGTTGTGTATCTAGATTAAGACCATACAATTCAGAAAAAATATTCATAATGATCGTAAACACAATCACACTAGTGATGAAGTATAACAGGGTTCTGAAGAGCACGTCATAAAATAACAGTATTCGATTGGATAGGTATTTGTCGAATATAAAATCGATGGTGGCATATAGAACCCCCACCAATGCTCCTATAGCTCCAAAGCCCATAAGTCCTCTTATCGTACCCTGAGTCCCACTATACTCCCGAATCACGGTAAAACCTTCTTCCTCATCGATACCGTAGTATCTAAAAATAGAATACATAGCCATAGCTATAGACCAAAACAATACAGATTGCCAAAGCAGTTGTAGGTATTGTTGCATACTACGTTTCATCATCGTTATAACTAGTGGTTGTTGCCTACAAATGTAGTAGTTTTTCTACTTTATAATAAGGAATGCACTCCGTTTTCTAATTGGTATAAGGTATTGATTTCTTTGTCGGTAAGAGTTCTGTTGTAAATAGATAATTCATCCATACGACCGATATATCCCAATCCTAAATAAATGTTAGATAAGGGTAAATCCCAGGTAAAAGGCGTAGCAATATCAGAGCGTGTTCCTTTGTGCTCTCCATTCAGGTACAAACTCGCTTTACCATTTGGAGTATTTAGGTTCGAGAAATTAATCAAAATATGTGTCCACTGATCACTATAGAAAGGAGGATTTTTTACTCCGGTCAGTTTCTCCATAAATATGGGGTTTTCATTATCTGGACCTTCGGGGTTTGGATTCCAAACCGCTCGATCACCGATAACTCCCAAACGGAAGTCTCTCGGGTTTTCTTTAGTGAAATCTACCCAGATCGAGGCGTCGTTATAGCTTACATCAGTAATCTGTATGGGATCGCAATAGCCTGGCTCCAAATCCTTGTTAGGATCTAATTTCATCCAGAACGATATAGCACCGCTCCAATCCTTGGTATTATAAGCGATATTCTTTTCACTAGGGTAGTAGATGTATCCTTTGCTTCTTTCTGTAAAGAACAAACCATCTCCAAAACGACCATTGCCTTTGTCTACTTTGATATCCGGTTTGTGTAATCCCGCTTTTGCAGAGTCCCTGGCTTGGCGCGAAGGTACGGTATATAATTGCTTATCACCTAAAGCAAAATCAGCATCAGTTCCTTGATCAAACGAAGCATAAAAGGTAAGTGCGGCTTTTAGATCCTGTTGTGTGGTATCTGTTGCGCAAGAGCTGAAACTTAAAGCGATGATGGTGATTGCTGTAAAGAATGTGTAAAATCTATGATGTTGTGACATGATTTGTGTTTGTAGTTATTGGTGTTAAATATACAGTTATATGGATTGGTGTAGCCTATGATTTACTTAATTTTAAGATTTTTTGAAGGGATATGACTTGGCAACATTCAAAAGAAATATTGTATACTTGTTTGCCTATTGAATAAAAAATCACTGTAACCCGTTTTATGAAATACCGATTATACTTCTTATTATTTTTTGTAATATGCTCATCCTCAATTACAGCACAAGATTATATAGACATTGTAAAAGTAAGTTATGGGTCTATTCTCGATGCTGGATTCGAGAATAGTGATGCCACTACTAATGTGCCGCAGTTGGATGTGAGTCTTACGTATCCCATAAAACTGAATGAAAAGATCGCCATTATAACGGGTGTGGATTATGTACAGCATCAATTGGATTTGGTACCTAACGGAGATCAAATTTCTTTGAATAACCTTACGCTGAAAGCTGGATTGAATATCAAACATGGCGAAAAATGGTCTGGAACCTATGTGCTATTACCCAAAGTTGCGAGTCAGGATTTACATACCGATGGAGATCATTTCTTCTTCGGTGGTTTGGCCTTGTTGAAATATCAAAAAACAGAACGCTTGCAATATCGTTTTGGAGCCTATGCCAGTAGCGAGGGCTTTGGAACCTTTTTTACTCCCATTCTTGGATTGTATTATCAAAGCGAAGATCAAAAATGGGAAGTATCGGCGACCTTGCCGATCAATGCAGATATCAACCGACGTTTAGCAGGAAAGTTTAAAGCAGGATTAGCGTTTCAGGCATTTGTAAGAACCTTTAGTCTGGAGCGACAGGACAATGCACCAGAGTTATACACGCAAATGGCAAATATTGAAATCGGTCCATATCTACAGTATGCGCTTTTGGATGAAAGTCTGTTGATAAAACTACAAACTGGATATTCTACAGCATCGTACGAGGTTTTTGAAGAAGGGGATACCTTACCTTTTCGCCTTTCAGCATTCGAATTTGGGGACGGACGTACATTACTCAATCCCGAAATGACAGGAAACATCTTTGTAAAATTAGGACTGACCTATCGATTTCATTTGAATAAGTCCTAGTCATTATAATCAAAGTATAGGATAATGATCAAAAAAGCATCTTGTAATTGTAGTGCAAGATGCTTTTTAGATTGGCTAAAATTAACTCTAAATTTTATGGAAAGTGTTACAAAAATATGTGATGGTAACATTTTGAAAAAGAGTGTAATAACCAATTCTATACAGGTAAAATCCCCTTTTTGAGTCAATTGCATAAATATTCATAGCATCATCGTGCATTGGTGATATTTTGTTAAAAACTCGCCTTTACATTTTCAAAAATTTGTGATTTATTTGCGGCTGGGAAAAACATATTCATTGGAACAGCAAGTAGAACAAGAGCAAAAGAAAGCCTATACGCGGTATAATTTCTTTAATAAAACGTATTGCGTTTTTAGAGGAGCGACGCTACGTGAGATCACCAGAAGAAAACCGAATTACCGCAGCGAATCGGGAAGTACATACTATTATACCAAGCATGGGGTATATCGCATGTCTAATCATTGGGGAAGGATCGCCAAGTGCCAATGGCGTTTGGTATCTGATTTTCCGGCAGAGATCGATGATTTGCGATTAGGATATGCAGATTGGGCAGATTTCAGAGAGAATCTAGATCCCGAAGTTGATGCTTATTACATTTCTGTGGATTTCGAAATCAAAAAGGTAAGCTATAAGCACAAAGACAATCCTGATTATGATGAAGTCGCAGTGCTGCGGTCTGCAGATGCTACCCGAAAGTTGATCAAACAAATCAAGAACCTTTTGGAAACCCACAAATGGGCTAAGTATTATGACTATGAGGATTTGGATGAGTTCCGAGAGGAAGTAGTGACTAGATTGATCAATAGCAATATCTCTCTCAACGAACTGCGAAGAGAGTTATAACCGTTGTTTAAAACTTAGGCTCTGGCATCACCACATACGAGTCATCTCCAGGAACTTTGGGAAATGCTTTGTTTCTCCATCGCTCCTTGGCAACCTCGATCTTTTCTTTGCTGGCGGAAACGAAGTTCCAAAAGATATGTCGTTCTTCAGGAAAAGGTTCCCCACCAAACAACAGTACATGGGTGTTGGGGTGTAAGGAGATGGTACAACTATCTTCAGTTTTTGAAATCAGCATGTTTCCGGCTTCAATAGTATCATCACAAGCGGTAATACTACCTTTTATGATACAAATCCCTATTTCCCCTTGTAGCTCTCCTTTGATAGCAAGTTCGTACGAATCTGTAGTTGTTACCTCTACCATAAACAAATCAGAATGCACAGGTAGTGGTGATGATTTACCATACCCTTGCCCCGCTACAAGTCTAAATTCGGTAGTGCCGTCTTTCCAAAAAGGAAGTTCGTTGCCATCTATATGATGAAACTCTGGAGTAATTTCTTCCTGGTCTGCAGGCAATGCTACCCAAATCTGATAACCATGTGCGGTAAAGTTAGTTCCTCGCAGATCATCTGGAGTACGCTCGGTATGGGTCACCCCGCTACCTGCAACCATCCAATTCACAGAGCCTGGAGAGATACGTTGCTCGGTACCTATGCTATCCTTGTGCATTAGTTCACCTTCTAGCATATAAGTAAGGGTAGATAAACCAATATGTGGGTGTTGGTCAACATCCATATAATGCCCATCTTTGAGTTCTGTGGGGCCCATATGATCTATAAATATAAAAGGACCTACCATTCGTTTTTTTCTAAAAGGAATAAGTCTACCTACCAAAAAGTCACCAATATCTCTACTTCTTTCTGGAATGATTAAGGATTCGTTGGACATGTTACTTTGTTTTTTTGTCGATATCCTAAAAATATAGCTTTTAAAATAACAATCCGTTAAATAAATATTAAGGTCAAAAAAGATGTTTGATGCTAGGTTTTAGCAAGATACAGAGAAAGCCCAGCGGATCGGTTTTACTTAAAATAATTTACTATCTTTTCAATCGTTTAAACAAACTAACAACAACCAAAAACCTACGCATGGAAATTTTTTCTTCATACAATGTCATTATTGGAATCTCTTTGACTATTATTTTGTCATTCATTTTTAATGGTGTGGCCAAACGTACTAATATCCCAGCGGTATTAATGCTTATTGTATTGGGGATTATTCTACAATACATTTTGAAAGCCGTAGGTGGGGATACCATTAATTTCCTACCCATGCTAGAGGTATTGGGGATTGTGGGGTTGATTATGATTGTACTGGAAGCGGCGCTAGAATTAGAATTGAAACGAGATAAGTTAATGCCAATTCTCAAATCTCTGGCCATTGCTTTGATAGGATTAGTCGCTTCGACCTTTATTGCCGCGGTAATTTTAAAAGCATTAGTAAAGGATATGAGTATGCAGTCGGCTTGGTTGTATGCTACACCTTTGTCTATACTATCGAGCGCTATTATTATTCCTAGTGTTTCAGGTTTGTCAGAAGCCAAAAAGGAATTTCATATTTATGAGAGTACCTTCTCTGATATTTTAGGGATTATGTTATTCTATTTCCTGGCCGGCACATTAAATCCTGCAGAAAGTGGTGGAGTAGGAGGATTCTTTTTGAATCTGATCTTGACCATTGTGATTTCAATCGTAGCAAGTTATGCGATTATTCTAATTTTTCAAAAGATCAAAAGCCAGGTAAAACTGTTTCTTTTGATTGCCGTATTGTTATTGTTGTATGCTATTGGCAAGAAATTACATATGTCTTCGTTGATCATCATTCTAATCTTTGGATTGGTGATCGCTAATATGAAGTTGTTCTTTCAAGGGCCTCTTAAAGAGTACTTGAATGTAGAAAAAGCCAAACATATCTATCACGAATTGCATGTAATCACTGCAGAAACTGCTTTTGTAGTTCGTACCCTATTCTTTGTCATTTTTGGGATCACTATTGTACTATCCTCTTTATTGAGTTTGAAGGTAACCTTGATCAGTATCTTGATTTTGGTATCGATATATGCCATTCGATATGGATTGTTACGACTTTTCTTAGGAAAAGATATCTTCCCACAGTTGTTTATTGCACCAAGAGGGTTAATTACCGTACTCTTGTTTTATGCAATACCTGCTGAAGCGATGGTAGAAGGTTTTGAACCAGGAGTATTATTATTTGTAATTATAGGTACCAGTCTGATCATGACTTGGGGAATGATACGAGATAAAAAACAGAATCCACAACTTGTAGCAGAAGAAGATGAACAATTGGAAGAAGCTACTGGTGAGGCCGAGTTTTTTATCAATAACGCAACCGACCTAAGTGATATTGATGGAGGTAGTACCGCTAATCCGGAAAATACAGGGGAATAATGAAACGTTTGCATCGGCTTACGGCAATATTAGTAAAACTACAATCCAAGAAGATTGTTCAAGCATCAGAACTTGCAGATAAGTTCGAAGTGAGCCTTAGAACTATTTATAGAGATATGCAGGCACTCACAGATGCAGGTGTACCTATAGGAGCAGAAGCGGGCACAGGCTATTTTTTGGTAGATGGATATTCTTTACCTCCGGTAATGTTTACCGAAAAGGAGGCTAATGCCCTATTAACAGCCTCAAAGATTATCAAAACCAATAACGATCAATCTTTGATCGATGCATATCATGAAGCTATCGACAAGGTAATTGCGGTACTCAAAACCTCGCAAAAGCAAAAATTAGAGTTGTTGGATCAAAGGGTGTTTACCTATAATAGAAGAGCTGCACATCCAAGCAATACGCTATCCGTAATACAGCAAGCCATTACAGATTTTAGAGTGTTGGAGATTTCATATACCAATATGAATAAAGAGGCTAGTAAACGGCGTATAGAACCTCTCGGGGTGTATTTTACCAATAATACATGGATCGTAATTGCGTATTGTAAATTGCGAAAAGATTATAGAGAATTTAGAACGGATAGAATCGAAAGCTTGGTAGAGTGTCATGAGATTTTCACTTCGCAGCGTTTTACTCTTGAAGACTACTATAATCGCCGTTTACAGCAATATCGAACAAATAATTCTTCTTCTTAAAATTCTACTGACATAGGGTTGTCATTCTCCTGATTTAGTTTTGGTGAAAGTATTCATATGAACAAGTTAATTCTTATCATCATGGTAAATCTATTATTTAATTGTACCACTAAACCTAATTCAAGATCTATGCAAACCCTCCAAGAACCAAATGTAGTAGAAGTCGTTTTATTTGAAGCGAATCCAGGATATAGTCCACAAGATGTCGAAAAAGCACTATCATCGCTTAATGATGTAGTGAAACTATACTACGGATTTGTAAAACGTACTACAGCATATAACGGAGACGGAAAGTATGTGGATATTGTGTATTGGACAGATATGAAATCGGCCAAAGATGCTGCTGCCGATGTGATGCAAAATCAAAAAGCAGCCAAAGCTTTTGAAGTGATCAAACCAGAATCGGTACAAATGTATCACTTTGATGCTTTTAATGAATTCGAGGAGTAAATTCCTAATCAACTTCATGAAAAGGAAGATGCTATCAACCAAATGCGATGATAGCATCTTTTTTTTATAGTTAACTCTTAATCAAGAATATGTTTCCTGAAAAAAGACAATATCGGTCATGCACGGGTAACGTTGGTTTTAAGATGGAAAAGCCAGATCGTTGAGGATATTTAAACGTATTTTTAAGTTTCAATGACAAAAAGGCATTTTTTGAGTTAAATTTTTATTATTTAATTATTAATCCCGCTTCTTTTTATGATAATTACAACACGTTTTTAAGTGGTTTTTCATAGCTTTAATCGATTTTAAAAATCGCTTTTCATGCAACATTAATACGCTTAATTTTAATGCATATTACTCACATAAGTTTCGAATGTTATCCTATTGCAAAAGCTGGAGGCTTAGCCGATGTTGTAGGAGCTTTACCCAAATATCAACAAAACCTAGATCATACTGTTGATGCCATAGTCCCATATTACAGCAACAGTTTTACTGATGATGCCGAACTTGAAATCATCCATAAAGGATCAATACGCTTTGGTAATGAGAATAAGGAGTACGAAGTACGAAAAGTTGTCACTCCAGATCTTGGGTTTACTGTATTTCTGATCTATATAGAACATCTTTTAGATCGCAAAGAAATATATGATCACCCAGACAATGAAGAACGGTTTTTGAGTTTTCAGTTAGCGGCTATTCATTGGATGAATACTTTGGAGCAGTTACCCGATGTGGTACATTGTCATGATCATCATACTGGATTAATTCCTTTTATGATGCAGTATGCCTTTGACTATCATCGATTAAATAGGGTTCCAAGCATATTTACGATCCATAATGCCCAGTATCAAGGACAGATCCCATATGATAAATTGCATTATTTACCTGATTTTGACAAAAATCATATCGGGTTGTTGGATTGGGGCAGTCAAATCAATCCATTAGCCACTGGGATTAAGTGTGCCTGGAGAGTAACCACGGTTTCGCCAAGTTATATGGAGGAGTTGCAAGAACAAGCTAGTGGACTAGAAGGATTGTTACGACACGAAAAGGCGAAGTGTTTTGGAGTGCTCAATGGTATCGATACCGAAACCTGGAATCCGGAGACGGACCCCATGCTTCTTAAGAATTATAAGGTAAGCAATGTTGTTTCGGGTCGAAAAGAACATAAAAATTGGTTGTGTACAGAGTTTAATCTGGATAAAGACTTACCGCTATTTAGTTTTATCGGTAGGTTGGTAGGAGAAAAAGGCGCCGACCTCTTGCCTGGTATCATTCGAGATACCTTGCAGCATATGGATGTGAATATATTGATATTAGGTTCGGGACATGATGAGGTAGAATACCAACTCAATGCATTAAAGGAAGAATTCGCTGGTAGGTATAATGTGTATATCGGGTATAGTGAGAAACTATCTCATATCATCTATGCAGGAACCGATTTTTTACTGATGCCATCTCGGGTAGAACCTTGTGGATTGAATCAGATGTATGCATTGCGCTATGGAGCAATACCGATCGTACGAAGAACAGGTGGACTCAAAGACACCGTTATTGATATAGGAGAGGACGGATTCGGAATTTGCCATAATCAAGCCATTGTATGGGATGTGTGCTACTCAATAGAAAGAGGAGCGAAGCTATATAAAGATCAGGAACGATACCGTGATATACAAAAACGGATTATGAAGATTGACCACTCGTGGACGCAGTCTGCAACAGAATATATGACTATTTATAAAACCCTAATTACACAAAAATGATCAACAAAAAAGTCTTAGCAATTATATTGGGAGGAGGGCAAGGTACTCGTCTGTTTCCACTAACCGAAAAACGTTCTAAACCCGCAGTTTCTATCGCTGGTAAATATCGATTGGTGGATATTCCTATTTCTAATTGCATCCATTGTGATATTAAAAGAATGTTTGTATTAACGCAGTTTAATTCTGCCTCTTTAAATCGACATATTAAAAACACCTATCGATTTAGTTCTTTTAGTGATGCATTTGTTGATATTTTAGCTGCTGAGCAAACTCCCGATAACAAAACCTGGTTTCAGGGAACTGCAGATGCGGTGAGACAGTCTATTCATCATTTGTTGAATCATGAGTTTGAATATGCGTTGATTCTCTCTGGAGATCAATTGTATCGAATGGATTTTGATGATATGCTCAATGATCACATTACCAAAGGAGCGGAGATTTCTATTGCTACATTACCCGTAAAAGCTAAAGAAGCTACAGAATTTGGAATCCTAAAGACGGATGAGCAAAAATTTATTTCATCTTTTATCGAGAAACCTGGTGCGGATAAGTTACCAGGTCTAGAATCAGAGGTAAGTGACGAAATGAAAAATGAAGGTAGACACTACCTAGCTTCAATGGGGATTTATATATTCAACAAGCAACTGTTGATCGATCTTTTATTATCTAACCCAGATGCTATTGATTTCGGAAAGGAAATTATTCCACAGTCTATCGACAAGCATAAGGTGTTGGCCTATCAGTATGAAGGATATTGGACGGATATCGGAAATGTAGGCGCCTTTTTTGAAGCTAATATTAACTTGACGGACGAGGTGCCGGAATTTGATTTGTTTAGTAGTACAGACAATGTGTTGACGCGCCCTAGAATTCTTCCGCCTTCAAAAATATCGGGAACTTCTTTAAATCGTTCTATGATTGCTGAGGGTTGCATTATCAACGCCAAAGAAATAGAGCGTTCGGTGATAGGGATTCGATCTAGAATCGGAAAAGATACGGTGATCAAAAGCACCTATATGATTGGTAGTAATTCCTACCAGGACATAGCAGAATTAACCAAAAATAAAGATGAAGGGATTCCTGCAATTGGCGTTGGTGATGGTTGTTTTATCTCAAATACTATTATCGATAAGGATGCCCGAATTGGAAACAATGTACATATCGAAGGTGGTGAACATCTTGAAAATAGAGAAGAAGAGACCTATGTGATCAAAGAAGGAGTAGTCGTGATCAAAAGCAGATCGGTGATTCCTGATGGATTTGTGATCAAGTAACAACTCTTTTTAGAACCCAATAAAACGATACAAGAACAACACTAACCATATTAATGAATAAAGTAATTGTACATAGCCTCTTTTCAGATTTTGATATTGACCTTTTTAAATCCGGTAAACATTATCGACTTTACGAAAAATTTGGTTCTCATATCCTCACCTTAAATGGTGTAGAAGGAACTTATTTTGCCGTTTGGGCACCTTCTGCAAAATCGGTGTCGGTGATAGGCGATTTTAATTATTGGACAGAAGGAGAACATCAATTGAATGTTCGATGGGATGCTTCCGGAATTTGGGAAGGTTTTATTCCCGGAGCGGGAAAAGGAAGCGTGTACAAATACAAAATACACTCTCACAACGATGGTATCGTAACCGAAAAGGCAGATCCATATGCCAGACGTTGTGAGCATCCACCAAAAACAGCTTCGGTGGTATGGGATAATACCTATACCTGGAAAGACGAAGAGTGGATGCAGAAACGTAAAAAGCATAATGCGATCAATGCTCCTTTTTCGGTATATGAGGTGCATTTAGGTTCCTGGAGACGAAAAGAACAAGAGAACAGGTCCCTTTCATATACCGAAATGGCAGATGAGCTAGTTGCCTATGTCAAAGAAATGCAGTTTACCCATGTAGAGTTAATGCCAGTAATGGAGTTTCCTTATGATCCGTCATGGGGGTATCAAATCACTGGGTATTTTGCGCCGACTTCTCGTTTTGGATATCCAGAAGAGTTCAAACTCTTGGTAGATAAATTACATCAAAATGATATTGGAATCATCCTGGATTGGGTGCCTTCGCATTTTCCTGAAGATGGCCACGGATTAGGGTTTTTTGATGGATCTCATCTGTATGAACATCCCGATAGAAGAAAAGGGTATCACCCTGACTGGAAAAGTCTGATCTTTAATTATGGAAGAAATGAAGTGCGTAGTTTCTTGATTAGTAATGCTATCTTTTGGTTGGATCAATACCATGCTGATGGGTTACGGGTTGATGCGGTAGCTTCGATGTTATTTCTGGATTACTCTCGCGAAGACGGAGAGTGGGAACCTAATATGTATGGAGGAAGAGAAAATCTGGATGCCATTTCGTTTATGAAAGATCTGAATCAGGAGATCTATGCCAGTTTTCCTGATGTACAGACAATCGCAGAAGAATCCACCTCTTTCCCAATGGTGTCAAAACCAACCTATGTAGGTGGATTAGGTTTTGGAATGAAATGGATGATGGGTTGGATGCACGATACACTACAGTATATAGGTAAGGAACCTATCTATCGCAAACATCACCAAAACGACCTTACGTTTAGTATGACCTATGCCTTTACCGAAAACTTTATGCTTCCACTATCGCATGATGAGGTGGTGTATGGTAAACGAAGTATCATCGGTAGAATGCCAGGAGATGAGTGGCAGCAGTTTGCTAATCTCAGGTTACTCTATAGTTATATGTTTACGCATCCGGGTACCAATTTACTGTTTATGGGAGCCGAGTTTGGGCAACATGCAGAATGGAACTTTCAGGAAAGCCTGGACTGGTATATTCTAGAATATGATTTCCATAAAGGGATCAAGCAAATTGTGACCGATCTTAATGGTCTATATAGAAACTATCCTGCGCTATATGATCGACAGTTTGACATATCTGGATTTGAATGGATCACCTACGATGATCATGAAAATTCTGTAATTGCCTATATCCGAAAAGGAAATAGGGAAGAAGACCTGCTCGTTACGGTTTGTAACTTTACACCAATTCCCAGAACAAATTATAGAATAGGACTACCCAAAAAAGGGAAGCTAAAAGAACTGTTTAATAGTGACGCAAGAAGCTATGGAGGCGGAGGAGTTTCTAATACCAAAGAAATCAAAATTGAAAATAAACAATGGCACTATCGTGAACACTCCGCAGAGATCACAATTCCACCATTGGGAGCAGTGATTTTTGAGATTATTACATAGAAAACAATTGTAGTTGATTATCCCAAAAGTACAATTTGGAACCGTTAGCATTTTAAACAAGTGTTAATAATTTTCGTTTCAAACGTTTTCGTAAAATTTTCTTAATAAATAGTGGTAAAAATGATTCCGAATTTGATTTAGATATCGTTTTTTTATAATCCCAAGTCCAATACAAAAGAGATACATATGATCACCAATACTGAATTAGAGCATAAAGGAAATTTGTTTCCTGGCAAGATAGTTTCCTTCTCTCAAAATGTTGACAAATTAAACTTCACTACCGAAAATGGCGTTATTTTACAACTCACCATTATTCGGGGGAGTGTTATTCGTTTTCGATATGCCACGGATAATAATTTCGAAAATGATTTTTCATATGCTATTAGCGAAGATGGAGCGAGAGGATACAGCAAATTAGAAGTAGAAGAGAAAGATACACATTATGAGGTCATCACAGCTAGAATTCAATTGCATATCAACAAGAATGATCTAAAGACTACCATTTTTGATTTAGAAGGTAATGTAATTTGTAAAGATGATTGGGGGTTTCATTGGGAGCAGAGCTATGAATATGGTGGAAACATTGTAAAAATGAGCAAAGCTGCTCCTCAGGGAGAGTGCTACTACGGTTTGGGTGATAAGCCGATGCATTTGAATCTAAAAGGAAAACGAATTGAAAACTGGGCTACTGATCAGTATGCCTTTGGTAAAGACCAGGACCCACTATATAAGAGTGTTCCTTTCTATATTGGTATGTACGAAGAGAGAGCGTATGGAATCTTTTTTGATAATACCTTCAGAACATTTTTTGATTTTTGCAATGAGCGGAGAAATGTAACCAGTTTTTGGGCGCAAGGAGGAGAAATGAACTATTACTTTTTCTATGGTCCAAATATGCAGAATGTGATTACTAGATATACGGACCTTACCGGTAAACCTGAATTACCACCCCTATGGGCGTTGGGGTATCACCAGTGTAAATGGAGTTACTATCCAGAGAGTAAAGTAAAAGAGGTGACGAGCAAGTTTAGAGAATTGCAAATCCCTTGTGATGCTATTTATCTGGATATTGATTATATGGAAGGATTCCGTTGTTTTACGTGGAGCAAAGAATATTTCCCGGAACCAAAACGTATGGTCGAAGAGTTGGCCGAAGATGGTTTTAAAACTGTAGTGATTATTGACCCAGGGATAAAGATCGATGATGATTATTGGGTGTATCAAGAGGCTATGGAAAAGGATTATTTCTGTAAACGTGCCGACGGCCCCTATATGAGAGGAAAAGTATGGCCAGGAGAATGTTTTTTCCCGGATTTTACAAATCCAAAGGTAAGAGAATGGTGGTCAGAATTGTTTAAAGAAATTATCGCAGAAATAGGAGTAAAAGGAGTTTGGAATGATATGAATGAGCCTGCCGTGATGGAAGTGCCAGGAAAAACATTCCCAAACGATGTACGTCATAATTACGATGGTAACCCTTGTAGTCATAGAAAGGCTCATAACATCTACGGAACTCAAATGGCACGAGCTACCTACGAGGGAGTTAAGAAGTTTGCTTATCCAAAACGACCTTTTATTATTACCAGATCTGCTTATTCTGGAGCGCAACGCTATACATCTTCCTGGACAGGGGATAATGTAGCTACCTGGGAGCATTTATGGATCGCGAATATTCAGGCGCAACGTATGAGTATGAGCGGGATGTCATTTACAGGAAGTGATATTGGTGGTTTTGCAGAACATCCTACCGGAGAGTTATATGCTCGATGGATACAGTTAGGAGTTTTTCATCCGTTCTGTCGTACGCACTCTTCTGGAGATCACGGTAATCAAGAACCTTGGACTTTTGGAGATGAGGTAGTTGATGTAACCCGAAAGTTTGTTGAGCTGCGCTATCAATTATTGCCGTATTTGTATACTATGTTTTGGGAGTATGCCGAAGAGGGTATCCCCATGCTGAAACCATTGGTGCTATACGATCAAAACGATCCGCAAACACATTATAGAACCGACGAATTTATTTTCGGAAACCAAATTTTGGTTTGCCCAGTACAGGAACCTAATTCTAAAGGGAGACGTATGTATATCCCTAGAGGGAATTGGTATAATTACTGGACTCGAGAGTATGTAAAAGGAGGAATGGAACAGTGGGTAGATGCGGAGTTGGATATTATTCCTTTATTTGTAAAAGAAGGTGCTATTATTCCTAAATATCCTATACAACAGTATGTTGGTGAAAAGAAAATCGATCAGCTGAAACTGGAAGTATATTACAAATTGGGTAATAAAGAAGAGTCCAAAGTCTATGAAGACGCTCAAGACGGTTACGATTATGCAAAAGGTCGATTTAGCCTGAGAAGCTTCTCATTTACCGGAAAAGAAAACGAAGCCATTATACAGCATCATAAAACCGGTAGTTTTATTACCGAATATGAAACCATCAAAATTGAGTTTGTGGGACTTCCTTTCAAAATCAAAGAAGTAGAAATAGACAATGTTAAAGTATCTCTAGATAGTATTCAGTATAACGCCAAGGAAAACACCTTAGTGGTTCCTAGTGATTATGCCGAGTTACATATTGTAGGATAGTCATATATTATCTTCCACTTCTTTTCATCGCCTGGATAATTTGATCCACTCGATTTCTGACTTTGTCACGCGCTCTTTTGGTGCCACCAATACGATAACCTATGTTTCCAGCTTTGTCTAGCATTCTTTGATAGGATAATCCGGATACTGAAAAACTTAGGTATCGTGATCTTTGGTTGTGCAGAAATACCGCTTTTGAAGCTACTTCAGGTTCTTGGAATAGGTATTCCCATTCCTGGTATTTGGATAAATCAGCAACCTTATCGGCATTTCCGTGGATCCTCCAATTCATTTTTACATTGTTGATTCTTGGATTAGTCCCTCGATAGTTCAATACATAGTTGATGATCCTTTTGTATGCAGGACGCCAAGTGGTTTGGATTAACCCTAGACCAGAGAATTTATACACATCGCATTGGCATAAAAATTCAACTTCGGCATCGTTAAGACGAATTTTGGGGAAGGTACTTCCTCTCCAGTTAA
Organism: Aquimarina sp. AWH4_224; assembly: GCF_056160245.1. Taxonomy (NCBI): domain Bacteria; kingdom Pseudomonadati; phylum Bacteroidota; class Flavobacteriia; order Flavobacteriales; family Flavobacteriaceae; genus Aquimarina; species Aquimarina sp. AWH4_224. The sequence continues at coordinate 516,183 of NZ_JBSWWU010000001.1, read as the reverse complement.
ATTTTCGGAGGTAACTCAATCGTACTCCTGGTGTTTTATGTGCTCTTACAAAATCAGGGTCATGAATCAGCTGATGTACAGATTTTGCACTTTTGGAGTCGTTGTAGCTTTTCTTTTTACCTCCATTGGTGCCATACGCATATTTCAATCTCCCTAATAAAGAAACCCAATTGGATTCTCGAATAGGTTTAAATTTACCTCCGGTTTCATTAATCATTGCTGATACTAAGCCTAGGAACTGAAATAGATTGATACTTTGCTCCCCATATAGCACAGGAATTTGATTAAATATGTTGTTAAAATTCTTTTTGTAGGTGATTCCAGAAGGAATTTTTCTTTTTTTCCAAAAGGGGTTTCGTCCTCCTACTTTACTTCTGAAGAAATCGACAAAATCCTGTCCCGTAGTTTGTTGAAAGAAGATGTTGATGTCATTAGAGTTTCTGAAACGAACGTTCCTCATCAAATCAAGAGTAAGTTTTACTTTGGTTTCGGGATTTGATGGAGTAGTAGGTCGATTGTTGGTTGGAGTGGTCGTTCCACCGCCACCGCCTGTACCACTACCACCGATTTCCTTCATAAAGAATTCATATATAGCTCTTTTGGTGTTTTTTCCTAAGATTCCATCCACTCCAGCATTACCAATATTAAAACCGGCTTGTCTCAAATAGGTTTGGATCTCTTTGATTTCGTTTTTGGTGTTTAACTCAGCAATATCTGAGTACCCTGGTCGTAAATTGGGATAATATGTGTAAATGGTTTTCATTTTCTTGAGTTTATAAAACTTTTCCTTTACTAGCTTCTAATAGGGTATAGGTAAACCAAGTGCCTTTACCATATCTTCTCTCCGCCTTTTTACAAAGGGCAATGAGCTCATCAAAATCCGAGGACTTTTTAAATACCTGGCATCCTGCCGACCAGCTATTCACATCTATAGAATTTCTACCAGCTTTGTGAATGTTGATTCCAAAATATCCGGTGTATTCTTTTCCACCATGAAAATCCAATTTATGATCTTGATTTTTATCTCGGAATACCGTTACTTTTCCGCCTCGTTGTACCAAAGCAGTATATTTTCCTCGATGTAACCCTAATTTATAGGTATTGAGATATTGTCCTACTTTCAGAATCGCGGTACCATTTTTATTGATCATACGTTTCCCCAAAAAAGCACTTCCTGGATCTGTAGTGATAGGATAGGTTTTGGCGTGATACTTTCCATTTTCTTTCCAAATCACATACATCGTATCGTTAAAAAGGTTGGCTGTAGAATCCAAATTTCTCACTCCGATGATATTGGGTTTTAGCTCGTCTTTGTAAAAGGTATATCCTTTCTTCCTAAAGATCTCACTAAACGTTTGAACGATTTGTGGAGCATTAACTCCTGGAGATGGAGTAGAAGGAGAGGTCGGATTAGAAGCGCCAAAATGAGACCTAAAATAATCATATATGGCCTTTTTTGTTTTCGACCCTAAGTCCCCATCTACTCCCCAATGTCCCAGATCATAGCCCTTTTCTAATAAAAAGGCCTGAATTTCCTTTACCTGATGAGAGGTATTTAACTCGGCATACTCATGATGCCCGTTATTATACCAATTTCTGTTTGCGTAATATCTTGGTGTTCTCATGCTGTATTTTCTTTTTGGCTAGATCCAGCAGTAACTTTTTTTCATTAATTACCCCGTGTCCTGATTTGTTCTTTACAGTGGTGTTTTCTGTTCGATACGGATTACAAAACTTCAGCAAGTAATGCCGTAACGTATAAATATTGATCTTGGGATACTGCTCAAGGATTTTGGCGACCAACGAGGCCACAAAGGGAGCAGCCATACTCGATCCACTCTTTTTGGTAAGCATCCCTGAAGCGTAGCTTTCAAATTTTGATGCCGATCGTGCCGCCGGGATTTTGGATCCTGGAGCTACGATTTCGGGTTTGGTTCTATGATCCAAAGTTGGTCCAGCACTACTAAAAGACATCAATTCCTTTTCTTGACTAGCTTGATTATAGGCACCTACAGTAATGGTGAGGGGAGCATTACAAATAGATCCTATCGTATGATTGGTATTGACATCAGATTCGTGAAAATGCGATTGCCCACGATCATCTCGTTCTATATAGGCATGATATCTGCCGTTCTTGATTTTGGATCCGATGATCTTTACCACCAATCGTTTGGATGCTGGACTACCTGCCAAGATAATGTTGATATGATTCTTACCTGTATTGGGTTCACTTTTACGATGAAAAATAATTCCGTTTTTGGAACCGTCAAAATTTAAGGTAGCGTCTTCAAAAGCTTCTGTTCCACCAATGTACTCGTCATCATCGTTATAGATTTCAACTGCAAATTCGTCTCCAGCCTCATACCATATTTCCATTTCATTTGGCGTACGATCTCTTTTCTTGAAAATCCATTCGATTTCATTCTCATCATCTTGTAGTAGTTTTCCAGAATGGTGGCATTTGGATTTGAAGTAATTACCTGTGCTTTGTACAATGGCAAATCCTGCTCTTTCTCTTAATGCATTATTAAGTGCTAATTCTACTAGGGTCTGTCCTGTATGTGCATCTCCGTGGCCTCCCAGACTCATATTGATTACGCAAGGACGATCTCCTGCCTGCTCTAATATAAAGTCTATTCCTTCAATCAGCTTTACTGAATCTCCCAGGGACAAATCAGAACCGTTTACGTAATTAGAGCCCATATCTACTGCCACTATTGGACTATTGCCAGCGTGTCCTTTCTTACCTACATTTCCTGTGGCTGCCGCAATCCCCAAAACGTGAGTCCCGTGCATCCCTCTTCCTAATAAATCTCCACGCCCAGGATGGTAGCCTAACGTCCTAAAGGGGGTAGCAGTATCTAATGCATGATCGATTTGCTTCTGCGTAAATACTTGCCCATATCCATATTTGTTGGGGGTTTTGTTTTTAAGGGGTTGTGCCCATATTTTTTCAAAACGAGTGTTGCCCAGGGGATCAAAGAAATCTGGATGTGTAAAATCAAAACCAAAGTCTATGATCCCAAAAACAACGTTGCTTTTCCTTTTGGAAATTACTCTAGGTTTGCCAGCAAAGTTAGAATACTCGCTGGCGTCATTTATATCTGAATTATAATTGTTTAATGGAATTACCTGCGGTGCCTTAAGACTTCGGGTAGCCACATGATCATACACTACCATTAGGTATTTTCGTAAAATCCTGCAGCTTATGATATCACCAAATTGTGAGATAAGTTTGATATGAGGGGGAATAACATTTTTATCCTTAAGCCTCATTAACAAATGCAACTCTTCGTTGGGATTTCCTTTTACTATAAGTTTAAGACGTGGATCCATTTTTATGTAGTTACTTTAGTTTTACTGGTTTTACTAGCTTTTGTAGCTCTAGGAGTAGTTGCTTTTGGAGCAACTTCGGTTTCGGTTTCAGGGAAATCAAAATATTTGATATCTCTTACCAAGTCTAGTAAAGGTGAAATCACATTAGATATAAAAATTCTTATATCCTGCATGCTCAGATCAGAAGTGCTCTCAAAAGTTTCCTTAAGTTTCTTTAGAAAATCTATGTCGAAGAATACAGAAAACTTGGCCACTCTGGTTTTGATCGGTTTAACCAATTCTGCATTACTTTTGGTGATTTTCTCGAGATTAGTTTTAAACTTATCACTTTTGATCTCCTCTATCACATCATTGATGTAATCCACATACATCGAATTTCTAAATTCCTTTACATCAATACCCTTTGCGTCGAATACTGCGGCAATCTCCTGGTTCTCGAAAGCATCTTTTGGTTTTGTGATATACCCTTTTAACTCAGTTACTTCGGTGTGTACCGTTTTGATGGGTTCTACATGACCTCTAATCTCAGAGAACTTCTTGTTGATAGAGGAACTAATAGTGTCCAACTTAGCAACGACGGTCTTCTTTACATCTTCATTGGTCGTATCATCTCCAGCTATAGGTTGATCATCCTTTGGCAGATCGTCTTTTGGCTCATCGTCCTTAGGTTTATCTCCAGAAGGATCTGGAGTTTCATCCTTAGGTGGATCTGCAGGAACATCTATAGGTGGATTGGTCACTACAAGCGTTGGTTCCTCTTTTTTGGTCTCTGCGTTTTTTGCAGTAAGCAACTGAAACATCATAGAGAAACTCTTGTTATCACTCATCTTGTCAATCAAAAAAGAAGTGATGATAAAATTATTTTGATCCTCCAGATTGTAGTTCTCAGCGATTATTTTAGGAAAGAGAAACCCTGTCAATAAACTATTTTCCATTGTTATAAGTTTTTAAAAAGGGACTTGATTATAGAATTACTTAAAGCAAGTCCCTTATACGTTAGAAATTATTTGTTCATTGTCATGAGCATTACCAAAGGCAAAAGACTGTCATCACTGCTGTCTCCGTCTTTTTGGCTCATTAATAGTACTAAGGGTAACATCATATCGCTACTTGATGATTTACCAGTGCTTGCATCTCCCATTGTAGTCATCATTGGTAATAACAAACTCATTGTTTGATCAAACTTTACGGTTTTGTTATCTGATTTCTCAACGATAGTATCAGGTCCGGTATCATTGGATCTGATTTCCAGATTCGATTCGTCAAACTTTGGTTTGTTTAGTAAAGAACCTAGCATACTCATGGTTTGCATGTTCTTTAAAACTTTGGTTTGGTTTTTATCTTTTCTGGATAAGTTGCTTACTACATCAGTATATTTACCATCAAGTGATTTGATTGCTTTACCATTGATCAAAGAACTTTTCTTTAAAGAATTCACGTCTTTAGAAATGGCATCTAACGATTTTTTGAATTCGCTTTTGGAGACCACACTGCTATTAGATCGTGGTGATCTCACGCTTTTTCCGTAGTTAGATCTACGTTTTGTTCTTCTAGGGTGTCTAGGTCGAATTCTTCTTCTTCTTCCTCTAAACCCTCGTCGACCTCGTCTTCCTCTACGTCCTCGTCTACGTCGCTCGTCAAAGTCTTCGTCAAAATCCTCTCCCAAGAGATCGTAATCGTCCTCTAACAGATCGTCATCTAACAGGTCATCTTCAAGAAGATCTTCATCATAATAATCATCCTCGAGTAAATCGTCATCAAGGAGATCTTCTATTAAGATATTGTCTTCTAGGTCATAATAATCTTCTATTGTGTACATAATTTTGAAAATTTGAGTTATTAATTTCTAATTCGGTAATGCTTACTGAATTTTTTGTTAGCTGGTGCTACAAATCGGTTGTATTGCGTAAAGTCTGGCACAAAAAATCCTGGTAACCCTTCTCCTTTACAATAGGTGCACATATCATCCTCGCCAAAACATTCTGGGCATGCGCCCAAAGCCTCTGCAAGATCTTCGGTAAGCTCTTGTTCGTCTTCTAGCTCTGCTTTTAGATCTTCGATCATATGGAGCAGCTTGTTTTGTGTTTTTTTGAGTTTGATGATCTTGTTTTTGTACGCCTTATGTGTGTTTTTGGAGGAGGTGGTTTCAGAAAGTGTATCTTCATCATCTTCATCGATATCAGAATGCTCTGCATTCATCAATTCTATCATGTTTAAATACTCTTCCCATTCAGGCTTTTGTTTTTTTAGAAAAGCAATCATTGGATTCATTTTCCCAGGGATTTATGGTTAACGATTAGGCACTATATTCCTCGATTAGTGCTTCGATTCTTTCTTCTCGCTCTTCTGGGTGATTGATTACCAGTTCTCCATAATCATCAACAAGATATTCGTCATCCTCTAACAAATCATTTTCATAGTATTCAGCAATGATACCTTCTGTTAGATAGTTGATTGCCTCAACAGCTTCTAGAAAATCATAATCGCTTTCTGTGATATTTTCTGTTGGAATGTTACCATTGGATCTTCCGAATAACAAGGCTTGAAAACCAGGGCTATTGACTACATTTGATAGTGCTGCTGGAGTATTGTCTTCAAACGACTCTATATCCTCTCTATACCTAGGTCTAACCGGGTTTTGAGCGGCGTATCGGTTTGCAGCTCTAAGCGCATGTCTTCCGGCTCTTCCCAAGGTTCTTCTAGTTTGTCTCCATGCATTTCTCAATTCTGGATTTCTTCTTGATCTTCTTCGGTAAGAACTTCTGTTTCTACGAGGAGATGTTCTTCTTCGTCTACGGCGGGTTTTAAAATCAGGAATTCGGTCTAGTGCCTTAGACCCTGCACCTGCAAGATTTCCAGCTAGTCCACCAATCATTCCCCCCAATTGTGGCACACCATAAGCTGCACCTACCGCAGTACCTACGGGCTGAGCAACCTTAGAGACAACTTTTAATGCACCTGATCCTACTTTTTTGGCGAAGTTTCCGATTTTCTTCCAGAAACTTTCTGCTTGTTCAGGAGTCATTTCACTTACTGTTTCAATCAAAAAATCATCGATCTCTTCTGTAGTAGATTCTCCTACTTCTGGTTGAAAAATGTAGCGGACTGCATCATAAAAGTCTTCTTCACTAAAAGACTCTCCATGATATACTTCTTGATATAAACTCATAATACAATTCATTAAATGTTAATACTGAAATTCTGTTGTACCCCAAATTGTGCACCATTTGGATACTTCAAATTTCTATAAGATGCATCGATATTTTGGGAGTCAAAAAGCGGTTTTTGAGATGTGTAAATCACGGAAAGTTAAAGGAGTAAAACACTTGAAAAATTTCAAGTAAACAACTGTAAATAAATGAGTTAATACACTTTTGTTAAACCGTATTTTAGCGGATTTTGATTGTGGTAAAACCTTAGTGGAGTTGTATAAAAGTGATATTTTGTTTTGAGTGAAAAATGCAAAAAATAGGCTGTATGCACGTCAAAAAGTGTATCTCAACGATAGATTGATACTTTTATCGAAGGAATGGTATAAAAATATAAGGATATGTAAAGTGAAGAGTAGAGATTTTCGTAATTTTATATTTCAAAATTGTATGAATCATGAATACTAGAAAATCTATAGTTTTTTTAGGCACAATACTGATGTTTTTATCTTGTGCTACGAATCCTTTTACCGGTAAAAAGACACTAGCCTTGGTACCAAATTCGCAAATATTGCCCATGGCTTTTCAACAATACAATCAGTTTTTGGGTGAAAATAAGGTGGTAAAAGGTACTTCTGATGCGGAAATGATAAAGCGAGTAGGACAAAGAATAGCAAAAGCTTCAGAACGTTGGTTAAATGCCAACGGTTATGCGGGGTATTTAAAAGACTATCAATGGGAATATAACTTGGTAGATGATAAAACCGTTAATGCATGGTGTATGCCAGGAGGAAAAATAGTGTTTTATACAGGAATTCTTCCTATTGCCAAGAATGAAACTGGTATTGCAGCGATAATGGGCCACGAAGTAGCTCATGCATTGGCTAATCACGGTCAGCAACGTATGAGTGCAGGGCAGTTACAGCAAGTAGCAGGTGCTGCTACAGCGGTAGCCATAAGTGGAAAGGACGAACAAACGCAACAAATCGTGGGTACAGCCTTTGGGTTAGGTAGTCAGTTTGGTGTGATGCTTCCTTTCAGTAGAAGTCATGAGACAGAAGCAGATCGCATTGGAATACAATTGATGGCCATTGCCGGATATAACCCAGATGAAGCCGCAAATCTTTGGAGACGTATGAAAGCCAATAGTGGAGGACAAGCACCACCAGAATTTATGAGTACACACCCTTCTAGTGATACTCGAATTGCAAACCTTACCGCATGGGCACCTGAGGCCAGAGCGGAAGCCAAGAAATTTGGGGTAACCACGTTTAAATAATTGTTAAGTACACCAACTTACAAAGATTATACTTATTTTAGGAGCTGTTCTGAACCTTTTCAGAACAGTTTTTTTATATTATATGAGCAAATCACTACCCAAAGGACACAAGAAATTACTCAACGCCTGGGCTTTTTATGACTGGGCAAATTCGGTTTATAACCTTACGATATCTTCAGCCATCTTTCCCATCTTTTGGGGAGCACTAACGATTGTACGAGATGATGAAGACAATATCATTAGTGATACTGTACGCTTTTTGGGGATTGATTTTAATAATGATTCTCTGATAAGCTATGTAACGGCATTAGCCTTTCTTACAGTATCATTGATCAGTCCACTTTTATCTGGTATAGCAGATTATGTAGGGAACAAAAAGAATTTCTTAAAATTCTTTTGCTACCTGGGAGCAGTATCTTGTATCGGCTTGTATTGGTTTTCTTTAGAAGATCTATGGTTTGGGTTATTGTGCTATTATCTGGCGCTGATAGGTTTTTGGGCAAGTTTGGTATTTTACAATTCGTATTTGCCAGATATTGCTTATCCCGAACAGCAGGATGCCATAAGTGCAAAAGGATATTCTTTGGGATATATAGGAAGTGTACTATTATTGATCATTAATTTGATCATGATTTTGAAGTATGAGTGGTTCGGTTTTGAGGACGAAGGTTTCCCAACAAGATTATCCTTTGTTATGGTAGGAGTGTGGTGGATCGTTTTTAGCCAGTACACCTACTATTATTTGCCCAAAGGAAACAAGAAAGCTGAACTTACCAAATCGTTGGTTTTTAATGGTTTTAAAGAATTAAAAATGATCTGGAATGCTCTTAAGAGTGATTTGAGACTTAGAAGATATCTCACCGCCTTTTTTGTGTACAGTATGGCTGTACAAACAATCATGCTGATTGCTACCTATTTTGGTATCGAAGAATTAGATTGGGGAGAGCAAAATGCAACAACCGGACTTATCATAAGTATTCTACTCATTCAATTGGTAGCGGTATTGGGAGCGTTCTTAACTTCTAAAGCTTCAGCAAAGTTTGGAAATATCAAGACCATTATAGTGATTAACTTTATCTGGATCGGGATCTGTATTTATGCGTATACGATTACTACTCCTATGCAATTTTACATAGCAGCAGCCATTGTTGGTATGGTGATGGGAGGGATACAAGCACTTTCTAGATCTACCTATTCTAAGTTCTTGCCAAAAGATGCTGTAGATACCACTTCTTATTTTAGTTTTTATGACGTTTCAGAAAAGATTGGGATTGTAATTGGTATGTTTTCGTATGGATTGATAGCGCAATTAACAGGGAGTATCCGATATTCTATCTTGTTTTTGATTCTGTTTTTTGCCGTTGGACTTATCTTATTATTTAGAGTTCCGAAACAAGAGATATAAAGGAAAAGTTAAATATTTTATAAAGGGATAAAGTAGTGCTACGTTTATCCTTTTTTTGTGTCCTTTGTCTAAATTATACTATTAAATGGCAGAAGAAGAGCCCATGTCATTTTGAAATATAATAATATTGGAAACGTTATCGTTTATAGCTACTTTTATATTAATAAAATCTAACATAATGAAAAAACTTATCTTATTAGTGGCAGTAGTAATTTTTGCGTCTTGTAGCCCAACGCAAAAAACCGTTATCTCTGCTAAAAAAACTCTTAAAGGAGAATGGTCATTGGATAAAATCTCTTACGATAGAGACGGAATCTTTGATGTTACCCTTTATAACGATGCCTCTGCAGAATGTTTTACCGGAAGTACCTGGAAATTTATTCCAAATAATAATACAGGTAAATACGAAGTGAATCAAAGTAGTTGTACTTCTACAGGAGCAAGAAACTTTAGGTTTACTATTCCAAAGCCTGAGGCGGATGGTACATACTATTTCTTATTCAAACCTATTAATGAGAAAAAGAAAAGTACCAATAACAATGCTGGATACAGAATGGCATTACAGCATCTGGATGATGCAACTATGACTTGGGCCATGACAGTAAGTCTAGAAGGGAAGCCTTTTGTAATTACGATGAACTTTAATAAACTTCAATAACTCAAATCTTTAAATGATGAATACAAATCTTAAAAAAATAGGTGTTATTCTAACTGCAGCAACCATGCTAGTAAGTTGTGAAGCTGTGCAAAATGCAAATAACACACAAAAAGGGGCAGTTATTGGTACTGCTGCGGGAGCCGTGATTGGTGGAATTATTGGTAACAATGTGAAAAAGAAAAACTCTGCACTAGGAGCGGTAATCGGTGGTGTAGTAGGTGGTGTAGCCGGTGGTGTTATTGGTAAGCAGATGGATAAGCAAGCACAGAAAATCGAATCTGAAATTCCAGGAGCAGAAGTAACCAGAGTAGGAGAAGGGATCGATGTTGTATTTGATGAAAATAGTGGGGTGTATTTTGCAACAAACAAATATGACCTAAATGCTAAGTCTAAAGCAAACCTAAATAAATTAGCGGGAATCTTTAAAGAATATCCGGATACCAATATTATAGTTGAAGGACACACAGATAGTACGGGGAATGATAGCTATAATATGACACTGTCTAAAAACAGAGCTGATGCGGTAACTAACTATCTGATTGCTCAAGGAATTAGCGCTAGTCGTTTGACTACATATGCACATGGAGAAACCTTGCCAAAGTATGACAACGCTACTGCAGAAGGTAGAGCAAAAAACAGAAGAGTAGAGTTGGGTATTGTTGCCAACGAGAAGATGAAGAGGGACGCTCAACAACAAGTAAAACAATAAGTATTATTGTAATACAAACACAATCACCCCGACTATCAAGTCGGGGTTTTTTTATGCTTAAATTTTATGTATCTTGATGTGATGAATAAGCATTCACGCGTACTTATTATAGGGGGAGGGTTAGCAGGACTAGTTAGTGCTATTCATCTCGCACAACAAAAAGTGCAAGTGCTTTTAATAGAGAAAGATACCTATCCCAGACATAAGGTGTGTGGGGAATACATCTCCAACGAAGTTGTTCCTTATTTCAAGGATTTAAACCTCGAATTAGCTCATTTGCATCCCGTAGATATTTCAAAATTTGTCATTTCTACCCAAAAAGGGAACCTTATCCGCAGTCAATTACCACTAGGTGGTTTTGGGATTAGCCGACATGCTTTGGATCATTATTTATGGCAAAAAGCAGAACAGCTAGGAGTTACTTTGGTTACCGATATCGTGACTAATGTAGAATTTACAGAGCATCTGTTTGAAGTGTCTACCCAAAATGGAGCAGTATTTACATCCGATTTTGTTATTGGAGCCTATGGAAAACGCTCATCACTGGATGGTACATTGGATAGAAAATGGAGCACCAATGAATCTTCTTGGCTAGCCGTAAAAATGCATTACAAAGCTTCGTTTGATCCGCAAACCGTGGCTTTGCATAATTTTGATGGAGGCTATTGCGGGCTATCTATGGTAGAAAATGAAACAGTTAATGCATGTTATTTGGCATCCTATCAAAGTTTTAAAAAATATCGGGATGTGGAAGCCTTTCAGGAAAAAGTGCTAAATAAAAATCCTTATTTACAAGCCTTTTTTGCAGAGGCAACACCTATGTTTAAAAAGCCTATTACGATAGCTCAGGTTAATTTTGCCAAGAAAAAACCTATAGAACAGCATATTTTTATGGCAGGAGATGCTGCAGGCCTTATTCACCCGCTATGCGGTAACGGGATGGCAATGGCCATACAAAGCGCACGAATATTAGCAGAATTATTGATCAAAAGTGACCAGAAAGTCTCTAATAATACTCGATTATTACTAGAAAAACAATACGAGCAAGAATGGCAATCCCTATTTTCCCGAAGATTGTATATGGGTAGAATGCTACAGCGGGTGTTACTCAATTCGAGTTTGCAACAAGTTTCTTATGGAATAGCATCTGCAATTCCTTCTATCGTGCCTCGAATCATAAAACAAACTCATGGATCTCCGATAATATGCTAGTGGACTTAACACATAGAAGCAATGAAGAAGAATTGATGGATCAGCCTGATGTAAAGGAGGTAGATCTACAAGTAGCTTTGGCAGATATAGCGAGGGTAAATCGTTGGTTGGGAGGAAATGAGATTACCATAAAAGCAGTTAGAAAACTGCTTAAAAATCGAGATAAAGAACAGGAATATACCATTTTGGATTTGGGATGTGGTAACGGGGATATGCTGCGACAACTTGCAGATGATTTCAGAAAAAAAGGATGGAAAGGAAAGTTTATTGGTGTTGATCTTAATGAAATGGGCTTGGACCAAGCCAAAGCGTTAAGTACAGCGTATCCAGAAATCCAATTTGCTAAAAAGGACATCATCACTTTGGATGCTACTGATTTTTCGTGCCATATTGTGATTTGTACCCTTACATTACATCATCTTTCTTGTGAAGATATCGTAAAATGTATGGAGAATAGTATCGGGTTAGCAGCTATTGGTGTTGTGATCAATGATCTGCATCGAAGTGCGTTGGCGTATTACCTTTTTAAGCTGTTTAGTTTTTTCTTTATCAAAGGTCATATTGCCAAAAATGATGGATTAGTATCCATAAAAAGAGGATTTACCAAATTAGAATTAAATGAGTATGCACAACAACTATCGACATCTAATTCTGATATCGGTTGGAAATGGGCATTTCGATATAAATGGATAGTAAACACCCAAAATAATAATTAAAAGTAAGGAAAGTTGAGTGTAAGGATTACAACAGTTACCAAGCAATTGCCACAGTTTATGAGAGAGACCAAGGATATTGTTCCTTTTGTCTCCCAATGGTTATCGGGGCAAGAAGATCGTTTCAGGCGTAAAGTGATTAAAATCTTCGAGAATGCCGCTGTGGACAGACGCTATGGCATTATGAGCATCGAAGAAGTGTTTCAAGCCACTTCTTTTGAAGAGAAAAACGATATCTATGTTCGAGAAGTAAAGAAGTTAGGGAAAGAGGTATTGCAAAAGGCATTGACTCAAGCCGAATGGGATCCTACCTCTTTGGATTATATAATTACGGTGAGTTGCACCGGGATTATGATTCCGTCTCTGGATGCCTATATCATAAATGATCTGAAACTACGCCAAGACATTATTCGTTTGCCGGTTACCGAAATGGGATGTGCTGCAGGAGTATCAGGTATTATCTATGCCAGAAACTTTTTAAGAGCCAATCCGGGGAAACGAGCAGCTGTAATTGCTATCGAATCACCTACGGCTACCTTTCAGTTAGATGACTTTAGCATGACCAATATGGTAAGTGCAGCTATTTTTGGAGATGGTGCCGCTTGTGCTTTGCTATCTTCAGAAGATGATGCAAACGGACCAAAAATTGTTGGCGATGAGATGTATCATTTTTATGATGCTTCGAATATGATGGGGTTTAAACTGACCAATGGTGGATTGCAAATGGTTTTAGATCCCGAAGTTCCTGCCAAAATTGCTACACATTTTCCTGATATCATTCATCCTTTCTTAAAAAAGCACAATACCACTATAGAAGAAGTAGATCATTTAATTTTTCATCCGGGCGGAAAGAAAATTGTACAAACGGTAGAAGAGCTTTTTGGACATTTAGGTAAAAATATTGATGATACGAAGCATGTTTTAAAAGAATACGGAAATATGAGTAGTGCTACAGTGCTGTATGTGTTGGAGCGTTTTATGGAACGAAATCCAAAACAAGGAGAAACAGGATTGATGCTCAGTTTTGGTCCTGGATTTTCGGCACAGCGTATTTTATTAGAATGGTAATAACTGTTAATATAACTCCAAAAATTACGAATGCATAAAGATTTTGAAGATAAAGGATATTGGGCGCTTATTTTGGGCGGAAGTACAGGGCTTGGATTGGCTACGGCACAAAAATTAGCCCGGCATGGGATGAACGTTATTATTGTGCATCGTAATAGCCGAAGCGAACAACAGCAAATTCAAGCAGGTTTTGATACGATTCGGAAAGAAAATGTGCAGTTTGAGGCTTTTAATGTAGATCTACTGAAACCAGAAAAGCGAGCGGAAGTTGTTGTTAAGATCAAAGAACGTATTCAAAACGGAAAAATAAAAACATTGATCCATAGCATTGCCAAAGGGAATTTGAAACCCATGAATGCTGCCGAATATACTTTGCAGAACGATGATTTCAGATTAACGATCAATGCCATGGGAATCAGCCTTTACGATTGGGTGAAAGCTTGTTTTGATGCTCAGATATTTACAGAGGATACTCGAATTATTTCCTTTACCAGTGAGGGGAATACCAAAGCATGGAAGAATTATGCGGCCGTTTCTGCAGCCAAAGTAACACTAGAGGCCATTACACGAAGCATCGCACTAGAATTTGCTCCTTATGGGATTAGAGCCAACTGTCTACAGCCCGGAGCGGTAGATACCAAATCCTTACGTATGATACCTGGACATGAAGATATTATTTCGCACAGCATACAACGTAATCCTTTCGATCGATTAACACAACCCGAAGATGTAGCCAATGCGGTGTATTTATTATGTCGTGATGAGGCATCCTGGATTAATGGATGTATAATTCCCGTTAATGGAGGAGAACATTTGTCCTAAAGGACAAAGACTAAAAATAAGTTAAATAGCAATGTTAGCGCTACAAAAACTAGTACTTTAAATCACTAATATGATTTTGGACTATGGGACTAAAAATCACACTTATGAAAAAGATATTCATTTTAGGATTTCCTTTATTGATCTACCTGATGGCATGCAGTGATGATAACGAAGTAATGCAGGCGGATAATCCTATTATAGATGAGAATGCTTTGGCAGAGATTGTAAGCGTTGCTGTGAGTGGACAAGAAAATCAATATACTTTTAGTATTGGGATTAAGAGTCCAGATACGGGTTGTAATCAATATGCAGATTGGTGGGAGGTGGTTTCTGAAGATGAAACCTTGATATATCGTAGAGTTTTGGCGCATAGTCATGTTAATGAACAACCTTTTGTTCGATCCGGAGGTGCAGTGAATATTAGCAAGGATCAATCTGTTTATGTACGAGCACATATGAATACCAGTGGTTATGGTACTGTAGTATACAAAGGAACGGTTACCGGTGGTTTTGAAAAGGCCAATTTGGATAAAGAGTTTGCTAGTGCGGCAGAAGACCAAGAGCCATTGCCAACAGAATGTGCATTTTAAAAGAAAGTTAGTGATTAGAGAAGATATTATTAAAGAGTTGCCTTATGACAAACCTTTTATGTTTGTCGACGAGATTTTAGAGCTCGATGACGATCATATAAAAGGGGCGTATACCTTTAAGAAGGATGAATATTTCTACGAAGGCCATTTTAAGGGCAATCCTGTTACTCCGGGAGTAATTCTTACCGAGTGCATGGCACAAATTGGGATGGCCTGTTTTGGGATTCATTTGTTGGGAGAGCATTGGAGTAAAGATGAAATAGCTGTAGCTATGACCAGCAATGAAATGAATTTCTATAAACCTGTCTTTCCGGGAGAAAAAGTGATTGTGGTTTCAGAAAAGGTGTATTTCCGATTTCAAAAGCTAAAATGCAATGTCGCTATGTATAACCTAGATAATCAGGTGATAGCTAAAGGAGTGATTTCGGGAGTTTCATTCAAAAAAGATAGTGTATGAGTTTAGGATATCGATTGGTAAAATTATTCTTAAAACTAACTGGAG
Source organism: Aquimarina sp. AWH4_224 (assembly GCF_056160245.1). NCBI lineage: Bacteria > Pseudomonadati > Bacteroidota > Flavobacteriia > Flavobacteriales > Flavobacteriaceae > Aquimarina > Aquimarina sp. AWH4_224. Next base: position 500,740 of record NZ_JBSWWU010000001.1, on the reverse strand, counting down.
AAAAGAAATCCTGGTCCAAAGATCCCATTGATTACATCACAAAACGCAAAAAAGATATTCATGCACCTGGTAAGTTATTGCTGTCAGGGTCTTCTGTGGAAAGTAAACAAATCGATAGAAGTAAAGTTACTAAGCTCCATCCTAAGAAGAAGAATTCTGGAGTTTTACTGATTTATTGCCATGGGGGAGCCTTTGTTTATGGACCTACCCGAGAAAATTGGGTGTTTTTGAATAAACTCGCCAAGCAAACGCATTCTGAAGCCTGGATGATTGATTATCCCAAAGCACCAGAGCATACCATTGATTCGATTACAGAAAATGTATATCAAGTCTATCTAGAAGCGACTAAGCACTACGATCCTTCCAAAATCATTCTTCTAGGAGATTCTGCAGGAGGGAGTTTGATCATTACCTTGGCGCAGCGTCTAGTAAAAGAAAGTAAACCTTTGCCTAATCGAATCATTCCGATTACTCCAGTCGTGGATGCGGGCGTCACTAACCCTGATATTGTAAAGATCGATCTTATAGATCCGATTTTAAGTATCAATGGAGTGCGATCCGCGAACGAAATGTGTGTAGGACACTTATCACTTAAAGACCCTCTAATTTCACCTTTGTATGGAGAACTGTCTGGTTTACCTCCAATGCATGTGTTTAGTGCTACAGATGATATATTGACTCCGGATCAGTTGATATTTATCGAAAAAGTGAAAGAAACGAATACCCAAATAGAAGTGATTGAGGGAAAAGGAATGCCACATGTATGGCCGATATTACCTGTAATGCCCGAAGCGAAACAAGGAATACAACAAATCGTTTCCATAATCCAAGGAGCTCATGTCGAATAAAAAACGTGTTGTAATTACCGGATTAGGGGTTGTTGCTCCAAATGGAATGAACGTTTCAGAATTTGATACTGCCATACAAAACGGGACAAGTGGTATAGCTTATCACGAAGAATTAAATCAATTGAAATTTTCATGTCAAATTGCTGGTAAACCGAATTATAGTAATGATTATTTAAATAATTACTTTAGTCAATTACAACAAAAAGGATTAAAAGCTTCGGGTATGGAATACGGAGTGATTGCTGGGCTGGATGCGTGGAAAGATGCCCAATTATCCTTACCAGATGCCGATGATGCACCCCGATGGAATATGGGTGTAATTTTTGGAACGGGAATCCTGGGCGTAGATAAATTTCGGGATGCTATTTACAAGGTAGACGAAGGCAAAGTAAGACGCTTGGGGAGTACCACCGTGATACAAACTATGGCGAGTGGTATAAGTGCGTGGTTAGGAGGGGTATTAGGTTGCGGCAATGTGGTCACTACCAATTCTTCGGCTTGTAGTACGGGAACTGAGGCTATTTTGATGGCCTATGATCGAATAATGATAGGCAAAGCCGATATTATTCTTGCCGGGAGTACCAGCGATAGTGGACCTTATGTATGGGGCGGTTTTGATGCGATGCGCATCTTACCCTACAAATACAACGATGATCCTACGCAAGCCTCACGACCAATGAGCGCTACCGCAAGTGGTTTTGTGCCAGGAAGTGGAGCAGGAGCATTGGTGATAGAGAGTTTGGAAAGTGCTCAAAAAAGAGGCGCTAAGATTTATGCCGAGATTTTGGGAGGTCATGTTAACAGTGGTGGACAACGCAAAGAGGGGAGTATGACCGCACCCAATAGTGAAGCCGTACAGCATTGTATTGGTAAAGCTTTAGAGCAATCTGGAGTAAATCCGGGAGAAGTAGATGCTATTAATGGGCATCTCACGGCTACAACCAAAGATGTTACCGAAATCTATAATTGGACACAGGCTCTAGATAGATCAGGAAAGAACTTTCCCTATATCAATTCGTTAAAAAGCATGGTAGGACATTGTCTGGCAGCATCAGGGAGTATAGAAAGTGTAGCCACGGTGCTTCAATTGCATCATGGATATGTTTTTGGTAATGTAAATTGTGATGATTTGCATCCGGAGATTGCTGAGCTTATTGATCATCAATCTGTTCCTACCGAAACCCTCAAAATAGCACCAAATATTGTTGCCAAAGCCAGTTTTGGATTTGGAGATGTCAATGCATGTGTTATCTTTAAAAAATATAGTACTTAAATGGGATCATTACCCAAAACCAATTTTATGACAAAAGAAGAATTATTAGCTAAACTGAAGACTATTATCACCCCATACGTTCAAAATCAAGAAGGTTTGGAAGCCCTGCATGAGGATACCGATTTTATTAAAGATTTAGAGATCAATTCGGCAAATCTGGTGGATGTGGTGTTGGATGTTGAAGATGAATTTGATATTGAAATAGATAATGAAGCTATGGAGAAAATGATTACCGTAAAAGACTCTATTGCGGTAATAGAAAGTAAACTAGCCAGTAAATGATAGGAAACGATATTGTTGATCTCCATTTGGCCAAAACACAAAGCAATTGGCAACGTAAAGGATGGTTAGAAAAGCTATTCACCGAGGATGAGCAATATCATATTTTAGGTACTGAAGACCCGGAACTGGAAGTTTGGAGATTATGGAGTAAAAAAGAAGCAGTTTACAAAGCACATCAAAGACGCTTCTCTTTAGCTCCGAAATTTAATCCTAGGTCGTATCAATGTCAGGGAGAAACTGTTGGAATTGATGAGTATATATATCATACGAACACTACTGTATATCAAGATAAAGTGTACTCTATAGCTACCACAGATCAGCAAACCTATTTTACTCAAATCGTGAATCAAGGAGCTTCAGTAAAGGAGGAATTAAAAAGCTATTTGTCTCAAGAATATAGGGTGAAACCTGATGATATTGACTTTGTCAAGAATGATAATGGGGTTCCTTATATCACCATTTTAGATCGATTGATCGATATTCCTATTTCATTAACTCACCATGGGGATTTTTCTGCCTTTATGATTGGATTAAGACGAGAATTAAAGTAAGTTTTTACCGTTCTATCGGAAAGTGAAACTGAATATTCAATTTGTTCTTTTCTCTTTCATCATGGATGTTTACTCCAAAATCGCTGGTGTACAGTGAAGCGGTACCTGATAGTTTCTCGTCGTCTAGTTTGAAGGTAATAATCAATTCTTTGGTTACGCCTTTGATGGTCACATTTCCGATTACTTTAAAGGTGTTTCCTTCAAAATCTACAACTTGCGAACTTTTAAAAGCGATAGTAGGGTATTTGCGCTTGTGAAAAAACTTCTCCCACATCAAATGTCCATCTCTTAAAAAATTCCCTGTACTCAACGTACTCACCTTTGCGGTGCCACTAAAAGAAGCATTATCGGTATCGTTGGGGTTAAAGTTGATTTTGAAATCTAAGCCTCCGATAGTACCCGAGGTATCTTCGGAAATAAAATCAAAAGTGATTTTAGCATTCTTTTGATCAAATACCAAATTCTTATAATCGTTGATCAAAGTATAATCCGTACCACGATCTGTGATAGGAATATCATTGATATTCGGAACTTGACAAACCGCGCTTATCGCAAATACAAACAAGAATAGGGGTAATGTGATTTTCATTTTTCAGATATTAAAATCAAATAATACATAGCGTTCGATGATTTTACCAATCATCGTTGATAGCTCATTTCAGAACAAAAATAAACAATAATCATTCCAAGAGAATAGTGAGACTTTAAAAAATTGATAAGTTTCCTAATAACATTTGGAAATCATACACTTGGGTGTAAAAGGTAAGTCCTACTAAAATTACCAAGTATACCATGAAGCAATTTTATCATAAAATAAACATAAAGTATTACCAACGAGTATTTTATAATTAAAAAAGTAATAACTTAGTTAGAGAAATTCTATCAAATGAATTTGTAATACAAAACTTAGAGTTATGAGCGAAAAGAAAAAATCTTCCAAAAAAAGACGCTTCGCTGACTTTCAAACCAAGTACCGCAGATCGTTGAATTTTGGATATGGATCCAAAAGAGATCGTTTTGCCATTGCCGGAAATGGTGATTTGCAAATGCCAGAGAACGATGATAATGAAGAGCGTGAGAGCTAAAAGTACATTCTTGGTCAAAAGCAGTTGATACCCCTTTATAAACGGTAGTCTCGAAAATGATTCGAGAACTGCACAGTTTTTGTATTGCATTGTATGAACAAAAAGAAGTAGGGAAATGAGAATTATAATCATCTTAGTTAGTAGTATCTTGATGTTGAGCTGTGGGAGTGCCGACAAGGTCATTGCGCCAACAGCAGAGAGCATAGCAGTAGAGGAGTGGGTGAACCAAAAGAATTTCCAGGTGGATGTAGAATGGGCCTATCCTTTAACTACGCCAGCATTGAATAGCTTTGCCAATAGTGGATTTTTTCCTCCAGGGAGTTCTGTGGGGAGTGTCAACCTGATCAATAACCCAAGCTTTGTACGAATGAAAGGCGATGAAGTAGAAATGTATTTACCGTATTACGGAGAACGTCAATTGGCAGGGGAATATAATGCGAACAAAGGAGGAATTGAGTTTAAAGGAGTACCTACACGTTTTAAAATCGTAAAAAACGAGAAGAAACAGCGCCATGTGATGACTTTTTATATTGATAACAACAAAGAATCGAATAAGGTAGTCTTAACTTTTTTCCCGAATCAGGTTGTGAGTATCAATGTCAATAGTAGTCATAGAACACCTATTAGTTATCGCGGTACCATAGAAGCCTTAAAAGAGGACAAAGTAACTGGGGTAGACTAGAAATTTTGTAACAGGTGTATGGGCTGGCAGTCTTTTAGAGGTACTCTCTAATCAAAAGCCATGCACTTCAACACCACAACTCATCCAATTTTTATTGTTATTTCTGTAGTAATGCTGCATACGCATATGCATGCACAACAAGAACGTCCTACGGATTCATTAGGCCCTAGAGTAACTAGCAGTGGAGCCAAATATACCGATGATTCTAGTCATGAATTTAATGCCAATTTTGAGGTGAATTATCGGGTAAATTCTAATCTCTTTTTTCAAATACGAGGATATCGCGACAAAAATGCAACTCAGGATCTCTTTGGGGGTTCGTTTTTTGCCAAAAAATATGTGACCAAACGATTTTATATGTATTCTGGCCTTAGCGCAGAGTTTATGGGTGGCGTTTTTCCAGAAGAGTCAACATCTGTTAAGCTATCCCAATTTAATGTGGCCAACGGTATGGGATATGATTTGAATAAGAATTTTACGATAGAAGTGGAAAATTTAATCAATCTAAAACAAAATTTTGGTGGTTTTAGTAACCAAAATGACTTTTCGGTACGCGGGAAATTTAAATTCTAAGTTGGATAGATTTTTTGATACCTTTAAAGGATAAAAGTAAACACCTTGATTGCAGAAGCCTTAGATACCTATTTCCCCAAGTTAGCCCAGATGCCCGGTCTTAGAGAAGAATTACTTACCGTTTGTAGCATCCAAACTTTCGAAACTGGAACGATCATTTTAAATGAAGGTTCTTATGTAAAAGCAATCCCATTAATCGTATCCGGGCTTGCCAAAGTCTTTAAAACCGAGCCCGTACAAGGTAACGAGGTGTTGTTGTATTATATCAAACCTGGAGAAAGTTGTGTGATGTCGGTTACCACCTTGATACGTAATCAAACTAGTAGAGTAAAGGCGATCATAGAGGAGGAGGCCGAGGTGGTGATTATCCCTGCAGATAAGATGATGAATATCGCCAAATCTTATCCACAATGGAATGAGTTTGTCTATGATCTGTTTAATCTTAAGTTTGATGAACTGCTGAATGTTATTGAAATTTTGACTTTTTCTAAAAAAGAAACCCGTTTGATGGAGTATTTGAAGAAAGAGGCAGAGCTAAAAAAGAGCAATACACTACATACTACACACAAGGATATCGCTTATGATCTAGGATCGTCTCGAGAAGTAATCTCCCGATTGCTAAAAAAACTAGAGCACGATGGCTTGCTGAAACTACAACAAGGTATCGTAGAACTGCTATAACCACTTATTCTCATACAATTTATATAGATCTGATGTAACAATTGTCACAGCTTTTGGTAGTTGAAGTGAATAGTTTTGTATAAAAGCAACAGGATTATTCATGAAAAATAACAAAGCCTTAAAATTACTGCTGGTTTGTGTTTTATGTATAAGCCTGGTGGCTATGATTGTTCAACTTATTCAATTTGCTATTAAAAATATAATATTATGAAAAAGAATATGGGTCAACTAGATCGTTTAGTGAGATTTGCTATTGCCATTTTGGTGGGAGTTCTGTTTTATACCGAGACCATTAGCGGGACGCTGGGATATGTACTTATCGCGTTATCTGCGGTGTTTTTGATTACCAGTTTTATCAGCTTTTGTCCGCTGTATACTTTGGTGGGCCTTAAGACGTGTAAGGTTAAGTAATTAAAACCGAACTAATTGATATCTCTCAATCAAATTGGTTAAAGGTAGTTTTAGAATATAGCTGAAAGTGCTACCTTGCACAAGATATCTAGTTATCGATTCGGGAACCAATCGTTTGGGGTACTGAATGATTAGATATACACACGTCAATTTGCGAAAACAGCCTGTCAATAGGTAGGCTGTTTTTTTTTGTACCCAAAACAGAATATGGAGTAGTTAGCAAAATATTCTATTTTACATAATATAAATTATAGAACATTTATCTAGTAATTCGTGTATAGCGGCCCATGCCGCTATTTTATATAACATCAGATATAATTTCGCCTAAGCGAATTATATCGATTCCCAGCCGCATCATCTCGCAGCTCCAATAATTTGATTCACTGGATCAAATTATTAGACTCGTGTAAAAACAGAATTACGATGTCGGAATCTGCCTGATCCGTTTATTGAACATGTGCTGAAGTCAATTTGCAACATGCCCACCACATCAGTAACGCTAACATCATTTCACAACACTGCTCAGTAAAAACAAAACATTGATCAATGTGATTCACAGCATATACAATCCTCATATAATCCTCATATTCGATACTACGACCAGAAAAAACTCAAATACGCGATTTTCAGCATTTATATTATGTAAAATAGAAAAGGAAGGGAATCTTAGTTAATAATACAATCTAAAATCAAGTAGTTTACAGACTTTGTAATGCCTTTGATGCAATTCTTCTACCACATCTAACATATTGTCATCTTCTTTAAATAAGTTAAAGAATGCTATATCAAGATTTGAACTCGTCATACCATTAAATTCGTGACCATACCCAGAAACACCTTTTGCACCTGTGATATCCAAAAAATATTGTGCTTCTTCTTCATCTAAATCAAGTACTTTAGCATTGGAAAAATGTAAAATCTTTCCTTGTAATTTTCCTTCAAAAATTTCTGCAATCTCCTGTAAACTATAATAGTAATCATTTAAACAAATACTATTGGCTTCACCTGTGATGACCAAGTAGATGATTTCATAATTTGTAAAATGATGATCATCCATAACCAATGTATTTAGGCTGTCCTCTAAACCTTCAATAGTATCACAAGTTTTATAGATACTAGCCACTCCATATTGCGAAGTCAATTGTTCTAATTTTTTTTGTGCTTCGGTAATTTGGTGCGTTTCTATATCATGCACTGCTTCTAAACAGTAAATGAAATAATCTGTATCTATAGATTCTTTTTGTGGTAATTGCCGTCTTTTCTCTAACAAATTTTCAGGGTATATGCTGTATACAGCAAAAATAGTGTATTTCTTTAATTTATATCATCAACCCTTGCCGTTGTTTTACTAATAATTTTCCAATCATTTTTCGGCATTTTTAAAGAAATCAGCGTAGCCTATTGGAGTATATCTTTTGAACTCTCCTCTCGGAAATTGCGATTCGTAAACTGGGATGAAGATAGTGTTGCTCCATCTACATTATGGGCAGCCACAAAAGCGAAACCGCGTTTCTGGTTGAACAATATTGAATGACGCGAATGATGAATATATCCTCCTCCAAATGCCGAAGACAGTACTCGACTATTGGGTGTGGGAAGCGGGATATTTTGACCTGCAATAAAATCTGGATTATATGGCATAATGCTATGTTTTGATTTAGTTATTGAATGACCCCATAAGCACCTTTTGGATTGTGCTTGTCGGTACCATTACCATGAATTTCTTTGAGTTTTTCTAAAGGCTCTGTATCATTATGCCCATTAAAAAACTCGTCATACATGCCTTCACTGGCATAAACGGCATGTTTACTATTCCAAAATACAATATGTTTGTAGGAGCTTAAATTTTCTATGGATACATCCCCTATTTTCTGTTTGTCTACTCCCAGGTTCCCATAGATGTATTTTGTAGCTTCTCCCTTGTTCAGATCAGTAATAGCTCTTTTGTATCTTCGGTCTCTTCGGTAGTTTGTTCGTTTGATTTCGGCTAAAACCGCATAACAAAAATTAGAAAACTCAAAAATGTCTAGGGATATTTCATCATTGCGGTTCAATTCGAAAGACGACTTTCTTTTGGCGTACTTATAATTTCGAAAAGAAAGACTGTAAGTCCGTTCTTCATCATCAATAAGATCAATTAAAAACCGTTTTTTATTTGTATCAATAATCACAGATTGAAAAATACCCGAAAAACCTAATGACCCTATTGCCGATTTTATTAATGCTATGGATGCACAGTTGCCTCCTCCGCCCATTCTTCTTAATAACGGTAATTTTACTCGTCCTTGTTTAAAGGCGTTCGCAATTTGATCGAAACTATAATTTTCTGTTGCCACGATTCCATATTCTAGAGCGTTCAGAATAGTAATAAGTCTTTCCATAATAAATTTTAATGTATTAATAAACAATAGCCAAGCTTTGCCCTTGGATCATGCCTCTTTTTCGAATCATCTCTCTGAACAATTTTGCTATGCCCACTAGTATTTGTACCCAGCCAATAGGTCCGGTGGCCACTCGTATTCCCCATTTTATAACGATCCTGGTAAAGTTTAGCGTGGAATAGATAGCAGATGCATACTCCCTAATAGTTTTGATATGGATTTCGTACTCTTTTTTACTGGGTTTGGAGTGAATTCTAGTTACCCCATCAAAATCAAAATCATAATCAGAGCTTATTGCTTCAGTAGGTTGTACAATTCGGTCTCCAAAAAGAAATTCGATCCCTCTGCTAAAACTTTGAAAGGCATCCTTGATCTCATTAAATATGATTTTGGATACTTTTTTAATAATCCTGAACAGTTTTTTAAAGAGTTCTCTCAGTTTTCGAATCGCATTTCTAACAAACTTAAAAATCTTGGAGAAAAATCGCATAATTCCTTTATGCGTTTTGTATTGACGTATATTGGTACGATACCCTTCATTCACTAGTTTTGCTTCTTGATTTAGTTCATTTTTTAGTTTTTGGGTAAGCTCTTCTCGTTGTTGCGTAAATTCTGTATGCTCATTTACACTGAAAACATTTACATCGGATTTATCTTCTAACACAAAATCAAAAATCTGAGACACCGACGACTGTTCTACCGGGATATCGGATACCTCTGTAGGGATAAAATGCTCTTTGAGTAGATATCTAATATTTATAATGCACTGATCCTTCTTGAGGTTATACATGATGCGGCCCAGCTCTTTTTCGCCATCTTCATCTTTTTGCACGATAGTCATTAAAAACTGACTTAAAGCGGTAATAGACAAAGGACCAAAATCATGATCCAAACGCCCATAGTACAAGCCCATAGTCCATAGTTTAACCTGCAAAACACGTCTCAGAAACCGATTTTGATCTTGCCTCATGTACTTTTTGACCTCATTTTTTACGGCTTCGCGATCAGGAAAATTGATGAGCTTGGATACAATGACTTTTGAAGGCTGAGAAGCAATTTTTCTTTGGAAACGAAGCTTCCTTTTGATTGTATTTCCAAGTTCGTTCAGCACTTCACGCCCCTGATCTGTAGATGTTGAAATAAAAATACAATCCAGAAAAATGTTATTGGTCAAAATTGGAGAGCTCAAACAAAACTTTGATAAATTTTCCTGATCAGCTAGTAGATTTCCGAAGCTATAGATGTCACCATCAAAGCCAAGTTTTTCTGCCGACTGTTGTAGTACAGCTACCGCATTTGAGGTCATTTTATGATTGGGCTGAATGGTTTTGGCCAAATCATATACATGGAATCTATAAATCAACACTCTAGATAACAAAGAGGTCTGCTCCTCCTCCACCTTATAGATCTCCAATTCTTTGTCAAGACCTGTCAATTCTTTTAGTAAGGTGAATTCTTGATGAGATAACTCGTTGGGCAGCTCCTCTCCTTCTTCAAATAGCTTTGAGATGCTATTGTAGACAAAGTTTAGATTACTAAATGTTGTCTTTGCTAATGCCTCTGAAAGTTCATGTCTAAACTTTTTGATAGCATTCTCTACCTTGCTATTATCGTAAATACCGAATTCGAACGTTTTTTGAGGCAAGTATTTTAAGTCTGATAATAGTTGGATGATTTCCAATTGATCAATCTTTTCATACGCTTTGGTTAATTGCGTTCTTACTTCTGTATCCTCAATGAGTTCAAATGTATTGGGCTTATCCATGTAATTTCTTTTTTAACCAATTGTAGGCCCCTTTCAAGTTGATGACATACTTAAAAATTCGTAAAGCCATTGGATAATGATCATTTGCTTCGCCTGTTACCCCGTGATTAGTATAGGTATAAGCATCTACCGGTTCAATAGCAGCATCTGAAATTTCACCATTCATCCAATCGTTCATTCCATCCATGGTGTCCGGTGGTTGCGTACTGGGTTTGAATCTATAAAAACGAATCTTTCGCATTTAATCCACGTCTACACCTAATACTTTAAGAACAAATTCGAAGAAATCCTTCCTGGATTTTTGTGCCCCTTCTACCATAGAATTGTGCCCATCAATCAAGTACTTTTTATCTTCTCCAAGATCACTGTTCACATAATTCATTGCATCTCCATCTGCCTCAAATCTGGAGTATCCTACCAATGTAGAACTGGTCAATCCATTTCTAATAGTTTCAAAAACAGCTGACCGATCAATACCGTCAATATCAATCTGATTTCCCGTAAAAGAGGCTACTTCTAGCGTAGCTAAATCTTTAACTGCTCCTTCAACTGTTTCTTTTAATTGTTGTAATCCCATTTTTATGTATTTATTTATGTTAAACATTCAATGATAAATTGTCCTATACCTGTTCGTGCTTCTACAGATGCCGAAAAAGCTTCGTTGAACAGTTCGAATAGCTCTTCATCAACATCATCACCTGTACCAATATAACTTAGGCTATCTCCTGCTGTTTGTTGAAAGCGATATAATAGGTGATCTGATTCTTCAATTATTAAAACATGTTCTATGGTGGTTAAGTCTACCAATGTAGCCTCTAGTCGTTCCTTTAGATCTTCAAAAAATGACATATCTACCTTGTTGTTATGTTAATTGCGAATTGATAATATGTAGTACGGCAGTAGTTTCGCCTTCTAATGCTTTATGAAATCGTTTCATGGTATTTCTGCTATCGGTAATATCCATAAATCCGTCATTATCAATATCTGCACGTTTTTTTCCGAGTGCAATACAACCGTTGAGTTGTCTCCAAAAGTTCGCAGCATGGAATTTGCATTCCCTACGATTGGGTACATCATATATTTCCCACAGTTTTTGTTGAAACTTAGGAGACCATTCTAGATGCAGCTTGTATATCCCTGCAGGAATACAAGAAATGTTACGTGCATTATTGAGCCATCCCCGTTCTAAACTTTGAGAGGTAAACGCAATGGCGTTTTGCTCATCGATAACCATACACACTCCCAAGCTTAATTTTCGACCTATGGTATCTCTTATTACTACTACTTTTTTCATACACTTCAATTTAAAACACCATAGAGGTTACACAGGTTTTTGCAGGAATAGATATAGAGGACTTTTGATGATACAAGTATACATCACGATAGCATTAAAGTAAATACCCAATACAGGGTATACTTTTGAGCTTTTCAGGAAATAGAATTGGGGAAGAATAACGAAAACCTTTTTTAAGTTAGCTTATGTTACTTTTAAAAAAAGGAACAAAGCCTTATGATCGTTGTTATATGTATTAAAATTAACAGCTTTTGCTATGGGTTTTTTACGGGAATCCTTATCCGGGAAGAAAATTTTGGATGTACGATTTATAAAGTGGCCTTATCATAGCGGTTTTGATGCTGAAATAAGATATGCTAGCCGATGTGTTGTGCTGCTTTGAAAGTAGTATTATACCGTTGTGGATTGGGAAAAATCTAAATTAAAACTCTTCAGTAGATATGCTATATGCATGTAGTACATCTACTGAAGAGTTTATATAATAATCGAATCTTTAAATATTGCCTTAGTTATTATTAAAAATCCACATATAATCAGCTTGCAGTTCATTCATCTGATCAATAGTAGATTGAGCAATAGCATTAAACCCAGGATTGTTTTTAAAATCTACATACCCGTTCATAGTTTCGTTTAGAATTGCTTGATCGTATATCTGTGCGATCATTTGATCGATCTCAATGGCATCAAATTGATTCCCTGTTATCTCTAAATTGAAAATTTTAAGATTATTCGATATATCCAAAGTGCTTATGGTATTGTTTCTAATAATTAAGCGTTCTAACTCAGGGTTATTGGATACATCCAACGTATTGAGTAAGTTATCATGAATGTAAATATCCCGTAATTTTGTATTAAAAGAAAAATCAATACTGGCGATTTGATTTTCATACAAATCAACACGTATTAACTCTGTGTTTTGAGAAAGGTCAATTTCAGTAAGCTGATTAGCTCCTATATTGATCTCCACTAATTTTGTGTTTTTGGTAAGATCTATACTACTGATTTCATTTCCGCTAAGGTCAATATCATCTAATTCCAAACTATTCGAAACATCAAAATTGCTGATTCCATTATTCCGAGCAAATAACTTCTTTAAAGCGATATTGTTGGAGACATCGAGGTTTGAAATTTGATTTCCATTTACCCATAAGAATTCTAAATCTAAATTTTGGGAAACATCAAATTCAGTGAGCTGATTGTGTCTGAGCCAGGCTCTTTTTAAATTTTTGTTATTGGTAACATCAAGGCTAGTTATTTCGTTATAGCCTAATTCTAATATTTCTAAAACCGTATTATTAGAGGTGTTGAGTCCTGAAAGTCTACCGCTATAAATATGACATTTTTTAAGCAGTATTAACTTTTCTATATCTGCTGAAGTGATATTACTTTGATAAGGATTTCCTTCTTCCGTATTACTGTAGAAACTAAACTCTTCGATTACTTCTAAAGGCCCGCTTATCGTAACTTCATAAACATCTACAGCTGTATATGTGTGAGTTAATTCGTTTTGTTCTGTAGTATTGGTAGCTGTAGATACGTAATCTTCAACAATACCATCTCCCCAGTCTACGACATAATTTGATGCCGTAATCGATTTTAGAACAATAGTTTTTGGCGTAAAATCAGAAGATTCGTCGATAGTTAAACTGAAAGAATCTGTAGCGTTTGGTATCCTTACATCCAAATCATCATACCCAAAATCAAAAGCTACATATCCTGCAGCATCAATGTTTTCTACATCAGCAATGGCAGATTCATCGGTTTCTACGGTAAAATCGAAAGGGATTGAATTTTCTATAAATTGAGATAACGCAGAATTTACCTTTGGAGCTAATGAGATGACTACATCATTTGCATCCACCACTATAAATTCGGTTAAACTATAAGTTCCCGCATCCAAAGTAATTTCTTCTGTTACGTATTTTTCATCTACTTCAATAATTGAAATTTTTTCCCTGGATAATATTTCGTTTCCATCACTATCATTAATACTAATCAAAGCATAGTCTGGAACAAGATCAACGGTTTTATTGGATAGACTCTTTGCTATTATTTCTTTAAAATCAATACTGAATGATTGCTTCCCTTCTGCAATTACTTCTATAGGATCATCCTCTTCTTCTTGTTGTTGCAATATCTCTTCTGTATCATCAGAAGAACAGGAAACAAAAAGAATTGAAAAGAACAGTAAAAAGAGTGTGTTTTTCATGAAAAGTGTTTTGTAAAAAAATGTTTTAAAATGATAAATGTTGTTTATAAGTGTTGAAGCATGGTAAAATGTTACCCCGGTTTATTAATTTATTTTGGAAGAAGATTTCGAGGCAAATTTCATCTGACATGAAAAACATTGGGTATGATACTATAATACGACACCCAATAGATCTTGCCCTAGTACGTATCTAGTAAATTCTAGGGCAGTTTCAATCCTAAATCGGCACTTTAAACCCTAATAATAATGCTATATTTAACCTCAAAAGTATCAACCTTGTCTAGAAACACCTATATATTGGTTATTACCCTACTATTTAGTTTGGTCTATATCCCACATTTGATCAATACGATACTCTTTAGCATTCTTAAAACCGATCCCATAAATTTCAGTATCATCCCCAAAGCTGATATCAAAATGGTGCTATTGGTATTGATCTGTTTTATGGAAAGCACGCTCATCAAAAAGCAATACCCAGGGATTCTGGGTTGGATATTGAGTGTAGTATTACTAATCGCGATAACCATGCGGGGATTGCGTTGGCCTTATGCTACAGAAATAATGGTAATAAGCACGGTATTGCTATTGAGTGTTCTTATACTTTTTGCTATTAAAGAAAAGAATAAGAGGATACTCAACCATATGCTCATGGCTTATGTTGCTATTAGAGTACTTATGCTTCTTTTTAGACCTATTGATTTTCTATGGATACTAGAATTGATTATAGGTTGTAGCGTCGTGATTTTAGGAATACGGGATAGTATTAAAATAAGCAAGGCACTCTTCTACACAAAATGATCTGATGACAACTCCTCAATGAGTTTGTCTATCATCTCCACTCCTTTATCCAGTTGTTCTTTGGCGATAAATTCGTTAGCGCGATGCGCCTGGGCAATAGATCCTGGTCCACAAATAATCGATTGGAACCCTTCATCGGCAAATTGACCAGCTTCCGAGGCGTATGCTACGGTGTTTAATTCAGATTTGCCACAGATCTTTTTTACCAAATGAACGACATCTGCATCATCTTTGGTATCCAAATGCGGTACTGCAGGATGATTTTCAATCGTTTTTATAGAAAAGTCAGGAAATATCTTTTGTAACTCCCCTACTCGTTCCTTGCAATAGGCTTCAAACTCAGCGATGATGGTATTGACATCATCCATAGGAATGGTCCGTAAATCCCAGTAAAAATGAGCCTTATCGGCAATGATATTGGGTGCTATTCCTCCATTCACTAACCCAATATGAATGGTTGAATGTGGCGGATGAAAACGATTGTCAAATTGTTTATTTTCGATCAATTGATTCATTTTATTCTCCAGCCAAAGGATAAGACGCATGGATTCGTGTATGGCACTCACCTCCTGTTTGATGCGACTACTGTGCCCTTCAGAACCAGTGACATAAGTTTCTAGAATATAAATTCCTTTTTGCCCTACAATAGGTTCCATCAAAGAAGGCTCCCCTATAATCGCATATTTAGGTTTTTCTTTATAAAAATCATTAATTGCACGCGCTAGCTCTGGTCCTGCCAAGCATCCTATTTCTTCATCATACGAAAAGGCAAAATAAATAGGCTTTTTCAGATCAGCTTTGGCCATTTGGGGTAACACTGCTAAGCAGCAAGCGATAAACCCTTTCATATCACATGAACCTCTTCCGTATAGCTTTCCATCTCCTTTGTCGGTCAATACAAACGGGTCGGTATCCCATTTTTGCCCTTTTACTGGGACTACATCGGTATGACCAGAAAGGATGACCCCTCCATCCACAGCAGGGCCTATCCTGCAATGCAAAGAAGCTTTATTTCCTTCTGGATTAGGAACTAACTGTACTTCGATATCATAAGATTCAATATATTCTTTGATCCAATGAATAATACTTAAGTTACTTTCGCCCCCCAGGACTGGAAATGATACGAGTTTTGAGAGAATATCTGCTGCATTCATAATTAGCTATAATTTGTTGCTACTGCTATAATTAAGGTTAAAAAGGCAATACCTATTAAACTGAGTAATACCGGAAATATAAAACGAATCCATCGATCAATGGGTACGCGACACATGCTCAGCATGGCAATTAATCCACCTAAGGTAGGGTTAATTAAGTTAGATAACCCATCCCCCATCTGAAAAGCCAAAATAGTCACTTGTTTGGTAAGACCAAGGGATTCTCCCAAAGGTAGCATTACGGGTAAGGTAGCCAATGCCTGCCCACTTCCCGAAGGGATAAAAAAGTTAATCACCGATTGCGAAATGGTCATACAAATAGCGGCTACGTGTAGTGGTAAACCTTGCAAAATACTGGAAAGTTCATAAGAAATCGTATCTCCAATATTCCCCATTTCCATCAATACCTTTATCGAGGTGGCAAAACCTACCATAAAAGCACCTGGAGCGGCAATACTTACTGATTTTAATACAGTTTCACTCATCTGCGTGGCTCCCATCTTGGATACCAATCCGCAAAGAAGTGCAATCATTAGAAAAACGGCCGATAGCTCGTTGATGTACCAATTGAAATTAAAGACTCCGTATAGAATGACTAAAAGTCCAATCGTGAAAATGGCAATCACCATGATGTTGTTGCTGCTTAACCGATAATCACTAATAGGCTTCGATAAAGATAATTCGCTAAGGTCAAGATTTTTTCCTAGGCTTTTGTCTGGATTTGCGGTAATCCTTTTAAAATATCGCACATTATAGAAAGCCATAAAACTTAAGGCTGCAAAGCAGAGTACGCTTCGCAATAAAGCTCCAGAGAACATAGGGAGTTCTGCGAGTTTATGTCCGGTTCCAACGGTATACGCATTGATAGGAGATAAACCAAAACCTATGGTCATCGCTCCTACGGAAATACCTGCTGCCAAAATTAAATCCCCTCCTAGTGCCAGACTTAGCACAGCTGCAATGGGTACCATAGCGATATTATTTTCATAGCCTATAGCCACTCCTAGCATACCATAGATAAATGTCATGATGATGATGATCAGTACTTTGTTCTTTTGCCCCAATTTCCTAACCAAGGTCCCTACTCCATTTTCTACTGCTTTTGTTCTATCCATAAAGCCAAACATAATCCCTCCAGCTAGTACGATAAAAATGATCTCAGAAGCTGCTTTAAATCCCAAAGGAATCGCTTTAAACATATCCAATACCCCTATAGGTGTAGACGTGATCACCTTATAAGAATTAGGAACCACAGCACTTCTGCCATTGACCTGTATGCGTTCATACATTCCGGCAGGAAGTACATACGTCAAAAGAGCAACAAAGATGATAATACCAAACAGCATGGTTATGGCATGAGGAATACGTTTAAAAAAAGAGCGTGGTAACTTCGGTTGAGTAGTCATTTATGTGATTAAAGGACATAAAAATAGCTAAAAAAGTTATTCGTTGTTATCGCTGATTTGCTAATGTCATGTTAATGTAAAGCGCATGCCGATTCCCATGTTGCAAAATAACTTACATTAGCAAAAAACCACACAAATCGATGAAAAAGAGTCCTATATTCTTGCTAATGTTTGGGATTATGCTCCATGGGCATAGTCAAGAACAAAAAGCTGCCGTTTTGTATACTGATGCTACCCTAACCCACTTGCCATATCAGGATCTGCAAGCCCTTTCTATGGATGCAGGAATTGCCGATTTTGATGGAGATGGAGCCCCTGATATTTTGATCGCCAATGAGCATAAACCCAATATCTTACTCATTAATGATGGGAAAGGAAAGTTCACCAATGAAAGTAAACGTATTCCTCAAGTTGCTCATGATAGCGAGGATATTGGTATTGCCGATTTTGATGGAGATGGAGATCCGGATATCATTGTGGTGAGTGAGGATGATAAAACCAACGAACTGTATCTCAATAATGGAGATGGGACCTTTACCGATGGTGGAGATCGAATTCCTGTAACTGGAACTTCTAATTCTGTGGTAGTTTACGATGTGAATAATGACGGGGCTCCAGATATACTCATTGGTAACAACGGCCAAAACAATGTATTGATTAATGATGGAAAAGGGAATTTTAAAGATGAAACCTTGGAACGTTTTGGTGCATTTACAGATGTAACCCAGGATCTTACGCTATGCGATATTGATATGGATGGGGATCAGGATATACTTGTGGCAAACGAAGATGCCAATCGCATATTGGTGAATGACGGAAAAGGCTTTTTTGAGGATCAATCCGCAGATCGACTCCCCTACCGCTCGGAACCCGAAGAAACCAGAGAGGTAGTTACTGCAGATATCGATGGAGACGGAGATCTGGATATTTTATACGGAAATGTGCAAGCCTTTGTACCCAATGCACTGCGACAGAATCGATTGTTATTGAATGACGGGAAAGGATTTTTCTCAGACATTACCACTACGCATCTACCCAAAGATGAACACCGATGTTTTGGAGTCGCTTTTTTGGATATCGATCGTGATGGGGATGTCGATATCATGACGGGGAACACCAGCGGCGCTCGATTTGATGGAGATAGCCCTTTCAGTGTATATATCAATAATGGTAAAGGATCATTTTCTGATGATACAGGTACCTTTATGCCTGCCTCTATTAAAGGCAGAGGATTTGATATTGACTTTGTGGATGTAAACGGCGATGGCATCCAGGACTTGTTCTTAAGCAATCGAGGTTCACAGGATTTTTTGCTTTTGGGTAAGAAAGGGTCAAATTAATCGAGTTGCAGCGATAAGAATATTCTATAATTAATTATGAAACATTTTTTAGAAAAGATTTAACTAGTCGTAGAACTGAAGGGTCATCTCCAATGTAATCAGTTTTTCGGTACCCATTTTTTTCTCTTGATTCAATAATTTGATAATAATCTGAATAAGTGTCATTTTGAATGTAAAGCCGCATTACTGAAGGAAGCTTACTTTTAACATAATCTTTAAGATCTTTTGAATTTTCCATACCTGTGGCAACAGAGATTACTATAAAATCCAGTAAATTTACAGTTCTACCACATTGTTTGTTGCAAAGGACATTTTTGTCTAAAAACTCCACAATAGATTTGGTTTCACCACCTATTTGCTTTTGGGCTTCTAATATAAATTCCATAATTGACCTATCTCGTTTCCAACTAGTGTCTATTGATAATGTTTCACTAATTGAACTACAGATTTTTTCTAAATCCTGAGAACATAATTGTTGTTTATCATCTCCTGCTACCCGATCTTCAGAAGATTGCCATAATGCATTTAAATATATATACCTTTCAATTGTTCTTTTTGTTATATTTCGTCCCTTGTTGGTTTCGGATATTAATTGGAATGTTTTTTCTAATAATAATTCTCTTTTAATTATTCCGTTATCACCAAATGCATTGTTAAAATTGTTTTTCAAAGTGACTACCAAAGTTCTTCTGTTTTTATTGATAGAATCTATTGGTTTCTTCTTTATGAATTGACTATTGAATTTTTGAATTACAGAATCAACTTCTTCTTGATTAATTTCCCGTCTATCAGAAATTTCTATTTGTTTTGGATTATTCTCTAAGTTATAATCAACAAATAGCCCATTGATTTTTAGAGGCTTTTCCAGAAAAATCTTTTCAAAAGGTATCATTTTTCCATTTATCTCCGGTTTGTCTATTAGTTCTATTGCAGAAAGATCACTCAACCGATTAATTTGATTGTATCGTGTATAAGTTACATCATATTTGTAATATGTGAACTTTTTACTTGTAGTATCGATATGGCCTATTTCAATCCATTTAAATGATTCTTTATTAGTCAGATTCTTCAACTTTAAGATATACCTACTTTTGTTCTTCTTCTTTTTACTTTCTACGGTTTTGGTATAAATACGTGTATAATTATCTAAATCTAAAGTTTCTTTCTCATCTATATCAAATACTTCAACACTACCGTCAATTAATATTGGAATAGACCGGTATTCATATACTAGATAAGTCGATCCTAGAGTGATAATAATTAGAATAAAAAACCATGATTTAGATGAGAATCCGTCAAATTGAGAAAGGCTAAGATGTATTTCAGGATACTTAAAAAAGGCTTTAAAATCAGTCAAAACAGCTAATGTTGATTTTAGTTTTTTTATAGATAAACCTAGAAATGTAACTAATGTGGCTATTACGCCTGTTATAATCTCATGCTCATAAAACAGTTTGTCCTGTAAGTAGATATTTCTATTTAAATAATAATTCCATATGCTTAATCCAAGAATTAAGATAATGAGCACTGTAAGATTTACGTTCGTTAAAGTGGCTTTTTCTTTTCTTTTAACTTTATTAATAACAACTTGTCCTATTTGATCTGTATATTTCGATTCTCCTTCAATAATCAGGTCCAAGCGTCTTGAATGAATGAAATAAAAACTTGCAAAAAACTGTATAAAACAAGAATTTTCATTTGTTTTTTTTACTTTAAAATGATTCCCTTCATTGGTTACTTCAAACTTTAATACTAGAATATTTTGATTTTCATCATTTGAACTTTGGAGTAAAACAGGAACCGAAATCATCTCTCCACAAATGGTGTTTTCTGTCTGGTTAATAATGTATGAATGTATAGATACGTTTGATACGGAAAGAATTTCTTTTCCATCTAAAACAATTTTTTGTATGATCACATTATTGATTCCTCTTGGTCCAGAATTGATTTTTGTGAAAGTTATCGGTAATTCTATAATAACATTTTCCGAATTCAATTTCGAAATATTCAAATTGCCTACTGCTGTAACATCAATATTCATGGTACTCTTTATTAGTTAAACCCTTATTTAGAGCACAGCATGGTCAGGAATATCATAAGAATGAGGCAAATAATAGCATTTTAGGATAAAGGATTAAGGAAACATTAGAGATGGGAAGTACAATCTTAATTTTTACAGTTCTAAACTGTTTTATGAAATTTAAATTTACAAAAGTTAATAGGTCTTTAATTGAGGTTTTCCATAATCTATTGAAAATTAGCGTTTAAAAACCAATTTTGTTGGTATTTTCCTATACAAGCTCTACACATAATCAAATAAATCTTACTAATTAAAATATTCCAACAATGTTTTAGCCAAATTATCAGAGATAAATGAAGAAGAGGGTACTAATTGAAAAGAAAAATAGAGAATTCTCGGGTTCTCAGCCTATATCGACTTTGTTTTGATAACTTTTTAGTGCTGTTATCTGGGTCTTACATTATCAATAACTTCTGTACTCACCCAATAAAAATTGGATAAGCCTCCTTCTTCATTATACCTGCCAAAAAACAGATATTTACCATCTGGAGTGATGCTTGGACAGGTTTCTGAAAAGTTAGAATTCACTTCGCTTCCAAGATTTACAGCTTTTGACCATTCCCCATTTTTCTGTTTAAAATAGACGTATATATCGCTTTTTCGTAGTGTATCTTCTCTATTTCTAGCATTCGTCACTATGTAATTTTGAGATGGTGCAACAAAACCATGAAAACCTCCGATTCCTACTTCTCGTATTTCAGGATATGCGTCCCCTTTCTTTGTTGCAACATACATTTTACGTTTGGATACATTGGTATAAAAAAGGTCGCCATTTTTCGCTTCGTTGGCATAAAACACAAAATCATCATTTACGGGGGAATCCAATTGTTTTGCTTCGCTCCAAGAATTTTTAAAACGTTGTACATACCAAGTTTTTACAGACTCTTTATGATGTGGTAAAGAAAAAGAATCATGAGCAGCAAAATGAATCATTTTACCGTTGGGGCTTACCATAGGATGCATCTCTCCTACTTTATTACCCTTAGTAAAGTTTGCTTTTTGTGGGGTGGTCCACTTCTGGTCTTCGAGTTTAGCATAATAGATACTGGGTTCCCCGTCCTCATAATTAGCACTGAAATATACTTCTTTGAAATCTGGAGAAAATGAAATACCGTGCTCATATCTTCCTTCTAAGGAAACAATTCCCGGGGCAAAAATTTCAGGTATTAATTCGGGAGGATCTTGTCCAAAATAACGGTTTCTTGTTATTTCATGACTAACATCATTACTTTGTTGCTTTTTGTTTGTGTTGCATGCCAATAAAAGTAGAATTCCAATAAGGAAGCATATAGTGAAATACGGTTTTTTCATTGTTTTACTGTATTAGTTTATAAATGCAGGTAATACACGTTCTGCGATGATTTGCATATAGTTGGTATCGTTATCATGAGCGGTATGTACTACCATCAAATCTAATTCGTCGATCAATACGACAAACTGGCCATATCCTCCTTGTGCTGATCTAGCAAAATAACTTTTATCCCCACATTGTAGGTTGGCACTCCACCAAAAATACCCATAGCCTTGTTGGGATACATCTTTACCACCGTAATGTACTTCTTCATCACCGGTATACAAAATTCTACTTGTGGCTTTTTTGATATACGCTTCTGGGATCAACTGTTCACCATTCCATTTTCCTTTGTTTTTGGCAAGAGTTCCAATTTTTACCATATCCCGAGCAGTGATCCTGGCTCGACTTCCGGATTGGGGTAGCCCATTATCTGCAATAGGCCAAACATAATTAGTAATGCCCATTTTGTTTAGTAATTCCTTTTGGATAAAGTCTTTGGCAGATCCTGGCACTATGGCATCGATCACTTGCATTACCAAAGTAGCATCCCTACTGTATTTAAAAGTTTGGGTAGCAGAAGTAATTGGGGTACTATGGCTTAACCAGGTTTGTACTTGCTGCGGTCCTTTGATCATGTTTGGGTTTTTATCAAACATCTCTCGTTGCTCGTCGGTTAAACGTATACCGGAACGCATGGTCAAGGCCTTATGCAAGGTGATTTTTTCTGCGCCCATCACTAATTTGGTAGCATCTACATCTTTTAAAAAACTGATCAAAGGTTTATGTAGGTCTTCCATGGTAAGATATCCTAACTGGATCGCTCGACCCAGTGCCAAACTAGTATAACCTTTGGTGGCCGAGGCTTGTGGATGTGGTAGGTTGATACGACCGCGGTTGTAATAGGATTCAAAGATCAGTTTTCCTTTGTGAGTAATAAGAAAACTGTCGTATCTACCATGTAGACTATCGGCAATCTCTTTGGTAAGGGTTAGGATCATCTTTTTATTACCGCCATCAACACCTAGTTTTCCCACAGGGATTTTGTCTTTTATTGCCTTGGGTGTAGCATCGATAAAGGCATTTTCCAGGTAAGGAATATCGCGAAACGAACCTTCGATCTGTGCTGCTGTGGCCTCTGGGGCATGATCTTTTTGTTGGGCAAAACTGTTATTTATTACTATAGATAGTAGTATGAGTAGTAATCCTATTTTGTTTTTCATGTTTGTAATGGTTTATCAATGTTTGACCGTGGTGTAGGTACTGGAAGAAATGAAAGTTAGTTTCATTTACCTTTTTGTAACTCCTCAAGTTTATGTCGGGTACCGTTGTTTTCAGGATTCAGTTCCAATGATTTGGTATAATTTAAAATAGCCAGATCAGTTTCACCTATTTTCGCACAGGCTTCTGCGTAACTATCATACACTCTAAAACTATTTGGATAGAGCATCATATTTACTTTGAAAACATCTTGTGATAATTTCATCCTATCGTCATGAAAAAAATCGTAGCCTAGATCATTTAAATAGTCTTCGGTAACCGTAAGATAGGTTGAGTCTTGTTCTTTTAAGGCCTTATAGGCATTAAGTGCGCTGTCGAAGTTGCCTTCAAGAAGGAATTCTATGGGTTCTTTTTTATTCGTATCTACTTTATCAAAAGCTAAAGCTATTGTTCCGTCGTTTCTATTTAAATACTGTAAATTCAGGGATTTATTTTCAGGATTTGGTTTGAATTGTATCCATCGACTAGAGTTTCTTCTCACAAAACTGCTATCTGAGATTCTGACTAGTTCTTCAGCCTCTACGTCAAGGATATTTTTATAGAATAGTTGATTATCCTTTTGAAAAACCTGAACAATCCTACCATTGTTGATATATCTTCCTGTAATTTGATCTACTAAGGACTGTTCAACTTCTATTTTTTTATGTACTGGAATGAATTTGTCCCAATCATAAGCCAGGGCTACAGCCCGAATTACTTCAGCATTAAATTCGGGGAACGTAGAATTCGTGAACACCACCACACCATAACCTTTGTCTCTATGTGCCATAATCTCGGCATAAAAACCTGTGTTCCATCCGTGATGCCTTAAGTAGATCTCTTCGTTTCTATTGATGAGCTGAAACCCTAACCCCAATGTAAATGACCAACCAGGATTACTCACTCCATAGGGTGTTCCCATTAATGTTGTCAGATTTTTTGATAATCCTTTAGTAGGCTTTCCATTTAGGGTTTGCTGTACGTTGGTTATAAATTTAGCATAGTCCTCAGCAGTCGTCCATAATCCGTCTGAAGCCATTGATGGATGCATCTTTCTTCCATCTTTTACCATAGAACCATCTTGTAAATAACCAGTTGCTGCCTTCGTTAATTGCTCTGTGGTAAGAGATTGATTAAATGTGCTATTGTTCATTTCTAAGGGTTGTAACACGAGTTCATGCATGATCTCTGGAAACGTTTTCCCCTCAACATCCAACATCATTTGTTGAATAGGTACATAACTAGCATATGCAAAACGAACACTTTCGTCAGGTTCTTTATTTATGGTAAGAGGCTCGTTTTTGGCTGGGGAAGTTCCGTTTAAGATTTCTACAAGTGTTGGGATTTTGTCATTTATATGATATGATCCTGTCCCTCGAGGATGTATTCCGGCCGAATGATTCAAAAGATTTTTTATGGTGACTTTCTTTTCTTGAGTAAATTCATTTTCTGGGACTTTCCAGGATTTTAAATAGTTATTAATGTTTTCATCCAGATCTAGTTTCTTTTGTTCTACAAGGCGTAATGCTCCATAGGCTGTTACCGGCATACTCGTTGCTGCTGCCTGGAAAAGTGTTTGTGTGGTTACAGGGACTTGACTTTCTTTATTCACAATACCATACCCTTTTGCCCATGCAATTTCACCATTATGTATGACCGCGATGCTCACACCCGGAATACCATAGTGTTTCATACGTTCTTCTATAGTCCATGTAGAATCTCCTTCTATATGTACCCGAGTTGTAAGACCAGTTTCTACCTTTTTGATCATATCAAAGGAAGTATCCGTATTCGATTCTTGCACACATGATTGAAAAAGAATGAGGAGGAGGAAGATTGTGACACTTTTTTTCATTACTAATACCTTTTTAAAAATTCTTCTTTTGATTTCATTTATGTTCAGTCCTTAAGGAGTTTGATGCTTCTGTAGATATTCTTCGGATCTAAGGTGTTCACCCGTAGATCTTTGATGAGTACATCCAGATTTTAATTTTTGAGTCGTTCTAACAAACGTTTAGCCAATGAATAATCAGGATCTATCGTTAGGGCCTTTTTGAATAAAGTCTTAGCCTTTTCAATTTCCCCTTGATCTCTACGTACTACCCCCATACCTATGTAAGATTCTTTTCCTTCCGGATACACTTGTAAAGCATATTGGAAGATTTTTTCTGCAACCGTTACCTTCTTACTTCGTATTGCATCGATCCCTAGATTCATTATTATAGATATTGGCGGATGTATTTTGTACCCGTATCGAGTTGATAATTGATCAAAATGTTGCGTCAATTTATCCAAAGTAGCCAAATTTTCATAGGGGTTAAAGTCGGGGTATAACGCAAGAAGATACATGGTGAAATCTATGGCTGGTACATGACCTTGATTTATCAATTTATCTACTTTATAGGTGAAATTTTCAGGTTTGTCTTCTTTTAAAACACTAGAGAATTCAGCAATAGCCGTTGTGGTATCTTCACGATCATCATCGCTGTAAATGATGTGTAGAAATCTGTTTTCCGAAAGCGTTTTTAACGGGCCAGTTTTAATTTTTTGTTGAAGCACTATTGGTATGTGCATAAGAGATGGACTGCTTGCAAAGTAGGCATTAAAAAGATGTGGTTTGTTGAGTAGCGTGTAAACACTGAAGAACCCGCTGTTAGAAGCGCCAAAAAGAACGTTGTATTGCACGGTCCGATATGTAGCAGTGACATGGGGTATGAGTTCCGTCTCAAAAAAGCGAATATAATTATCTGGAATTTTGGTGTCTTGATGTTCTCTGGTTGGGAGCAAAATACTATTTCCTTCGGGTAAATCTACTCCAATGAGTATCATCTCAGGAATTTGTCCCTCACCCATGTAGTCTAGTGTAGAAGCTAACATAGCAAACCGTGCTCGGTAGTCTGAACCCAACATATACAGCACGGGATAGGTTTTATTGGAACTACCATAGTTTGCAGGTAAATGGATTGATAGTGGGATAGTTTTGTTTAAAACGGTTGATTGAAATGATGCTTTCTTGCCTAAAGTAACTGCGGGTTCAGTATCGTTTTTAATATTTCCCTGTGCCAAGATGGTATTAAGGGAAATGAGGCTTATCCATAGTAACAACTGTATTGTCTTCATAATTTTCTTTTTTATGTCATGAATCTGAATAAATGTACAGCATTATATGCGTCAACATTGATTAACAGGACAAACAGAACAATTAAATGATAAAAACAATTCATCATTGATAACTGGCTTTTGTAAGAAATTATAGCAACTGCTGCGTATAGATAGTATCTTTATACCCTTTTAATAAAAACACATATGTTCAACAGGTCCATAAAGAATACCATACTCCTTAATGCAGGCGCCTTTTTGCTGGTTGGTATCCTTGAAATATTAAGTATCTGGGCATCCCGTGATAATTTTGAAACCGCCTATTCTTTTTATATGCATGGGTTTAACTATACTTTGTATATCATGGTGATTATCTGGATCAACCATTTTATTTTTATCCCTTTTTTATTAGATAAGCGGCGTTATGTGTTATACGTTATTCTAGTAATTGGGATCATATTTGTAGGTGCGTATATTCGAGGACATGCATACAGCTGGCATACCGTTAACAAGATGTTTTTCTTTTTGATTTATACTACGGGAACGGGTATGGCGGCTTTCTTTTTGAGAAGAAGTATCATCATTCAAAAAGAAAAAAGCGAAAAGGAAAAACTACAAAAAGAGATCGAACTCAATTATTTAAAACAGCAGGTCAATCCCCATTTTTTGTTTAATTCCTTAAACAGTATTTATGCACTATCTCGTCAGCAATCCCCAGAAACTCCTGATGTGGTGATGCAACTATCGGAATTGATGCGATATCAGTTAGAGAGTGCTAAAAAGGACACTGTTTTACTAAAAGAAGAACTAGAATTTATAGAAAACTACTTGTTACTGGAAGAAAAGCGATTGAGTACCCGTTGTAAGATAGAGTTTGTCATCGAGGGGCAAGTGTCGGACTTTACCATAGCCCCCATGTTATTGATTCCTTTTGCAGAAAACGCAGTCAAACATGGTGCCCAAAGCACAAACGACCAGAGTACTATTGATATTACTACTACGATCAAGGGTAATACACTCAATTTTTGTGTGGTCAATTCAAAACCTACTACGGTTACAACATCCAAAAGAGAAGGAACCGGGCTCGAGAATGTAAAACGGCGTTTACAGCTATTGTATCCTGATCATACATTAGATATTGAGGATGAAGAAAAAAAATATCGTGTAAATTTAGCTATCGATTTAAAAGCTCCCCAACCAAAAACTGCTTTATGATGAAAATAGGTATCATAGATGACGAAATACTAGCGCGCAAAGTGTTGGAAGAGTATTGTTCTAAAATTGACAATTTTGAAATTGTACTCAGTACCGGTAATCCCTTGGAGTTTATCAACTTTGCCCAGCATAATGAAGTTGATCTTATTTTTTTGGATATTGAAATGCCAGAGTTGAACGGAATGGAAATTTTGAATGCCATGGTACGTCCGCCTAAGGTGATCTTAACAACAGCCTATTCTGAGTATGCGCTTGAAAGTTACAATTATGGTGTGGTAGATTATTTATTAAAACCCATAAAGATCGAACGTTTTTTGAAAGCCATTAACAAGGTTACAGTGTCAACCATTTCTGCTCCGAAACAACATAGTGCAAAAGAAGAGTTACAGATCAAACACGATGGGATGCCTGTAAATATTCCCTTTGCTTCTATTTTGTACATCCAAAGTTTTGGAAATTACTTGAAGATCTTTACGGATACCAGAATGTACCTGATTTCAGAAACCTTAATCAATATCACTACCTTATTATCTGAGAATTTTCAGCGTACCCATAAATCTTATATAGCCAATTTGGAACGGGTAACCAAAGCCACCCGTACCCATTTATTGATCGAAGACACCAAAGTTCCCGTGAGCGCCATGTACAAAGTTATTGTTTCGGAAAAGCTGGAGGATTTGGCGAAGTCATGAAAACAATTGATTTTGCTTCTCTCCTATCCCATTTCAAGCAGTAATTAGTTCCAATACCTTTTCAGACCGAGATACAAAGCCGTAATCGATGATATATGTGGCAGCAAACAAAAGAATAAACCCAACGGCCATTCCTTTATAATATACACTTGAAATAAACAACAATGCCACCGCTGCAAATAATATAAGAGCGGGATATACATATTTCATTAATGTTTTTCCAGCTTTGTTATCGTTAGTATGTTTTTGTACCTCCTTTAAGATCGCTTCATCTTTTGAGTTTTCGTAGAGCGCAATACTCTGTTTGACATGAGCCGGACGACTGTAAAGGATATATCCACCATAACCTATAAGCACCATTAATAATAGCCCCAAAGGCACTAAAGAACCACGAAGTAATAAATGTTGACTACGTAAAATAGCAATACAACCAATAAGTAAAAGAATACCAATGCCTATCATGATCTTACCTTGAAGCAATTCGCCTTTTTCCCATAGTTGTAATTGTTGTATAAAATCCATATTCCTAAGCTAATAAAAAATAATAAAAATAAAGTAAAGCATGACTAAACATGCTTTACTTTGCTAAAATTCATTGAGTTAGATCCCCAAATTTTGTTTCATCATACCAATAAATTCGGTATCATTCATGGTCTTTCTTGCCGTTAACAACTGTTCTGCATCCTTTCCTGCTCTATACCTTAGGGTATTAGTATTATCTGAAGCAGCATTAAAAATTACATCTGCAATTAACTCGGGTGTGCTCATCATTTCAGGATCAAAAGCATTAGCAAATGCAGCATTCATATTAGTTACAAACTCATTATAGTCTGTTAATGCTTCATCATGTTGAAAATCTAACGATCTGCCTCCAAAATCTGTTGCAACTCCACCAGGTTCTACAATCTTAACATTGATTCCTAAATGAGCCAATTCGTAATGTAGAGATTCGCTAAAACCTTCTACAGCGAATTTAGTAGAATGATATAATGGCATGATCGGAAAGGTCATCTGTCCCCCAATAGAAGAGATATTGATAAATGTTCCTTTTTTATTAGCTCTAAAATGTGGTAAAACGGCCTTGGTGACATCAAATAGACCAAATACATTGACATCAAATTGTCGTCTAATCGCCTCATCACTTGCCGATTCGAAAGTTCCCATCAATCCATAACCTGCATTGTTCAATACTACATCTATACTTCCAAATTTTTGAATACCTTCGGCTACGGCAGCCTTGATCGTTGCCTTGTCCTGAACATCTAGTTTTGTTACCAAAACATTCTCCAATTGTATAAGTTCTTCCTCTTTTTCTGGGGTTCGCATCGTAGCTACTACATTCCATCCTTCCTTCTGAAACTTAATGGCTGTGGCTTTTCCGATTCCTGAACTCGCTCCTGTAATTAATATTGTTTTACTCATTTTGATGTTGTTTTAAATTGTTATTGTTTGTTTAATTTAATCCTACTAATTCTCTACTTATGTTCACCAATGTTCTAGCAGTATCCATATCATTAGCATTGGGGTTTGGAGATTCCATAGGGAATCCTCCTTTTCTGCATGCTTTATCACGATATAAAACACTGTGTTGACTGAAGTAGGCTCCAGAATGTTTCAATGCATCATCAGACAATAGGCAGTGCAGTGATGCCTGAGCAGATTCCCAATTACTATCGCTGAAGTTCAATGTTTTGAAAATAGGCTTTAATACAGCGAATAAGGAACTCATCAACACTCCTCCGCCACTTCCAAAGTTAGAACGTGCCCAGCCAGGATGTATGGAATAGGTAGTTACACTTGTGTTTTGCAGGCGTTCTGACAATTCTTTGGCATATAAAATAACTGCTACTTTGGCTTCGCCATAAGCCTCGAAGTTGTTATACTTTCGTTTTTTATGGTGTAGATCTTCTAAATGTACTTTCAGACGGTTTTTGGCGCTTCCTGCATGCACAACAGACGAAACTATGGCCATTCGTGAGTTGGGCGTAGCTTTTAACGTATCCAACAACAATTCTGTCATCAAAAAATGACCGAAATAACTGGCAGACCATGTATATTCGAATCCATGTTTGGTGTATTTGGGGGTGTTTTGCATGTTGACCATACCTGCATTACACATTAAACCATGTAATTGATGATGTCTGGATGTAAAAGTGGTGACAAAATCTCTAACCGATTGTAGATCTGCCAGATCACATACAATGACTTCGCTGCTTCCTTTTAAGTTTTTAAAATTATTTCGTGCTTCTTGTGCCGCTTCTGGCCTTCTACAAGCCATCACCACATGAGCTCCTTGTTTTACTAACTGTTGAGTAGTCTCAAATCCTACTCCAGAATTTGCCCCAGTAACAATATACGTTTTGCTACACAAATCTTTGGATAGTGTGTCGGGATCACACCATATTACATTTTTATTTGCCATAATTATTTTATTAAAAATCTTTCCTTTAAAAGTTGCTTTATTTACTCCTGAGGATCTGATTGATTGAACATTTCCTGCCCTTTGGTGTTTGTTTTTTGTTGATCTAATTTGATTTCATTACAAATTTACCTCACTCATATCGTGATTATTAACACTTATTTCCGAATGAAAAACACTTTTTACTGATTTTGAAATTAGATATAAAAAAAGCGATTCTATTTTGAATCGCTCTTTATGCTAATCATCATTTTCTTTAGTTCAGGTGCTTATATTCAGAAGGGGTAAAACCAGTTTTGTTTTTAAACAATCTGGTAAAATAGTGGGGGTAATTAAAACCTAAATGATAAGCTATTTGACTAACAGATTTGTTAGTTCCTGCTAATTGATTTTTAGCCAATTCGACGATATAATCGTTGATATGATCTTTTGCAGAACGTCCTGTTTCCTTTTTTAGGACATCACTAAAATAATGTGAAGAAAGATTCACCTTGTCTGCAAAGTAATCTACAGAAGGTAAACTAAGTTCTAATTGTTTTTCTGAGGAAAAATACTCTTTTAAAACACGTTCAAAAGTAGAGAACACATCTTTATTTTGTGCTGTTCTTGTATTGAATTGACGCTCATAAAACCGTAGTGATAGATTTAGCAATAATTCAAGGTTCGAATTAATCACACGCTGGGTATGATTGTCTATACGTTGTGAAAACTCGTTTTGAATATTCTTAACCGTTTCGTTGATTAATTTTTCTTCATCATCAGAGAGATGTAGGGCTTCATAAACCCCATAATTAAAAAAGGAATACTCATTAATAATTTCGCTTATGTGCGTATTTCTTATCAAATCTGGGTGAAAATAAAGCATCCATCCTTTGACTTCTCCTGGTTTCATCTCTTTCTCAACAGTGCTTACTTGTTTAGGTCCAGAGAACACCATAACCCCCTCAGAATAATCAAAATGATTTCTTCCATACTCTACACCACAATCTTTGTCTTTGAGGGCGATCATATATAGATCCGAAACAACTTTAGTTCCGATTTGAGAAGCTGGAACATCCAGTTTTTCAGTGTCTATTAGAGTAATTAACGGGTGTTTTGGCTTTTCAAAACCAAAAGCTTGGTGAAGCTCACTGATAGAGTTAATATGTACTATTTTGTTTTCCATACCTTGACTTACATAATAAGCACAAAAGTAATTATTGTGTTAGGTATTAAATTTACACAAAATGCAGATTGTATAACACTTTTTACGTATTGATGTGATAAACAGCTTACACTACCCTATACTTGGAACTATATGAGAAACAACTATAATCTTTAGAGCTAAAGCTTATTTTTAATAGCCGTAAAATCTGTCATCAATTCTTGATAACGTTCTACCACATCTTTCCCTATAATTTGATCAGCGCCATTAACCATGTTGTAGATATAGGATATTTGTGATACTAACATTTGTTGCGGATAGGCTCCTTTTTCATTCTTAAGCTGTTGTAAAGCTTTCTTTAAGCTTTCCAATTGATCCCTATTTGTCTTTTGATCTCTGGTTTCTAGCTTTTTGACTTCTTTTTCTAAGCGATCTTGTAGCAGACGAGCCTGGGTGAGCAACGCGATCACTTTTTCTTGCATTTCGTGTTGTTTTTGAAGTATCTCTTCGGTTATTCCATCGGCTTTTACACGAGGATCTACCAACACTACAAAATCTTGCTCCATACTTTTATCACCAACAGTAAGTTTAACCGTATAGTTTCCTGGGAGCACCATTGGTCCGTTTTTGTAGCGTTTTTTTGGGTCTTTGTGCCAGGGTCCTATTTTATGCAGGTCCCATTCAAAACGATTTAGGCCCTTCTTGGCCTTTAGTTTTTTATTAACGTATCGAAAGGTGGTACTCAAATTCATATCTTCCACTTCTTTAACTGAAGATTTTAATTGGGTACTATCGCTTAACATGGTAATAAGTGGTTCATTTTTATTATTAAAGATTTCTAGCTTCAAACCTTTGGTAGCCTCAGGTAAATAGTAATCCATATAGACTGTAGTTCTTGGATATTTGGGAAAGCTGTTGCCGGCACGAATTTTTGGATAACGATAGCGTATTGTTGTATCCGGTTTAAAAAGATGGGGCGACGCCGCTAGATTTTGTATGGCTTTATCTCGTAAAGTGGTAATATTATCCAAAATCCAAAATCCACGTCCCATGGTACTTAATACCAAATCTCCTCTAAATATTTTTATATCGGTGATTGGAGTAACCGGTAGATTTTGTTGAAACGATTGCCAGGTAGTTCCATCATTGAATGAAACAAACATCCCAAATTCTGTACCTGCATACAATAATCCTTGTTGTACGGGGTCTTCCCGCAAGACACGAGTGGTATAATCACTTGGAATTCCGTTGGAAGCTGTACTTAATAAGGTCCAATTAGCACCATAATCGGTAGTTTTATAAAGATAAGGTCGAGAATCTCCCAATAAATGCCTATCTACAGCAATATAAGCTGTGGCTACATCATGATATGAGGGTGCAATAGATTCTACCCTGCCCCCTCTTGGTAGGTTTTTTGGAGTTACATTTTTCCATGTTTTACCTCCATCTTTGGTGATGGAAACCACTCCATCATTAGATCCGGTCCAAATCAAGCCTTCTTGTAGAGTCGACTCTCTTATCGAATATAAAGTACTGTAATATTCTTCTCCTGTAATATCCCGGGTTATCGGACTTCCTGAAATTACTTGTTTATCCTGTTCAAAAGCTGTTAAATCTGGAGAAATGGTTTCCCAGGAATATCCATCAGAATCCGTTTTATGCAAGAATTGAGATCCGTGATAAACGACATCTGGATTATGTGGTGAAACATGTATTGGTGCCACTCTCTGAAAACGATATTTTAAATCCTTGGGGTTATGCCCATAGATGTTGCTTGCTCCTACATATTGACTTTTCTCTACACCAGTAAGCTTGTTGAAAACACCGAATCGTCCTTTGCAATTGGCATATACAATATTGTGGTTGCCGGGTTTTGGAACGGCCGGTCCAGTTTCGCAACCTCCTGTATTGATCACCCATGCAGACCCAACGCTTTGCACAGCACTTGGTGGAAAACTTGGTATGGCTATGGTAGTATAATTGTCTTGTTGACCCGCATACAACCAATAGGGATATTGGTCATCTACTTCTACCTGATAAAGTTCTGCCGTAGGCTGGTTGAATTGAGTAGACCAGCTTTTACCTCCATTAAAACTAACATTAGCCCCACCATCATTGGCTTGGATCAAGAGTTTTGGGTTATTGGGGTTTAACCAAATGTCGTGATTGTCTCCATGAGGTACTTTCATTTCCTTCCAGGTTTTACCGCCATCTTCTGATTTGATCAATGGGTTGGCGTTAGAATACACGATCTCTGGATTTGTAGGATCCAACTCTACATTGGTGTAATAAAATGGTCGATTCACTAAGCGTTTATCATCAGAAACATGCTCAAACGATTTCCCTTGATTAACAGATTTATACAATCCTTGCCCACCTTCGGGAGCTTCGATAATGGCATAAAGAATACTAGAATTGGCAGCAGAAACGGCGAGATCGATCTTACCTATGGTGCCCTTTGGCAATCCGTTTTTCAGTTTTGTCCAATCTTTTCCTCCGTTAATGGATTTGTATATACCCCCTTCATCTGCAGATCCACCTGATATAATGGTCCAGGGCTTACGCTCAGCTTTCCATGCGGCTGCATAAATAATATTGGGGTTTCCCGGTAGCAATTCAATATCCGAAAAGCCCTCCTTATCTGAAATTGACAATACCTTTTTCCAGTTTTTTCCTCCATCGGTAGTTTTAAAGACACCTCGTTCTGGATTGCTTTTGAACGCATTTCCTATAGCAGCTACCCAAACCACGTTGCTATTGGTTGGATCAATTTCTACAGCGCCAATCTGTCCTACATTTTTAAGTCCGATATGTTCCCAGGTTTTACCAGCATCAATAGATTTGTAGACTCCTTTTCCACTTATGACATTACTTCGTAATCCGTCAGAACCTGTTCCCACATATACAATGTTTGGGTCGTTTTCGGCGACTTGTATGGCCCCTATTGATGGTGTATCAAAGAATCCATCAGAGACATTGTTCCAGGTCGTTCCATAATCTTCAGATTTCCAAACTCCCCCACCAGAAGCTCCTAAGTAGAATGTACCCGGTTGCATGGCTACTCCAGTTACTGTGGTTACACGACCCCCACGAGCAGGGCCTACAGTGCGATATTGCAAGGCTTCAAAATCTTGTGATAACGCGGTTATTGTTGAGATAAAAAATGATAAAAACAGTAATTGTGAATTTAGGTTGAAATTCATGTCAATACAATGGATTAGAAAATAATGATTTTTTTAGGTAGTGGACTTGTGAACAAATATTGAAAGCGTATCTGAAGATCCTTAGAATTGCTCTGCTGTCTGAAGTGAATCAATGCACTCATGAAAAGTAAAAGTTTCAATTTCATTTTTGTGGAATATCCTCCTAATTTGTAAGCCAAAGTGTTTGAAACAATATGATGGTGTGTCTCGGTATTGTTTATGGTTTTAAATATAGGAATAATGTAATGATCTCTTCTAGCTTTGTGAAAAATTTGGGATTGTGAATAATTCGCAACTGTTATAAAATTGATATAAACTTTGTAGCTTTATGGTGTTTATGAAGCAACCAGAAGAATATCAAAAATTAATAGCTTTTATTAGCAATTGGGTACCACTATCGGAAACAGATATCAATCTTTTACAGTCTGAACTATCTGTTGAAAAGTATAACAAAGGTGATCTTATCCTGAAACAAGAACAAATATGTACATCCTTAAAATTTGTTATTTCTGGTGTTTATCGCGTATACCAAATAAAAGACGGTAAAGAGATCACAAGTTATTTTAATTACGATTCACGAAATTTGTTAGTAGCTTCATTTGCTAGCTTACTCAAAGGACATCCTAGTAAAGAAATTATAGAATGTATTGTACCTGGTAGGTTGATCTCTGTCAAATATTCCTATTGGAAATGGCTGTATACTCAAAGCGAAGCCTTCAATTCTTTTGGACGACTAATGGCAGAGTTCAATTATCTCCTAGCTATAGAACGAATAGAATCTTTGCAACATCAAAATGCTTCAAATCGTTATGAAACTTTTATAAAGTTATACCCCGATTTACTCAATAGAATTCCACATCACTATATTGCTTCGTACTTGGGAGTTACACCAGAATCTCTGAGTAGAATCAGAAAAACTGTCGTTAATAAGTAGATCTTACCATACATCAATGCATATCTGTTTTAGTTCTATGACCTTTGTTTAAGGAACGTATAGATCTTTTATATGCATACAACCACCAAAATAAATGATTTAACAATTATAGAGATTGAAGATTTTTTATCTGATATAGATGTGGATAACATCTTGAATTCAAGAATACAGAAATTTGAAAAAGCTATAAGCCACTATCCAAATTATTACAGAAATAATGATCGTTTGGTAGAGAATAATAACGTGTTATCTGATTATCTATTTGAAAAGTTAACACAACGTCAGATTCCTGATCTAAAGGAAGAGATCACTGGTATTAATGAAAAAATCAGATTCTGCAGATACCAAAAAGATCAACTGTTTTCACGACATCAGGACGGGGTGTACTATCCAAATTCAAATCATGAGTCCAAGTTTACATTTCTGTTGTATCTTAATGATAATAGCTGTTTTAAAGCTGGAGCAACCGAGTTTTACACATCAAAAAATGCACAGTTTCCAGTAAAAACTATTGTTCCTAAAAAAGGTAAATTAGTGATTTTCGATCATCAAATATGGCATACAGGAGCTAGAGTTACTAAGGGAAACAAATACATTTTGCGATCAGATGTTATGGTTCAAAGTAATGAAGCTAGCACTAATCATCAAGGGTATATTTGGAATTTACTACAGCTGAATAACAACCAGCTCTTAAGTGGTGGTAGAGATACAAAAATAAAACACTGGAATACTAATCTCGAGCTTTTAAACACTATTGAGATTCATTCAAAATCGGTGATCAAGATGATATCACTTTGCCAAAGGCATGAGTTCATATCTTGTTCTAGGGATTTTACTGTTAAAAAATGGCACTTATCGGGTGAAGTATTGGCTGTTACTCATCTTGACGAGATGATTCTGAATATAGCAAACTTCAAAGACGAATTAATTATAGCGGTTGGAACTAGTGGAAAAATGTATGTTTTTGATGTTAATTTGAAAATTGTTGAAACGCTACAAGTACACCATCATTGGGTTTGGGGGCTTTCTATTGTTGGAAATAATGCTATAAGTTGTTGCGAAAATGGGAATATTTGCATCACTAATGTGTATTCCAAGAAAACCGAATGCTTGTATACACATGATCAACCCTTATTTTGTGTCAATACCGAAAAGAGAAATGTTATTCTTGCCGGGGCAAAAGATGGTACTTTGATAGAATTATCTTTGGAAACCAAAAAGGTTACAAAAACAAAGGTACATAGTGATATCATACGCTCAATTGTTTATTACAATGATCGCATCATTAGTTGCGGAGAGAGTAATAAGATCATTTCATTTGATGATAAAACTAATGAAACAACTGAAGTATTTGTCGCAAAAAACTTTCTACAAGATATAAAACTCATCAATGATTCCATATATGCTGCTGGCTATGATGGTATTATTACTAAACTTAAAATTGATCCAAAATCGCCTTTTTGAGTCGTACACTTATAGGAATACAATACATCCCAATACGAATTTGGTTATCTACAATTTTGTCTACCTTATATTTGGATACAATAAATGATTTATGTGTTTGTATAAAGGCTTCTTCGGGAAGTAGTTCTTTAAAAGCTTTTAAAGATGTATTAGTGATTACTGTCTCTTTTGTTGTTATGACTTTGATGTAGTTTTGCATAGCTTCTACAAATAGAATGTCTGCTAAGGAAATCTTTTTAAGCTGTTTGTCACTTTTTATAAAAAGCACATTATCCATAGAAGTATCTCCGAGATAGTGATATACTTTGTTCACTGCCTGTAAAAATCGTTCGAAAGAAATGGGCTTTACCAGATAGTCCAAGACATTATAAGAGAAACTTTCCAGCGCATATTCTTCATATGCAGTGGTCATGATAACCGAAGGAGAATTTTGTAACCCTTTTAACCAATCCATACCTGAAACCAAAGGCATATTGATATCCAGAAATATTACATCAATTTGATGTTGTTCTAGGTAGTGATTAGCTTGCAAAACATTCTTGCATAGTGCAATCACATGTGCCGATTCAATCTGATTACAATACTCGGCAATGCCTTCTCTGGCAATGGGTTCATCATCTATAATTATGCAATTAAGAGGTTTCATTTTACTTGTTATAATCGAATAGAAAGATTAACCATATGTTCAGCATTCTCTTTTTGAATACTTAATTGGTGTTTATCCGGATATACTAAAGATAATCGTTTTTGCACATTTTGTAATCCTATACCTCCTACTCTATTTTTGGTTATAGATACATCATCATAACTATTGATTACCTTCATACTAAGTTGCTTTTCCTGCTCTTTAATTTGAATATCAATAGTATTGGCATTGCTATCAATGTGATTGCTACAATGTTTAAAAGCGTTTTCAATAAAAGGGATTAATAAAAGCGGTGCAATTTTTAGTTCAGCATTTTCGATTTGAATAGCATAGGTTAAGTTAATGTCGCCGCCTTTACGGGTCTCTTCTATTTTTATATACTTCTGAATATAATCTAGTTCTTTTTCTAGAGGAATATGTGCATTACTTTCGTACAGTTGATACCGCAATAAACCCGAAAATTGAAGCAGGGTTTCTTTTGCCAAAGTATCATCTTTACCTATCAGATGGTAAACACTATTGATCCCGTTAAATAAAAAATGAGGGTTTAACTGTGCTTTTAGATATTTCAATTCTGACTTGTAGGTTTCCTCGATCAATTTTTGTTTGACCTTTTCTGATTTTCTGTATTCAAATTTTATGATGTAGTAAAAACCAGCTGCGCTGTATAAAATATGTATAATAAAATTGGTGATCAAACTTCCTGAAATTACTTCGCTGGTAATGTGATATAGATCATAAACCCAAAAATCCAAATACGTTTCGATTACCGTAACTAAAACAATGATAACAAGGTTGACCAGGTAAAATCTTATTTTTTGGTTACGTTTATAGATGCTGAGAAATAAAAAAGCTTGAGCATAAAACAATAACGCATTAAAGAAAAGTCCATAGGCGTATGCGTAAGCTAAGCTACCATCACTATAGCTAAAACCGTTCCAGTTGAATGCTGATCCAAAAATAACAAACCAATAGTTGAGTGACCAGAATGCAATATGCCCGATGTATAGTCTTATTCTTGAAGCATTCATTGTATTGTTTTCAACAAAGAACGACAAAATTTATTTGTTGAATTGAGGATTTCAACGTTGATCCTCGAATACACGACGATGATCAAATACTTATTTTTTGATATCACTTTTTCAATTGCTTTGCTTTTAAAAGTAGTGCGTTTTGATCTGTAAAAGAACTGTATAGGTACAAGGATCTTTCTCTACACGCATTCAACATTTAATTTATGAATAAAAGAATCGTCTTTTTGATTTTGATCTTTACGTTTTCTATCTCAACCGCTTTCTGTCAGGAAGAAAATAACGCTCAAAAGAATATATTAGAATTCTCTACGGGATATACTCTTGGATACCTAAAAAATCTGGCCTTTGCCCCAGTTCAACGTTATGAATATAATGCTTTGAATTATCAACTTAAATATACCCGTATTACCAAAAAGGAAAAGCTGTTTGAGGTACAACTCGATTATTTAAATTCTGAGTTAGAAACGAATATCATTCCAGAGGCGAACCCTCAATATGCTAAACTAGTGTTGAATATAAGTACGTTGAAACAAGTTTACAAAAACGAGAAGGTTAAAGTGTATGTGGGGCTACAAACGCAAACCAATGTCTCTTCTTATTTCGACTGGCGGCAATATGATGTTCAGCAAAAATTAGGCGTTGCAGGACGATTTGCCTATCACATAAATGATAAACAGTCCATTTCATCCAAAGTAGTGATTCCATTTATCCTTTGGAGAACTTCTACATTCGAAGAAAACTTCTATTCATTAAACAGATATCAAAACGCCTTATGGGCCACCGAATATAAATACAGTGTCTCTACTCATTTTGATCTGAAAGCGGGCTATACTTTTAATTATGATAGACTTCAGGTTTTTAATGCCTATCGAGAACTGCAACATCAAATTAACCTTGGTATTCACTTTAAATTTTAGTTCATTATGAAATTTTTGAAGTTACTTACATATACTTTATGTATCGTTCTAATCGTATCACCTATATCTTGTGCTGATACCCTAATTGGAGATGAAGGAGCTCTGGATGAAGATGTTTATCTCAACTATCAAACTCTTACAACATTAGAATTGCCTTTTGAAGAAGAATGGTTTGCGGTCAATGCCGGAAGAACGCATGGCGATGGAGCCCATCATTTTGTGTCACGTAGTGAACGGTATGCTTATGACCTGTTGATTGTACAAAATCGTAGAAGCTATTCTGGCGATGGTAGTAAAAATGAAGATTATTTTTGTTTTGGAAAGCATTTGAACGCCCCTGGAGATGGCAAGGTAGTAGGGATTGAAAACGCTGTTGAAGACAATCAACCTGGTACTGTAAATCGTACTCAGGTTGGGAATTACGTTATTATCGATCATCTAAACGGAGAAACTTCGATACTTGCACATTTAAAAAAAGGGTCAGTTATCGTCGCTGTAGGTGATATGGTGACTAGAGGGCAAGAAATTGGGCAAGTAGGAAATAGCGGAGCCTCTACCGAGCCACATTTACATTATCACTTGCAACAAACTTCAGAACCTTTACGTGAAGGATTGGGGCTTCCTGCGCAATTTTTGAATTATTATGAAGATGATGTATTTGTAGAACGCTCTGAACCGGTAAGAGGTCAAAGAGTAAGAAAAAATTAAACTTCTTAGGTATCAAGTGTATCATGTAATATCCAGAACACACATTAAACTGTTCTGGATATTACGGTAGAAATTACCTCTACAGACTATTTCAATTCAAAAAATACTATGGTTTTGGTCTTAGTTTTTCGATAATCTGAGCATCTACCCAGAAGATGTCAATATTATCATATTTGTCAGTTTCCTTTACTTTACCCACATTGCGGTTAAAGAACAAATATTTACCATCTGGGGTTACACTGGCTGCCGCTTCCCAAGCTTCAGTATTGATAGTTTCCCCCAAGTTAATTGCTTCTCCCCATGAGCCATCGGGTTGTTTAAAACTTATATAGATGTCAGAATTACCAAAACCATTTTCCCTTCTGCCATCCCAAAGGATATAGGATTCATCTGGAGCGATAAAGGGATGTGCATTCATTTTACCGGTGTTAATCTGTTTTCCAAACGGTTTTGGAGCTTCGTGTTTTCCATCAATTAATCGGGAATATCTAATAATCCCATTTCCACCTGGCATTCCTACCTCATCAAAAACATAAGTGCCTTTTGAGGATGCTGTAAGTCGCATGATTCTAATCTCTTCAAAAGGAGACCCCAGTTTTTTGATCTCAGACCATTCACCAGTTTGGGTACGCTCTTTATATCTTCTTCCCAAATGCATGGTCTTACCATCTGGGGCAATAAAAGGTTGCCCAACTCTGGGAGATATTACAGACTCTTCCCATTGATTGTTTTTATATTGAAACACCACAAATTCCATTTTTTTATCCTCTTCTTTCTCTCCTACTTCCCGTAAAAAATAAAACTCCTTCATATCGGGAGTAAAAGTTCCTCCATACTCCCAATTCAATTTGGCAACGACTCCTGGAGCAAAACGTTCTGGGGTTGTACCTGGTGGTTTTTGACCTAGATAAGCATTTTGCAAAGTAGATACTTCATTATTTTTTGAATTCTGGCTCCAGGTATTACTAACGTTCAGGCTGAACACCCCAATAAGTATAAGTATGAAATAGGCTTTTTTGTTTGTTTTCAATTTTATAATCATATTATCAAATTTTGAATATTTTAATCTACATTCAATTTCAACACAAATTGATTGCTCTCTTTTTTCTATTATTTATCTGAAGCTACGCGAAACCCAAAGTATTCATATACTTCACCATTGAAAGCGCTGCCATATCGATATGCTACACTACAAAAAGAAGCACCAAGATGCCATCCTCCACCACGTATTACTCTGGCATCTCCTTTGGTTTCGCCTTTAGGGTCATTTTTAGGACTATTGGCATAATAATCGCCTCCGTACCTATCCATGCACCATTCCCAAACATTACCACTCATGTCATATAGTCCTAATTCGTTAGGCTGTTTACTAGCAACTTTTTGAGTTGTTTTATTAGAATTATCACCGTACCAGCTTACTTTTTGGATGTTATTTCCACCGCTATATTTGTAACTTTTGGATCGATTGCCTCCTCGTGCTGCATATTCCCATTCTGCTTCATATGGGAGTCGTATTGTTTTATTCAATTGATCAGATAGCCATTGGGTAT
The DNA here is from genome assembly GCF_056160245.1 of Aquimarina sp. AWH4_224. Taxonomy (NCBI): domain Bacteria; kingdom Pseudomonadati; phylum Bacteroidota; class Flavobacteriia; order Flavobacteriales; family Flavobacteriaceae; genus Aquimarina; species Aquimarina sp. AWH4_224. Next base: position 458,351 of record NZ_JBSWWU010000001.1, on the reverse strand, counting down.
AGTTTGTAGCATCGTGCCAGCTTACATTTACAATGGGGTGATTGTCTTGCCATCCCCAACTAGGCTCTTTGGGCATTTTTGTTCCTGTAGCATTGCAATATTCACGGTATTGTGCTACGGTAATCTCGGTTTGACTGATGTTAAAACTCTTTAGTGTAACTTGGTGAACAGGACGTTGATCTTTGTTACTGATCCCCCACTCGTCACCCATTTTGAAGCTCCCACCAGGCACATGTACAAATTTTGGTCGATTTTGCCCGAAGCTTATGCTTGTGATGAAAAGAATAATTATACATAGTAATAGTGTTGTTTTGTTCATAGTCCTTGTTATAGTTTGAAAGGAGCAAGTGCAATGCTCTGTTTTTTGACAAACATATTGAATGAAATACTCCAAAAAATAAAGAATAGACGAAGAGTGATTTTATCTGGATATAGGCTTGTTATCTACAGAAAACTGATTTTATCCTTTGGAATTGATTTTTGGACCGTCGATGATCAAGATTCATCTTTTTTAAAGAAATGCTCAAGTCTTATTTTATATATTTATCAACTATGATCAAAAGAAAGCACTTGATCGATTGGATCATTCAAAATAGAGTCGTTTCTCATCTTATATTTTGGTTTTTATTATTTATTAGCTTGCCGATATTGGCGGCATTAAACGATGGAAGCGTTAAGAAGACTGTGATTAGTGGCTTTAGTTTTTTGCCTGCACAGTTAATCGCCAGTTATTTATTGATCTATTATCAGGTTCCTAAATTGCTGTTTAAAAGGAAATACTTCCTGTTTGGATTGTCTTTTTTGGTGTCGGTATATATGCTTTTGATATTATCGAAGGTTCTTAGCATGCACCTGACCAAAATTTTTACTCCTCAATATTATGAATATACTAGTTTGTTGGATATCGCTACAGCTCCATTTCATTTGGCAGTAGTATATTTTCCTTCAGTCTATGTCTTTGTGTTTATAATGCTAATGACAAAGGCCTTTAAGGATCGTTTTGAAGAACGACATCAATTTGAAGTATTACAAAAGGAAAAAGCGAATACTGAACTTAAATTTCTGAAAGCACAAACCAATCCGCACTTTCTATTCAATACCTTGAATAATTTGTATTCACTAACCTTGGAAAAATCTGAAAAAGCGCCAGAAGTTGTTCTCAAACTATCAGATATACTTGATTATATGCTGTACCAATGTAAAGATCCTGAAGTTCCTGTACTCAACGAAATTTCGTTGATACAAGATTATATAGATCTGGAGTCCTTGCGTTATGGAGATAAGCTAAGTTTGGATTTTACCTATCATCTGCATGATCCCAATGTGATGATCGCTCCTTTGATCCTGATATCCTTTGTAGAAAATGCATTTAAACATGGAGCGAGTACTATCTTGAAAGATTCAATTATCAAAATTGAACTCACCACCAACAAAGACCAACTTTGCTTTACCGTTTTTAATACATTATCTTATAACGAACAAAATATGGTCACCGATCAATCACGTCAGGGAATTGGATTTTTGAATTCGGAAAGGCAGTTAGAACTTAATTATAAAAATAACTACGATTTGAAAAGCACCAAAACAGATCATGATTTTCAAGTAGAACTAAAGATTAATTTACAATAGTATGGTTATAAAATGTATGGTTGTAGATGATGAGCCGTTAGCCATTAAGGTACTAGAAAATCATATCCAAAAAGTACCCGACCTTGAGCTAGTTGCTACCTTTGACAACCCTATAGATGCAGGGCATTTTCTGCAAAGTAATAGTATAGACCTTTTGTTTTTAGACATACAAATGCCTGTAGTAACAGGAATTGATTTTATAAAAAATACTGTCATACAACCCAAAGTCGCATTAACAACAGCCTACAGACAATATGCTTTGGAAGGTTATGAATTGGATATTATTGATTATTTGTTAAAGCCTATATCCTTTATTCGATTTTATAAAACGATTAATAAATATAGGGCTTTGCAAGCAAATATGCTACCTTCATTCAATTCCTCTTCCGAGGCCATAGTAGATCACATCTTTGTAAACTCGAATAAAAAAATGATCAGGATCGAGTTTGCTACTATTTTGTATGTCGACAGCATAAAAGATTATGTACGAATACATACCACTAATGATATTATTACCACCAAAGATAAAATAAGCGCTTTTGTATTGCGACTACCCAATAATTTTTTGAGAGTACATAGGTCGTACATCATTAATACCAAGAAGATAGCTGCATTAACCTCAAAGGATGTAATCTTATTAGGAGGTATGGAAATTCCTATTGGCAATTCATATAAAGACATTATTAAATTGCTGAAGTAAAAATTATCAGCATTTAACAAAGAGTTTTTATAGAGTTTAGTTAAATATAGTTTTTAGTCCATCTTCTAATTCAAAGACCAATTGTACTTCTTGAGCATTTAATGGTTTATCAAAAAAAGCAAGTTCATCCATGAAACCAATGTATCCCAAGCCTAACATGATTTTTCCTTTTTCAGCTTTCCATGTAAACGGATCGTTAATATCTTTTATTACTCCTTCAAATTTACCATTGATATAGAGTTTAAACTCAGAGGCAGTTGTATTTACTTTTGAAAAAGTAATAGCCACATATGTCCATTTTTCGCTTAAAAAGGGAGGTTGGTTGACCGTAACTGTACGTTTATTCCACTCTACTTCATTGTTTTCGTCGTTTGGGTTCCAAACGTTTAGATCTCCCATAGCTCCTAATCTGAATTTCCTTGGATCATGATCAGTAAAATCTACCCATAAGGCTGCATCGTTATATCTTACATCCGTTATGCATATAGGATCACAATAACCAGGTGCCAAATCTTTATTAGGATCCAATCGCAACCAAAAAGATATGGTACCACTCCATGAGGTATTGCTATACCCCACATTTTTATAGGCTTTATAAAAAACAGCAGAGGTTTTGGCTTGTTTAAAGTGCAATGCGTCACCAAAAAGCCCCTCGTTTTTGGATAAAACAACGTTTAGGTCATGAATGCCAGGTATAGCATTCGCGGCGTCTTTATAGTTTTTAGCAGTATAGATCATTGCATCCCCTGAGGATATATCAGCGGCAGGGTTTCCATCAAAAGAACTATAAAAAAGTAGATGATTTTTTAACGGTTGGTTTTGAGAAAAGGTAATACCTGTAAAGAGCATAAAGAATACTCCTGATATAGATAAAAGAGAAGTTGTTTTCATAGATCTAGCTATTGGTTTTGACTAAGCTAAAGCCAAATATGGAGTTTAAATAATCTTGAAATTGAGATAAATAAAAGTAGGGTTGAAATAATTTCAATTACAGCTACTTTCTTATTTATGAATCATTATACCTTTGGTAATTGCCCTGGATCTACAATGACAATCAACATCACTAAAAAACAATGTACTCATTGTGTTGATGTAATACGTAAAAGCTTTTATAAAAATGTGATTCACTTTTGATGTTTTGTACACTTGTATCTCGCAATTGTATTCTAGTTTACATGCTTCCATAATTATAGTTTTAATGAGTATTTATTGCCATTGATATGGCTTTGTCTACGTGAATGGCTCCGGTATCATAGGTAGGCACAGCCACATCGGTTTCTTTAATCAGCATGGGCAGTTCTGTACACCCTAGTATCACACCTTCTATTCCCTGCTCCAGTGTTTTATTAATAATTTCTAGAATTGTTTTTTTGGAGGCTTCTGTAAACAGTCCCTTTAATAATTCTTTATAAATGATGGCATGAATCTCAGCTCTTTCTCTTGCTTCTGGTACTATAATTTCTAATCCATATTCATTTTCTAATGTTTTGGTGTAAAAATCTTTCTCCATAGTATACTTGGTACCTAATAGCAGTATTTTTTTAGCTTTATGTTGCTGTATGAGTTGACCTGTGGCATCCGCTATGTGTAGAAATGGCACAGAGATATTCTCCACAATAGCATCACTAACTATATGAATTAAGTTAGTGCACAGTAGGATCATATCTACTCCTGCCTGTTCTAATTGATGTGCACTTTTCTTCACAATTTGTGCTATAGCCTCCCAATGATGAGCATGGGTTAGTTTTTCGATTTCATCAAAATCTACTGAAACCAGAATGATTTTTGCAGAATGTGACCCTCCCAAAACTTCATTCGCTTTTTTATTCAAACGTTCATAGTAGAGTTTAGAGGACTCCCATCCCATTCCCCCAATAAGTCCAATCGTTTTCATTTTTCTCAGGTTTAAATTATGCCTAGTTGTTCCTGTTGATGTCAAAATTATGAGTAGAATTATTGTTTCTAAAAGAATTAGGTTGAAGACTCATGAGATGCTAATTGAAATTTTTTCAACGACAAGCAGGCATAAAGTATCGTATCTTTGATGATATGGAGTTAAAATATTTCAGATTGATCAAAACCATTGAAGAAGAAGGTAATCTTGCAAACTCTTCCGAACGTTTGTTTTTGACGCAATCTGCACTAAGTCACCAATTAAGAGATCTTGAAGAACAGTTGGGGTTTAAGGTTTTTCATAGAACCAGAAATAAATGGGAATTGACCCAAGAAGGTACTGAACTCTATAAGTTGGCTAATAAGATATTTAATACAATTGATGAGGGTTTCACAACTATAAAGCATATAAAAGAAGGTTCTAAGGGGAGGATCAAATTGAGTGCCGAATGTCAATCATTTTTTCATGCGATTCCTTCATTTATCCAAAAAATGGGCATACTCTATCCTGAAATTAGTATCGATATCGAGCTTGGAGCCACCCATCAGACCATATCACAAGTACTATCTAATGATATTGATATTGCTATTGTAACTTCAAAACCAGAATCTGACGAACTTTCGAGTATTCCTGTTTTTAAAGATGAGATTTTCGCCATTATGCATAGAGAGCATGCCCTATGTGATTTAGAATATTTGGATGCAGGTCACTTTAGTGATGTTCATTTATTAATTAATTCTTTCCCCATTCAAGGTGTAGCCGTGTATGAACTTTTTTTGAAACCGAACAAAATACATCCCATCAAAATTTCTGCCATTCCATTTACTGAAATTACTTTATCGATGATACAGGCGAATATGGGAATTATGTGTGCTCCAAAATGGCAGTTAGCACCTTTTAAATTATCCAAAGAATTGATATTTAAACGTGTCAGTAAAAATGGATTACGACGGACGCATTATCTGGTGGTCAGAAAGGAACAACGCAATAAAAAGTATATCTCCGACTTTATTTCCAGCTTCGAAGAAGATTTTCTTGAGATATAATTACCCTGTCTAGGGATATTTTACAATTCATCTTTTAAAACTTACAATTCGGTAACATTCTTTATTTGAATACCGTTGCCGTTGCGATATTTGAATCATCAATAGTAACGAACAACTAACCATGATTCAAGTACAAAACTTATCCAAATCTTTTCAAAACATACAGGCAGTAAACGATATTAGTTTTACGATCAATAAAGGAGAAATCTTTGGATTTTTAGGGCCAAATGGAGCTGGAAAATCCACGACTCTTCATATGATGAGTACCATCATAAAAAGTGATGGAGGAAGCATTCATATCGATGGGATAGCTACAAATGATCATCCTTCGGCTTGTAAGCAGTTGATCGGTGTTGTGCCTCAGGAAATTTCATTGTACGAAGAGCTTTCTGCATACCAAAACCTGATGTTTTGGGGTAACCTATATGGTATTCCAAAAGATATATTAAAAGAAAGAATCCATACTACTTTAGAATTGATTGGATTATCAGACCGAAAGAAAGATTTGATTAAAACCTATTCTGGAGGGATGAAACGAAGAATCAATATTGCTGCTGCCCTACTGCATCAACCGAAAGTGTTGTTTATGGACGAACCTACGGTAGGGATTGATCCACAAAGTAGAAACCACATTTTTGAAGTTATAGAAACCTTGAACGAACGAGGGATGACTATTGTGTATACCACTCATTATATGGAAGAAGTAGAACGTTTATGCGATCGAATTGCGATTATAGATTCTGGAAAAATCATTGCACAAGGTACACAAACCGAACTGAAAGAATTGGTGCCCACTAAGGAAAGTATTCAATTAGAATACAGTTTACTTTCAGAAAACAGTTTACAGGAATTGCAAAAGCTACTTCCCTACTCGATAACCGCTGATAAAAATAAAATACACATAGAGGGTTCAGTGCAAGAGCTTTCTAACGTGATCACAGTGAGCAATGAATTACAACTATCCATTAAAGATATACAGCTAAACAAAGTAAACCTGGAAGCTATCTTTTTACACTTAACAGGAAAACAACTAAGAGATTAATTACTGCATCCATCAACTATAAAATCCATAATTATGATCCTTACGCTTCTCAAAAAAGACTTACGATTATATTTCTCAGACAAAAAAGGAATTCTGATTACTTTTCTACTACCCATTATTATGATTACACTTTTTGCTTTCGCATTTGGTGGAGTTGCCAAAAAGAAGAGCGCACCAAAGCCTTTGGGTGTTTTGGTAGTAGATAAGGATAGTACTACCACTTCTCAGGAATTGATCACAAAACTTAATACTATGCCTACTATTCGTTTAATCCCGTCACAAGAAGAGGAAGCTTTGGATTTGGTAAAGAAAGGAAAGAATGTAGGCGCTTTATTTTTTGAAAAAGGATTTTCTCAAGCAGTTACCGAAGGTAAAAGTCTACCTGTAGAATTGAAATATGATGCGGCCAGAGATTTACAGATGAGAATTGTGCTTTCCGTTTTGACAGAAGGATTAAAATATCATCTGGGTAAAGTAGATCCAACCAATACTGTACGGCTTAAAACAACCTCCTTGATCAAAGAAAGCACTACCAAAGCCCATCCAGGGCTTGTACAAGCTGTGGGAGGAACAGCAATAATGATGTTGTTGTTTAGTATCGCGGCAATCGGTGGAGGAATGCTAGATGAAAAAGAAGCAGGAACCTTAAACCGTTTGTTGATCGCTCCAGTAAAACCACTTCATATTTTATTGTCCAAGATGGGTACAGCAATGGTGGTTTCCATATTGCAATTAACCACCATGTTTGTCTTCGCTTGGCTAGCCTTTGGACTTCCAATATTTATGGATACGCTCTCATTGCTATTATTGATTCTATGTATCTCGTTTGCGGTTTCTAGTTTTGGAGTTTTATTAGTGTCTACCGTAAAAACACGTCAGCAATTACAAGGCATGAGTACGATTATTATCATCCTGATGTCAGCCATCGGAGGTAGTATGATTCCTATAACTATGATGCCATCATTTATGCAGAAAGTAGCTGTAATTAGTGTGAATTATTGGGGTATGGAAGGATTCTTTGATATTTTTTGGAGACAATTACCACTTCTCAGTATTCTTCCAAAAATGGGGATTTTGTTGGCCATAGGACTGGGGATGACATTGGGATCCACGGTGTTATTCAAGAAGAATATCGTTGCTATTGGATAATATAGCGTAGTTCCTCACTCCTTTTGATAACTACCAATGGCCAGTTCCCGGGTCTCCTTTAAATGGGCCCACCAAATCTGGAGTAATCCATCCCGCATAAAATGAGCTCGATTGAGGTTTAACCCGTTCTGCATCGACATAACATTCTAAATGCTGGGGGTAGAAAGCGATATGATCTTTTAATGCAGAGAACTCAGGAAAGGGATTAGGATAGAACCATGCTATGGGTCTATTATTAGATTTCAAAGAGTAATAAGCTGCACTACCTTTCCATTCGCACAGAGAGTTTTTATTAGGCATTTCAGCTAGCATATGCATGTTAACATCAATCTTTGGGATATAGTATGTTGGAGGACTTGCAGTTTCCAAAACAGCTAAAGCGTTATTAGTATTGGCAATTTTGATATCATCATGATGAATCAATATGGACTTATTAACTTTTTCAATTATCGGAGGTCGCGGAAAATCCCAAACAGAACGTTGCCCTTTTTCTGGTACTATCGCAAATGGAGGTCTTTTGGTACCGGTATAGTCCCATTTTTCACGTGCTTTTTGTAGCCAATCTGGTTTCATATTCTTCATACAGTACAATTTACATCATTTAACCCTTGTTAATTGGTACAACAAGGGTTAAATATTATCTAATATTTATTCAAGGACTTAGATATTATTTAAATTTCAGAAAACAAAAAGAATGGTAATGGATCACGAACTTAATGTTTTGGGAACACCCTTAGAACCTTGTTGTTATACACCAATGACGGGATATTTTAGAGATGGATTTTGTAGAACTATACAAGAAGATACTGGAACTCATGTGGTTTGCGCAATAGTTACTGAAGATTTTTTGGAATATACGAAGTCCAAAGGAAATGATCTTTCTACACCACTTCCTTATTGGAATTTTCCGGGACTATCTCCTGGGGATAAATGGTGTCTATGCGTTTCAAGATGGTTAGAGGCAGAAAGAGTTGGAAAAGCTCCTAATATACTTCTGGAAGCTACTCATGCAAAGGCGCTGCAATATGTAAGTTTAGAGATTTTGAGAAAGTATGAATTTGTTACGCCGAAATAGGTTTCTTATTTGACATTGAACAAAGAATATCGGTCCATAACCCACTTTTTAATCGTAAATTGGCATTATGGAAACTCAAGGAATTCAATCGAATACTTTTCATAAAAAGTTGGCTCATCTCTTCTATGCTGTAGCTATGGCAGATAGAAAAATGGTAATTGAAGAAAAGCGACAAATAGTAGCATATGTAGAGAAATATTGGTCACATTCGTTTGATAAAAACGATGGTAAAGAAGTGATCTATGAGACCATGCGTGAGCTCATCCAAAAACGAGAAACATCGGATAATGCTTTTTCCGTTTTTACGACATACTATCAGTCTCAATCAGAGGGTTTTTCAAAAGATTTATGCCTTAAAATAATGGAAGCTGCCGATGGCATTGCTACCTCTTTTTCAAAAAGAAATAAATCAGAATTAATCTTACTCACAAAACTTCATCAATTATTATTGAAGTCAGTCGATTAGTAACTTAGTTTCATATGATGTCCCAAAGAACGTATCCTTTCCTATTTGCCGTATTACTTAGTTGGTCCATTGTTGCACAAAACCACACTTACGATATCATATCTAAAAAAGATACGTTAGGCCTACTCCAGGTGTCAAAATCGAAGCAAGGAGAACATTTGGTATACTATTATCATGTAGATATGAAAGTAAAATTGTTGATGAATGTTCATATGAAATATACTATCAAAGCAACTTATGATAATAGTCGATTATTGTCTGCCGATGTCAACAATATTATCAATGAAAGGCCTCACCATTCCTCTCAAATGAAATGGCAGAATTCTTCTTATATATTGACGATCAAAAACAAAAAGCCACAAAAATTAGAAGCAGAGATAACTTATAGTGGAATACGACTTTTCTTTGACGAACCTTTAGGAGTTAAAAAAGTATTTTCAGAATACACCACAAAAAATGGGCAGCTAGCTAAAATCGATAATAGTATTTACGAACTTACCCTGCATAATGGCAAGAAAAACAGATATTTCTATCAAAATAGCGAATTGGTAAGAGCTACGATTAATAATTCACTGATTAAGTTTGACCTTATACTAAGAAAATAAGAGCAAAAATTAATGAGAATGTGTTTAATCAGTATTGAGCCGTACTCTGCTTTTAATCCCCCACATTTCTTTATTTCGATTCGCTTCAGAGGTGTCTAGTACTATGTTGTTGGAATAGCTGGCAATATATCGAACTCGTTCTTCGGTAAGATTATTATGGCTTGCAATAGCTCTTGTAGATCTCCATTTTTGATTTGTTTTGGAATTTGGCGCAGTATTTCGAGTTAACCAATGTACTACTTTTTTGGTATCTCTGTTTCTTACAATCCAAATTTTGATTTCATTCAATACCCATAGAAAAGCACCAGCTATAGCACCACCAACGGCACCTATGATAATCCCTTCTATGATCGAAATTTGGTTCATTTTTAAATCGAAAGTTAATCTCTCTCAAAATCCATATACAGTGAAAGATAAAATTTTAAAAACACATATCATATTTATTTTTAATGATTTACTGTCTTATTGCCCTGTTCCTCTTTCTCAAAATACTTTGGTTTCCATATCAAGTTTCCAAAAATGATCTTTAATTTATCTTTTAAGTTTTTGCAACGTTTTACTTCTTTCCAGATGTTTTTATATTCAATAAAATTGATGGTAATAGGATTATTGGTTTCTATATTTTTGGTTAAACCGTAGACTACTTTCTCTTCTTCCCGCTGATAGGTACCAAACAGCTTGTCCCAAATGATCAAAAAACCACCATAATTTTTGTCAAGATACTTGTTATTGGACCCATGATGTACCCGATGTACAGAAGGCGTGTTAAAAATTTCATCCAACCACCCTAGTTTACCAATCTTTTCGGTGTGAATCCAGGTTTGAAACTGAGCTACCAATACAAGCCCAATAATTGCTTGAAACGGAGAAAACCCAACCAATACCATAGGGATCAAAAACATCCACTCAAATAATCCTTCTACGATACTCAATCGCATAGAAACTGTAAGATTGTAATCCTGTGAAGAGTGATGTACGCTATGACTAGCCCACAGAATTCGATGTTCGTGTTCTAAACGATGCATCCAATAATATGTAAAATCTGCTACAAAAAAAGCAGCGATCCAGGTATATATATTTAAAGGTATTTGATAGATTGATAACATTGAAATTGGAATCAAAAAGATCACTCCCAATGATCCCAGTATGGTCTTTTCTAGAAGTTGATTCATCGCAAAAATTGAAATATTGGCTAGTGTGTCTTTCCATCGTCTTTTTTTGGCTGTGATCAAGTCCCAAACAATTTCAGAAATAATTAGTACAAGATTAAACAAGAAAAAATAACCGATAAAGGTCATGATGCCTGCTTCCTCAAATAATGATATTAATTTTGCAAAACTCATAAAGTCCAGATTTTTGTATAGACGATTTGTGCAAAATTACTTTGCGAGATCAGTTATAGTGTTGTTCCCGATAAATCTGGACAAAGTTTTTCTACTTTTTTATGTGGATGATTTATACAAAAGCATGAAAAGAAATACTTTTGTTTTTGTAGGATAGTAATACCTCATATTCATGAACCTTTTAGATATATCACCATTATTAAGCTTCATCTTAGGGGGGCTTTTGGGTGTTTTTATCCTATCCCGTAAATCGGGTCTGGGTAGAGACAAACGCATACGTTATATTTTGGGTGTTTTGGTGTTTCTATATGCATATACTTCTTTTGATTATTATTTGATATTGAAAATAGGGATTGATAGTATGTTTACAGGTGGAGCCTATATGTTGTATCATCTTACCGGTCCATTATTCTATGTTTTCATTTTACTATTGACCAAATCGGTTTTCCTTATAAAAAAGATGATCTTTTTCTTGGTAGGATACAGTCTGATTCGATGGGCACTCTTCCTGCCTACTCTAGAATTTACTTCGGTAAATGATATCATTACCAACAGTGATGTATATGGTATTTGGTTTTGGATACAAATTGAATATGTGATAGCTACTGCGGTTAATATTGTCTTATTGATTCTAGCGTATATGCGACTTCACCATACCCCAGTTTTTGTAGATTTGGAGAAGTCTGAAGAACTCAATTACAAATGGGTAAAATTGTTGATCTGGTTATGTGTTCTTCTACAAATTATAAGCGCAATAAATACTTTACTACAAACTGAAAGTTTGGATACTTTTGAGTTTTATGTGAAGGCAGAAACATTGTTGTTGGCAATTTTCTTTTTCGTTTTGGCGTATTCTATCATGCATTTCCCCGTTTTTGTATTTACAGGAGCATTTAATGATCTAACCGAGGGAGTAAAGAAAAAATACGCCAAATCTTCGTTAACTGATTCTTCTATACTCTTTCAGAAAATCGAAACCTTGGTTAGAAGTGAAGAACTATACCTTGATTATGATATCAAGCTCAATATCCTAGCCTCCCGATTGGATACATCGATACACCATATCTCACAGGCGATTAATGAGAATGCAAATTCTGGTTTTTCTGATTACATCAATAATTATCGTATCGAAGCTGCCAAACCTATGTTACTTATCTCCAAGCCCAATACCATTTTTACTATTGCTTTGGATGTAGGATTCAACAGTAAAGCAGCATTTTATACTGCTTTTCGAAAAAATACCAACATGACTCCTACCGAATTTAAAAAGAAGTATCGAGCTAAAAATTAAGTTGTATTAACCAACTCTTTTTTACGCTAATATAATGTAGAGAATGGATTGTTGTTTTTATCTTTAATAAAATTTATTATTAATCAAAAAATTACACAATGAAATCTAAATTTTTAAAACTACCTGGCGCAATCTTATTAACCAGAGAACAGCAAAAGTTTATAATAGGTAACGGAAGGGATCTTTATTTTACCGCAGATGAAGATGGAGGCGGAAGCCGATGTTCCAACAAATGCACCGGAGATTATGATTGTGGTGGTGTAAACAAATACTGTGTGTCTTACTATTGTAATCCAGATGGTACAGGAGGATCCTTTAAACAATGTGGTCCAAATTAATTCTGAAAAACTACAGAAAAAGCCTTCAATTTATTGGGGGCTCTTTTTGTCTATATCTCATATGATGAAAAACTGAAATAGCAATCTTGGCATATTAAACAAAAAGTAATAGTTTATTGAGGTTTTAGAAACATAAACTCACCAAGTCCTTGTATATTTACCCTTCTTATTTAATCTCTTAATTTTTATGAAGAAGAAACTCCTTTTTGTTAGTTTGTTTTTGATTACCGGTTATATCACGTTAGCACAAGATGTGGTACAATCCGGACCTATGGTGGGCTACTCTACGATGCGAGAAGTATTACTTTGGGTTCAAACCACCAAAGCAGCCGAAGTACATTTTGAATATTTTGATAAAGAAAATCCAAATCAACGTTTCAAAACTGAAAAACACACTACTGAAATGCAAAATGGCTTTGTTGCAAAGTTAATTGCCAATCAGGTATTACCTGGCAAGAAGTATACTTATGAAGTATTTGTTGATGGGACCAAAATTGAAAGGGACTACCCTATGGAGTTCGAGTCGCAAACCCTATGGCAGTGGAGAACTGATCCACCAGAAGTAAGTTTTGCAATTGGAAGCTGTAATTATGTAAATGAAGAACAGTTTGATCGTCCTGGAAAACCTTATGGAAATGATTTTGATATTTTTAAATCCATCCATAAAAAGAGACCTGATTTTATGCTTTGGTTAGGCGATAATACGTATCTAAGAGAAGTAGATTGGAATTCTCGCACCGGTTTTTTACACCGATATACTCATACTCGTTCCTTACCAGAGCTACAACCATTGTTGGCTTCGACACATCACTATGCGATTTGGGATGATCATGATTATGGACCTAACAATGCAGATAGTGGTTTTTGGGGTAAGGAAACCGCTTCAGAAATATTTAAACTTTTTTGGGGGAATCCTAATTATGATGTGATCAACCAAGGAGGAATTACAGGTACTTTCCAATGGGCAGATTTGCAGTTTTTCTTATTAGACAATCGTTATTTCAGAACATCAAACAATAATCTTACCGGGAAACGAGAAATGTTAGGTAAAGCACAGATTGATTGGCTAATCAATGCCCTGGCATCAAGTAATGCTCCGTTTAAGTTTGTTGCTGTTGGTGGGCAGGTACTAAATTCGGAGGCGATGTATGAGAACTATTCAATTTTCCCTGAAGAAAAACAATACTTCCTGGATAAGATCAGAGAGGCCAAAATTGAAGGAGTTATTTTCCTTGATGGAGATAGACATCATACAGCGTTAAGTCGCTTACAAGAAAGCACTTCAGTATATCCTTTATATGATCTTACCTGTTCTTCTTTAACCGCAGGGTCTAATAACAATAGAGAAAAACTGAATGTATATAAGCTGGAAGAGACTATAGTGGGGCAACATAATTTTGGGATATTGAACGTAAGTGGACCTAGAAAAGATAGAGTACTTAACATCAAAATATTTGATAAAAACGGAAAAGAACTGTGGAGTAAGGACATAAAAGCAACAGATCTAACCTATAAATAGAGAAGCACTCGGTATTCGATATATTTTCAAATAAAAAAAGGGCGATCAAATCGCCCTTTTTCTATATAATGAATTTCTAATACACTTAATAACCAGCAGCTTGTCCGTCTTTTCGACTTTCTGAAGCTCCATGATAAACCTTGTTTTCATCATCCCAAAGAATCGCTTGGTAACCCCCATAAATTCCTCTGGCAGTTCCAATTCTGTGCCCTTTGTCCATAAGCCCTCTGATAGTTGTGTACGGAATTCCGGACTCTGTTCGTATAGTACCCGAATTTACTGTAGTAGCTCCCATAGGGCTAGCTCCACCGGTATGATCCCATCTAGGAGCATCACCAGCTTCCTGAATGTTCATTCCAAAATCAACAAGATTCATCACAATTTGTGTATGTCCCATAGGTTGAAAATCTCCTCCCATTACCCCAAAGCTCAAAAATGGTTTTCCATCTTTGGTCATAAATGCTGGAATAATGGTATGAAATGGTCTTTTACCAGGTTCGTAGGTATTGGCCTGCCCGGGTGTCAAACTAAACAACTCTCCTCTGTCTTGTAACATAAAACCTAGTTTTGGAGGTGCCATACCAGAACCCATACCTCTATAATTACTTTGAATCAAAGAAATCATCGTTCCATCTTTATCAGCAACGGTCATATAGATCGTTTCACCTGCAGAAATTTCTCCGGCATTATATGTGCCAGCGCGTTTACCAATTTGTGATCTTCTTTCTTTGGCGTATCCATCGGATAGTAATTCTGTAACAGGAACATCAAAAAAGTCCATATCGGCATAGTATTTTGCTCGATCTTCAAAAGCAAGCTTTTTGGCTTCAGTAAATAAATGAAGATGCTCTGCACTACCAAATTCAATATTAGAAAAATCATAGCCTTCTAATATTTTTAGCATTTGAAGCGCAGCAATCCCCTGTCCGTTTGGTGGTAATTCCCAAACATCGTATCCTCTATAATTGATAGAAACAGGTTCGACCCACTGTGATTTGTGTGCTGCCAGATCCTGTGCAGAAAGAAATCCGCCTTGTTCTTTAATAAATGCTCCTATAGTCTTGGCAATGTCTCCTTTGTAGAACGCATCTCGCCCACCTTCGGCAATCTTTTTATAAGTATTAGCTAAGTATGGGTTCTTGTAAATTTCACCTTCGTTAGGAAGTTTACCTCCGTTCTGTGCAATATAGGTATCTTCGATATTAGGGAATCCTTTGGACTGAAAGAAAGGAATACTACGTTGCATATACCATGCGATAAGCTCGGTTAATGGAAATCCCTTTTCGGCATAGTCTATCGCTGGAGCCAAAATCGTGGACATGGGTTTGGATCCAAATTTTGTATGGAGTTCAAACCATCCATCTACAGCACCAGGAACACTTACGGGTAAGGCACCATGGGATGGGATTTTTTCCATGTTTTGTTTCTTAAAATAATCCAAAGTCAGTTTTTTGGGAGAACGACCACTGGCATTTAGTCCATATAGTTTTTTTGTTTTTCCATCCCAAACAATGGCAAATAGATCTCCTCCGATACCGCAACCCGTAGGCTCCATAAGACCAAGAGCTGCATTGGCAGCAATAGCAGCATCAATGGCATTCCCTCCATCTTTTAGGATGTCAAGACCAATTTGTGTCGCCAAAGGGTGACTTGTAGCGACCATTCCATTTTGACCGAGTACTACCGATCGAGTAGCAAAAGATTCTCCGGTAACCCGATCTTGCGCTTTAGAAAATTGTACGAATAAAAATAAGCAAAGTGTGAGTTTAATAAGATGTTGCATGAGCGTGTGTGTTTGATCGTTCTAAAGTACAAAAATTGGAATATAAAAATAGTTCTTTCCAGATCTTAGGGTAATATTAACATATAAGCTTTATGTATATTTGTTTATATATAATCCCCAGTTACAGTACGAACTTTTAGTAGCATACTAATCATGGAGTTGATCAACTTTATCCAACAGTATATTTCCCTTTCTAAAGAAGCAGAACAGGCCATTACTTCATTAGTTTTGGATCAAACATTGCAAAAAGGAGAGGTTTTAAATATGGCTGAAAAGACCTGTAAGCGTCTTTATTTTGTGAAAAGTGGAGCTGTTCGCACCTATTTTTATCAAAATGGGAAAGACGTTACGCATTGGATATATCCAGCAAATACTATGGTAACTTCTTGGTATAGTTATCTAGCCCAAACTCCAGCAAAGGATTATATAGAAACCACCATTACTAGTCATGTAGTATCTCTAACATACGCACAATGGCAGGAATTATATGCATCCTTTCCCGAATTAGAACGTTTTGGACGTTTACTCGTAGAAGAGCAAATGGCAGCAATAGATGATTTTTACAAGGGATATTATTTCCTTTCTGCCAAAGAAAAATATGAACTGTTAATCAATGCAATTCCTAATATCACACAAATTGCAAATCTTGGACATATAGCCTCTATGCTGGGAATTAGTCAAGAAACTTTAAGTAGGGTCAGAAAGTAGATTTTGATTTATGTCAAAATTTACTTCAAAAACAGTGGTTAATTTTGATCAAATGTTTGAACAAACGCTAAGGTTTGACAATAGCTTTATCATAAAAACCTTATATTATAGTTTAAGAGATGAAAAATTCTACCCTACTATTTAGAAGTTTGGCTGTAATAGTTTTATTAGGTGGAAGTGCCCACCTGGTGAGTTATGCTTCTGAACAAACAGTTGATAATACTATCTCTCCCGTTGATGAGAGCATAGAACTTCAAACTTCAAAAAGTGAAGAAAATACTTCGCTGTTAAAGGATACCTCTGATTATAATGAGGAAACCGATTATATTATTGGTAACTGGAAAACGATGTACAATTCAAAGGACTTTAAAGGAGCAATTGTATATATCATTAAAAAAGAAAAAGGTGTATTTAATGCGTATACCCATGCCTATGAAGATGAAAATGGAGATAGTGAAAAGGCCAAAGGCTATAAAATCCTAATGATAAAGTCTTTTGATGGCTATAAAGGAAAAGGAATCTATAAGGTTACTTATGAAAAGCAAACGTATGATATCGAATGTGAGATCGATATGGTAGATGAAAACACTTTTAAATTAAGTTACGACTACTATGGGTATAGTGATGTTGAAACCTGGAAAAGACAATAATTTATGATTGAATTTTTATCAAAAGAACTAAGTTGGATAGATGTAGACTATTGGTTTTATGTATTTAATGATTTAAGTCTCATTTACATTATTGTTCCTTTTTTTGTATTAGAACTTATTCGGTATGCCTGGCAAAAACGCTTGAATACGAACTTAGTTCTAGACAGTGTTGCTAATATTATCACCTTTGGAGCATTTCTAACTATCGAATTTTTATTGGGCTTGTTGGCGGTAACCAAGCTTTATTTCTGGGTGTACAATCACATTAGTCTACCCCATTTGGAACTGAATTGGATAACAATCATTACTTGTGTTCTATTGGCTGATTTTGCTTATTATTGGGAGCATAGAATGATGCATCGTATTGGTATTGGTTGGGCAACCCATACCGTACATCATAGCTCTCCTCATTTTAATATGTCTGTAGCTTATCGTTTTGGACCCTTGGATGCAATTATGCCTATCATTTTTTCTTTACCCATAGTAATGTTGGGTTATGATCCCATTTTGGTATTGTTGTCAGAAGTTTTTGTACAGGTATTTCAGACCTTATTGCATACCGAAATCATAGGTAAGTTTATCAAACCAGTAGAGTTTATATTCAATACGCCTTCTCATCATCGGGTACATCATGGATCGAATAGACAGTACTGGGATAAAAATTATGGTGGTATTTTGATCATTTGGGATAGAATGTTTGGTACATTCGAACCAGAGATCGAAACTGTCCGCTACGGAATTTCAGAACCATTACATAGCACAAATCCAGTAAAGGTGTTTTTTCATGGGATCACCCGTTTGTTTAATAAGATTGCGGGCGTAGAAGGATTTAAAAACAAGTTTTTGGTGTTGATTAAACCACCTGATTGGATACCTAAGAAATGAGAATAATCCTTTCTACTGTCTACTGTCGTAGTAATTATTTCTGTTATCAATATATTTTGGGTTTTACACAAAGAGCTTATGTTTTTGAGGTTCTTTTTTCCTTTGTTTCCAACAAAAAATAAAACCAAAAGTGTACAAACCATATAGCAGGATGTTTGAAAACGCTAATAGGAATTTTAGTAAAACGAAAAAACTATACCCTTGATTGATCTTACATAGTAAGAAAAAGGGAACTACTAGGATATGGAAAAGCGAAACACCAATACCCACAAAAAATGGGATCTCAATAATTGTAGAAATTGTGTCTTTATGGATATACTCTAAAGCATAATACACTACCGCAACGGTTACAAACAGGGAGAATAACATCATCGGATATATTTCTACTCCTCCTATTGACATGTTGGTGGTTAACGAGACCGCTATATAAAAACAGATAAAGATATAGATAAAGATATTCAGCAATTTTCTTGTTTTAGGACTCTCAATTTGATTTTTGAAATAATTAATGTAGAATACTCCGCTGATTACCCCATATATTAAATATATCCATGTATTGCCAATGTGGAGACTATCAACTAAAGACTTTTGTATCGAGAAGTGTTTTATCACCCAATTCGAAAACGCAAAAAAAGACTCTATTGAAACTGTTAACCATAAGAAATAGACAAGATAACGGGTTTGCTGATGTACTGAGTGTTTTTTTATGTAAAGTGTTCCTGTTATCGCAGAGAGCAGCTCTACAAAACATATTATAATGCCATACATAGATTGTTATGTTTTTGGGGCATTTGTAAATGGTATCTTAGGCTCTTGACGATACTCAAAAATAAAGATTGTACATCTAATTAGAAAATACTCCTTTGGTTTTTGTAAACTTCACATTTTTCATTCGATTGGAAGATACCAATAATCCAGATATAGTTTCTTTTTCACGAATAAATCGGACACTTTTGATGTACCAAGTATTACTAACAAAAAAGTCTTTCAATACGGGGTGTAACTCTGTATCCTCCTGCCGTTGGTGGCTTAAGATTAATTTTCCTTCTTTTACAGATAGCTTTATAAAAGTATTGAGTTCTTCACTGAAATAAAGTCCTTGAAAAGATTGCAATTGATTTTCTGTATAGGAGATATCTTCATATTTTTCCAAAATACTACCTCTACCCTTTTCTGGCAATATTTCCATTTTAGATATTGCATTGTTCGAATCAAAATCAATTTCATAGTAGTCCTTAATTCCAAACATCACAAATTTTTGTTTACCTATTGGAACAAGAGGAAACTGTCTGTTTTCATGAATAATATATCGTAATGTATCATTCTTCAATTTAATAGTTCGAGAATAATCATTTTCAAAATTCCAATACTTCCCCTCAAAAGATTTTAATTTTCTATTTGTGAGTTTAACCGACGTAAACGGTTTGCTTATTTCCTTTTCTTCGGGGATTAGTGGTTTTTTATCTGGCTTCAAGAAGATGTCTGCGGTGTGTAACGCCAACCTTTTGGTATCGGCATTATTTCTGTTACTAAAAACACAAATCGAGAGCTTTTCTTCTGGAAAACGGACCAAATAAGATCGGTATCCAGCTTCTGAACCTGTATGTTGAATAATTTTTCTGTTCATATGTGTGCTGTGGAACTGTCCCAAAGCTCCTCCAAACTTGGTTCCATCATTTAGTGTTTGCTGATTGTCTAACAATTGGATCAATTCCCTAGATCCTAATGTGGTGTCATAAAAATTAATCATCCATTTTGCTATATCTTCGCCAGTTGTAATAATCCCTCCAGGGCCATATGTATCTGTCGAATATACACTTTTTACATATCCTCTATTTGTCTTTTGATAGGAATACGCACGGTTATTGATAACACCTCTGTAATCATCTTGTACCCTACTGTTGTTCATCCCCAAGGGTTCGAAAATGTATTTTTTTAGAAACTCGGGAAATGTCATTCCAGAAACTCGTGCGATTACCTCTGATAACAAGGTGTACGATGAGTTACTGTAAGAATAGCGTTCTCCAGGTAAAAATCCCAGAGTGCGTTGCTTGTATAGGAACTTCAGTACCATTTGATGGGTAATGACATCATCTAACTTCCATCCTGCCAAAGACAGCAAATGCCATTGATCATTAAGTCCACTAGTATGCGACATAAGATGCCTGAGAGTAATCACATTCCCAAAGTCGTGAAGTTCTGGAATAAATTTTCTAACATCATCATCTAACGTTAGTTTTTCTTCGTTTTGCAATAACAGTAAGCCAAAACATACAAATTGCTTGGTTAACGAAGCAATATTAAAGGGTGTTTGTGGGGTAAGAGGAATGTTATATTCCAGGTTTGCATTTCCAAATCCGTGACTAAAAATTAATTCACCATTTTTTACAACAGTTACTACAGCTCCTGGGGTATTAGGAATAGAATATTCATAAAATAGCGCATTTATGGCCTTAGTATCAATTTGCGAGGTAACTAAAATAGTATGAATAAACACCAGCAAGGATACCATCCTTTTTATGCTTTGCATTTTGAAATTGGGTTTTAAGGTCTAATTCGGGTGAGAATATAATTAATTAGTATCAAATCCTAAAAATTATTGCAATTAGATTGCAATAATTCTAAAGTTTTTTAAGATAAAAATGAACCCATCTTTTTTCCAAGATCTTTTAGTATCCATTTTCCTGTATTCATCGGTAAAAATCCAGTTTTGTCTTTTTTTAGAGTTGAGTCGAGGCCTATACAGATAGCTTTGGTTACAAATGTAAAACCAAAAAGCTTATGAAAATCTTTGTGAATGTCGCCCTAGGATTCTTTCTTATCACATTACAAGCTCAGGAAAAATATACCTTAAGCGGTTATGTAAAAGATGCAGCCTCGGGAGAAAGTCTTTGGGCCGTAACTATAATCACTGGACCAAATCAAGGCACAGTTTCCAATGACTATGGATTTTATTCTATTACGTTAACCGAGGGAACCTATAACGTTCAGCTTTCTTTAATGGGATATAAAACAAATACGCAGGAAATTTATATCGACGAAGATGTAAAACTTGATTTTGAACTGGAAGAAGATATAGCGCAACTCAGTGAGGTAACCATCACCTCTTCTGGAGCCAAACGTACTGCTTCAGTAAAATCCACAGAAATGAGTGTGGTTCAGCTTTCTTCAAAAACGATAAAAAAGTTACCTGTTGTTTTGGGAGAGCCTGATATCTTAAGATCCATACAACTTTTGCCAGGAGTATCCAGTGTAAATGATGCTTCCTCTGGATTTAATGTACGAGGGGGTTCTGCAGATCAGAATCTGGTTTTGTTAGATGATGCTACCATTTATAACGCTTCTCACCTATTTGGTTTTTTCTCGGTTTTTAATACCGATGCGGTAAAAGATTTGAAGCTATACAAAGGAGGTATTCCTTCCATTTACGGTGGACGCTTATCTTCCGTATTAGACGTAAAACAGAAAGAAGGTAACATCAAGAAATTTGGAGGAACCTTGGGTCTAGGGCTTATTGCAAGCAAAGCAATGATCGAGGGCCCAATTGGTAAAGGGAATAATGATGAAGGTAAAGGTAGTTTTATGCTAGCTGGTAGACGCTCTTACATAGATCTATTTGCTCCGTTGGGAGGCGATGACTTTCAGGACACTAAGCTTTCTTTCTATGATATTAACTTAAAAACAAACTATACCATTAATGAGAATAACCGATTGTTTTTGTCTGGATATTTCGGAAGAGATGTTTTCGAAATTGGAAGCTTACTGGGAACAGTTTGGGGTAATGCATCTGGTACTTTGCGTTGGACAAGTGAGCTTAATGACAAGTTATTTCTGCAAACCTCTGCCATATTTAGTAACTATGATTACAATTTGGATAATTTACGTTCTGGAACCGAGTTTAGATGGAATTCCAATATTCTAAATTATAACCTTAAGCCAAGATTAACCTGGTACATCAATGATAAAAATACAATACGTACAGGATTAGATTTTACGTATTACAACTTTCAACCAGGGGAAATTAAACCTTTGGAAGGTTCTTCGGTTAATCCCGAGAAATTCAGAGAGAAGTTCGCGCTCGAATCCGCTGCTTATGTCGATTTTGAACAACGGATTTCTGATAAACTAAGCTTACAGTATGGGGTTCGATTGTCCAACTTTAATCGTATTGGGAAAGATGTGATATTACAATACGAAACCGGTGACCCTCTTACCTATAATGCTGTACAAGATATTTATGAAGAAAATGATGTTGTTGGAGAGACAGAGTTTGGTTCTGGTAAGAGTATTGAAAACTTCTATGGTTTTGAACCTCGGTTTTCTGCTCGATATTTGATTAATGACCGTAACTCTTTAAAATTAAGTTACAATAGAAACTATCAATATCTACATTTGATCTCCAACACCACTTCTGCTACTCCATTAGATGTATGGGCACCTAGTGGTCCTTTTTTAAAACCACAGTACTCTGATCAATTCGCTTTGGGGTATTTCAGATCTTTTGCTGATGGAGCATATGATTTTAATGTAGAAACCTATTACAAAAGTTTACAGGATGTTACTGATTTTATCGACGGTGCGGATTTGCTATTCACCGAAAATATTGAAACACAAGTGGCTCAAGGAGATGGTAGAGCTTATGGATTGGAAGTTCAGGTTAATAAAAATAAAGGAAAGCTTACCGGTTGGTTGAGTTATACTTTGGCCAGAACAGAGAGAAATGTACTCGGAATTAACAATAACGAATACTATCCAGCCAATAATGATCAATTACATGAGCTCAACCTCGTTGGGATTTATAAACTAAATGATCGATGGGATTTTGGAGCCAACTTTGTTTTTGGTTCGGGAAAACCAGTAACCTATCCAACT
This sequence comes from Aquimarina sp. AWH4_224, assembly GCF_056160245.1. Taxonomy (NCBI): domain Bacteria; kingdom Pseudomonadati; phylum Bacteroidota; class Flavobacteriia; order Flavobacteriales; family Flavobacteriaceae; genus Aquimarina; species Aquimarina sp. AWH4_224. The sequence goes on along the minus strand of NZ_JBSWWU010000001.1, from coordinate 435,356 downwards.
GGGCAATATGAGCAAAACGGACTTGTAGTTGCCGATTATCAAAACAGAAATGGCGATCGTTTACCAGCTTATCACCGACTAGACGTATCAGCAACTCTCAATCCCAAAAAAGGGAAACGAGGCAGTTGGATATTTAGTATTGCTAACCTGTACAATCGCCAGAATGCGGCTTCAATTTTCTTCAGAGAAATTAGTGAAGTAAATGATATGGATGTAGCTACAGGAGAAACCCAGGCTACCAAGCTTTCTTACTTCGGAATTGTTCCCAGTATTACTTACCAATTTAGATTTTAAAAAACCTCAAAAACAAGCAAGATGAAAAAACTAGTTTTAATATGCTCACTGATCTTTATTTACAGTTGTGAAACTGATGTAACCAGCGATATTACCTTAGCGGGTAGCGCTCCCAGATTGGTGATCAACGGAGGGATAGAAAGAAATACCACTACTCCATTAACAGAACAGCGCATTCGGTTAACGACCACTACAGGGTTTCTGGATGATACGCCCCCCTTACCCGTTACCAATGCCACCATCATAGTAAATGATGGGAATCAGGATTTTGAGTTTTTGCATACCGAAAATGGAATCTATACAAATTCTGGCGTCATTGCTACCTTAAATACAAGCTATACCATCACTATCGAATGGCAGGGTGAAACATATCAAGGTAGTGATACTCTTAATGAGGTGACCAACTTTGATAATGTTTATGCCGTTTTTGAAGAAGAAACCTTGTTTACAGACGAAGGGTATTTTGTAAAGTTTGATAGTACAGACCCGCCAAACATCGCTAATTTTTATTACTATCGAGTATTTCGAAATGAAGAGTTTGTGATTGTTCCAGACCCTGGAAACAGTAGGACACTGGTTGAAAGCGATGAGTTTTTTGATGGACTACAACGTATAGAAGTGAATCCCAATGAAGAAGTAATATTTGAATTGGGAGATGCTGCTACCATCCAGCAATTAGGAATTTCTGAAGCGTATTATAAATATCTATTAGAACTCTTTGTACAAACCGGAAATCAGGGGTTATCATTTGTTGGTAATCCTCCTCCAGCATCCATTAGAAGTAATGTTTTTAATTTGGATACCCCAAGTAATCGAGTTTTAGGCTATTTTTATGCTGCTGATGTGGAAGAAGAATCATTGATTATTTCAGAATAATAGAATAAACAATAGAAGTACATGCTAAAAAACGGAAGAGTATATATTTATGGGACATTCGTTCTATTGATTGTCTTCTTTAATTTCGTATACGAGTTAGAGCACACCTCATTACAAGAGGCAATACAAGAGACGATTGTCATTCTTCCAACCACCTTTTTATTTATATGGATCATTTATAAAGTCAGAGCTATTTTAACCACAGAAAATAAGTTCTTCAAAAAACGACTCATTGATCCATTAAATAAAATGGGCATGATCTCTATGATTGTATTCAAAACATTATTTATTAGTGTTTTGTGGGAAGTGATGACTTCCTATTTGTTTATAGATGATGATGATACCGTGGATTCTGGTCTTTCTGAAGGTTCCTTGTTTCTTGTTGTGCTGGTAAGTGTACTTATTGTTACTTTGTTTGTTTACTTCTTTGAAAATTACCTTACTGTAATAGAAAATAGACATAAAATGAAAATGGAACTTTCGAAACATGAAAGTGAAAAGATCATTTCAAAATACCTTTCTCTAAAAAAACAATTGAATCCACATTTTCTGTTTAATAGCTTCAATAGTTTATCGGCATTAATCCATACAGATACGCATAAGGCTGATACATTTCTACAAGAGTTATCGAATGTATATCGATACAATTTGGATTATAGTGAGGAGCTCGTAGTCCCCGTAGAAAAAGAATTGGTGTTTATTAAGTCGTATATGGAACTTCAGCGTATTCGTTTTAAAGAAGCAATTGTTATTAATTATCAAATCGATGCTCCCAAGATGAAGTATCTGATTCCTCCTATGACTCTGGAGTTACTGGTCGAAAATGCAATTAAACACAATGTTGTCGAAAACGAAAATCCACTGCTAATCAATATTGTAACTCAAGGAGATTATATTATTGCAGAAAATAACTTTCAGCCTCGGAAAACACCAATTGGTAAGGACTCTTCTTTAGGAATTGGATTAAAAAACCTGAAAAACCAATATGATTTGATTCATAAAGAGATTCCAACATTTACTATAGAAAACCAAAAATATATTGCAAGAATTCCTTTAATCGCTCCCAACTTATGATTCAGGCTATAATTATAGAAGATGAAGAAATTGCAGCCATCAAACTGCAAAACATGATACAAGAATTGGATACAAACATCCGAATAGCACGTATTTTACCTTCTGTGAAGGAGTCCGTGAGCTACCTCAAAGAAAACATTCCAGACCTGATCTTTTTGGACATCAACTTATCAGACGATAACTCTTTTGAAATATTCAACCAAGTGGGAACGATTACTTCAAAGATTATTTTTACAACCGCCTATTCCGAATATGCGATCAAAGCGTTTGAGCAAAATAGTATTGATTACCTATTGAAACCGATTGCAAAAGAAAAATTACAGCGTAGTTTGAACAAATTGAAACAATACGAAGATCATCATCAAATACAATTGGATTATGCACAACTCTTAGGTAATATCGAAGATTCGTATAAAAAACGGTTTTTGGTCAAAACTGGGAATCAATTAAAAACTGTAGATATTGAAGAAGTAGCTTATTTCTATTCTGAAGATAAAATTACTTTTATCAAGTTGAAAAAAGGAGAAAGATTACCCATAGAATCCTCCTTAAAGAGTATTGAAAATGTGGTGAATCCGAAGGATTTTTATAGAATTAACCGCAAATACATCATACATACCTCTTCTATTTCCAAAATGTATTACTCCTCAAAGTCCAAGATAATTTTACATTTAATCCCTATACCAGATGATCCACAAGTTACTGTAGCTATTGAGAAGATAGGTAAATTTAAAAAATGGTTAGGCGGAGATATGTGATCCGTTTTAAGCTAAAACAACTTAATGTGTACAAAGAACAAGTCTCGGTATTAGAGACCTGTTCTTATTTGGAATATAATTCAGTATAAATACTGAGGGGGAACACTAGAGATTTTTATGAAAAAAATCACTGGTTTTATTTACTGCGAGATGTACCTCTTTTTCTTGATCATAAAACGCAAACTGATGCATTGGAGATGCTAAATCTGTATCTACCCATACTAACTCTTTGTTTTTAGAAGGCACAGCTTCAAAATACTTTTTGGTATAATCAGGCAATACACAACCATCACTATGCACCATAAATAGAGGTTTATCTAACTTTACTGCCGACGGAAATGGATCCAGGGTTAACCAATCTTCCCAGGTAGCCACTGCAAATTGATCTGCACTCCATTCTGGAATAGCTCCGCGTTCTGGATTAAGATAGTAGTCAAATTCTCCATACATAGCAGCATCTGGATCTGTTGTAGAAATGGCTTTGATATAGGTAAACTCTCCTGTTTTTGCATATTTCTTTTTTGCATCTTGTGCTAATTTAATTTTAGACTGTACTCCTTCTTTTCCTCCATAAAACAGTTTTACGGCTTCTGCATCGTGTAACCAGGACGCTGTAGTGGCCACAGCCTTTATGTTCTCATCTTCTGCTGCAGCCATAAGGGTGTACATAGAACCTGCACATACTCCAAAAGCACCAATTTTGTTAGCATCTACTTCTGGTAGGGTTTGTAAATATGTAATGGCATTATGAATATCCTGAATTTTCATCTCTGGATTTTCCCAGGATCTTGGCACTCCTTCACTCTCTCCGTAATTTCTAAAATCGAATGCCAGGGTGATAAAACCAGCTTCAGCAAAACGTTTTGCATACAAACCTGCCATTTGTTCTTTTACGGTTGTCCAACTTCCTGAACATACAATGGTTGGGTATTGTTTTCCTTCTTCAAAATTAGGTGGATAAAATAAGTTCCCAACAATAGCTAAGCCTTCACTTTTGAATTGTATCTTTTTCATATCTTTTTGTTTTATCGTTGTTTTGATCTCTTCTTTTTGTTCAACTTTTGTTTCTTGTTTACATCCCTGTATCATCACCGAGATTGCCGCTAAAAGGATTATTCTTTTTTTCATCATACTACTTGATTTTATCTAGCAACCCGAAACCTCGGGCAGCCACGATAGGGTTAAAAATCTCTACGTACTCCTCTATTTTCCCTTCATCATTAAACTTGAAGGTGGAGTAATATTGATTACTGTATACACCTGCATCATTCTTCAATTGGATGTTACCTGTGTATTTTACAAATACTATTTTTGGATCTTCCATCGCATAGATTTCATCGATAGGAAAGGTCATACCGTCAAAATTTGGAAAAACGGGAGTCCAATACCCTCTAATTTCTTCTTTGCCATTGGCTCCAGTTGGAAACAAACCCGAGTGATATGGATTGATATGCTTCCCCTGATCTGCAAAAAGGGCTACCAATGCTTCTACGTTTTCGTTTTCCAGAGCAGTAAAGAATGCTTTTACTGAAGCTTTGTTTTGGATTGCAGTTTCTTTGGTCATCGCTAGATGTTTTGTAATGGATTTAACTTCATTTTGATTTTCCTGATTGTTACAAGACCAGAGTATTACCAATAGTAACAACAGGATTATTGATTTACTTGTTCTTTGCATTTTCAATTGCTTTTTGGATAAGTTTGGTGTTCCCACTTTGGTACTTATAATTAAACTTCATTGAGGTGATTTTCCAGATATCCTGGATCTTTTCCAGATCAAAATCATAACTTCCTACTACAGTCCAGATGTTTCCATTTTCATCTTCCAGATAGTGAGTGGCGGTTCCATAACAAAAGGCATGTGCCGTATTACCATTGATCGTTGTAATAAAGTTTCCGATTTGATGATGGGTATGCGTAAAACCAGGTAAAATCGTTTTCCAACCTGTAGTGATTTTATTTGGAGAAATCGTTACAGCATCCGTACCTGTCATAGAAGAATAATCCAAAAAAACCTGGTTATTAAATTGTGCTTCTACTCCACTCCAATCTTTCTGGTCTGTATGTACAAATACTTTGGTAATGGTTGTTGTAATGTTTTGTTGATCGTTCATAACTATACTTGATTTTTCTTGAGATTGACCAGCAAAAGCATAACAAGTCAATATCATAATTAATACCTTTTTCATATCATTGTATTTTGATGATACAAAGGTGCTGTAGATTCCCTTGGAAAGATTTATAGAATCAAATCAAGAAGTATAAAAATCAAAGAGCTTGACTTTTTCTGAATGTATTTGGAGTTTGATCCGTCAGTTTTTTAAAAAAACTACTGAAGTTATTGGGAGAATCAAAATAAAGGGAATAGGCGATTTCTTTGATACTCATTTGTGTTTGCAATAAGCGTGATTTTGCCAATTGTAGGATGTACTGATTGATATGCTGTTTGGCCGTATGACCAGTGATACTTTTTACCGTAGCATTTAGGTGATTGGGATGGATAGCCAACAAATCTGCATAAAAACTGGTAGAATGGGTCTTTTTGGTTCCTAAACTGGTTTCATAAAAACTGGTTTCGATTAAGGTTTGAAATCTGGATAGCAAATGAACGTCTGCCTTTCTAAATGCGTTGGCAGCATCTTCTTTGGTCACCTGTTGCGTAAAGAAACGTTTTACAAAACTGAGCAGCACCAGTACTTGTGCTTCTATGATTTGTGAAGAATCCTGTTGTAAATGCTGTTGCTCTTCGTAAATAGCTTCGTAAATAGCTAATAACTTTGAAACTTCGTCGGGTTGAACTTCAAAGGGTATTGATTTATCTATTTTTAAGAAAGGAAAATCTGCTAGTAGTTCTTGTAGGTGCTTGGATTTGGTAATAAACTCTTTAGAAAACATGAGATAGTACCCTTTCCAGTCGGGTACAATGTCCCAGGATACGATTTGAAACGGAGAATTAAAAAATACCGTTGCTCCTTCAGGAAAATTGGTATGATGTCCGGATATTGCCTTGCCAGAACCTTCTACTTTTATAGCTATAGCATAGAACTCATGTTTAAAAGGCTCCATTTTGGCGATAACAGTAGGCATGTTTTCTTCAAAACTTCTAATATCAAAATACGATTGCTTTGGCAGTGAAATCTGTATCGCCTTACAATAAGAAGAGATCGTTTTAAAGTGCTGCATGATTCAAAAGTACCGTTCCTTACTCAAGTGACATAATCTTTGAGCTATTTTTACATCAAAATTCCATTCTTGGCCTCAATACCAGGGGGTAAATCGGTCTCGCCCAGCATTTCTCTTAAATCAATTTCGATGGTACGGCATAAGGATAGCATAGGAATGTCATTAGCCATTCCCTGAAAAGGGTTTTCGGAGTAATCTCCGGTTACCTCCATCATTACATATACCCATCCCAAAAGTACTGTGATCGGAATAGATAAACCGATTCCCCACTCTCCTATTTTATCCAACTCCGGCATCATGCTAAACGGAAGTAGAATCACAAAAATAGCGACAAAATACCAGCTCATATTTGCATACTGACGAGGTAAAGGAAACTTTTTGATACGTTCATTTTTACCTTGTAAAGTATAAAAGCTTTTCAAAATATTGGCCATTTCCATATGTCGAAAATCTTCGATATATCCTTGTTCTCTAAGTGCTTGTAAATCTCTGGATTGTTCATTGATGATTTGCGTGGCCGTATTATTGTAATCTACTAACCGATCGTGTTCCTCTTCTGGTAAAAATTGCTTCAATTCACTACGAGTAACTTCATCATCGACCAGGCCAATCCCAAATTTCTTTTGGTATTTTCTAGCGGTCCTGGCTGTAAAACCTCCCTGACTAATATGTTCCCAAGGAGTAGCCACCAATAGTTGGCTTCTATGCGCGTATAACCACCCGATATGTCGATAGATAAGACGTTGTTTGATCTTATGAATCTCTTCTTTTGTAAGCTGATTATCTGTAAAAAAATTGGATATAAAACCGTCAACCATCATCCCCCAGGTACGACTATCATTTACAATACCTCCCCATATCTTTCTTGCTTCCCACATACGATCATAGGCCTGATTGTTTTTAAAACCTACATAAAAAGCAACTGCGGTACCTATAACAGAAACCGGTAACCAGGGAATACTAAATGTAATAATCTCATAGTAATATAAGGCAGCAATCGAACCCATAAACAGGGTTAACCAAATAATGTGGTGTGCTGTCCACTTCAATAATTTAAATACACTAATTCCTTTGGTAACGATCATATTTGTACAGTTGTGGTTATATTTTTAGCTCTAATATAAGCTAATTTGCACTTCTGTACTGTGTTGGAGTTAATCCTGTTTTGGATTTAAACAATTTATTGAAGCTTTGTGGATATTCAAATCCAAAATCGTAAGCAATTTCACTAATCGTTTGTGTACTGGTAAGAATTTTGGTCTTTGCTTTATCAATCAAAAAGCTTTGAATATGCTCTTTGGCACTGATTCCTGTTTCGTTTTTTAACAGGTCTCCCAGGTAATTTGCGGACATATTCAGTTCATTTGCACAGAAATTTACCGTTAGGACGCCTAGATCTTTTGCCTTTTCGGTATTAAAATAGTCTAACATGATATTTTCAAACCGGGAAATAAGATCCTTGTTTAGATTGGTTCTGGTATAAAACTGTCGATCGTAGTAACGCTTACAGTATTTCAGTAAAAGATCGATGTTCGAAATTATCAATTCTTGGCTGTGCTTATCAATGTTTTGATTGTATTCCTTTTCTATTTTGGAAACCAGTTCAGTCAACGATCTTTTTTCATCATCAGATAAGTGAAGTGCTTCATTGGTTTCGTAATTAAAGAACGAATAGGTACTAATCATTTTACCCAGTTCTGATTTACCAATTAGATCAGGGTGAAATAACAGCGTCCAACCAGAGGCTCCTTTATATTCTTGATTATTTTCGATTTTAATGGTTTGATTGGGTTTCATAAAAACCATAGTCCCTTCTTGAAAGTCATAAGAATTTCTACCGTAACTCAATGAACCTGAAATCCCTGATTTTAAACTAATTTGATAGAATCCAAACACATAGGAATAATCTCCATAATCATAGTTCGTCATCTCATCTGTAATCGGCAGAACCGATACTAATGGGTGCTTTGGTTTTGGTAGCTGTAAAAAATCATGTACTTGGGTAATGTTATTTATTTTTATGATGTCTTTCATTGTCACTAATTTAAAGATTCTACGTGAATTTTTATAGCCCTATTCAATCTTCCATAGGCTTCTTCCACAGGTTTGGGATTCCAAAAATTAACACCAATACCTCGATAATCTTCATGGATGATTAGTTGGGTTCCGTTTGGAGTTGGTTTGAGAATATATTTATGATCGAAGGTTAATATCAATGGCATTCCACCTCCCTGATTGAGTAATTGGTTTGGAATAACTTCTTTTACTGTAGAGGGTATTTGACTCACGTTGTTGGCATCTTGGGTAAATTGATAAATTACTTTATTACCTTCTTGTATTTGTCCTTCTATCAGTTTCATTACTGGGTTCCAGGTGTCATAAGCTTGAGTGTCTGTCAAAACGGACCAAACTTTTTCGGGAGTGGCATGAATAGTAATTTCATGGTGTACCGATTTTCTGCCAGTAAAATATAGGATCACCAGAATAGCCACTAGTGCAAACAAGAGTATTAAAATTTTTGAGTTCATAATGGATATGTTTTTTTATTTAATTTTTTTCCACCAAGTTTCTTTTAATTCATTTGATATATTGAATAATTCGCCTAATTTCGGAAGGATAAAATCCATTTTATGTTTTTGAGCATATTTGACAAAGTCTTCGGCGGGTTCTTGCCATGTGTGCTGGTAGGACAAGGCGAATCCTGCCCAATGTACGGGTAATGCTTTTTTAACTTTTCCGTCAATGGCTGCTTTTATAGCTTCGTCTGGGAATAGGTGTATCAATTTCCAGTCCTCATTATATTGACCGCATTCCATAAATCCTATGTCAAATGGGCCTAATCTTTCTCCTATCACTTTAAAATGTTTACCATACCCTCCATCTCCACTAAACCATATGTTTTCATTTGATGATCGTATTGCCCATCCCCCCCATAAGGTTTTTGATCGGTCTGTTAAACCTCGACCAGAAAAATGTCGCGTTGGAGTGAATGTGATATTTATGTTCCCAAAGATTTTGGAATCCCACCAATCAAATTCGATAATACAGTCAGAAGGCACTCCCCAACTCTCGAGATGTCTTCCTACACCTAAGGCAACATAGTAATTTTCAGTCTTTGACTTTAACTTTTCGATACTAGCATAATCTAAGTGATCATAATGATCATGTGTAATTAGCATTAGGTCAATTTTTGGAAAATCATCGATTACATTTAAGGTATTTTCCGAAAATCGTTTGGTTGCTATAGGTGCTATTGGAGTAGTATTAGGACCCAACATCGGATCTATCAAAATGGTTTTACCTTCTACGCGAAGTAGCAATGCAGAATGTCCATACCAAATAAATTTTGCGGTGTTAGACTTCGCCAAAAAATCGTCTTTATCAAACGCAGCGATCGGCAGAAATTGCTTAGGAACACGACCACTTCTATTAGAAAGTTGTTTGTAAATTACACGAGGCAAATCTAGCAAGGTGCCTCCCATTGTAGTGTACTCCAGATTTTGAAATGCTCCATTTCTCCAATGTTCAGACTGTTCATAATTACGAACAAGATCTTTGGTTACTTTTGCCCCAAATAAATTAAAATAACTACTCATATATCTGCATTAATCCATATGGTTATCAAACCATTCAATCATCTCTTCTGTATTTTCTGAAAAATAATTATATCCCTTAAATCTCAGCGGTGTACCTTCCATATAAACTATTTTCTTATCCTCAACTGGTGTGATATCATACATTTCTTGCACATCGGTCCACTTTGAATTCGCATCGTCTCTCACTTGAAAAAAGAAAGTAGGAATACGAAGATTTTTAAATTTAGGAATAATATTATGATCAGCAATTGTTAAACCAGTAATTTGATTGTAAATCGGTTCAAAGGATTTTAATGCTTCTTCAGGATCAATTCCCATTTGAGTTGCCTGTCTTTCAATGGTTGTCTGGCCTTTTAAAGGAGCGATACAAAGAAAACACTTAATATCTTCAAAAGCTTCTGGTTTTTTTTCTATCGCGTTAAGTGTTGCATTTGCTCCCATACACATACTAGAAAGTGCAATCTCCGCAGATTCTATTTTGGATTTTGCATATTCGATAGAGGCAAGTACTTCTTGCCATTCGTAATAACCAACTCCTGATATGCCATCTTTACCATCGCTACTTTCGCCATGCCCCCTAAGATCGTATGCTATGATATTATAACCTGCATCATGAAGTGCTTTATACCTTGGTAAAAAATTCACCTCAAAACCTCCAGCAAAATCTAATCCTTCTAGATGACCTGCGAAACCGTAACGATTGGCTGGGGAAAAATGATTACTGATAATGACTTTATTAGAATCGGCTGGAATGAACCAACCTTTAATGGTAATTCCATCTTCAGTCTCAAAACTAATATTTTCATAGTCAATCCCATAATCTTCTGGGGTTCTTAAAATAGGAGTATGTGGAGGCTTTGATAAACCTTGAGCAAGCATACTCAACATTTGTGTTTGTTGTTCATTAATCATGATTCATATGTTTTTAAAATAAGTTATTCTCTATCTCCAATAATTATTGGCAAGTGCGATGGTATGAAAATTAAGAGCAATCAATTGTGATGAAATAGTTACATCCATTATTTCAGAAATACTCACAAGACTGTATTTTTCAGACAATTTTAAATCGGATTGACTTGCTTGTAAACCTACTTTAGATAACTTGATAGCTAGTTCAAAACCTTCTTGTGGACAACTAGTAATAAGTGTGGAAAGCAATTTATCAGAATTCATTCTGGATAAAATATTTTATGAACTATTAGTTCAAATAAGTGTCAAACCAACCTACTATTTTTTCAGGGTTTTTGCCTAGCCAATCATATGCTGCACCACGTTTCTTTTCCAAATCAATCATCAATAGCTCTTTCTCCACAGTAAGGTCGTTATAATATTGTTTTACCATCTCCATGTTGGTCATGGGATCGTTACTATTTTGAATAACCAATGTGGGTACCGAAATGTCTTTTACGTATGGCAAAAAGGAATCTCCATCCAACGAAATATTTCTTTTATTCTTATTGTATTTGTTACCTGCTGCAACTAGAAAACCAGGTAACCCCATAGCTTTTACAAAGTAATCATATGTGAGTGGTTGTACAGAGATCATGGTTTTGAGGTTGGTGAATTGTTTCATATCCTCCATACCAAAAGCAAAAGTACTGGCTCCTTGCCCCATACAAATAGATAATAACCCGATATTGGCTTTTTGATATTCTTCATGTTCTGAAATGTAACGTATCGCAGCTACCACGTCTTTGCGCTCTTCCAGTCCCCATGTTACCCATCCGTTTTGTTCACTATTTCCGTGGTTTCGCATGTCATACATCAATACGGAGTACCCCGCTTCTACCAGATACTTGGCTTGATCCAAAAAATGAATGTCACTAGTCCATAAAACATTCTTCATCATTCCTTTACCTTCTTGTGTAAATCCACAACGAGAACATTGTACTCCAAAATGAGATTGAATAATTACCTTATCGGTTCCTCCTTTTATTAACCAACCAGAAAGAGTGACGCCATCTGAAGCAGTAAAGGTTACATCTTCGTAATTAAGTTGGTACTGATCTGGGGTTTCAAACACAGGGGATTTACCTGGTTTCACCATCATATCTGATATCATTTTGCCGAACATAACTTTTAGTTTTAGAATTTATAGCAAAGTTAAATATCAGATTGTGAGTAGAGTAAATCATATCACTGAATGTATAAACCAAATTACAGTATGCAGTTTTTGGATTAGATGATGCTCTAGTTTGATGACTAAAAAATGTTCAAACAATATCGTTTTTCAAGATGAACTCCTTACAATACTTAATATCTTTGTTATAAATCAATGTCGCATGCGAATCATAGTTCTTATTTCTCTAGTATTCATTTCTTTTTTTCAATGTATTGCGCAATCTAATGTAGCAGAAAAAGTAACTGTCAAACGTTTAAAAAACTTATATAAAATAAGTGATGATGTATATCGATCTGAGCAACCTAGCAAAAATGAATTTGAACGATTAGAAGATTATGGGATTAAAACTGTACTTAATTTTAGACGTTTAAAAGAAAATTCTCATAAGGCAAAAGAAACCCAACTGCAACTAGAGCGTTTACCCTTACGAGCTGCAGAAATCGACGAAGAGGATATCATTAATGCGCTACAAATTATTAATGACGCACAGAAACCCATTCTTATCCATTGCTGGCATGGATCGGATCGTACAGGAGTAGTTTCTGCAGCATATCGAATTGTTTTTGATAATTGGTCAAAAGAACGAGCCATTAAAGAGTTTAGACAGCCTCAATTTGGCTATCATGAAAAATGGTATCCTAATCTTGTTGAACTTCTTAACAATTTGAATGTTCCTAAAATAAAATCCTCATTAGGAATTTAATTATATCACTCTCTATTTTTTACTTAATATAGTAATGATGTTAGTATATACCGCTACCCTTTTGGTATACTCTATTTGAAGATGTAACGGTTACTATATAAATAGTTCAATTACTATAATTGTAGTTTTGTGACTATAAATATAGTTATATTGAAAAATAATTCTATATTTGTCCCATGAATGAACTAACAAAAGCCGAAGAACAGGTGATGAAATACGTATGGAAACTTGAAAAAGTATTCCTAAAAGATATTGTAGATCAGTTTCCTGAACCAAAACCCGCATACACTACTATATCCACTGTGGTAAGAGTTTTAGTAAAAAAAGGATTTCTAAAATTTGATACTTATGGTAAGATACGACAGTACTACCCTGCTATTTCTAAAGAGGTATATTTCAGAAAGCATATGAAAGGATTGGTTGGTAATTTTTTTAGTGGATCTGCTAGTAAGTTTACCTCTTTTTTTGCCTCAGATGAGGATCTTAATCTTACTGAATTAGAAAAGATGAAAAAAATGATCGAGGAAAAAATAGAACAACTAAAGTACAAGAATGAATAGTTTGATTTTATATATATTACAAGTAACCGCAGTCTTTTCTGTACTATACCTATGTTATCTTCTTATCTTAAGAAAACTGACTTTTTATGCACTGAATCGGGCTATACTATTAGGGATGATTCCAATTTCCTTTCTGTTACCGTTGATCAACGATGCAGTTCCTTCTTTTACAAATTCATTAATAGAAGTTCCTGTCTTTGAAGAGGTACATCACTACATGCCTCAGAATGTTACCGTTATCGAACCTTCTCCCACAACACCATCCGTCAATTACATGTTGATCGTAGGTTTCTTATACGGTTTAGGACTTCTAGCGTGTTTGCTAAGGGTGTATATAAGTATACGAAAGTTAGTGGTACTAAAAAGAACATCCATAAAGCAGCAAAAAACAGGATATGAACTAGTAGTGGGAAATGTATCCCAGGTATTTTCTTTTTTTAATACAATTTACTTACCCAAAAATAGTTGTGACCCCTTGATTATTGCTCATGAAAAAGCTCATATCCATTTTAGACATTCTGTTGACTTGATCTTTCTTGAATTGTTTATTGCGATATTTTGGTTCAATCCTTTATCCTATTTGTTTAGAAAGTCTTTAAAAGCCATTCATGAATATCAAGCAGACGAAAAGGTGATTCATCAACAAGGGAAACCATCTGAGTATCTGGAGCTATTGTTGCGTACAATTGATATTTCCAATCCAAATCACACTTATAATTATTTCAAACATCCAATCTTAAAACAACGAATAGATATGATTACAAAAACCAAATCAAGCCCTTTTACCAAACTAAAGTATGTTTTCTTAGTACTGGTATGCGTATTTTTAGTTTCCGCATTTTCGAAACCTATTGTAAACGAGGTGCCTATTACCAAAACAATGGTTATAGAATTAAGTGATGATATTCCTCCTTCCCTATTTCCAGTACAAAATGGGACTGAAAAGGACATTACCTCTCATTATGGTCATAAACGAAATAATCTCAAAATTGGTGAAGGCATCATTCATAGAGGGATAGACATAAGAGGTAGTGTTGGAACACCTGTTTTGGCTACTGCTGATGGAGTGGTTGCCAAAGCATCATTAGAAGGTAATTGGGGAAATTTAATTGTCATCCAACATGCAGATGGATATGAAACCTGGTATGCGCATCTTGACGGCTTTAATACCGAAGAAAAACAAACCATTAAAAAAGGTGATGTGATCGGATATTTAGGAAATACCGGAAAATCCACTGGACCCCATTTGCATTATGAAGTACGACATGAAGGAAAATACCTGGATCCAATAGATTACTTAAAATAGCAGTCATTATCTTTGAAATGACTACAACTAAAAAAATCAAAAGCCTTGTTTAGACTTTTGATTTTTTTTGGTTTTGTCTTTAGTTGGTTTTAAAAAATTAGGGTTTTTCAAAAAGGGATTTGTCCACATCAATACCAAATTGAATATTGGTCCAATTTGTAATGTAATACGCTTTTCCTTTCACGTTACCATCCCAATCTGCTTCAATATATTTTCTTTTTGTCGGTATTTTGATTCCGTCGATGGTTTCGTAATCAAAAGTCATCAAATACGGATCTGAGATACCAAACCCAACCACAGTAAATAAGAACTGATCAATTAACTTTGTTTCTTTATTTACATATATGATGTAGGTGTCCTGAGCATCTCCCACCTGATCGCCAAAAGTAATTTTAACTCGCTTGTAGTCTTTACCGTTTACCTTTTGATCACTTAATAACTCATGGTTTACTCCATTATCTGCCAATTTAAAGAACATGGCGAACCAATAATAATTCGTTTTCCTTAAAAATCGGGCTACGCCATTAGCTTGTTGATCATCGGATACTTTTCCATCAAAAGTTACCCATGCATCTGTTCCGTTATATCCTTCCACCACTTTACCGTTTGCGCCAGTAAGACTGTGTGTTGTATAGGTGGCGTAAGAACGTTCGCCATCAAACATATACGTTTCTTTTCCTACCAAGGTAATTGCATTTTCTCCTTTTGGAGCACGATATTCGTAGTCGTAGGATACAGTTCCTTTGTTGTAGAAGTTTTGGGCTCCGCCAATAGCCTCTACAGATTGCGCAATAATTTCTTTTGCGGTTTGTGCAGTAGCTAACGTTGAAGCTACTACAAATACTAGTGTTACAATTATTCTTTTCATCGTTTTAATAGTTTTGATTATGATTGTTATCTGTTATATTATTTCCATTTAATGCTACATCCCATACTGGGTTTCTGATCCAATACGATTTCGGTATGGTTTACTAGTGCAGTTAGTGCACTCACTAATTCGTTACCTGTGGCTTTTCCCATACCTGGGCGGGTTTCGTCAAATCACCCTCTATATGCAAGGTTTAAATCTCCATCAAACACGAAGAAATCGGGTGTACATTCTGCCTGGTATGCTTTTGCTACATCTTGTGTTTCATCATATAGATACGGAAAGGAATACCCTTCTTTTGCTGCCACTTGTTTCATGATTTCTGGTCCATCTTGTGGATAATACTGTACATCATTACTACTAATTGCTATAAACTGCACTCCTTTGGCTTGAAATTCGTTAGCTATTTCTACCAATTTGTGATTGATATGATGTACAAAGGGACAATGGTTACATATGAATATTATTACAGTAGCGATATCCGATTTTATGTCTGACAAGGAAATTGATTTCCCTGATACGGTGTCTGGTAATATAAATGAAGGAGCTTTTGTGCCCAACTCCATCATATTTGATTGTACTAATGCCATTTTTTTGGATGTGATTAGGGTAAGAATAACTTATATGAAATTAGATATCCCACAAGTTATTCTTATACCCTTTGTTATTACTATACCATTAATTTTTCCCAGGCATTTGGCTCAAATGCTGAATCTACCTTGGTTTGTGCTACGTAATTGATGTAATTAGTCATTACTTTTAAGCTCACAATGGTAATTACTTCTAATACATTTTCTTGCGTAAAGCCAGCTTCAAGAAATGCATTGATATCTTCTTGAGAAACACGACCTCTACTAGTCGTAGTAGCTTTTACATATTGGCTAAGAGCTTCTAGCCGTGCATCCGGAATTGGAGTTCCAGTACGCAAGGCATCCAGAATAGATTGATCAATCTTATGCATCTGACCAATAGAAGTATGGGCTGCCATACAATAGTGACAGTTGTTCTCATAACTGGCTGCTAGGTAAGCTACCTGTTGTTCTTTAGCACTTAAAGTACTGTTTTCACCAAGATTGGCACTTCCCTCCCAATAGTTTTTTAATAAAGCCGGATGGTTAGCCATAGTTCCTAATAAGTTAGGAACAAAACCGTAGGCTTTTTTAGCTTGCTCTAGCACTTCTTTAGAAGTTTCAGGTGCGTTTTCAATAGTCTTTACATCGTAGTTTAAATTTTCAATTGTTGTCATTTGTATACGTTTAATTTAAGTTATTTAATTTCGAAGATCAAAAAATAATAGACCGTTCGTTTATTTTTATGATAAAAAAAATAGCAAATCTAATTTGCCGTAATTTTATCCTCATTCTTTATTAAAGTCATATTAATATTCAAAAAGTGATTTAGCGGTTCTCTACTTCGTTCTACCTTCATTCTACCTAAAGCACCATTAAAGCTATCAAAAAGATAATTAGCCAAATCCAAGGCTTCAATATGTTTAATAATCTCTCCTTCTTCTTGTCCTTTTGCAATAAAACCTGCTAATCCCCTGCTCCATCTCTCATATACGGCCGATATTGCATTAGACACAGGATCTATGGTTCCGGCTACTTCTGTACTTAGATTTCCTAATAAACAACCAACCTTAAAGTCCTTTTCTGTATACCAATCAATATGAATATTGAAGTGATTTCTGATTCGATCATAATAGGATAAGGATTCGTCTGATAAGTTTTTTTCAAAGTCTTTACCTATGATCTCTTCAAAATGCAAAATAGCCTTTACCACAAAATCCTCTTTACTCTCGAAAGAATGATAGAATGAACCCTTTGGCATATCACATGCTTTAAGAATATCCCGTATTCCCGTATTGTGATACCCATTGAGGCGAAATAGCTCTATCCCCTTCTCTAAAATATTATTGATATCGTGTTTTGCCATGATTAGACCGTTCGTTTACTTTGCAAATATATAATAATAGACCGATCGTTTCAAAATGGTTTTCGTTAAACTTTTATTAAAGTAATTTTATCGGTTCATCCAGTCCTTAAAATCCTGAGTGCGTTGTCTGCTTACCACAAACTCCTGTTCCTCTGCTTTGGTAACGGTAAGTTTTACACGATGATTAAAATAAGGATCTATGCGCTCTATAGCATTTTTGACAACTAATTGGCCACGATTAATCTTAAAAAACATTTCTGGATCCAAGGTTTCATACAATTGATCAATGGTTTCGTCTACAATGTATTGTTTCGTAGCAGTTACTCCAAAGGTGATGCTATTTTCAGAATAAAAATATAGCACATCTTTTATTTTGAGTTGCACAAAACTTTTACCGTCTTTGACCAATATCCCTTCCCTTCCGCTACCTTGTTGCATATTTTGCAACAATTGGTGTACTATAGATGGGTCAATGGTGTTTGAAGTATTTGAACTCTTGAACTTATCTAATGCCCGAGCGAGGTCATTTTTCTGAATTGGTTTGAGCAAATAATCGATACTATTTACCTTAAAAGCTTGAATGGCATACTGATCAAAAGCTGTGGTGAAAATAATTGGTGCTTCTACCCTTACCTGTTGAAATATTTCAAAACTCAAGCCATCTGCCAATTGTATATCCATAAAAACCAAATCTGGGATGATTTGGTTTTGAAACCATAGCACAGCTTCTTCTACACTATCAATAATCTCTAGCAACTGATATTGAAAATTGCATGCTTGCAATAATGACTGCAATTGTCTTGCTGCTCTAGGTTCATCTTCAATGATTAGTACTTGCATGATTACTTTTTTTGTTCTGCAGAAGATAGTAATGGTAAACTTACTTTAAATTTTCCATTTGACTGATCTACGGTCAGGGATTGTTCTGAAATTAGTCCATATCGTTTTTCTATGTTTTTTAGCCCTAATTTAGTAGATGCCAACTTTGTAGATCTTGTTTGGATAGTATTGGACACCACTAAATGATTATGATCAGCTGTAACAGTAATTTCTAGGGGTTTTGCTTTGGATATTACATTGTGTTTGATAGCGTTTTCTAATAATAGTTGTAAACTCATCGGTATGATCATAGTATTTTTTACAGTATCGGGTACATCCCAATGCACTTGCAAATTAGTGCCAAAACGTTCTTTTTGAATATGAATATACGCCTCTGCAAATTTTAATTCATCATGTAGCGTAACCAGATTAACCGATCCCGATTCTAAAATAAAGCGATAGATATCCGCCAGCTTATCCACAAAGTCTTTTGCTTCTTCTTTAGAATTTTGGTCGATGATATCGCGTAGCGTATTTAAGCTATTAAATAAGAAGTGTGGCTGTGCTTGATTTCTTAGTGTATCCAGTTGCGCTTGCACTGCAATCTGTTTGGCTTGCTCTTCTTCACGAATCGATTTTTTGAGTCGAATCAAAAAATAAACAGCTTCGTAGATCGCCATGGTCATGGTACTAATCAAAATTACCGGTAAGATAATTTTTGATCGCCCCATTGGGTTATAATGCACTCCAAATATCCAAGAGAGTAGAATTCCTCCCAAGGTGTCCAATACAATTACCGTGGTTATGATACCTATGAAAAAGATAAGAATGCGTTTCAAATTATCTTTTAACGAAGGATATGTTTTTCTTAAAAAGATCAACAGCTTACGCATGATAATCCAATCAAAAGTGGAGAAAAACAAGGACACTCCCCAATTAATGATCGCCTGCGGTAACGGATATCTACTAAAGGAATTACTAAACAAATAATCCGTAATAAAGCTAAGTACGAAAATGCCGATAATCATAAACCAGCGATCATCAAAACCTAGAATTTCTATGCGCTCTTTTTTGGTATTGGGCATTATTGATATCTATAATTTAAGTAACGGAATAGCATGCGATGCCTGATAAAAAGTAAACCCTATCCAACTTGCATACAATACTCCAAAAACAAGTACTGCAAGGAATTGTTTATTGAGACGTAGTTTCTTTTTGGAAGCCACCCATACTGCGAATAACGGAATTATTTGTATACCATGCAATCCAAAGAAATGTGCTACACGAAGATCACCTCCCACTGTACTCCAATTTACTAGTGGTAAGCCTGCTCCTCCATCAGGCACACCCACATTATGAGACAATTGCCCAATCATCTGCCCTCCTACCCAACTACCGGCAATCACTACAATCCATCCCATCAAGATAGCCCATTGTACCGGTCGGTCCACCTTCATTTTTAAACGTAACGTATCGATGACATACATAAACATAATCAGCACGTTTATGGCTATTAATATTCCCATGGCAGCAAATAATAATCCATCAAGCAAAGAGCTTTGGTTGTAATGAGATTGTACTCCTCTAGCGGCTTGCATCACGATAATACCGATTTCTATGGCTAATGTCCAGGAAACGATATTATTAATGATGTTTTTTCTTCTGGTTGAATATGGATATAGTGTATTCAGATAACCAACGGTGAATATATAGATCCCTCCAGAGAGACAGAACTTCAAGGGCTTGATCCATATGTTGACTCCAACAAGGGTACGATCATCAACAATAAGTCCAATGATACATCCTATAGCCATAAGGAGATGTAACATGACAATACCGTACAAAATAGGGCTGCTTGCCTTTACTTCTCGTAATATATTCTTAAACCTGTTCATTTTTTTGATTTTTTATTGATTTGATGATGGTAAAAAGTAAAAAGCCTACAGGGCCTAACATAAAGGTGGCAAATAGACATGGTGCCATAAGTACAGGATGAATTTTCAGTTTACGATTTTGTTGGATCATCCACATTCCGATTAATAGATCAAAAGCTAAATAGTGTACCCAACCCGCAATTACTGCGTTTTTTACCGTAAAAAGCTGCATTACTGATCCTAGACTCCCAAAATCTAATCCACCACCTCCTTGGATAGAAAGAAATATGTAGATAACATAAACTACTGAGAGTAGTAAAGGAATTACTTTGTAGTCAACTAAAAATCGGGTTGCTTTCCAGTTAGGTAAAATGATCATTAGGATCCACATGGGCATGGCCATCATATTGGCGATTGAAAACACTTGTTCTGGACTCATACTATTCTGATTTGATTATACTTAGATTACTCATAATAGTTTCAAATCTAGATAGGATATGAGAAAAAAGAAATAAAATTCTGTTCAATCGTCGTAAAATGACTTTGAACCATCAGAGTAGTAATTAATGGTATAAAATTCAGAAAGCAATCAACACTTAAGTCAGTATCTCTTTCTATAATTTCAAAAAGGACAAAACCTATTCGTACTGTCTTTGTCTTTTATTTAATAAAGAGTAAAGGATCTACAATTTGAAGCTCTGGTGTATTTTTCATTAATTGTTCCAACACCCATTTGTGATTAGAGCCCACAAAAAGGATCACTTTGTCCCCTGGATCTGATTGTCGAAGCACGTGCATCATCATTCGAATATTTCTTTGATACCATCGTCCTAACCAATCTGCACCAATCCAATTGTGATCCACTCCTACTCTAACTTCTATGGCATGCATTCTTGCAATATCATACTGAGCGGCTTCTGCATTATTTAGTGATTTAATATTATTGTATAGCCCTAGAGAATTTCGTACGCTATCATTATAGGTGTATACTTCTGAGATTTGCTGATGATGTTTTTTATTGAATTGGGTATCCACGGAATCTGCATATTTGGCGAAAGAACTAAAACTAAAATCTTCTAGGGACCCTATAAAATCAGGTTTGTTATCAAAAAGATAAATAGCATCATGCCGTAATCTTTTTGCCATTTTAAATCCTAATTGATAAATCTCATTTCTCAGAGAGTCAATAGACTCCTCTGATGTTAAGTATTCCTGATATCTTGCATTATAAACAGAATCATAAAGAGGAGACTTTTCTATGAATACCTTTGTGGCACCAAACTTTTCTAAGTCAGTTAGTAACCGATCTATTTCAAGTTGATTTTTTTCAGACAATTCATCATAATTCGTTTCCTGATCAAAATGAAAAGTGCCAATGATCAATACCTCTATTTGATCTTTAAAATGTAATGCTTTGTATACAGAGTTTTCTTTTTCAATGGTGTCGGTTTTTGTACAACTCGTCATACATAATGCGATTACAAAGCAATACAGGGTATTCATCATCTTGATAAAGGAACTCATCATATTGGTCATATTTAATTTTTGATTGGCACCAAAGTAGCTCATTTTTTTATTGGGCATTTGTTCAAAAAGGTCCCAAAACTAATAATGGGACAACTTTTGAATTCGATTAATGGTGAGTTATGGCTGAATGGATCTTACTATTGTATTTTATATATTTAAGAACGGTTCTAGTTATAAATATCACAGCTATATGGAGTTATTTTTTGACGGAATGTTGTGCTTTTTAGGCATTCAATTGATAGGTGTTTCTATCTTACACTTTTACGAAAGATCAAATCAGAACACGATTTATCTGGCTAGTATTTGTGCAATTTTTGGCCTTTGGTATTGCTACTTCATATTTCACCAAACATGGAGGCAACATTTCTTACTGGGAATTTTGCTAGGACCAGATAAGATGCTTTTTATTCCGGCTCTTCTATTGTTTTATTTTAAAAGCATTATTGAAGATTTGAAGACAAATTACATCGTCAAGCATTTGACTATCCCTTCAATTGTTTATCTAGCTTCACTGGTGATACGACATTTTTTTCCAGAATACTGGCCGTCATTCGACAAACAACAAGTCCCCATATTTTTTATCGCTGGGATTGCTATTTTCTGGTATTACTTCTTTTTAACCCGGAAAGCATTAAAACTTTACCTCAAATCATATCTTCAACCAAAGGTCTATAAGCGTTTTCTGTTTTTATTCTATTCGTTATACTCTTTTATGCTGCTTACACCAGCATTTGACATGTTGAAGTCTTTCTGGGATGCACTCTATACTACCAATGCCTCAACAAACTTATATGCATTGATTCTGGAATACACAGAGGATATCGTGTACTTGCATTTCTTTTTTATTACCTACGTTTTTTCTTTGTATGCACTTACCGAGCTGCGCTTTATTCGCAGGTTATTGTTTCCTAATGATCCTTTGTTAAGTAAAAACCTATTAACGAACACAGAAGAGATAAGCTATTTACTTAACCACAAGCTGATTGATCAAAAACTATATCAAGACCCTACTATCACTGTAGTTTCTTTTGCTAAACGTTTTGATATTCAGAAAAAAGATATTGTAGATTATCTAGGAGTAACAAACAAAGGTTCTTTTATTGAGTATATCAATCGGTTAAGAATAGAAGAATTTAAAAGGTTGCTGAAAGATGAAAAACATAAAAATTATGATCTGGTTGGATTGGCCCTAGAATGTGGGTTTGCTTCTAAGTCTACCTTTTTTAGGGTTTTTAAAAAACAAGAAGGGATGACTCCCAATGAGTACAAGAAACAACTTTGATTAAAAAAGCGAAGCATAGTATAAAAAAGCCCAGATGTTTGTTTTACATCCAGGCCTTTTATTCTTAGCAGTAATTTATCATTTTATTTACTCATCACATATCTGCACGCTGAAGGTAAATTAATTATAAGGTCTCTCAACTTCTGAATATCGACGATCAGAATTCCAAAAAATAACTTTCTCATATCCTAATTTTTTAACTGTTAAACCATCAATTTTAAACACCTTTGATTTGTTTATTTTAGATTAGGAGCATGTACTTAAAGATAGCAATAATCCTCCTTTTTTCCTATTGTTTTAACAGCTTTTAACGATGCTTTCAGTACATTTTCGGCATACAAACTTTACTTTGATCAACAAAGAGAAAAGACTATTTACCGGGGGGATAAATAGCCTTTTCATCGCATCTAAATCAATAAACAAATCACTCTCTAATTATATTTACGTTTCTATAGGGTTTTCTTATATGCTTTGACTTATACTTATACTTTGTCATTATAATTTCAAATGATACCAGGAGCCAAACCTTTTAATCTTTTATCTATTTTTTTCTTCTTTATAGTTACTAATTTCATGATATCCATTAGTTTTGGGTCCTTCGTTTTTTTGTAAATTTCATTGATTTTGAGCACCAGAGATTTTGCTTCTCGTGAAGCTAAAACTCTATCACTAGTTGTCATCCTGGCCATACTCCTTTTTTCAAATTCTATTGCTTTTTGTAATAATATCATGATCGTAGTTTTTATTTATATTAATCTTCTGTATCAATAAGAAATGGTGTTTTACCATCGGTAAGTATAATTTTACTGTTTGGAGATTCAGAAAGCTTATTAAAAGCTTCTATACTTCGTATTTTGATGATTTCCTGAGTTAATCCTTCAGATAATATTTTCTGAGCATCTCTTTCTCCCTTTGCGTTTATAATCTTTCTATCCGCTTCTAGCTTGGCTTGTTCAATTACAAATTTCATACGCATGGCATCCTGTTCTGCCTGCAGTTTACGCTCTATAGATCTCGCTAATCCCGAAGGCAGTTGAATACTCTTCATCAATACGGCAATGAGCTCAATTCCATCGGCTTGTTTTTCCAGATTTCCTTTCATTTTAGCTTTGATTTCTTCCTCTATAGTAGCTCTCATTCCTGAGTGCATATCTTTGGCAAAAAACTTAGCGCAAACGTCTGAGGATGCGGATCTAAAAACACTAGTAATGATAGATTCGTAATCTTGTCCCAAATTTTCTAGTACACTTGGAATTTTGTGCTGCTCTAGTCGATATAGAATAGAAATCTCTGAATTGACGCTCAATCCTTCTTTACTGGGGAGGCTCAAAATCAACTTAATATTGTTCGTCTGCGTAGATTCTTTGATTACTTTGCTAGTAAAAGGATTATAAAATACTGTACCCTGGGTAGACACCTTATTAGAAAATTTCCCAAGAGTCTGCTTTACTCCTGCTTCACCTGGACGAATTACCGCACAATTTGTACATATTAATAAGGATATTGACAACAAAAAAAACCATCTATTCATCTTCATAATTTCTATTTGAGTTTTAGAATTATACTATAAAGTTAGGAAACAAAAATCATAAGTTATCATTTATATTTATTATTACATATATAATCTTTATTTATGAAATATAAATTTTATGATCGTTTTAACATATTGAAAAACAACACAATAAGATCTTTTTTAAAAGTATTACTATCGGAACCCTCTTTCCCACTGTAATGAGCGAAAATAACGAAGTAAAAATGTCCAATTTATGAATATGAATGGCCTATGGATTTAACAAAGCCTTAGCTTATTTATAAATTTTATTTATGTTTTAAATTAAAAATATAAATAAAAATATATGATAAAGAATGTAGAATTTTGCACCAGAAAAACAGATCATTTGCATAAGGAAATGATTAAAAGGATAAGCCTAAAACCTATACATATGAGAAATACATCCAACTTACTCGTAACTTTTTTAATTTCAGTTGTTTTTACCCTTGGATCTTGTAAAAAAGAGAAATCTGCACTCCTGGCAGATCATCTTTTGGAGATAAAAGAAAAGAAGCATTTAGAAGCCAAAGCAACGACTACACTTGTCAACAATACCGTTAATTCTGATAACAAAGCTTTAGAAAACAAAGTGACCACAAAGTCCTTTTACAAAAACGAAGATAATTATGTTATCGATTACCGATATCCGGTCATGGATACTAAACAGAACCCATCCTATAAAGTTTTTAATGATTTTATCACTGATCAATACTTGGATTATAAGCTTTCAGTAAAAGATATCATTAATAAACAAAAACTTTCTTGCCAGATTGGATATGATAATACGGAGCGATTTAAACGCTTGGTTGATTATAAAGTATATGCTAACAATCCCAAAGTACTAAGCGTACTTTTGTATAAAGCAAATCACTATACCAAAGAGAATCAGTATTCTTACTTATTCAAAACACTCAATTTTGATCCTGCAAAGGGAGCTTTTATATCTTTTGAATCCATGTTTCGCCCAGGTGCAGAAAAAGAGGTTTTTAAATTGGTTAGTAAAGCCCTGAAAGAAAAGATAGAAAATGATGATAATTACCAACAATGTCAGGAATTGAAGTATGATACTTTCTTAACATATAAAGATAATTTCGTTATCGATAAAAGTACGATTAAGTTTTACTTTGATGATTGTATCATTTGTCCAGTATATTCAGGAAATTATTTTGTTGAAATTCCTCGTTCATCTATTTTAGATGTTCTCAATACAGATTTTTAGTTTGAATTCTAGTCTACACTGTAAGACAGGTTCAAGCGTAAAAGTTTGAACCTGTTTTTTTTCATCTTTAAACCATCACTTATGTTTAAATCATTAATATCTGAGTATATACAAATTTTTATAGGGATCTTACTCGCTAGTATTGGATTAAAAGCGTTTCTTCTTCCCAATGGTTTTTTAGATGGTGGAGTTACTGGTATCGCGATTCTCATTAACTCTAATTTTGATATCAACATTTCCTGGGTATTGATTACCTTAAGTATTCCCTTTTTGATTTTGGCATTTTTCTCTATATCAAAAACTATGGTGATAAAGTCCATTATAGCTATTGTTACCCTGGCTATTATGATAGAATTTGAAACCTTTGAAACCATTACTGATGATAAACTTCTGATTTCCATATTTGGAGGGCTGTTTCTAGGGCTGGGTATCGGAATAACGGTAAAAAATGGAGCAGTTCTAGATGGAACCGAAATTTTGGCTATTTATATTAATGATAGATTCGGAATCAGTATCGGTAGAGTGATCCTACTTTTCAATTTTGTGCTGTTTTCTATTACTGCAATTATTGCTTCAAAAGAAGTGGCCATGTATTCGATCTTAACGTTTCTAGTAACTGCAAAGATTACGGATCTTACTATTGAAGGTTTTGAAGATTTTATAGGAGTAATGATCGTATCCAGTAAGAGTACTATGATCAAACAAGAAATTGTAGAGCAAATAGGAGCTGGAATGACCATCTATAAAGGAGTCAATGGATTTGGAAATAGTGGGAAAATTGAAGATTTTGAAGTCATTCACACGGTAATCAACCGTATGGAAATCAGTAAAATCAACCGGCTCATTAATCATATTGACCCCAATGCATTTATTATGGAATATGATGTGAATCGAATCAAAGGCGGTATTTTAAAACGATACCTGGGCCCCAAAACAGATACTAATTAAACTCTGAAGTAAACTCCTCTACGATCAAACCTTTTTCTAGAGTATCGACTATTCCCATAGCTGCTCTTTCGCCTGAGATCATTGCCGCATTCAAAGATCCATTGAGTTGCTGATCTCCTGCCAAAAAGACTCTAGAGTTTAGTTTGGTTTCAGAAGGTAACATCTCATATTGTACATTACTTAAGTCAGGCAGTGCCTGTTTAATTTGATACCTTTTCAAGAAACGGGTTGTTTCTATATTACAAAATTTCTTCAATTCAGTTTTTACCTGGGTAATCAATTCTTCTTCCTGGAGATGATGTTCCTTTACTACGGTCACAGACAGTACTGATTTGCTATCGGTATTACTTTGATAATGAATATTATTGATTAAACTCTCTGCATCTGCGATTAGCCCGATTAGGGGTTTGTTGATTACTTTGTTATCAGTTTCAAAATATAAGGTATCACAACTCTTCCAGACTGTATTTTGGTTTCTGAGATTTTTTACAATAGGACTGGGATCCGCAGCGATAATGGTAAAATGACTTTCCAAGTTATCACCATCTGCCAAATAAATCTTACCTTCTTCTACCTGTTTTACAGACGTGTTGTACATGAAAGAAGTTGCTCTTAATTGCACGACAAGCTGCTTTGCGATATCTTCTATTCCATTTTTAGGAATTGCAGCATTGCCTTCACCAAACATCTTATAGATGAACTTAAACATTCTGGATGATGTTTGTAAATCTGGCTCTAAAAAGATCCCACTAAAAAAAGGTCTAAAAAATTGTTCAATCATTGCTTTAGAGAATCCAAATTCTACTAAAAAATTATAGGTGGATTGTTCCTCTTCTTTAAACAAATCAGTAATAGGAGTTCTTTTTAATATCCGATTTAGCCGTAATACCTTCAGTTTATCCGAGAAGTTACCCACCGAAGAGGTTATCGTAGGTAGAAGTAGTGAGATATCTCTTCCAGGATCTCCGATAATCGTAGTTTTTCCATTATTAAAAATTTGTGCACCTGGTAGAAAGGATTCCAGTCCTAAACTATCAATATTTAGATATTTTTGAACTGAAGGGTATGCTGTAAGCAACACCTGAAAACCATGATCCAATCGGTATTGTTCTATCTGATCTGTTTTTACCCTGCCTCCTGCCCTGTCTGAAGCTTCAATAATGACAGGGTGATACCCGTGATTTTCTAAAACTTTTGCCGCAACAAGGCCGCTAACGCCAGCACCAACAATATGAATTTTGTAATTTTCTTTGTCCATCATAGCATATTAAAGCGTGGAAAATCAATTTAGTCTTAGGTTGAATGCAAGTATTTGTCTGACCTCCTTTTTATGTGGTTTAGGGCAATTTTTTAATATTCTCCGTTTAATGATATTGTCAATTTCTCCAGGTTTTACCCATTCCATTAACCCATAATTAAGGATACTCTCATCATAACTGTGCTGTATCCTACCATTTTTAAAAAAAGTGTATTTGTCTTCAAGGCGATCTCTACCCACACTAATGGTACAAAGTTCATTCATAATCTTTTATCTTGTTGTTTAACCATTACTAAATATTGTTAAACAAATCTACAATATTAGCACATTAATTAAAAGAGAAGATCAAAAATAAATCGATAATATTTTGTTAATTACCCTATTCTAAGAGCTTGTAAATTAGGTGTATTTCAGCTTTAATCGCTTTCAGTAAACGCTTGTGTTTTCTATGATTCCCCAAGAAACTGAGCAGACAAATATCTTCTTGAGTGCGGTACAATAAGGACTGGCAATTTTCTAGTCGTTCAGATAAACCTTGATGCCGGATAATATCCCGGTACAAAGGATCCAGACAACCAAGCGTATATTTTTTTACCAGTCCTTTCATTGATTTTAAGTAGGATTGTATGCTGTGTCAAAAGCTTTGAATCAGATACATATAAATTGGCATTCCCAATGTAATATTGAACGGAAATGTAATCGCCAAAGCCATAGGTAAATATAAACTTGGATTGGCTTTTGGTGCCGCAATACGCATGGCTGCAGGTACTGCTATGTAGGATGCACTTGCTGCTAGAATCGCTAACAAGAAACGATCCCCAACATTTTCTAAAAACAATCCCGATACTTTGGCTACCAATATCCCATTAATTAACGGAATTACGATAGAAAACAGGAACGCAAACCACCCTTTTTTAAGCAGTGCTCCTATTTGCCGTCCGCTGGTTATCCCCATGTCTAATAGGAATACAGCCAGGAATCCTTTAAAAATATCTGTAGTAAAAGGTTTAATTCCTTCAGCCTGGGCATCGCTAGCAATAAATCCAATGACTAAACTACCTAGTATTAACAGTACACTACCATTAGTAACCGCATGTTTTACTAATCCTAACAGTTCTTTGGTGGATTTTTTACCATTTGAGTATATACGCAAAAGAAATACTCCAATAATGATCGAAGGAGCTTCCATTAAAGCCATTACGGCAACCATGTGCCCCCCGAAATCGATTTGCTCCATCTCCAAAAAACTAACCGCAGTTACAAAAGTCACTGCACTTACAGACCCGTACGCTGCTGCAATAGCTCCCGCATTATCTGCAGTAAATTTCAATCTTAAAATAAAGAATGTATACAAGGGTACTAGTAATGCCATCAACATTCCAGCGATGATAGCATACGTAATATCTACACTGTACTCACTGTGGGCTAACTCTTGCCCGCCTTTAAAACCAATGGAGAGCAAGAGATATAATGAAATAAATTTAGAGGAATTTTGTGGAATTTTGAGGTCACTCTTAACTTGAGATGCCATAATTCCTAACACGAAAAATAATAAGGCCGGATTCGTTAAATTATCGACCAAAAGATGTAAGTTCATTGAAATTCAATGCTTTGCGTTTGTTAATCAATAACTTCTATTTCTAGCACACCGCTAATTTTCACTCTTTTGCCAGCGATTAATGCTTCTTTGTGAATCGTTTTAAAATCTTCTTTTTCCTGAAGTAATTCTTGTACTCTACTGTCATCATATTGGGTATCACTGTTAATATTACCCTCACACAAAGAAAGTCTGTGCAACTTGTGGAAATTGATTTTTTCTCTGATCAAACCATTGATCACATCTGCAGCTTCTGAAGCAGTAAATACTCCATCTACTAATTGTACCTTGTGTAAAACTTCTGTTTTTACCATAATTATTTAGTTTTTGATTTAAATTGATTTTTAGGATGAAAAGCTATAAAAGCGATAAGACACAGGATAACTCCCACTATCAAAAGTTCACCAGTGAGCTCGCTTTGAGAAGTATAACTGGCAAAAATTGCTGTAGCGTAAATCAAGGAGAATGCGATCAAACTCAAATTCTTTACCCGTTCATACAGCCTTACCTTATTGACTTTTAAGGTGAATATGGATTTTTCATTTTGTACCTGTATCGCTTTTGAAGCTAATTTGATATCGGTTTCCATAATGTTTGTTTTGATAATTGATTTTATTTTTCGGTGTAAAATTATGGAGTATAAACCATATATTTTTATTTATATTTGTAATAAAAATCATAAGGTTTATTTATGAATTATACTTTGCATCAACTTCAGATTTTTCTGGAAATCGTTGAAAAAGGTAGTATTACCAAGGCTTCAGAATCGTTGTTCTTAACACAACCTGCAGTGTCCATTCAGCTCAAAAAGTTTCAAGATCAATTCCCTTTACCGCTCACAGAAATTATCGGTCGTAAGCTGTATGTCACTGATTTTGGGAAAGAAATTGCCGAAGCTGCACAAAAAATACTGGAAGAAGTATCCACTATAGATCATAAGATTAATCAGTTCCAAGGAAAGTTAGCCGGTAAACTATCGATATCGGTAGTTTCAACAGGAAAATACGTGATGCCTTATTACCTATCTGATTTTGTAAATGCACATCCAGGAATTGATTTTAAAATGGATGTAACTAATAAGCTAAAAGTGGTTGAGGATCTGGAAGAGAATAAGGTTGACTTTGCTTTGGTATCGGTTTTACCAGAACATCTCGATTTGATAAAACTTCCTTTGGTAATCAATAGTTTATATCTTGTTGGTGGTGCAGAACGAGAAAAATTAAGGACTGGAAAAAAAGAACTCATTTTTACCGAACAACCCTTATTATATAGAGAACGAGGATCTGCAACACGTAAGGCTATGGAGGCTTTTATAGAGGGAAAAAATTTACCAGTAAAAAAGAAAATAGAACTCACATCCAACGAAGCTTTAAAACAATCTGTAATTGCTGGACTTGGTTATTCTATCATGCCAATGATTGGTATCAAAAATTCTTTAAACAATGGAGATATTACCATTATTCCTTTTAAAGGATTGCCGATTCGAACGCAGTGGAATTTGGTATGGTTAAAAAGAAAAAAATTATCTCCTGTAGCACAGGCATTTATAGATTTTTTGGAATCGGAAAAGGAAAATATTACAGCCAAGTACTTTGATTGGATTAAATAAAAAATCATTAGTCGATTATGTTGACTAATGATTTGACACATTATAAAGCGGTATTGGTGGTTTTAATTTCCCAATACGACATATCAGAAAAATCCGTACACTTCCGAGCCTTTTGTTGATTTTTCCAACGATCTATTTCGTTTCTTAGTTTTTTGGAGGTTTTGGTTTCTAGCGCTATTCCGTTTTTGTAAGACATGGTTTTGCTTATTATTTTTGGCGATCTATTATTTGATTTTGTACTGTTCTTCGTTTTAGTTTTCTTAAAAAGCTTTTGCTCCCGAAATACTTCTTCTGCAATCCTGGCCTTTGTATTTTATTGTTCTTTTTCATTGAATAACTGTTTTAAAGGGTTAGAAATAAGACTACAGTGATAACATACAGAATCATCGAAGCCGCTACCATAATACCAATGGATTCAAACAATCTGTTTTTGAAATTTTTCATAATGTTTTGTATTTAGGTTTTAGGAAATAGTTTGTTTAATGAAATATTGGGGTCGCGCAATCGACCCCAATATTTTTCTATTGTTTATAGAATTTGATAAGCCTCTACAGAAATTTTTTCTTTTTGACCGTTACTAAATGTTAGTTGATAGACTCCTTTTTGATCTATTAATTGTTTGTTTTCTAATTTATTAGCTGTTATACGATCTATTTTTTCAATTGTAGTATTTCTATGTTGTAAAGAAACTTCAAGTCCTTTTGCAGTAAATTGAAAATCATAGAAATTGTTCTCTGGGCGATCATAATTCAGTGTAATTATTTGATCATATTGTTTGTCCTGGTCGTTATCCAACATGACCACTTTGGTCACCTTTTCTTCGGCGTACACTTGATCTATTTTATTAGAGCTACGATTGTCGTTAGTTAATATCAGTGGTTGCATGGCAGACTCTACTTCAAATTGTTTATAAATAAATTCGTCACCATCCTTGACCACCGTCTCCTTTTTTTTCTCAGTTTCCAACGAAGTGCTTGTATGTTGAGCCTGTAAAAAACTAAGGGGAATTGATAGCATTGTAACTAATATATAAGTGAATACTGTGTTCTTATAATCTATATTAAATTTCATTTGTTGTTGTTTTTATAATGTTATTATTGAGTACGGTTTTCGTATTACTTTCAGTTTGTAGCGAATGCTTCCAGTTGATTTAAGTTTTTTATAGAGTGCTGCGGACTAAAATGTAATGTCCTGATTGGAAAAGGAATAGTAATTCCCGCTGCATCATAAGCTTTCTTAAGTTCAATAATCGCCTTACTTTTTGCCTTCAATCGATCTAATCCACTTGTACCCTCAATCCAAAATCTACAGAGGTAATTGATAGAACTGTCCTCAAATCCTGTATAATAGAATTCTATCTGTTTATCAATAGACTCCTGATCAAAAAACGCATGAATTGTTTTTGTTGTGAGCTTTTGTACCTCTTCTAGATCGGATTCATAACCAACACCACATATAATCGATACTCTCATTTTGGTAGTTAGGGAATAATTCTTGAAAGGGTTTTCAAGTATTTGTTTATTAGGAATTACCACTACATTATTATCTGCTTCCTTTAATACAAAGTAGTTGAGATTAATGTCAATTACTTCTCCAGCAAACCCATTAGTTTCTATCCAATTCCCTACTTGTATATTATTTCTAAACGACAATACTATTCCTGATATCGTATTTGATAACGTTCCTTGAAGTGCTAATCCAACTACTAATCCCGATACTCCTGCACCCGCCAAAATACTGGTCAATGCTTTTCCTAAGTTCAGTGCAGACAACGCTAGTACCAAACCTCCCAATACCACAAATACCGCAGTGCATCGGGCAACTAATTTTGAAATTGACGTTTGCTTTATTCTTTTGTGAGTAAGTTTCAAGGTTACTCGATAAACAAACCTGGATATGATATAGGAGACTAATAGTACAATAATGGCTACCAAAATGTTTGGAAGATTATTAATAAAACTATCTGCCCATGTTTGTAGTTTGTTGGTTACAATTCCTACTGAGGAATTTATTTCTGAATTCATAAGTATTGGTTTTTGGTATTGGTATTTGCATTAATATTAGGATTGAATCATACTGGTATCCAAGTGTTCTTTGGGTTCTTTATTCCAAGCAGATAGCATCCAACTATATTTTTCTAGTTCCCTTATATATCCTCCCATCATATCCAAAGTACCTTCGTCTCCAGCGTTTTGCGCATGAGAAATTACAACTCTCATTTGGGTTAATATTTTGGAATGGTCTTTTATCAATTCGCTTACCATTTCTTGATCTGTTTTTAAGGGAGATACCTCTTTTACCGTAGCTATTTGCAAGTAATCACTATACTTAGAGATGGGATGATATCGTAAGGTCAAAACACGCTCGGCAATTTCATCTATTTTGGCTCTGGCGTCTATGTATAACTCTTCAAATTTTTGATGTAATTCAAAAAAGTTCTTTCCTAAAATATTCCAGTGAAAATTTCTTAATTTTTGATAATACATATGGTAGTCTGCCAACAAGGTGTTTAATTCCATGACAACAGGTAATAGTTTTTCATCATTCATTTTCAAATAATTCATTTGCTATGATTTTAAAGATTAGTAAAAAGATGTATTGAATCTCAACAGCTAAAAACTAATTGCAGGTACGCAATAGAAAAGAAATTGTTTTTTTTAAGAACTCTGTTGTTCTAGCATCAATACACTTTCAATATAAAGGCATAGGGAATTTTGTCAAGGCATTTAACGGGCTTTAACCTCGATTAAGAATCTTTAACATAAGAACTGTTAAACATCGGGGGGGAATGTTAAATCTAACATAATAACTAATATTCAAAATAAGGCGGTTTTACTCAAAAAACACGTAAAAACAAGCTGTTTTATTGCGAAAAGATACATTTTTCACCAAAAATGAGTGATTTTTTACTTTTTCTAAAATGATCAAATTTCATAAAATAGATGTCAATAATGTTCATAATGTCACAGATATTTTAGGAGTACCACAAGTCTTAATAAAGATTTAAAAACGAAAAAATAGCTAACGAATTGATCCATTTTTTGTATACTAAGATCAACTTATATTCAACAAAACATCCATGAATTCTTTATCCTTACGACCTATTCTTTTTTTATTGACTTTACTCTTTTGTTATGCTTGTGTAAAACAAAATCCCAATAAAGTAGTAGAACAAGGAATATTGAAAGAAAATAAACTACCTCCTTCAGATGATGGTTTTTCATACCCTGTCCGAAAAGAGGTTTATGTTCCTATTTATTCTGACATATATAATAAGACAAAGGATTTTAGGTTTCAACTGACTGCAACTTTAAGCATTAGAAATACTAGTACCAAAGATTCACTATTTATCAAAAATGTAGATTATTACAATACTTCAGGGCTTTTTGTCCGTTCATATATTCAATCTCCTATCTACTTGAAACCTCTTGAGTCTATAGAATATGTTATAGAAGAAGAAGATACCTCTGGGGGAAGCGGCGCTAACTTTTTGATAACCTGGGGAGCACAAAAAAACCTGAAACCTATTTTTCAAGGAGTAATGGTTGGGGTTTCTGGCCAACAAGGTTTTGCATTTACTACTGAAGGAAAAGTAATCTCAGAATAAAGTTCTATTTTTAGGATAAATATGAACTTGAAATGATTTTAAATAAAAGAATTCCTCTTAGCTATACTTTAAAAAAGATTAAATGGGATGTTGTTATAACTGCGTTATTCGCTACCATCATTCATTTTTTTTCAGTTCATATCATACCTATTAACTTACCTATTGCATTGGGTGCTTTTTTGGGAACATCTATTACACTCTTGTTATCGTTCAAATTAGCTCAATCCTATGATCGTTGGTGGGAAGCGAGAAAAATATGGGGTAGTATTGTCAATGATTCCAGAACCCTAATGATACAAATACTTAATTTCTCCAAGGCAGATCATCATATACACCGAAAAATAGGTTTGAGACAGATTGCTTGGTGTTATAGTCTTGGCCAATCTTTAAGAAAACAAGATCCTGCAGAAAATTT
Organism: Aquimarina sp. AWH4_224; assembly: GCF_056160245.1. Lineage (NCBI taxonomy): Bacteria > Pseudomonadati > Bacteroidota > Flavobacteriia > Flavobacteriales > Flavobacteriaceae > Aquimarina > Aquimarina sp. AWH4_224. Next base: position 400,377 of record NZ_JBSWWU010000001.1, on the reverse strand, counting down.
GGAACCTTTTATTTCAGAAGACGAATTATTAAGATTGAAGACATTAAAAAATGTTCCTCTTCATTTGATCAACCTACATGCAATGGATGTCAAATTTTTACTGGATCAAAACCATATCAACAGCTATCAGCAAATACAAATTGATCAAACCATAAGCCGTTTAACTGCTGCTATGGGCATGGCAGAAAGGATAAAGAATACCGTTTTTCCTAAATCTTATCGATTGACGCTGAAGTTTTTCATTTATTTGTTCTTGGTGCTTTTATCTTTGTCATTAACAGACTTGGCGGGATTTATAGAGGTTCCCCTCCTAGTAGCTATATCACTTCCATTTTTTATGTTGGAGAAAATTGCTTTCAATATGCAAGACCCTTTTGAAAACAAGCCTACAGATACTGCTATGACCTCAATAGGAAGAACCATCGAAATTAATCTAAAAGAATTATTACACGAACAGGAAATTCCTGAGCCCTTGACAACTAAAAGATACTACATTCTTTAGTAAGAATATTATGTTTCTTCTTCGATGATAATCGGTTTTTTTCCTAATATTTCAATTCCTTTTTGCATCACCAAAGAGTTAGGAATGGTTACATTTTTACCATCATCTGTTTTTAGGAAAAGATAAAAACCTGTAATATCAATGAGTTCTCCGGTCCAATCAAAATCCTTGTCCAAAATACGTATGCGATCTCCTATGCGTACCGGATGACTAAAGAATAGAATAACGCTGGCCGTTAGACTTGACAAGATAGACCATTGGGCAAAAAAACCAACTCCCAGTACAGCCAGCACCGATGAGATAAAAACAGCAAATTGCTTGTGATCTACCCCCCAGATAATAGCCAGTACCGAAATACTAATGATGTAGATCACCAGGTAACTTAAATTAAAGATCACCTTTCTACGATTAATCTCTATAGCTTTGATAAAACCAAATCGCCTAATCGCCCTTTTGGTTAGAAAAAGAACAATAGCCATGATGGCAACTAAAATAATACTATAGAATATCTCTAACTTATATGCTAACATATAGAATAAGGTTTATAAATAGGCAAAGGTACGATTCAAATCTTGCTACAACCACTTCTTTCGTTTAAAATAGAATACTAATCCAAAGAAAATAACAAACATGACCACCCACAAAATGTAATATCCATATTCATAATGAAGTTCGGGGATATTCTCGAAATTCATCCCATAAATACCCGCAATAAAAGTAAGTGGAATAAAAATGGTAGCAATAATCGTGAGTACTTTCATGACTTCATTCATTTTATTGCTAATCGTAGTCATATACATATCCATCAACCCCCAAATCATCTCCCGGTAGATTTCTACATTTTCATGCACCTGTAGGATATGATCGTACAAATCTCTCAAATACAACCGCGTCTTTTTGTCTATCAATTGATGTTCACTTTTATCTAGTTTGTTAACCACTTCCCGTAATGGGAATATAGCGCGGCGTATTTTTAGAATTTCTTTTTTTAAACGTTGGATTTCGTGAGTAATATCGTCATTAGATTGTTCTTCAAACAAATCATCTTCTAACTCTTCGATCTTATCCCCCATCACCTCTATGATATTGAAATAATTATCCACCACGGCATCCATTAATACATATAACAAATAATCAGCCCCCATGGAGCGTATTCTTCCTTTACTGTAGCGGATACGATTACGTATGGATTCAAAAACATCTCCATCAGCTTCCTGAAATGAGATGACATACCCATCCCCTAATACAAAACTAATATGCTCAATAGAGAGTTTATTGTTTTCATCAAAGTATAGCATTTTGAGGACGACGAACAGATATTCCTGATATTCTTCTATTTTAGGCCTTTGCTCAGTATTGGCAATATCTTCTAGGATGAGCGGATGTAAATTACAATGGGTCCCTAACTTTTCGATAGCCTCAGTATGGTTCAATCCATTAATATTGATCCAGGTGATAGGTTTAGAATCTATGTACGGATAAGCCTCTTCTATTTGATCCAACTCTTTTTCGTCGAAGAAGTTTTTGTCATAATCAAATACATCTACATATAGGTCTCCGCTATGCTTTTTACCCACATAGACCACAGATCCAGGAACCATGCCTAAGGTGTTTTGAAATGAGGGGGATTTATTTTCTTCCATTGTATATTTTACCGTTTAATAGTATAGACAAAGTATTAATTTTTTTGATCCCTGCAAAGTTCTTAAATCTGTAGTAAGGTTAGAATTTTGACCGAATCATAAAACTATTCAAACAATAGTTAATTTTTGTTTAATGTTCATTGTAATTAATTAAACAACATGTATATTTATGGTATGAAATTTGAGGCAAAATAGATGTTGATTTCAATTTTTTCTGAAACAACAATATTTTTAAAATTTTTTCTAACAATTATAAAAACATTACGAATGGAATTGATACAAGATGCATTGGAATTTGAAAATCGTAAGATGTCAAATATGTCAACTAGCGACAGAGTAGCCGCTTCCAGAGAAGCCAAGTCGCTAATATTAAGTATAAATGAGATTTATAAAAAAACAAAGGATGCAGATCTTATGGATTTGATGAAACGTCTTACGGCCAAAAAACGAAAAATTGAAAAACGATTAAAAGGATTACCTGTGTAACCCAGCAGATATTTATTGTGTTTAGTGATTTTATCAATACCAGCAATGAGGAATGATGGATGCGTTTAGATGTTGGTTTGAATCGAGGAATACCCTGTCTTTTATGATTCTTAACAGGGTATTCTTTTTTAAAATAGAATAATTATGATTTTAGAAACCACATACAGTAGCAAAGAGAACAAAAAGATTATCAACGATTTGGTAGGGAAACCTTTTTCTTTGATTCAATCATTTAAGATGAAAGGTATTGGGTCTAAACGCATGATTATTGATGATGTGAGCCCAAATCTTAGTAAGTATCTAAATTCGGTATCAGATTTGAGTTATGGTAGTATTGAATTGCGCCCTAATGGTATTCTACTAGCCATCAACAAAGGATTGCGGAATTTTACCTGGATCATTCCTTACTATCAGTTTTATATGTATAAAACCAACGGAGTAAGTATACATGCTCAGGGTAAATTTGTACACTTCAAGAATAATAGAACACATAAAGAAAATAAGTCATTTTTTGATAAACTTACTCATCTTAAAGCAGACTACGATATTAGATTTCCGCATGTAGATTCTATCTGATGCTACAAACAAATTAACCTCTAAGCGATTTAAACTTAAAGGTTAATTAAATAATTTTAAATATTTTTAAATCAGTATTTTATATTTTTAATCTTTACTTTATAATTCTTTTTCTGATTTGATCCAAAGTATCATCTACTTTTAGTTCTCCGTTGATAAAAACGGTTTGCAATACACCTTCTTTTTCTTCCTCTTTTGAAACCTGATCTTTAAAGTTTATGCTTCCGTTTTGTTGATACAACTGGATCAAACCTTTTGCAGATTTTTTGGTACCATCATCGGTTACAGGATCTTTGAAGATTTCTCGTCCTTCTCCATTTACTTCTACATAAGTAGCTTTCATAGCAAATCCAAAAGTATCTCTGGTATTGTATTGATATGTAAAGCTTCCGATACCTAATACCACATTGGTAGATGCAAATCCTTTTTGTTTTAGGCGTTCACAAATTTGAGTAGCTCTTTCTATAGTTATACTATCTCCATATATAGCACCTATTTTTGGATTTAGCACCTTATAACCTTGATCATTAATGGTTCCTCCAAATTCATCCCAAAGTAGTTCTATTACACCTTTGGCAACAATTGGGTTTTCGTGTTCGCATCCACAGATAATATCTACCGGATCTCCAGAATCAGGACGAATCACTAGTTTCCCTTCGCGATCCAGCACTTCTTGCTTTAGTTCTGGAAGATATTCAGTCAATACTTTCCACAAATCCCAGGTATCCGACACTACTGACAATATTCCTGTTGGATAGGTTTCTAACAGTCTTCTAAAGGTTCCAATCTCGTCATCCTTACTACCTGCACACATCACACTGTGTTCTGTTGCATTTACACTACCAATTACCAATTCTTTGGTTACATCGGTATTGTAATACGTTTCATAAGCCTTAGCAACGGGTAAGGTATCACTTCCAGAAAAAGCCAAAGCGTGCCCCATCCCACTCAAAATAGCCGATTCTGTACCAGACATACCACGCATCGAAAAGTCATGACCTTGCCAAGTAACAAATTCTAAGTTATCCTTGTCGGTATCCATAGCATACTGATTCAGTATTCTTCGGTATTGTTTAGCTATTGTAGCCGAGGTACAAGGTTGCCAAATGATACTAGATAATAGGGTTTCCAGATAGTTTGTTAACCAGAAAAACTCAGGTTTGGTATTCACCAAAGTAAACATCGGTACTCTAATTGGCACTTCTGTACCCTCTGGTATCGCTTTTATCTCTATAGGTAGATATCCCAGATCGTGTAAGGATTCAACATGCTGGATATCATAATCCACACCCAAGTAGTGATCTACGTATTTTTTGTATTCTGAAACTACTACATCTTTGGGTTGATTAAAGAAGTCTTCATTAAACCTCTTGATCAAATACTCCTTGATAAAGTATTGCAATCCGAAAAACACCACATTATTTACGCCTTCTACTCTACTCTTTCTTGGCGTCCAATTAGAATATACAAGGGTTGTTCCTTGTGGATATTGTTCTCTGTGGCCTAGTTTATATCCGTCTGTCAAAAGTAGTGGGTTCATAATTTATTATTTTGCGTTATTTATACGCAAATATAAAACAGAAGTTTGATTCTACAAAACATTTAGCTTCTTTTCTTTAGAAAAATCGAATACAACTAATTTCTGCCCCGCTCTTTGGGATACAACTCAGTTAACGGATCACTTTGCCAAAACTCTTTCGTATCTACATCCATTATACTCAGTTTCCCCGTAAATGCCGCTCCCGTATCCAAATTCCAAACATTTAATCGATTCATGGGGATATTCTCATTCTCATGGAGTGTAGGTGTATGGCCAATAAAAATTTCCTTATAGAATTTATACCGCAAAGGATCATAAAACAACTCATCTCCTCCTCCTTTTACTCTAATCTCATGTATCGCGATAGCGTCCTCCCATAGTGTACGATCATAACAATAATTCACCCGGTTTTCATTACCAATTCCTAAAACTGAGGTAAAACCAGCATGCAGGAAGAGCCTATTTTGCGAATCAATATGATAATACTTTAGGTTTTGCAGAAACTGTAAATGTGCTTTGTTTTTGTGATACCCCGTTTTAACGTAGCTAAAAATGGTGGATTCTCCACCTTGAGCTAACCAGAAAGGACTATTTCTTTTATCTGTATCCTCAAGAGGATAAATAGCTCCATGCTGTAGCCAATTTTCTAATTTTAGATCGTGATTACCTTTTAAAAATATACATTCTTGCTCTTGCTGTAAGTCTATAAAAAACTGAATAGTTTGAGCCGATTCACTCCAACCATCCACATAATCTCCTAGAAATAGCAACGTATCTTTTGGGGTTACCGCAGCTCTCTCCAAAACCTGAAGCAGCGCTTTATAACCTCCATGTATGTCTCCTATGGCAAGGGTTCTCATTACATTTTGTACATTATATCTGTCCGTAACACATATTTGGTTCCAGAGATGATAGCTTTACCTTCATGTCTAAGCGGATGATGAAACAAAAGAGCATCTCCTTTTTGAGGTTGTACTAGTAGTGTTCCTTCTTCAAAATGAGTTTCTCCACCTTCAAAATCATCATTTAGATAAATCAAGAATGAAAAGAAGCTACATTCGGTGTTATTTCGTTTATAACTTCCATCTCTATGCATTTTAAACCGTTCTCCCTCTTCATATTTATAAATTCGAAACATTTCATTAAGCCCAATGGCTTTGTACTTCCCGAAGGTTCCCGCAACAAACGGTTTTATCTGTAACCAAATCTTTGTTGCTAAAACTTCATCTTTAAACAAGATACGTTTATTGTTTCGTATTCCTTTAAACATAACTTGTTTACTATCGATACTCACTTTTGCTTCTTCAAATGACACTTTTTCTCCCCTCTCAATAAATTCATTACATTCCTCAAAAGATAAAAAGTTCTTTACCATAAAAATTTCAGGGTGTAATTCTATTCGCTCTTTCATTCTTTTACTTCTTTAAATTCTAAATATTTTGCGGGAACATGATCCGTTAACCATACCTGATTATCCGATTGAAAAAATGGAATACCATCACTATACATCTCACCAGCTCTCACCGTCAAAATAATAGGTTTTCCTCTACGAGAGGCTACAGCTGAAGCCGTATCCAACTCTTCGCTAAGATGTACATGATGTCTGCTCATTTTAAGCAATCCTTTTTCTTTGATAGCTTCTATAAATTTGTCCACCGTACCATGATACAAAAACTGCGGTGGTTGTTTTGGAGTATAGTTTAGGTTGATAGCGACAGAATGCCCTTGATTGGCTCTTATTTTTGTATGATCCTCATTAAAAGCAAATCGTTGCTTATCATTTGATGATACTATTTCTTGCAAAAGATTTAGATCCAGACCAGAAAACTGCTTTTGTAATTTAATCAGTAAGGTTTGCACATCCGCCCAGCCCTGATCATCCAAGGCTAATCCAATTTTTCCTGGATCATGTCTTAAAATCAAGCTTAAAAATTTACTGATCTGTTTATAGTTTGGTTTCATTTCAATTAAAATCATATACATAAACATCTAACTCTTTTTGAATTAGTGTCTCTTGTATTATTGGTTCTATTTTTTCCCATTTACCTCCAGCAAGTCCGCACCCTATTCTCGGCATATGAATGCTGGCAGAGAGTAGTTGAGCTTCTTTTGCAATCTTTTCTAAACATTCTCTCACCGCTTCATATCGTATTGGCACTCCATTACTTCCTGTTTTTATTCCTTGTTGCGCTATCATATTTCCTACATAAATATAATCTGCAACCTGAATTACCTGAATAGCTCCTAATTCAAAATCATTTTTTGCTCTATTTCGATGCCATTCTCTATACGATTTTTCAGGCTCTGACCATCTTTTTGAAATCGCAAGAACAAATCCTTTTCCCCAACCACCAATATTGTTACATATATGTACAATGATCTTTGTTCCCTTTGCTTGTGGAACAGTAGCATCTCCTTTTAAATAGGTGATTTCTTTCATTTCAGCATCAAATATTTATTCAATTCTTCATTTTCAAAAACTAATGGTTTCTCATTAGGGATCACTAACTCGTTCAAATTTTTAGATTTCACAAACTCATATTGCTCTTTTACAAAATCTGAAATATCTTCAATTTCTAAGATATCATCTTTTGAATAAGATTGTATATACTCTTTCCGAAGACCGATTTGTATTGCTCTACGCTCTAATTTGGCTCCATAGGGATCATGATCTGGATCCCATTGCAATCGTACATTCGATCGTTGTACATCCTTTTGCCAAGTTTCATAAGACTTATACAACTCTGGTTTGAATGAAGAATACACGGCATTTTCTAAGTAATTTTCAAAAGCCGTTCTTTTAAGATGTATTGCTAGTACGACTTCCTGTCCTTCTTTTGTACCCCAACCGTTTCGAAACATCATCCAAAGAAAATTGGGTTTGATCCAAGTCATGCGATCTAAACTAAAATTACCTCCAAAATATTTATTTTCGGCGGCAAAACTTCCTATATCAGGTCTGTAGGATTGATATACTATTATTTTTTCTTCATTATATTGAGCCATAATGTGATAACCACTTTCTGGCCATTTATCTAGTTGTTCTGTATATTTTTTTAATTCTAATTTCATTGTATACTTGTATTAAATCTATCGATCAGCTCTTCAATATCTTCAAGTCTAGCTAATCGAGATTTCCATGTCTCTGGGATACCTCCATCTCCAACATATAATCCTGCTAATCCTCCTGTAATTGCAGCGGTAGTATCAGTATCTCCTCCAAGATTTACAGCTTTCAAGACGGCTTCAGCATAAGTATCACTATTCAAAAAGCACCATAGAGAAGCTTCTAAAGAATGGAGCACATAACCTGTACTCTGTATGGTATTTTCCTTTTCCTTAGAAATATCCCCTTCTAAAATTCGTGCAAAGAGATCAATTTCATTCGTATTGAAATCCATGGTTTTTGAAAACTCCAAAATCGGTTGTTTTATATTTTTATTTGCTTCATGTTTCTCTTGCCCTTTTAATAACAACAACCCATATTCAACATAGATAAAACAAGAGAATACAGATCTAAGATGCGCATGCGTTACAGAAGATACTTCTTTTATGATTTCGTAACGTTTTGATATTGATGTTTCTCTGTGAAGAAAATAGACCAAAGGCAAAGTTCTCATCAGGGATCCATTACCATTATCGTGTTCGAACATATTACCAGAAAACTTAGCGGATAAACCAGATAATACTCTATCCAAAGAATGTCTAGTGCTACCGCCAACATCAAAAACTTCGTGATGAGCACCCCAATATCCAGTGCTATACCACTTTGCAAAAGTTTGTCCGATATCTTCTATATCATACCCTTTAATCAAACTATCAACGAGACACAGTGTTAGCGATGAGTCATCAGACCATGTTCCTGGAGGTTGATTCCAGCACATGTATCCCATATAATCGGTTACTGGTTCATTTTTTAAATATTCTCTGGATTTAAATTCAACCGGAACGCCAAGTGCATCCCCTATTGCTACTCCTAGTATCCCTCCTTTTAAACGATCTAACATCGATTTCATTTCTTTCTCTTTTTAATCACTTCAATCAATTCTTCTAATCGATCTACTTGTTGTACTCCGTACCGTTTACAGACGATATCTACATTTCCTTTTCTCCAAAAACCCTCTGGGCAACATACGATTAGTTTCCCACTTTTGGCAAATAATCCCAGTTCTAGCAATGAAATTGGGGATTTGGTCCCTTTATCAAAATACATAACTATCAAATCACATTGCTCCAAAGCGTCCAATTCCCAGGTAACCTGCTCATTAAACTGTGGATTTGTAATTTCTTGCTTCCAGCTAGTGTCCCAATTCAACCTTCGTGGATTAAGCAAGGTAACTTGATTTCCTTCTAACGCTTGAATCACTTTATCCTGCCATTTTTGGGCTGTATCCCCTTCGATACTACCGGCCAGAAAAACAGAATAATCTTTGATATTCGTTACATCCTCTGGCGCTGTAATGACACGCACTTTATTATGTATTCCCATAGTGTATTCCTGTATGCTTTATATTCAAAAACCAAACTTTTGTTGTAGCTTCCTATCTAGTGTTAACAGATAATCTCTACCATACTTACCATTTTCTAGCTCATCGTATAAAAAAGATGGTAAATCATTGACTGCTCCCTTTTTTACACTCAAAATAGCCATAGACATTTCGGCAACGGTGTCGGTATCTCCTCCATAATTTATTCCTTTTTGCAAACACGATTGCATACTAGTCGCTTCAGTTACCAATGGAATCACTGCATTGGTAGTAGGATATGAGTGCATATCGATAGGACTAACGATTTGATAATTTCCCTTTTCCTGTATGGTTTCATCCAAAAACTCGATCAAAGAACCTTCATTCACATATAAATAGTAATGAACGGCCAAGGCAATGCGTAATGCCCCGGCAATTCCTTCTTGCGTATCATGAGAAGTTTTAGCTTGAATTTCAACAAAAGCCTTCAATTGATCAATATCCCGAATATATCCCAAGGTATACGCTCGCATCGCAGCTCCGTTACCAGAACTCTGATCATTGATGGTTTTTAAAAAATCTTTTCCTGTTTTGCTGCTGTACAGCGCATCATATACACGATTAGAATATCCTCTGCGTATATCACGATGAAATACTTCTACAAACTTATCTGCTACCTTTTCTTGAGTCCAATCATCATCTTCTATCAATAACTCTGCAATGGCAATGGCCATTTGCGTATCATCGGTATACTTTTTATAAATCTCGGTATACAAACCATGAGAATGATATGCGGTGAGTGTATTGTTTGTTTTTATAAACTCATCTTTTCGGAACTCAAAACCCGCTCCATATGCGTCTCCTATTGCTGCTTCTATGATCATAATCCTAGTTTTTTAAAGTGAAAATTGATACAGTTTGTCATGATCAAAATCCTTGAATGAATTCGTGGTAAATACATAATCAAATTGATCTGTCAATACCTCTACTCCTTTACTAAAAATACCATGGCTTACTGCCAGACTTAATTCCCCTGCATTCTTTGCTTTAAGTTCTTCGGCAAGGCCTAAAAAAGTTCCCCCACCATCACAAATGTCATCGACTATCATACAGTGCTTTCCTTTTAAATCATCTTCATACACTCTGAAGCCGGATAACTGCCCCGTTTTTACATCTCTTTTTTTGGAACACTCTATAACTTCAACTCCACCCAGGTATTCTGCAACTTTATAGATTTTCTTCAACGCTCCACCATCTGGAGAAATCAATAGAACTTCTTCATTGATCTTCTCTATACACGTCTTCACAAATTCATAATTGTGGATCACTTTTACATTATTCAATAATGCGGGTGTTACTTCAGAATGTGGATCAAATACGGTTACTTGATTGTATTTTTGAGCATTAATCATATCTGCATATACTTTTACACTCAAGGACTCTCCTGCTACCATCACTCTATCCTGTCTAGCTGCCGGGAAATAAGGAATAAAAGCATTGATATACCTTACTCCCATTCTACGAAGTGCATCTGTAGCAATGAGCAACAATCCCATATCGTTAAACGAAGAAATACGATGCGTAATAGTAACGGTATTCCCAATTTGTTGTTCTTTTATTTTGATATGAGGTTCTCCTCCATTGAAAACAAAAGCATCAAATTCGATAGAATTTTCATAAGGTGTGAACGAAGGGTCTAGATGTAAATACTTCATTATTGTGTTGTTTTTACGCAAATTTAAAACACCACAACGAATCCACCAAATATTTTGCGTAAAAATTACATTAAAAGCTTTTAAAGTATTGAGTAATTACTTAATATCGAAGAGGAACCCTTCTTTTTGATGTTTGAAGTACTGTTTTTTGTTGAATTGAAATAAGTTGGCAGGTCTACCTCTACCTTCGGATACTTTCTCGTCTAGTTCTTCCAAAATATCAAAACTGAGTATTTTCTTTCTGAAGTTACGTCTGTCGATTTGTTTCTCGAGTATCGTCATATATAACTTTTCCAGGTCCGAAAACAAGAATTTATCATCCAACAAGTCAAATCCAATGGGTTCGTAAGTGAGTTTGTTCTGCAAGCGTTGCTTAGCTTTTTCCAGAATATGATGATGATCAAATGCCAAATCCGGCAGTTTCTGGATATCAAACCAAGCCACATCCTGGGCATCTGTATCTGCTTTGATCTCGTGATGTTCTGGTTTTACCAAGGCAAAATAGGTAATGCTTACCACCCTATTTCTGGGATCTCTACCCGGTGTACCAAACGAATATAGTTGTTCGAGATAATCTACTTTTACGTTGGTTTCTTCTTTGAGCTCACGCTCCACTGCTTCCTCCAAACTTTCATTTTCTAACACCAATCCTCCGGGTAAGGCCCAGGAATCCTTAAAAGGAGCTATATCTCTTTTGATCAATAACACATTAAGCGTTTTGTCTTTGTATCCAAAGACCACGGCATCTACAGCTACTTTTATATTTTGGCGTATCATATACGCAAATTTATAAAATTAGAAGGTGTAAGACAATCAATTTATGCTCTTTTACAAAAAAAGCGCTAATCCCTTTGGATCAACGCTTTTCTAAAAAATTACTTATTCACAGAAAATATATCCTTCAATTGCTTGATCATACCTCCGTCTCCAGAGACACTGATTTCACCAATTTTGTCGGCGATCTTCTCTACATACTCCATTTCTTTAAGTTTGTAAAGCATTTCGTTTTCTTCCATAAGTTTTGCCGTGTTTAGCAAGCTACGTGTAGAAGCTGTTTCCTCACGACGTGTAATGATATTAGCTTGAGCTTTCTTTTGTGCAACCAATACCTGGTTCATGATCTCTTTCATATCTCCAGGAAGAATGATATCCCGGATTCCACAATTCAATACTCGTACACCTAGTTTAACTGCCTGGTTTTTTACGCTTTCCAGTACTGAGCTAGCCATACTTTCTTTACGCTCCAACAGTTCATCCAGGGTGTAGTTTCCTACGAAAGTTCTCAATGCTAATTGCATTGCGATATACAATTGCTTTTCGTAATCTTTGTTCTCCAAAAGCGCTTTTTCAATATCAATAACCTTATACTGCGTATAAAAGTTGATCCGAACAGCCGCTTTATCTTTGGTCAACAATTCCTGACCAGCAATTTCTAATTGCAATTGACGCAAATCTGCTTTTGCAATCTTAATTGAAGTATCATTTCTCCAGAAACGATAGGTACCACTTTCCAAAGTTTTTGCGTATACATCGTCTACAATCAAAACAGCCTTTTCGTATGCAGCTACTTCAAAAGCTCTAATGTATTTGGTCAATGCATAGTGGCTGAACAATGACTTATCGATTTTTTCGGTAATGTAGATCTTACTTAGGTCTGCTTTCTTAAATTCGTAATCCATCAATCCTTTCCAAAATACGTATCGACCAGCTGCCAACGTGTTTTTGAAATTACCATTTTCATACATTAATACGATCTCGTTATCTTTTACTTCGATCACGTATAGCATGGCCTCCAACGCTTTGTCTTCTAGCAAGAGTTCTAGCGCTATAGGAGCAGCAAATGGTTTGGTAAGATCATACTGAAGTACTCTTTCGTTAAATCCTAACCAGTGGATTCCCTTAGTGATTACACCTTGATAATCTCCCTTTTTGAAAACCAAACCTACTTTGCCCGCGTTGATTCTTACTCTTTTCATTTTTTCATTTTTTAATTAGACATTTATTAGATGACAATTCCTGTAACGGAGACCTTGTCTACTTCAATCCAGAGCTACGGGTATGGCGCTATCTCGAAGTATATTTTGGGCGTATCCCTTTGGGTCGGGCTATTCGATTTATCTTTTTACATACTAGCCTTCGAGAGCCTCAGGCTTCTATGTAAAAAGGATGCCACTGCTATCCCTTACGCAATTTTTAATTTCTAAGAAAAACAGTGAGAGCAAATCGTCTTTCCGGTACGGAAATATTGGGGTGTTAGATCATCCAACAACCAGTTTTGTGAAAAGAGATCAAAGAAGAAATCATCTTAGAAAAATCATTTGTTTCTAAAACCTGAATCCAAAAAAGTAGCTATTTCAAATACTAACAATTCCAATAGTTCAAAGTACGTTCCAGACTGTTGTTTTGGTATGAATACCCTAACAACTGATTTGCCATCATCATTTTTGTCCTATTTTACAGCAAGACGGCTGGGGCCATTTTTAAAAGTTAGCCTAGCTTTATAACCTACATTATGAGTGTAGTGCTCTAGCCACTGAGCTACGAAACCTAAAAAGTGGTCTCGACAGGAATCGAACCTGTGCAAATAAAAGAGGCATTAAAGTGCCTGTTTCGCTAGATTTTCAGTCTAGTGCGTTTACCAATTCCGCCATATCCACAAAGGATAGTGGGACTCGAACCCACAGAAACGATCTATTGCTCTAACCAACTGAGCTACATTAGCCACTGAAGATTTACTTCAAGCTAAAGACGGGAATCGAACCCGCGACCCATAGAATGGTGGACTATTTTTGGTGATAGTCGAACCTTCAAGTCAAGTTGCATATGAAGTGATCATACAAATCATGCAATACTTCATACAATGGTGCTATACAGAAACACTCAACAAGACCTGCTTGATATTTTTAAATAATTCAATACTTTCTTTTTTCGTTGCGTAATAATTAAATATAGTACTATGCATATGTTCTGATTTTGATACATCAATAAATTGAATTACTGTATTTAAATCACCTAATATTCTATTTGAATCAAAAGATTTAATGATTTCTTTAATAGCTTCTTTAGAGAAATCATATGCGTCTATACCACAACATTCTGCTACACATTCTGTTTCTAATGCCGACCAGAACTCTCTATTGTTTTCCAAAAACTTATCTAGATTATTATCTTCAAGTAATGAATTTGTCATAATTTTTCATTTTAATAATTAAAAGGTAACCATCAGCGCTGAGTCTTGAGCTAAAGAAGTTCTTTATCCTAGCCCTACTACCTACCCCAAAACGGTAGTAGGGCAACTACAGTAAACTTCTAATTCTTCCCTTTACATTTGTTTTCCGTTTACATTGATAAGACAAAGATGTATCGACACTACGCAATTATTTTGCGTAGACAATAAAAGTATAGGTACAACCTTTGTTTTGGGTGTACCCCGGGACTCGAACCCTGTTCTTCCCATTCACAGTGGGATGCTTTACCAGATAAGCTAGGGACACCATTTGATGACCTGAAAGGATTTGAACCTTTACACCAAGAGTCAAAGTCTTGGATGCTACAATTACATCACAGGTCAATGTACAAGGAGAGAGATTCGAACTCTCAAAATCCTGATTCTAAATCAGGCGCGTATTCCGGTTCCGCCATCCTTGCGTTTGATATTTTGAAGTATTTACAGTACTTCATCTAGCACTCTGTAGGGGAATCGAACCCCTATTTCCTGATAGAAAGTCAGGTGTACTAAACCATTATACGAACAGAGCAATTTGTCTGGGGAACAGGACTCGAACCTATAACCTCCCGCGTCCAAGGCGGGTAAACTACCATTGTTATACCCCCAGATAAGTATCGCATTACCGACGAGATTTCCTTCGATCACAATTGTCTAAACTTGTTGAAGAACTCAGGGTAAACTTCTCATCCCATCGTTATGCTTTGCAGTACCGACGGGATTTCCTTCGATCTAAATTGTCTAAACTTGTTGAAGAACTCAGGATAAACTTCTCATACCGCGGTATGCTTTGCAGTACCGACGGGATTCCCTTCGACCAAAATTGTCTAAACTTATTGAAGAACTCAGGATAAACTTCTCATCTCATCGGTATGCTTTGCAGTACCGACGGGATTCGAACCCGCGACCTTCCGAGAGACAGTCGGGTGCACTAGCCATTGTGCTACGGTACTATATTCCCCAATGGGGAAATCTTTTAAATGGTGGAAGCAGTAGGACTCGAACCTACACGCTCCGAAGAGACCGAATTTACAGTCCGGCGAGCCAACCAGTTGCTCAATACTTCCTTTTAAAACAAATTTGATACTATTCTAATCATTGAGACAAGGATGAGATTCGAACTCATAAATAACAGAGTTGCAGTCTGTAGCCTTAACCTTTCAGCCACCTTGTCTTTGCGATACTGGTAGGACTCGAACCTACATCTTGAGAGTTAACAGCTCATCGGCGATAACCATTAAGCTACAGTATCTTTATTGCGGAGGCAAAGGGAATCGAACCCCTGAAGCTTTTACACCCGACTGTTTTCTAGACAGTGTCCTCGACCATCCGGACTACCTCCATACTGTTGACGTAGTAGGATTTGAACCTACATCACCTCGGTTAAAAGCCGAGTGCTTTCTCCAATTAAGCTACACGTCAATGTGTTTGGTTTTCAATATGTCAATGAACGATATGTATAAAAAAAGGCGCCTTATTTGGGCGCCTCTTTTATATATCAATGTTTAATAAGCTATATCCTTATTATCATTTTTTCTATAAAATAGACACCTATTCTGTTCGCATCAGAACAATACTCTCTTTTCTCAACAAAGAGCGGATTTAAAATATGTTGCGAACTATTCGGTATCATTTTCTTGTTTTTTAAAATTGTTTTTACTGTTAAGCAATCTTACTACTTATTTCTTGTTTTGATTGCGATGCAAAGATGAGAGTTTTTTTTATATCTCCAAATATTTTTTAGATTTATTTTGTTGATTATCAATTACTTAAGTTTAAAATGAGATATAAGAATCCCTGTCCGTTTTTCAACGGATTTTGGATATTTTCGCAATAGTCTGTCTCCCTGATGCTTACTTTCCAAAGGCTAATTTTTATGTGCTAATTAACTTTTATTCATTTTGCTAAAAAAAATTCATAAAAAAAGCGCCCAATTTCTTGGACGCCTGTAGTTATATCTAGTTTTTACTTTAAATCACTTATAAAAATGGCTACATAACGTCCTGTTTCGAATGGATAATTCATTAATCCCTCGATAATCACACTGACTAAACAGTGATTTCGGCGCGATATGTATGCTATTTTGTGTCATTTTGTGGTACAAAGAAATGTTTTTTATGGGGTATGTTCCAAATTTATTTTTTTAACTCTCAACTAAATACAGTCTATTTCCATCTGAAAAAAACACATAATCCTTCTTTTTATACACTCTCTTTTCTATATGCTGAGGGCGTCACACCTTCGAATTTTTTGAAAGCAGCATTGAATGAAGACAAACTACTAAACCCTACATCAAATGCAATAGAAGCTATTTTTAACAGTTGATCCTTATCCTTTTTCAACAAGCTTTTAGCTTCTTGTATGCGGTAATAATTGATAAAATCATTAAAATTCTGATTCGCATATTGGTTAATGACTTCTGAAGTTTTCTGAGTGCTCTTCCCTATCAATTTACTTAAAATGGATAATGAAAAATCTGGTTCGAGATACCTTTTTTCTTTCACTACAAATTGTGATAGTTGATCAAATAACTGAATATCCTTGTTTTCTTTAAACACATTTCCGTCTACATCGGTAGCTTTTAATTGAAAAGCTTTATAACTTAAAAAATAGATAACCACAGAATACATAATAGGTCCAACAATATAAGGGACTGTATTCTCTATGATATTTAAAACATAAGAAATCCAAATAATAACAAAACCAACAATCAACAATGATAACCATTGAAGTATTGATTTTTGAAATTTAGTGAGTAAAGTATGCTGATGTTTTTTCTTCATTTGTCGTATCAATATAGCCGAAGCAATAATATAAAAAGCAAAATGCAGATAGATACTTATAAGAACACTTCCAAATACGATAACTGCAGTTCTGTTATTTTCATCAAACCAACTATTGGTGACCATAAAGCTAGAAACAAACACCAATACAAACGGAATCAATTCTAGAAAATAGGTTTTGGGAAGCAAAAAATTGGGACGAGTCATTGCAATTACATACCAACGCAACAAAGGACCAATCAACAATAAGAAAGCCAAACCGATAAAAATAAATATGGGTTCCAGATCATCTCCAAAATGCAACAACACTGATTTTCCGATCCTGAACGCCATAAAAACCAACAACAGCCCAAGTAATAGATTGGCTGTTGTCTTCTTTTTTTTGAAAAAAGATAAGTATACGGCAAAGGACAGACCATGCAAAAGTCCTGCACTGCTAATGATGATAAGGAGAATATCTAAGAAATCCAATAGATCATTTTTATCAAATGTACTTATATTTTGTTAGTTTTTGCTTCACATTTTTTAACATACGATACCAAATTCAATAGGTTATAAAAATTCCCTACTTCTCCTTTCATAGCTGCCAAAATGCTATGCTTAGCAATCAAAACTCGATTTATAGGCTTCTGTTTTGACACTATAAGTGTGTTTATTTTTTCCTTAGCCTTTTGTTTTCCATCTGTATGATAAGCTAATAATACCTGGACCGCATATTCCTCATCAGTAATTTGTCTGTGCTTTGGTGTATATCCCATTTGTTGAATCATGGTTTCTGCTAGTGTCCAGGTAGACCATGGATTCTGTCCTGTAATCAAATTACCTGAATGACTAACGTTATCCAAATACATAACTCCTTCTTCAAAATTTGCTCCTTGTTCCTCAATTTTATCCTGTAGAAGAAATGGAAAAATAGTTTTTGCATCAGAAATCAATAGTAACTCTTCATCGTTGGTAAACCCACTTACCTCTTTACCTTTCAATAAGGATTCTCCATTATCCAAGGTAACATTTACCAATGCTGCTGGTCCGTGACATACGGCTCCAACTACTTTGTTTGATTGGTAATAATTACTCACTATAGATTGGATATAGGGATTATCAGGAAAATCATACATAGCCCCCTTCCCTCCTGCAAAAAAAATGGCTTCATAATCTTCTGGAACCACCCTTTCAATAGGGATCGTATTACTTGTTTTGTACTGTGCGATAGAATCGTTTAGAAAAGCATAATCGTATGCTCCCATATCTTCATCATCTATAATTACCGGAGGCTTTCCTCCTAATGTACTAGCAATGTCCACTTCAAAACCATTTGCAGTAAATACATAATAAGCTCTAGAAAGTTCGCTTAATTCATATCCTGTCTCTTTCTCGGTCGTTCCCATCTTATCTATACTAGTAACTACAGCTAAAATTTTACCTCTTTTTGGGATTACATTTTCTGAAAGATATGCTAAGTCACTAACATTGGTAGTTTTCAAATTTTGATCTCTAGGAGGAATTAGTCCTTTGAACCAGAAACCAAAACTAATTAATATAATAACCAGACCTAGGATAGTAACTCCTACCCACTTTAATATTTTATACACTTTTTTCATCGTACTTCGTTTTATGATTATTCAACGAAATACGTTAAAAACTAAGGCAATTAATGTCGAAATGATCATTCCGTCAGACTAAAAAATCAAACGGTATCCTGGAAATGATATAAAATAATTCAATAATTGTGATCTGTTTAAATCTCATTTATTTTGGTAGTTCCTTTTCAATTTTAATTGTATTTTTAAGTATATCTAAAAACCTATCCATGGAACAACCCAATCTTTCTGAAATTCAAAAATTATCTGGTGGTGATCCAGTCTTTGAAGAAAAAATTTTCAGTGTTATCAAAAGAGAATTCCCCGTAGAAAAAGAACAATATTTTCTCAACTTAGCAGCAGGAAATATTACAAAAGCTGCAGAAGATGTACATAAATTGAAGCATAAAATTGGTTTCTTGGGTTTAGAAAAAGGATACAACATAGCAACTGATTACGAAAATCATTTAAAAGAAAACAGTTATGAACTACAAGATGACTTTGAAAGTATCTTGAAAGTGATCACAGAGTATCTAAAAACTATATAATCCTAATTTGTCAGGTAGCCGGAATGACGACTGTTTTTGTTTTAAAATTGTAGTAATATGCTATTTGAGCTAATTGCCCAACAATCTTAACAGAATCTTTCATGGATAATTTTGATCCATCCGCATGTATCCATCTTTTTAAAGGTTGCTCGCAGATATATGAAATCGCTTTGTCCTTGCCGTAGTACTTTCTCATCTTCATAAAGATCTCTACATCAAAAAGCCATTTGGTGATAAACTTTTCTCTAAACATTTCGCTTACGATTTCCCGCTCCATAATCTTGGCACCACATTGAGTGTCATTAAAAGACATCCCCAAGATATTTCGAATGATCAAATTAATGGTCTTGCTTATGATTTTTCTAGCCGATTCTTTGGTTATATTGGCTCCCATTCTACTCATCCGAGATCCGCTAACAATTTTAAAATCTGAAGTCTCTATCGTTTTTACCAGATCATCAAAATCCTGAAAATCAGTAGATAAATCAGCATCCAAATATCCTATATAATCTAATTGCGTGTCTTGCGAAAGGTGCAATACGCCTTGTCGTACAGCTTCTCCTTTACCCCCATTCTTTTCACAGTTATATACACTGATATGATCCTCTCTACCTTTTGCCAAATTTTGGAGTACTTCTAAGGTATTATCTGTGCTTCCGTCGTTCACGAAACAAAGATGATATCCCAAATTACTATGTACAAAGTCGGTAAACTCCTTACTCAATATACGAGTTTCTTCATTATAACAAGGAATTACCACACCAACGCATCTTCTTTGTAGCATTTTTCCTTTAGCATCTGATTCTGATTTTTTTTGAAGTTTTATACCAAGTATTCTCGAAATTCTAGCCGACATTTCATTGAGTGATAATGGTTTTTTCATATAATCATCAATACCTAAATCAAATCCGTCTATAATCGTATCTTCATTGGTGTTACCAGAAAGTACAAGTACTTTAACATCTGAGTTTTTATCGTGTCTAATATTTTTAATCACCTCCAAACCAGACATTCCATCCATGTTAATGTCTACAATGACCATATCAGGGTCGAAAGTATCAAAAATTTGTAATCCTTCTTCTCCACTGCTTGCGCACTGAATGCTAAAACCTAAATCGGTCAAATGTTTCTCAAGGGATAATAAAATAAGTTGCTGATCGTCAATAGCTAAAATCTTCTTCATATATAAGTAGGTTTAAAAATTTTAAAAAACTTAATCGGGGTAATTTTAAGCTTTGACGATATGAAGTTTGAACTCAAAATGAGGGGCTTAAGATTCATTTATATTGTTCAATATGTATTAAAAATAGTAAATTATTAATAAATCTGGCATAATTATACCCAAAAACCTTTAGATCAATTTTACAATTCCCAATAACTGTTTCCTTTTTTTAAAGGAATAATTATGAGGATTTTGGCAATAATGCAATGTTAATTATGATAAGTTTAAGAAATTATATCATACTATATATCAATAGTTTAGGACATGTTTCAACACATCAAAATATCATTCCTTCTTTGCTTTCTTAGTTTGTTTCTTCTACATAGGTGTATTAGAGATATGAATACCGCTGAAACGGAACCAGTTTTGGTTACTATTCCTGCAAAAACAGAAACTATCAAAACCAACAAAGGTTCTTTTGAAGAATCTTCAGAAATTACTCGAAAGGTTCTGATCACCTTTTGTGGTAGTTGTCATCAAAGCTCATTAGAATCTCATAAACCTGCAGCAATTGCCATTTTTGATTTGGATAAAGGGAAAGATTGGCATGCTACATTAATTCATGATCATATCGAAGGGATTGAGAATAGAATCGAAAACAAAAGTCCTATCACCCAAGAAGAATTACATGCTATTGAGGTGTTTCTTGAACTAAAAGCATCTCAACTAAAACCATGATTTTACCTCAATATTGATATTCTTAGGTATAGACAACTATTTATTAACCATAAATAATTGGCTATTTGACTATAAACTAATATATTTCAGTACGTAAACGCAACGTCACATTTTTTTAATTCACACACCACGAGCTATGAAAAAAAATAATGGAGACGTTTTGAAAATTATTACCACCGTAATTTTTGTTTTGTTTTTTATCGCCCTTTATCTTTTGGAAGAAATGGGTTGAATGAAAATTGATGATTTCAGAGATTTAGTCAGTATCTATTTTGTCCTTTTGATTTAGATGTAAAACAAAAATCGCATTAAACCCAAACGTTAAATTTCCATCATTGAAATTGAAATTATTAGGGGTTTGAGTAATAAATGCTTCCTCAGAAAAGAACCAGGTATTGGTCAATTTAAATTGTAGCATTACATCACTTAGCTCCCAATTCACACCTAGAGCAAAAGCATCGTAGGTAGTAATAGATTCTAATGGGTTAATCAGATAGTAATATTCGGATACAATAGAAACATGCCCTCCTATTTTGTATCGTCCTCCTACTCCAATGGCAAATTGATTATTTGGATCGTCTGCAAACGCCGAAGAGTTTCTATGGATGTATGTTGGCGATATTTGTGCAGAAAATTGAGGAGTAAATTTTCTGGCTAACAATAATTGTGTTGTAAAACTTAGTTGGTCCTGAAAATTATCAAAGCGATTGATATCAATAAGTGGTGGATTACGCTCACTTCTGTAAGCTATATTCTGAAACAAAGAGAGACTCACTGGTGCACCTTTGCCATCACTACGTTGCCTAATCAGTTTGTATTTCAAAAAACTATCAAAAATACCGTCCAGCGTACTCCAACCACCACCAAAAGTCAGTTTATCCGAAATACCATACTCTAATCCTATTCGAGCTCCCATTTTGTCAGCTACAAAACTTTGACCGCTAGAGTTCGGAATATTCCAGTATCTCGTAAACGCCTGCAGCTCTAACACTCCCTTTTTTCTGGTTTCTACAGAATGTCCAATAGAAATACGACTCGCTTTAAACGTGGCTAACTGATATTGAGGAGCGTTTGGATATTCCTGTTCCAGTTTATCCAATAAATCCTGTGCCTGGATAGATACATTCAAACAGAACAGTACACATATATGTATCAAAAAATGGATATTACTTCTCATAATGTTGATATTCAAATTTGAATTTAATGGATATAACCTTTGCGATATTAGGCGCTAATATGGGCGGAATCTTGATATCGAAATCTTTGACCGCCACTTCAAAATCACCATTCAAAACAAACACATTATTTACTCGTTCGATGGTAGCTTTAATCTCTACCTCTTTAGTAATACCATGGATGGTTAAATTTCCTTTAACCATTCTCGTTTGTATCCCGGACTCTGAAGGATCAAAATCAACAATATTTCCTTCAAAAGTAGCTTTAGGATATAAGTCCGATTCGATATAGCTCTCATTAAAATGCTCATGCATTAGTGATTTTTTAAATACAAAAGCATTCATGAGCATGCTTACTGCTATTTCATTTTTAGAAATATCAATTATACTGAGAACTTGATTGTTTTTGGCTTCTATATTTTCTACCGATGTATATGAGAAAAAAGAAACCTGCCCCTGTCGGGTAATAAATTGATCCGACTCGGTATCAAAGTTGGTAAAATTGATAAATAAGAATATCAGAATGATCAGTTTATTCATTGATTTGTTGTGTTAATCAGCATACAATTAAGTAAAATAGCATCTTTCAGAAATCCCTTGCAAACTCCCTTTATCTTTATTTTTTGACCTTTTTTTAAATCTCTAATTTCACTTTCCTGATTCGGAAACATGTCACAAATAACACTAGAATATTTGTTGTCTCCGTACAAAAAAACTGTATTTCTGTTGTTTAGAAACGTAACATCTTTTACAATTCCCTCTACTTCTATTACTTTTCCCCTGTACATTGAATTTGCCGTGCTCTCATCAATCATAAAGGATGATACCAATTCTTCTGAGCTTATTGTTATATCCGCAGAAACGGCATTCATCTCCATATAAGAGTCTTTCGAGTTTGTAAAAACCAGATACAATATCAGTAACAAGAAGAGTACTGAAATAAAACCAATAATACTTAGCTTTCTATTCATCGAAGGATATAAGGTCGATTCTACCAGTAAAATTACGATAATGTACTACTAAAATATAATTTAGCAGCATATAAATTAAGGAAGGGTTACAAAGAAGTATGGATTTCATAGGATTAGCTTATAATTAAAAATCTGTTTTGAGTACAAAAGAACAATCCAGATCATATAGTGGTGTTATAAACTTTTGTCAAGTAGAAAAAATCCTTTTAAAAAAGGAAAAAAGGTCCTTAAGTCAAATACAATTATTTGACGTTTAGAAAAAACACCTGAAAAATTATACTATTTTAGTTACCTCAATAAAAAACTAAACCAGACCGCCAGGATATTACCCCTGATTCGTAAACCTGATAAATGAGAAAAGACAAATTATATTTTTTAACCTTTATATCTATATCGGTCATTTTCTTGATCATTGCTTCTCTAAGTATCAAATACTTTATAAAAGTAAGCGCAAATCAATTAATAGAAGTTCAATTAGAGTCTAGTAAACGAGAAGCAAATGAAATTTCTAAATTGATTAACTATCAACTTGCAGGGGGTATTGATAGAAATGTGGTAATAAACAATATTCAAAACACTATAGAAAACACACATACCGAAGCTTCATTTATATGTGTCTTTAATTGGTCTGGTAAAGAAGTATGTAACCCAGATAAAACTAAAGTCGGACAAAAAGTAAGCTCAGATCAATCACTTTTGAATTCATTGAACGAAGAAAATAGCTCTGATAAGTTATATGAATTACTCACCAATATTAAAAGTGAAAGTACAGTAGATGACGAAG
Organism: Aquimarina sp. AWH4_224; assembly: GCF_056160245.1. Lineage (NCBI taxonomy): Bacteria > Pseudomonadati > Bacteroidota > Flavobacteriia > Flavobacteriales > Flavobacteriaceae > Aquimarina > Aquimarina sp. AWH4_224. Next base: position 376,482 of record NZ_JBSWWU010000001.1, on the reverse strand, counting down.
TTTTAAATAGTTTTAATTCTGAAATCGTATATATTTCTCCGGTAAAAGATTCGGATTTGATCGTTGCTGCTCATGTAAACCTTAATGAGATCTCTACACAAATAAAAAAACTTAAAACCAGTTTCTATACCATATTTGCAATTATGGGAGGATTGATCATCTTGTCTTCCTTTTTTGCTGTCCGTATGATAGGTAGTTATTATGAAAAGCAGTTGGAGGAGAAAAACACCAATTTAGAAAGTGAGTTGGTAAATCTTTCTAAACTGAATAGTGATTTGGTAGCCTACCAACGTAAAATAGAAGAAACCGACGAAGACGATTCTCAAGAATCACCTGATATTACATTAGAAACTGGTAAAAAGAGAATCTTAACCTATTTAAGAAATGAACTGATCCCGACGGCTATCAATGAAATCTCTTATATCTATACCGAAAACACCATTACCTATGTAATTTGTTTTGATGGGAAAAAATCCACCAGCAACACCAGCCTGGATGATATGTTTTCTAGTCTTGATGCCTCTTTATTTTTTAGAGCTAACCGGCAATTTATTATCAGCATTGCTGCTATCGAAAAGATTATTAAATATGGTAATAGTCAACTCAAAATTTTGATCCGAGATGCAGATGTAGAAATTGTGATTAGCAAAAACAAAGCAGCGGAATTTAGACAATGGTTAAGCATATAACCAAATTTCTTTACGGATTCTCTTTTTCTTCATTTCAATTTTAATCATTTCCATTCATTTATTTCAAAAGTGAAAAAACAGCGTTTTATTCAATGCTTTTTTTTCCTTTTTCAACGCCAAATTTTCCCTTTCGCATATATTATTTTGAATATAGGGCCAGTGTTTACGGTACTTTGCTGAACAAAATCTTTAAAACTCGAATAAAAATGAAAAATCGTATTTTAGTATTGTTCACTTCAATTTCTGTACTGTTTAGTTGTAGTAGTGATGACTCTGATGAGCAACCAAACCCACCTGCACAGCAAAATGCAGTTCGACTTGCAACAGATGCAACTTTTGGTAATATCCTTACCGATTCTGAAGGTATGTCGTTATACTTTTTCTCCAGAGATGTAAAAGGAGACTCCAGATGTTTGGATGGTTGTTTAGGAGCATGGCCAATTTTTTATGCAGCCGATTTAACTCTTGATGACGGCCTGGAAGCTTCAGACTTTGGAGAAATCACCAGAGAAGATGGAGAAAAGCAAACTACATTCAAAGGATGGCCATTATATTACTTTGCAAATGATAATGCCGCCGGAGATACCAACGGAGATCAAGTAGGTAACAATTGGTACATCGCAAAGCCTGATTATTCTCTAATGTACGCCGAAGCTCAATTGGTAGGGAGAGATAGTGATGGAAATTTGATCAACTTCACAAGTGATTATACACCTGGTGATGGACTTACCTTTTACATGACCAATTTCACAGGAAGAACAATATATACCTTTATGAATGACACCAATGGTGTTAATAATTTCACGGCCCAAGACTTTTCAAACAATGCTGTGTGGCCGATCATTAACATCGACATTGATAGATTACCAAGTATTCTGAATGCTGACGATTTTGGAACCATAGATGTTCACGGTTCTCAGCAAATAACATATAAAGGATGGCCATTATACTACTTTGGGCAGGATGTGACCAGGGGGGATAATTTTGGAATCAATTTTCCTGCCCCAGGGGTATGGCCAATCGCAAACGCGGATACTCCTACCGCACCAGCAAATTAAGAAGAGTTCATATTTAGTTTAGTAGTTAGTTAGTTGATTAGAAAGAGGAAGAACGAGTTTTTTTCTTCCTCTTTTTCTTAAATCTTAATCATGAAAAATTATTTACAAATACATAGACTGCTATTAGCAGTACTCACTAGTCTTATCCTAGTTTCCTGTGATAATAATGTAGAAGAGGAAATTACAGAAACAATAGTTGAGTGTAATCCAGATACATCATTTGCCACACAGGTAAAACCAATAATAGACAACAATTGTATCGAATGCCATAACGGAAATCAATTTCCTGATCTACGCAATTTTGAAAGTATTAGAAATAATGCTGCAAGAGTAAGAGCCCAGGTGGTGAGCAGACGAATGCCCATTGGCGGTTCTTTAAGTAATGAAGAAATAGAAATTATCAGATGCTGGATCGATAGCGGCGCATTAAACAATTAAAAAAACATCAATATGATAAGTAAGGGTAAAGTTGTTTTCGGTGTCATTCTTTTTATATCCGCGATTGGAATTGTTATTAGCATCTCTATGTTTTCCAAACCACACTTGGATATTAGTAATACCGATGCTCAAATCGTTATCGATTCTAACGATTTGTTCAAAGACTTTTTAACTAATGAAACTGAAGCTAACACCAAATATTTGGAACAAATCATTCAGGTAACCGGTACTATAGAAGATATCAATATCGCACAGGACAAAAGTATCATAGCACTAACAAGTGAAGATGCATTTGGTAGTGTTCTATGTCATTTGGACACGGACAAAAATCACGAAATAACGCAATTACAAAAAGGACAATCCATACAAATCAAAGGTGTTTGTACTGGATTTTTAATGGACGTCATTCTTGTAAAAAGTATCATTATTAATTAAAACCAATATTCACAACAAATGAAATCAATTATAACAACCTTAGTATGCCTTTTGTTTACGGTAATGAGCTATGGACAAGAAAAGTTTCTTACAAAAAGTGGGCATGTTTCTTTTTTCTCCCATTCTCCCATAGAAGATATCGAGGCAGAAAATGACCAGGTACTTAGTATTATTGACACCAACAACGGAGCAATTGCTATCTCCATATTAATGAAATCATTCCTGTTCGAGAAGGCATTAATGCAAGAACATTTTAATGAAAATTATGTAGAATCAGATAAGTACCCAAAAGCCACCTTCAAAGGGGAGCTAAGCAATTTCAACACATTGGAGAATAATGCAGAAGTTACCATCAAAGGAAATTTAACCATTCATGGTGTTACCAAACCAACAGTCATCAAAGCGAAAATTAAAAAGACAGAGGGCAATATTTCTCTACAGGGAGATTTTCCTGTAAAGGTAGCGGATTTCAACATTGAAATTCCATCGGTGGTAGTCAACAACATTGCAAAAACCATAAAAGTAACCTTCAACTTAGATCATCAACCGTATACCAAATAATATGAAAAAACTAATTATTCTTTTTACCATTCTTAGTATTGGTAATATGATGCATGCGCAAGAAGACCTCTTTGACATACTTGATGAAGAGACTCCGCAAACCAAAGAGTATGCTACTGCTACTTTTAAGGGGACAAGAATACTTAATGGGCATTCTGTCGAAAATAGAAAGAAAGGTGTTCTCGAGTTTATCATATCTCACCGTTTTGGAAGAGTAAACTCAGGTTTTGATGAATTATTTGGTTTGGATCAATCCAATATACGCTTTGGCTTTGAGTACGGTCTTACAGACGATTTAATGATAGGAGTTGGTAGAAGCAGTTTCGAAAAGGCCTATGATGCATTTTTCAAATACAAACTCCTCAAGCAAGGAATTGGTAAAAACGCCTTCCCGATTTCGGTATCTGCATTTGGGAGTGTCGTATACAGAAGTGTCGACGATTTTGAACCAGGAAACGAACCTAGCGAGACTGATCGTTTGTTTTATACCTCTCAGCTTCTTTTAGCAAGAAAATTTAGTCCTGCATTTTCTTTACAAATTATGCCAAGCTTCGTCTATAGAAACTCAGTAGCTATACAAGAAGATCCTCATGGTATTTTTGCTGTTGGAATTGGTGGACGTGTCAAATTAACCAAAAGAATTTCCCTAAATGGTGAATATCACTATACCGTTAATCCTTTAGAATCTATAGATACTACTAACTCATTGGCATTTGGAATAGATATAGAAACTGGTGGACACGTATTTCAAATCATTCTTTCCAATTCTATTACTATGATCGAGAAAAGTTTTATTACCGAATCTACAGACGATTTTTTTGAGGGAGATGTGCATTTAGGTTTTAATATTTCTAGAGCATTTCAATTCGGAAAAAACAAGAAAAAGAAACTGAAAGCCATTCAAGAATCTAATGAGTAAAACCACCTATTATGATCAGAAAAAAATACAAAGTAACGGGAAAAGATGTTGATGATTTTATGATCATGCATGGTAGTGCCTATCAAGCGTATATATATGCTATTTTGGATAGTTTTCTATTCGAAAAAGGGTATTCTAAAAGAAAACTAGATCATTTGAAAGTTAGACTTCAAAAATGTAAGGAAGAATTTACCTATCAAAAACATCTCATGTTTACTCAGGACTTTTTTCTAAACATGGAATTTTTAAGTACTGCTGAAGATCTATCAAAAATTTATGTAAAAAGTCGCTTTTTTAATTCAAACAATGAACTATGTGCAGTATCGAATACAGAACTGTATTGGTTTGATTATCAACAAAAAGTAGCTATAGTACCACCAAAAGATATATTTGGGAGATCCTAGAAGTAAGGGCCTGTTTGCCCCATTGCCTGTACGGATATGTATCTAGCGATCTTAAGTATCCGTACTCCATCATAAAGCCTCGATTCGTCGAGGCTTTAGTTTTTAATATTCCAAAGAGTCATCCTTTTTTGCCTTATAATAAGAAAATTAGTTCACCACAACACCCGAAGGATCTGTAAACTTACCCGTTACTAGCCAACCTCCAAAATCTTCGGAAACTGCCAGTAGAAGAATATTTTTTCCTTTCTTTAGATTTAGATATACAGTATCAAAAAGGCCAATAGTTCCTAGATATCGGTAATCTCTTGACCGCCATCTGTTGTTTCCTTTATAAATAGGTTGATCGTTGAGTATAGTCACTGCCCTATCACTATATCCAAATTCGAATAGTTTGGTTTGCTCTTTATCTGAGTTGATCTCAAGTTTTGCAAAAACTGTATTCTTTTTGGTCCCATCTCTTAGCAATACTTTTCTTGCGATGTTGGCAGCGATACCTTCTTCTATTTGTACTTTTCCTAACCACTTTCGAGAAGTAATCAATCCCTTTATGTTAGCTAAATTGTCCAACTGTGTTTCTTCAAACTTATCTGAAATTTCCCATGCCGGGACCAATCCATCTATAGGTTTTCTTTCATGTACTTTGAAATCCACCAATTGAGTAGCTGTCTTGTCAATAGTAAAATTGGCATAATGCATAGGATTCGGACCACCTCCACTAATAGCAACCCTTCCTTCTTTGGGTTCTCTGACCAAATTCCAGCATAAATGAGGTTTTTCTGAATAGTCAAAAAACACTTGTGCTCTTTTCCCATTAACCACTAATTTTACATGGGTCCAATCATTATAATTATACTCGTAGGGAACAGAGTAACTTGGGCCGAAATACAATTGCCAAGGAGAAAGACCATTAATCACTGGAGTACCCTGATTAGCATCTGGTTTACCCGGGAGATGGGCTCGTATATAAAAAGACTCCATATTATTGGCATCCACTGCCCGAAATCGAACTCCCGGAAACCCTTGGCGTTCGGTCAGAAACACGTCAAATTCTATTGTACCATTCAAAAAAGTAACATCCTTCAATGCAGCCATACCTCGCTGCATATATAATGCATCTTTCCCTTTATAGCTTTCTAGCACATAAGATTGAGCATTAATCTCCCATTTTACGGTATCCAAGGGAAATTTCTGCTGTCCGTATATGTTAAAAGAAAAGAAAGTACTTAAAATCAAAATTAAAATTGCTCGTATCATCATTTTTTGTTGTTTGTTGATCTCAAAATTCGAAGATTAGATGTACACTACGAAAACAAGTTCGTACAAGTTCGTTCAATGTTGTTCAAGTCATAAATTTTGATCAATTTTGTTAGTGTCTATGAATAGGTATCCAGAATATCATTTAGTACAGCAATGTCTGCTAGAGATTGAGAACCGTCTTGATTGGGGGTCTTCAGATTCTTGGCATAATGATGTATTTATTGAATTGAGTGAGCATATTCAAAAAGAGACTCAGGTTAACCTCAGTACAACCACCTTAAAACGAGTTTGGGGTAAAGTAAAATATCAAAACGCCCCTAGCATTAGTACACTTAATACTTTATCCAAGTTTGCAGGATATGAAAACTGGAGAGCCTTTAAAAACAAGAAAGAGCCAAAGAAGAAACCATCCTGGATAAAAGACAAGGTGTTTCAAAATATGGGAATTATTGTTGCAGCTGCGGGGATTATGACCTTTGCCTTTATTTCTTTCTTCTCTATGGTGAGTACCGAAAATGATAATATCCCACCGTTAGACCTTTCAAAAATCCATTTCAAAAGCAGACCTATTTCCAAAGGATTACCTAATTCTGTAGTATTTGATCTGAATTTGGATGAAATCACATCAGATAGTATTTATATTCAACAATTTTGGGACAGAACCAAAACCGTAAAAGTAAAACCTAAACAAAAACAAGCCACAGGGATCTATTATTATCCAGGATATTTTAGAGCGAAATTACTAGTCGATGGAAAAATTATTAAAGAACATGATTTGTTTATCGCTTTAGATGAATGGATGGGGACGATAGATTACGAACCCATTCCTAAATATATCGATGTTAACGATACCGTGAATCGTCCTTTATCATTTTCCGATACTTTTATTAATGAAATAAGTGATAATAAGAATCCAATTGTCTCTACCTTCCACTTGGTTAAAGATTTTAATATGTCTGGAGATGATATGACTATTGAAACTACGGTGAAAAATATATATAACGAAAAGTGGGCAGTTTGTCAAACTCTTCGAATCGTAGTCTTAGGAAGTTCTGGCGCTATGATAATTCCTTTTTCTATACCTGGTTGTGTGTCTGATATTAATCTTATGCTCAACGATGTTTATGTAACAGGAAAAGAACATGATTTATCTTCGTTAGGAACAGATTTATCCGATTTCAAAAAACTAAAAATAAACGTTGAAAATAATAAAGTTACTGTATACATTGAAGATCAGGAAGTGTATAGTAATAACTATCATGAGCCTATAGGGAAATTTGTAGGTATCCGATATCGTTTTTTAGGTGCAGGATCAATAAAAGAACTTACAATAACCGATAGAAAAACCAATCAAATCGTTTTACAAGACCATTTTTCTAAAATATAAGCCCTCTGATTTCTAAATTTTTATACTGTAAATCCACAAAAGATTGGCGGTTTATACTCTTTTATTTTTCTTGTTAAAATCGTAAATTTGCAACATAAAATTTAGAACAAATGTATCCATTATTTCTTGATTCTATTTTGTTCCATCCTTTCTTCAGGGCATAGTTCCAAAGTGCCCATTTTTAGAAGGGTACGATCAAAATTCATTGCTATAAATTATCTAATAAAACCAATTGTTTTTAATGCTCTATAGTGAGCAAAAAAGTACGTTTCACAAGTTGATATTAGATAAACCATTCATAGTTAAGAAATTAACAATGTATACCCCTAAATAGATTGTGATTTTCGGCACAAGATTTGCTCTAAAAAAAAGGAATATTAATTTTTAAATGTTTAATCATGTACAAACCAATCTTACATACTAAACTAGGTGATGATCCTGGGACGTTGGCAGTACATCAGTCATTGACTGTTTCAATTTACCGTACCGTCTGGCGAAGGATTATTAATACCCTTATAACAGAAAAGTTTACAGATTTGGTAAAGAGAAGTTTAATGACCATTGGTGGCCACGTAAGTTTGTATTTGAGTTGGTTTGCTTTATGTTCCGTCTCGCTCAGGACGTAAAACAGGAGTAATTAAGGCGAGCCAACCAAGTATTGTAAACAAGACTCAAATAGTATAGTATTCTTTTATAAAAGTAGTGCCAAAATCGGTTATTTTATAATACGAAAGTTGTTCTACCTTAGTTTTAGTTAGGATACCTAGTGCTTCCAATTCGTGGATGACACGTACAACATTTTTTCTTCTTTCTATTTTAGAGCGTTCGTATACTTGTTTAATAGTTAATCCTAATTCTTCAGCATACGTTCTAAATACAGAAATAACACTGGCTCTTACTAGTGCTGCTTGATATTCTTCTAATGAAGGAAGGTTATCAACGATCGGAGAAGAAGAATCATTTGTAGGAAGCGATAATACTCTTTTTACTTCTTGAGTTACCTTTACAAAAAGCGCATCTCTTTGACCATCATCCATCGCAACCAAAGGTTCTGTGGGAGGATTAACGGTCTGAAACTTTGATATGGCATCTATATCAGAAAACATACAATGACTAATAATGATGGGAAATATGTAAGCTCCCTCCTGCTCTGCTGCTGTTAGTAATGCAGGAAGCTCTTCATTATTTATAAAATCGGAAGCAATAAAATTAGCACTTACCATAAGGATGGCTATTTTGGTATTGCTAAGTGCTTTGTATATTTCATCTCGCCAATCCGCACCAACTTCAATTTTGGAATCTTCCCAAATCGTAAATTGATACTCTCGTTCCAGATAACTAAGATGTACCCTCAGCAGGTCGAGCCATTTTGCATCTTTTTTGCTGTAACTAATAAAAACACCTTGCCTATTACTCATTATGATTTTGTATGGTTAATAATTTGGACACCATATGGTATCCATAAATATTTAAAAGTTATTACAATGACTGACGATATGAGTAGCTAAAAGTAACTAGATTTCTGTTAAAATAAAACAAAACAAATCATCGATAATAGCCTTATATTTATATTTTAGTTTTTCTTAAAAACAAACCTCTTAAAACCTAGATATGAACCAAGAAGAATATATTAAACAACGAGTTGATAATCAATTGCATTGGTATAGCGCAAAAAGCATGATCAATAAAAAAATGCACTTAGGGACTCGTGGATTGGTTATTATTTTTTCTGCCTTTATTCCCTTTGCAGCAGGTTTTTCTGAAACACATCCTGATCAGCTGTATTTGAATTATCTGATTGGAGTATTAGGAATGTTGGTGGCTATCATTGCAGGAGTATCCGCTTTAATGAAATATCAGGAAAAGTGGGTCAAATACCGTTCTACAGCTGAAGCACTGAACCGCGAAAAATATATGTTTATGACCTTATCCGGAAATTACCGAGATGAGAAAGATCCTTTTCATCTATTGGTGACCAGAGTTGAAAATATTATTGCTTTGGAAAACACCATGTGGAGTGAATTTATGAACGAAGATGAAAAAATATAATTATCGAGCCAGTGTGATCCCAAAACTTATTGCATTGTTACGCCTGAATAATGGTTCTTCCTGACCATTAAAGTAGGTAACATTAAATCCTATATTCGGAGTTACATACACATCAAATTTACTACTAAAATAGAAATACGTATCATCCTCTGAAGCCAGTAAGTCATCGGCATAAACATGATTAAATTTAAAAGTACTGATCCAGCTGATCCTTTTGTATTTTCGATCCTTTGGAGAAACTGCATTCCAAAAATTGGCTCTCAAAAACAAGGGTAAAGTTATCCTGCCATACTGTTCACTATCTACCTCTATTTGATTTCTAAATCCATTTGCATTGGTCACTCCAGCCAGGAAATTGATCAAAATAGCATCATTTAGAAATTCATATTTGATATATGCATTTAAAGAAAGATAATGTAAATTGTTTTTAAAGCTTTTGTCGGCTATCATTTCTGGAGCTCCCTCTAGATATAATGAAAACAAACCAATTGTAGTTTTTTTGAAATCATATACCAACCCTACAGGAATCCCTAAAGAAACATTGTTTGGAGCACTAGAGATGCCACTTCCGATGTTTACATCTATAGAGGGTTTGATATAATATCCCCAACCTTTTTCTCCCAATACTTCGTTTACAAAATAATACCCTCCTGCCCTTTCGCTTTGGCCAGGAATTCTATTTAAGTCCAAAGTCAAACTCACCGTAGTTGAATCGTTGGATACAAAAGTTTTACCATACCCTAAAGAAAAAAGGCGCTCTTGTCCATAGGTGTTCGCAATACATCCAATTGCAAACAATATCAAAATCGATTTTAAGATTTTCATAACTAATTGGAATATGCGTTAATTCTGGTTACTATATCCTGTATTCTTTTCAGAACGGTAAATAAATCATTAGTGAGTTCTGTAGTTTTTACCTGCGAAAACTTTCGTTTTAGCTCCCTGGCTAAACGATCTGCCATAAATGAAGAAATAAACTTATCGATTGGATCTGTTAATTCTATCTCGTCAAAAGCATATCGGCTATTTTGAGCAATAACCTCTTTTACTCCTTTTTCTACGCTATCCATGGTTAATAAATAATATGTGTGAACTTATATAGATTATTTCTTAGTTATCTAAAAGTATCAATTCATTAATGTTTGGGCAAATTAATTAGAATAAAAAAAGGAAAACAACGGGGAGTCATTTTCCTTAGAATATAGGTAAGTTCAGGGTATTAATTATATTGTTAGTATCCAGCTAATAGTACATAAGAATCGGTTACTGGTGTGATGGTGTAGTCTTTTACTTTTCTTTCTTTTTTCAAGTACTTATCAGCCTCTTCAAAAGCTGCTTCTAAAGCACTTATCTCAGAGTTTGCATCTACAGAAATTGTTTTTGAGATCACTCCTCCATTAGTATACTCAATACTTATTTTCCACTTTTTAACAGAGTGTGCATTTTTCTTTCTGTAGCTATCTTCTCCTTCATTCTTTTTACGTTCCGTCTTCTCTTTCTCATTTTCAGTATTTGATGCAAATACATTTCCAAAAGTCAAGCAAAATAGCGCAATAGTTAGTACAAGTTTCATAGTTGTGATGATTTGAATTTCTATGTTTCAAATATACAAAGATTATTTGAATAATCAAATATTTTTTTAATAAAAATTTATTTGTATATTTGATTCCTTTTATCATATATAATAATGGCTAACAAAAAATTAAATAAACTGCTAAAAAGAAGTAAAGGTTCGAAAACTGTTTACGGAATTTCGAAGGCACTTGGTGTAAGTCCTCAAGCTGGAGACTATGTTGTAAAGCGAAAAGACCTAGCCAAAGATTTTGCTCGTCTTAAAAGAATTGCGGATTATATGGAGGTGGATATTAAAGACATTATAGATTTTAAAGAGCAATAGATCTCTTCAGTATTTCTTCTATGATTTGATCCATATTTTACTGCACCCTACTCCTATTTTATACAGTAACCTGTTGGCTTTAAGATATATTTAATACTGCTGCAAGTCGTTTTTTGGTATTTCTTTAACTCTAGCCCCGGTTCATTTTATATACTTTTAGAGAAATTCGTCACTCTCTAATTACTATATCATGAAAACATTACTCGTCATTATTATCTCCTTATTACTTTCTATTACTTCTATTTTTGCAAATGAAACCTCTCCTTTAAAAGCTGGTTTTACAGCGGGCAATCCAGAAGTAACTGCTATCAATGCCATGACTTTTGGTCCTGAAGGAATTTTATTTATTGGAGATAGTAAATCTGCTCAGGTGGTTGCTATAGATCTTAGCGCTCATGCAAAGGCAGACAATTCTAAAGTAAGAATAGACAAACTTGATCAGCAAATAGCAGACATGCTGGGTGCCGCAATAGATCAGATACAAATCACCGATATGGTGGTTAATCCAGAAAACAACAACATTTACATTTCTGTAATGCATGGATCTGGAAACCCTCTACTTCTAAGAGTTGAGAACAATGCATTAAAAGCGGTTGCTTTGGATAATGTATCTTTTACCAAATCTGAAATTACAGATCCTGTATCTAATGAAGCAAAAGATCGTCGCGGACGACAACTTCGCAGATGGGCAGTAGCCGATATCAAGTATACCAACGGAAAAGTATTGTTATCCGGACTAAGTAATAAGGAATTTGCTTCTACGTTTCGCTCTATTGATTTTCCTTTTAACAAAAAACAGAACTACGGTTCTTTAGAAATTTATCACGCAGCACATGGAAAATATGAAACCCACGCTCCTATCAAAACATTTTTGACAGCTGATATTGCTGGAGTTCCACATATCGTTGCAGCTTACACTTGCACTCCTCTTGTAGTTTTCCCTATGAGCGATGTTAAGCCAGGAGAACACACCAAAGGAAGAACAATTGCCGAATTAGGTAGCGGAAACTCTCCTTTAGATATTGTTGAAGTAAAAAGTGATAATGCCCATTATCTATTGATCTCTAATTCGAATAGACCTTTGATGAGATTAGATTTTGATGATTTAGAATCTTTTAAGGCTTCTTTGACAGAGCCTGTAACCATAAAAGGAGCTGCAGTAGGTGTAGATTATGTAAATATGCCGTTTGTGAATGTACAACAATTAGATGCCTATGATAAAGGATTTGTTATGATTCAAAGAGAGTCTTCGGGCAACTTAGCTCTAAAACATGGGAGTCCTTGGTGGTTATCAAAATAAAAACGCCAATGAGAACTCATTTTAAAAAAGCATTACTACTTCTATTGTTATTTATAATCTGTTCTATTCCGGAGATGTTTTCTCAAGCATCTCCGGAATTTAGTTTTAGCAGAAATCATATTATCATAAAGGAAATTGATGAACCCAACAAAGTGCTAAAAGTATACCGCGGTCATCTTCCAGAAGATGAGATAACGAAGACTAGGACAGCTATTTTGGGCAAAACTATCCAAGAAAAGAGTCAAATTCGCTTTACTCCTTTTGTGCCATTCAATTGGGAACAAGATTATACCCTTGTGTATAATGGAACCTATACATATTTTCACCTGAAAATCCCGGATGACTATCAATTTCTATCTGTAAAAGGGGTTTATCCATCAGCCGATAAAGTGCCCGCAAATCTTTTGAAATGGTATGTTCAGTTTTCAAAACCCATTAATGAAACTGCTATCTATGATCATATTCATTTTCTGAATAGATCCGGAGATACCATACCAAGAGCGGTATTAGATTTTACCAATGCGTTGATAAGTGAGGATAGTAAACTTCTTACCGTTTGGATAGAACCAGGCAGGCAAAAACGAGATCTAATTCCTAATCAGGAATTAGGCCCTGTCTTTGAAGAGGGCAAAATGTATACATTAGTCATTTCCGGAATAAAAGATCAAGCTGGAGTACAAATGAAGGATCATTTTACTAAACAATTTCGAGTTGTTAAAGCAGATCGCCAACAGCCTGATATTAATAGCTGGAAAATTACCCCTCCAAAGCACAACACGAAGTCAAAATTAATCATTGATTGTAAAGAATCTCTTGATTACGGAAGCACCATAGAAAGCATGCAAATTGTGGATAGCAACAATAACCCAATCGAAGGAGATTGGGAATTTTCAAACAAAGAATCTACATTATCTTTCAACCCTTTAAAAAACTGGTTTAAAGAAAGTTACATTATTTTGTTTAATCCTAAACTAGAAGATCTTGCAGGAAATAATTTGGATCGATTATTTGATCGAAAAGTAGGAGAATTATCTTCTTCGGCAGTTAGCGAATACTCGCTGAGTTTTGAGGTTCAATAAAAAACGAGCTTTGAAGTATTATCAAAGCCCGTTTTCTACATAATTATATTGCTCGTTACATTTTAATAAATCGATTCGTCCATTTATTTTTTTCCTTACTGATTTCGATAACGTATACTCCATTAGGCAATGTGGATACGTCTATCTGTTTCACTTCCATCATTCGACCTTGTAGTACATTTTGTCCCACATAATTAAATATTTGATAATTCGCATCCTTTAACTGCTGTAAACCTCCAATATGTAGCGTATTGCCATAGATTGGGTTTGGATAAAGATTAACCTTATTTGATAAAGGTATTTGTGCAATGTCATTTCCTTTAGACACCACACCACCAATGTTTACGGTGTAATCCTCTACTTCTCCATAAGTGAAGGTTTCACATGGTCCTTGTGCTGAATTGTATTTCATAGACACACGCATTCTGGTATTACCCGATAATGCAGTTGTTGGTACTGAGAAAGTATAGGTTTGATCAGCACTACTATTAGTAGATTCTGATACAACCTGTTCTGCAGCATCAAAGGTTCCATCTTTATTATAGTCGATCCAAACACTCCAAAACTCAGTGTAGGCAGTATTCACAAAACCAACACTCAAAGTAATTGAATTAGAACCATAGGGTACATCTGCTATTTGAGCAGTGAAATCCGCATACCCTCCATTTGCTCCCGTAGGATTATTAATTTGATTTAAGGCCACCAAATCTATATATTCATAGTTTACATTATTCCCTTGTGAACTACAATACGTGATTCCACCATCGATCGTAGTCGCGTTAATGACATTACTTGAAGGTGAACTATTTCCTGCTCCATCTTTGGCAATAACAGAAAAGCTATAAGCAGTATTTGGTGCCAATCCACTGGCTATATGAACAAGACCATCCACGGTAGCGATTAAATTAGCTCCCTGATATACTTCGTAGGCGGTAACACCAATATTATCTGTTGCTGCTTCCCAAGATAAGGTAACACTATTGGAAGTAATATTAGAAGAAACCAGGTTTGTTGGTGCAGTTGGTGCTTCGGTATCCACTGTAGAAGATATAACACGTATATTATCTATAGCCATATCACTACGCCAACTTGATCCTGTTACTCCTTTAAACTGAACCTTTACTACAGATCCCGTATATGATGAAATATCTAATGAAGCCTGGTTCCATGAATTTCCTAAATTTCCATTTTGGGACCATAAAGAAGTATAATTTACTCCATCATCATTACTGATCAATACTTCAAGGCTTCCCATAGTAGCTCCATACATATGATATCCAAATTCTAAAGTGGCTCCCGATAAACTGGATAAGTCTATACATGGGCTATTCAAAATTGCTGTTTTATTTGGGCTTCCTGGCGGAGACACATTAGTAGAAGCTTCCAGATATAAATAAAAATTACCATCCTGAGCAGAAGACGGTCCTGTGGTTTGAGAAGGTGTTCCCCCAGAATCTCTGGTCCAATTTATATCATCTCCTGTGTCATTGGTCCACACTCCTAGATCGGTTTCAAAACTTTCTGTGTAAGGAAAAATACTAACTCCAGCGCAGGTAGGAACATCGGTAGTAGTAAATGTAACAGAAGCACTGTAAGGAGAACTCACTCCTCCTGAACAATTACTTCGTACCTGAGCCTCATAATCTGTAATAGCATTCAAATTAGTTAGTGCCAAACTATTTGTAGCCGTAGCAACTGTAGTCCAGTTTGTGGTTCCTACTTCTCGATATCTTACATCGTAGGTAGCACCAGTGCTAGAATTCCAGTTTAAAGTTGCTGTAGAAGTTTGGATACTGGTTGCTTGCAAACCATCTGGAGCTTGGCCTGCAATAGGATTCAATTGTACATCTTGCACTACAGTTGCAAAATCGGCTATAGCAACCCCAGTAACGGTAAGAGGCTCATAACAATCTGCTTCGTATTTGATATCATAAGTTCCTGCTTTTATTAGTCGATAATAGTCTCCTTCAGGTAATTCGGTAGGTACCCAGGATTCGAAACCTTCTTTTCCGATAATAGTGATCTTGGCATCCAAGGGTTGATTAGTAATCGCATCGGTGACTACACCACGAATTCCGTAGGTAACCTGTTTTAAGTATGCAATAAGTGCATCCTCGTTATAATTCCAAAAGTTCACTAGCTGACTGGCAGGAGGCGTCTTAGCATTAGACAACTCGACAGTTACCTCTCTCCCTTTTTTGAAATAGGTTTGATAATCCTGTCGCCCTCCTTGTACTTCGTACCAATCGTATCCATTGGTAATTCCATTATTTAAGGCGTCAAAATACCCTGCTGGACTATTTGCCTGACTATAGTCCCTATATTCTTCTGAAATATGTATAAAATAATCCTCATCAGGATGTGCTCCAGCAAAGGTGTCCCAAGGGTAATTTATAAGTTCTATACCTCCATGGAAGTTTGCCGAGAGTGTGAAATGTTTAGAATCTGCAAAATTCATAAACGCCAAGGTTTCGACTTGATAGGCATTCCCATCCGGGTTTGGACCATCATCTGGATCTGGATAATTTCTATTGAGGTCTACATTATTTGCATTACCCCGAGTCGCATTGGCTACAGAGGTGTTGTTAGGACTATTTCTAAATGTACCATCTGGGTTTGCTAAAGGGTTGATCCATACTTCGCTAGTGTCCAAAAGATTTTTGATCTCTGCATGACGAGGATGCGAAGTATCTTTGTAAGCGGTTAACAACAAATCAATAAGATTTAGCATGATAGGGTATCCTGCCAGTTCATCTCCATGCATCGTTGCCGAGTACATAACCCTAGGTTCTTGTTCATTACTGGCTACATTATCTGATAATTTTACAAATAATATAGATTTATCGCCCTCTGTTGTAGCTCCTATGTTCTCTACCTGACATAGCGTTGGATTATTTGTAGCAAAATCATTCATAATGCTCACATAGTCAGCATATGTTGGATAGGCTGTAAGAGGAAAGGTAGCCGCCTTTACAGAGAGATCCGATGTCATGGTCCTATACCCTATTACATTATCCTCTGAATGTAAGGTAAAAGGAACTTTTTTGGCTAAAAAAGCAGCAAACTGATCAGCATCGGCCATTACCTTCACGGTTCTTGTGAAATCGTCATAATGAACAATTGCTAGTTCTTTGGTGATTGTACTGAGTTCTGATTTGTCAGCAATTACAAAATCAAAAATAACTTCTCCTTTGGTCTTTAAATACGTTTCTGCGAGTTGTTGGTTATTTTGTTGCCCGAATAGTGTGCTACTTATGGTAAATACCACCATAAGCAACAGAATTGCACTTTTTTTCATGGTTTTAAGAGTGAATTAAGTGAGTTAAAAATTGGTTTTAATTGTGTAAAAATATTGTTAATACTAAAGGTACTGTGAATTCTTCAGAATAAAAAATATGATTTAAACGATTGACTTTAAAACAAATACTACGAATAAGTGTAAACATCACATCCCTGGCAAAAAAATATCCGATCAAAATAGTTATCTTAGAAGAGTCAAATTACCTCACATTTTGCATGTCCTATTGGGCGGTGCAGACAACCAACTTTTGAAACACATATATTATGGCTTACGACGATATTTTTCTCATTGCAGTACAAGAACATTTACTATTTCATAAGATCATTGAGGACGATGAATCGGTGACAAACCGAAATTTAAAAAATCATATTATTGACTTTCAAGATAAAGCGGGTATTTATACCGATGGTATCATCGGTCCAGAAACACTTTGGGAGCTACAGTATCCTTATGTAACCAATACCGATAAATTAAATTGGGTGCGATGCGACGCTGACAAAATTGGAGGTATTGAAGGTTTTGATCATTTTATATTACGAGAAGATGCTGCAAGACAATACAACCTATTAAGACGAGAAATTGTAGATCGTGGCGGTAAAATTACCAGTAGTGGGGGTAAAAGATCATTAACCGCAGGTGTAAGCAGTCATAGATCTGCCAAATCGATGCATTACCCAGGACTTGCCTTTGATTTGTCTGTTAACTCTGGTTTTTTCTCTCCAAAGACAGATCCTTTTGTAATGGTAAAAAACAAAGGTGCTAATCCTGAAAGTTATTGGCAAGTATATTGTCGTGCCAGCGGAGGGGATCTTATTGAAATTGAAGCTACCTATTGGGATAGCTGGGGATCTGGTAAGGATAAAAAAGTTAAAATTAAGGATCGGTTTGTTGATTTTACGAGTACCGCAAAGAAATATGGTTTCTATCCAATCCCACCTCGAAGAGGATACACCAGACCAAGCAACAAAAAATATCTAAGCTCAGAATGGTGGCATTTTCAGGCTAACCCTTTACTTATTCCTGGATTTTCGCAATTCGGTATAGAGTTATTAAAACTAGAAGATTACAGTGCCTCATTCATCAAAATGCAAAACCGTAGTATTTGGGAAAATAGAAAATCTATTTTCAGAAAAACCTGGTGGTAAAGAAAATTTTGTTGAGTTATCGTATGTGACTCCCAGCGTTGACATCAATGGTGGCGCCTGTAGCGTGATCCATCAAACCACTGCACATTAATCCAACCAAGGCGGTAAGATCTTCGGGTGTGGTGAGTTCATTTAATGAAATTTCATTTAATATTTTCTCTTCTCCGTATATTTTTATAAAATCCTCCGCCATTCGTGTTTTTGTAAAACCAGGTGAGAGTACAAAAGACTTGATATTATCCTTTCCAAAAGATCTGGCCACGCTCCTGGCTAAAGAAACGAGCCCTCCTTTTGAAGCTGCATACCCCAAAAACTCTTCGGTTTCTCCTCTAAATACTGCTCTACTCCCAATAAATATAAATCTCCCCTCTCCATTCTTTTTAAAATGATCAATCCCAAGCTTGGTCAATAACCCTACAGCATGTAAGTTAATAGCTATAGTTTTTTTCCAGATACTCCACCACTCTTCTGTATCCAAATTGGTAGAATGTGCTTGAAATACGCCCGCATTTAGAACTACTACGTCAATGCTACCAAATGCGCTTTCTACGGCCTCAAAAAGGGATATCACCTCATTTTGATTTGCCAAATCTGCTTGAAAAGCCTTAGAATTAGTGTTATAGCTACTTACCAAAGCTTCTGCAGCACTCCTATTGGTATTATAATGCACAGCAACGGTAGCTCCCATCTTCATCAAAAACCCTGCAATAGCCTTACCAATTCCGTCCGATGCTCCCGTGACCAAAATCACCTTCTGATCGAGATCAATTTGTATCATAAAATATATTTCCTATAAATATACTAATGGAATAGCAAATTCCTTATAAAAACAAAGACCAGATTTAAAGTAAAACCTGGTCTTCGCAATTCAATGGGGTAGGCACTTTGTCTAATTCGCTTTTTCTTGAAATGCTTTTAAATTGTTTTGAAACAACTCTAATTGGTCATCATTATTTTTGGCTGCAGTTTTTACAGCCTTTTGATAATTAATTAATGCTAAATCGTTTTGATTGTTTGTTGCTAATGCTTCTGCATAACTATCATAAACATTTGCTGAATCCGGAAATAATACGGTGTTTGCATTAAATATTGCAATAGCAGTATCTTTTTGACCTCTTAGCAAATAAGAATATCCTAACCCATTGATTTCGAACTCATCCAGAATTCCTGAGGTGATTAAATATTCCAATTGTTTAATCAATTCTTTATTATCCTTTTCTAGCGTGGTAATAGCATTCTCCAAAGGATTAAAAAGTGTATTACTATATGTTATAGCTTCTTGTTTGGCTAGTTCTTCCGCCTTCTTTAATGCTTCATCTGCATTCATTTTGATATCAGGAGTTACTCCCGTTCCTTCCCAATTGGTTTTGGTAACCGTATTTACGGTTCTGGCAAAAGGAATACGTATTCCAAAATCCGTCCCGTCAATACCATGATATCTGGTTGGGTGTGCTCCACCACCCGTCACTTCACCAATAACGGTTGCCCTTTTTCTACTTTGCATGGTATAAGAAAAGTCTTCTGCTCCCGAAAAAGTATAACTACTAGTTAAGATATAAACGGGAACGTTTGGACGTTTTAACCCCTTTGTATCTACTACCCACATTTCTTCAGAATGATTATTAGCCCTAGAATATATCGTGTTCAACAACAATTTTTCATTAAAAAAATAGCTGGACAAGTAGTTCACGGTTACTGGGCTCCCTCCTCCATTTCTTCTCATATCTATAATTATAGCATCGGCAATTTGCATTTCATTCATTACCTGATCTATCTTAGAAGTATGAAAAGGAGCACCGCCAAAATAGGCCAAATCTATATATCCAATATTTCCTTTCATCAATTTAAAGCCTCTTAGCATAGGAGTTCTATACCGACTAAAATTATCTTTAAAAGAAGGCTCTTCTTTACTTGATTTACGAGGTTCTTTATTCCATACAAAACGGAGATGTTTATCTTTGGTTATACTTCTCATTTCTTGGGTAAGAAAGCTGGCAAAATCACTAGGTGTCTTTCCCTCAAAACTACCATTCTTCATTAATTTATCAAGATGGGCATTGGTTTCTTTTGCTTTATCCAAAAAAATATAGTTCGCTTCCAGTAGCTCTTGAACTTTCTCTACTGTTTGGTGATATGGTGTCTGTCCGTAATTGATTGATTGATATAAAAACGCTATTAAAAGTGAAGCTAGTTTTGCAAGCGCAAGAATTCTTTGCATAATACTATTTTTTTAGGTTAATACTATTGATTTGTTGTACAATTGGTAATGATTTTATCTAATATTTTTTCGACTTGATCAATTTCTTCTTTTGTTATTCCTTCTAAGGCAGTTGTCCGATTCTTTATAATAACAGGAGGCAACTTTTCCAATATTTGTTTTCCTTTGGTAGTAATTTCAATGTTATATCTCCTCCTATCTTCACTATGGGGCGATCTAACTAAGTATTGTTTCTTCACCATCAAGTCTATCATACGGGTCATAGAGGCATTATCTTTAAATACCAATGCAGCAATTTCCTTTTGTGATAGCTCTGGGTAATGTTTCAGAAATAATAAGATTAAACCTTGATCTACAGTGATGTCACTTACTGTTTCTGATATTCTTTTCTGAGCGTACTTCCTGTACTCTTTTATAGCACGTTCAATTTTATAAAAAACTACCTGAGTCGGAATTTCAATATTCATACATATTTATTTGATACAAATATATTTGATATATCAAATAAATACATCTACTCTAAGATTATTTTAACACAATACTCATTAATATCAACTTCAGCTAAACAATTACATAACACAATTAAGGCATAATATTAACAGCATTCTTAACTATAAATCCTTTAAAAAAATGTATATTTAAGCATAGACCTTTTCTTGTCAGGAAGCTTCACTTTTTTTGGCAAAACACACACATATTACATTTCTTACTTCATCTTCAACTCTAAAATCAAAACTATGAGTATTTCTCAGGCATCCCCCAAAAGCAGGATAGAAAAGCCTAATTTTAAAGACCAATACGACAATTACATCAATGGTAAATGGACTGCACCGGTAAAAGGACAATATTTTGATAATGTCTCTCCGGTAGACGGCACCAGTTTTACTAAAATTGCCAGATCCACCTCAGAAGATATCGAACTTGCTATTGATGCTGCATGGCAGGCGGCACCCAACTGGAATAACTCTTCGGCAACCTTTAGAAGTAATTGTCTTCTGAAAATAGCCGATGTTATCGAAGAAAATTTGGAAACCCTTGCACGAGCAGAAACCTGGGATAATGGAAAAGCCGTACGAGAAACTCTGGCTGCGGATATGCCACTAGCAGTTGATCACTTCAGGTATTTTGCTGGAGTAATTCGCGCCGAAGAAGGTTCTGCCAGCGAATTAGATGACCAAACCGTATCCATTAACATTCCTGAACCTTTGGGTGTGGTTGGACAAATCATTCCATGGAATTTTCCAATCCTGATGGCCACTTGGAAAATTGCTCCTGCACTCGCAGCGGGTAACTGTATTGTTTTGAAACCTGCCGAACAAACTCCCGTAGGGATTATGATATTGATGGAGCTTATAGAAGGTATCCTCCCTGCTGGTGTATTGAACGTGGTAAATGGTTTTGGTCCAGAAGCAGGTAAGCCTCTTGCCTCTAGCCCTAGAATCAATAAAGTTGCTTTTACAGGGGAAACCACTACTGGGCAATTAATCATGCAATACGCATCTAAAAATATTACACCAGTTACGCTAGAATTAGGAGGGAAATCTCCGAACATTTTCTTTGAGAGTATCATGGATGCTAATGATGAATTCTTTGACAAAGCTATTGAAGGCGCCGTAATGTTTGCATTGAATCAAGGCGAAGTATGTACTTGTCCTTCCAGAATATTGATACAAGAAAATATTTATGATCAGTTTATTGAGCGCATTATCGAACGTACTGAAGCTATCAAATTAGGTCATCCGCTAGACCCTCAAACCATGATGGGAGCTCAGGCCTCTAATGATCAATTCGAAAAAATACTCAACTACATCAATATTGGTAAAGACGAAGGTTGTGAAGTGCTAACCGGAGGTGAGGAAGCATATATTGAAGGACTTGAAAAAGGATACTATGTAAAACCGACCTTACTTAAAGGAAACAATAAAATGCGCGTTTTCCAGGAAGAAATATTCGGTCCGGTAGCTTGTGTAACTACGTTTAAAAACGAGGCTGAAGCCATAGAAATTGCCAACGATACTTTGTATGGACTTGGAGCAGGTGTTTGGACACGGGATATGCACCAGGCTTATCAAATATCCAGAGCGGTAAAAGCCGGTAGAGTTTGGGTAAATTGTTATCATAATTACCCAGCACATGCTCCTTTTGGAGGGTATAAGAAATCTGGAATCGGGCGAGAGAATCATAAAATGATGCTCAGTCACTACCGCCAAACCAAGAATATGTTGATTTCTTATGATAAAAAAGCATTAGGCTTTTTCTAAACTATTAAAAAATGATAAAAAGGGTTCTTATTAGTGATGCTGCTATTGCCATAGTGGATACCCTGAAAAAACAATACGGGGAGTTGATGTTTCATCAAAGCGGAGGTTGCTGCGATGGCTCCTCCCCGATGTGTTTTGAAAAGGGTGAATTGTTGATCAATGAAACCGACATTTGGTTGGGAACTATCCATAACTGTGATTTTTACATGTCTAGTGATCAGTTTGAATATTGGAAACACACACAACTTATTGTAGATGTTGCTCCCGGCCGAGGTGCTAGTTTCTCTCTGGAAATCCCCCTTGGTGTTCGTTTTGTGATTAAATCAAGAATATATGATGAAACAGAGATGAAGCAACTAAGTCCCATCAAAAAGGGAAACGAGGTGAATCAAGATATTAACATCCCCTAGGGGTGCCATAGATGATTACATCAAATTCTATGGTGTCTGATATCACATCATCTCCTAGATTATCATAAAAACTACCGGATCCGTATTTGATATTCCAGCGTGTTCGATTAATCGATATTTTGGAAGTAAATACGGTTTGTCCTTTTATGACATTAAATTCTCCGGTAAATTCTATGGGTTGTGTGATTCCTTTTATGGTCAGCTCTGCTTCAATATTAAATTTTGGATGCAACGAATAATCAATCCGATTGATTTTCAATTTTGATAACGGATAAACCGAAGTCTCAAAGAAATCTTCATTTTTTAAATGATCTACGAGCATTTCATTGTATTTCCCATCGGTGTTGGTAATCGTTTCCATATCCATTAGGAACTCCCCTCCTGTGATCATTCCTTCGTGCATTATCCAATTGCCTTTTTTGAATTTTACCGTACCAAAATGTTTATCCAGCTTTAATGCATAAAAGCCTGTCCATTTAATACTACTTTCCAGGGTATCAATAGGTATCTCCTGACCTTTTTCAGGCAATATGGATTGTTTTTGCACAATATCGATCAACTCCACCTCATACACCAATGTTGAATCTGGATGTGGAAAACGAACTTCACCAGTCCTTTTGCTTAAAGCTGGTGGTACTATAAGTTTACGTACCTCTCCTACTTTCATGCCTACTACGCCTTCGTCAAGACCTTTTATTACCTGATTACCTCCTACCAAAATTTTTAAAGGTTCTCCATTATCCCTTGAGGAAAAGACTAACGAGTCATTCTGATACCTTGTGGATTCGTGAATCAAAATTTCTTGTCCAGAAGATACAGAAGCTCCTATACCTTGTTTCAGTATCATATATTGAAGACCAGATGTGGTAGTAATGTATGGATTAATAGTACTGCTTTTCTTACATGCAGATATCAATACAGCCATAATTATCGTATACAATGCTATTTTTAAATTCTTCATGTTTTCTGTGTTTAGTTTCATTTTTTATTATAATTTGATTGAGAATTTTGAACGCCTTTTCAATATAAAATTGGAAAGGTGTATACTTTTCAAATCAATTGTAAAAAAGTGTAACCAAATTGTAAAAACATATTCATTGACGCTCTATACATTCCATAAAAAACTAATTATCAATAGACTAGCCTTTATCCTGTTTTTTTTATCAGGAATATTGATCAATCATGCACAAGAAGAAAATCAGTATATCCCGGAGAAAATTAAAATTAGTTTACGACAATTAGGTAATGAGTTACTCTTGTCTAATCAAGATTCGGTATCCAGAATACTACCTATTACAAAAATTAATGATCAAGAATATCGTTTATCTTTTCAAGAAAACCTTTTTATAGATCCAGATGTATTAACCGAAAAGTCAAAACGGTTAACCTCAAATTCAGAAGTTTGGAAAGATCATATCATCGAGGTTATCGAATGCCGCTCTTCTGAAGTGGTATACAGTTATCAGATCAGTGGTGTACAGGAACAGAATATAGTTCCGTGTATAGGTCGTAAAATACCCAGGAATTGTTATGAAATTCGAGTTATCTTTCCCAAAGCACAGCTAGTTTCTACGAATAATACAGATGCTACTACTACACCTGTATTATGGATACTAATAGGTATAGGATTACTACTTGCCATAGGTCTAGGGATAAAGTATACGATTGTAGATAAAAAGAAGGACACTCAAAGAAAGCTTCAATTAGGTAACACCTCTTTTTTCTATGAGCAACAACTACTCGAATACAACAATGAAGTCACAAAACTTACTACCAAAGAAGCGGAACTGCTTAAGATTTTTGCAGATACCCCTAATCAAATTATCAAAAGAGAACTACTGATCAAATTGGTGTGGGAAGATCAAGGGGTCATTGTTGGACGTAGTTTGGATATGTTTATTTCGAAATTGAGGAAAAAATTGAATGGAGATACTTCTATCAAAATCACAAACATTCATGGTGTAGGGTATAAAATGGAAGTATAAATAACGAGATCTAACTACTCTGGTAATGTAGCGACAAGAATCCACATCTGTTTATCTTTTTCATTTTTCCAGTTCCCAAAATCTTCAATTTCTTCTGAAATCGCAAAGCCAGCTTCTTCTAGTTCAGCTTTTACATATTGTGACGATAAGGTATGTGCATCTGTTTGTTCGTCTCTAGACTTATCGCGCATATTCTTCTTCAATTTCTCAAGAATAAGAATATATCCTCCTGGTTTCAGTGCTTTTTTCACATGTTCGAGGATGGTCATATAGGATTCCATTTCATGATAGGTATCCATAATGATTACGCTATCTAGTTGTCCCAATGGCAATTTTGGGTTGTCATAATCCCCCAAAACTGTTTGAACGTTTGTCAATTTTCTGTCTTTAAGATGTTCATCTAATCGTTCCAATCGGTCTTGTCGAACATCTACTGCATATACTTTACCCAAATTTCCAACTTCATTTGCTAGACGAATGGATAAATATCCTTCATGACACCCGATATCCGCTACGACACTTCTCTGATCTACGTGAGCCAACTTCATCAATTCATTTACCTTCATCCAAGTATCTCTTTTTGCCCAATCAGATTCTTTATATTGAGCAAAACAGAAATTTCCTAAAGTCATAAAGAACAAAAGCAGTATTCCATATCTCCATTTTTTCATATACTTATTTTATAACAAAAGTTTTGCATTCTAAAATGTAACATTTAATCGTTTTGCTTGTATATACTTTATGAAAAGTTTGTGTTAATCACGCTAATTATGTTCGAATATATACAGAAGAAGACACTAACTACAAACTTTTAAAAGCCTCTTACTCCCCTGTTTTCGAGGAATTTCACCCAAAAATTGTTAATTAATGTTAAAATAGTACCTTTTTATGCATAGTACTGTAACAAAATTAAAGTTTCGTTGTCTTACAGGTAAACAACAATCATAAAACAGTACAACATGAGAACTTTAGACAACAATCAAATTAGCAAGAAATTATCAGCAACAAGAGGATATATCTGGAATACGAAAAGAAGATACAGATAATCATCATCAAAAATATTTATCAATCATAAAACCATCATAACATGAGAACTTTAGACAACAATCAAATCAGCAAGAAATTACCAACAACAAAAGGATATATCTGGAATACCAAAAGAAGATATAGATAATCATCATCAAAAAACAATCATTCATCAATCAATCAAAATATATACATCATGAGAACTTTAGACAACAATCAAATTAGTAAGAAATTACCAGCAACAAAAGGATATATCTGGAATACAAAAAGAAGATATAGATAATCATCATCAAAAAAACAATCATTCATCAATCAATCAAAATATATACATCATGAGAACTTTAGATAACAATCAAATCAGCAAAAAATTACCAACAACCAAAGGATACATTTGGAATACTAAAAGAAGGTACAGGTAATTATTTCAACAGTAACAATCAAAAAAGATCTACCATGAAGACATTAAGAAATATAAGAAAGAAAATAAGTATTGCGGTTAGAAATCCCAAGACTATTTTAGATCAGACATCGAATGAGTATGCATATGAATATGTAATGCAGAAACGAGTGAAACTATATGCATAAGAGTAAGTTGAGTTAGTTAGTAAAAAAGCTGAATGCTATAAAAACATTCAGCTTTTTTTATGCTCGATAGCTAATACATTCGATATTACTCTGTTTTGTCTGTTTCAAACTTTGCCCCAACAGGTGCTCGGTACCCTTCAAATGGAAGTTTCAATAACTTTCCAATTTTGGCATTAGAATCTACATCAGGATACGTATCCACGCCGTATACCAAATCTTCATTACGAATCTTAGCAAAAGTACCAAATACCCTATCCCAAATTGAGAAAATGTTACCATAATTAGTATCTGTATACGGTAGCACATAATGATGGTGTACTTTATGCATATCTGGTGATACAATAATCCAACTGATAACATCATCCAATTTTTTAGGTAAGGATATATTGGCATGATTAAACTGAGACAGCACGACCGATATAGATTGATACAACATGATAATCCCTACTGGTGCGCCGACGATAAATACTCCTAAAGTGGTAAATATAAAACGGATCAAACTTTCGCCAGGGTGGTGTCTATTTGCTGTAGTAGTATCTACATGATTATCGGTATGATGTATCAAATGAAACACCCAAAGTGGTTTGATCATATGTTGTACATAATGTGCCAACCACGCTCCTATCAAATCTAATAAGGCTACACCCAGCAAAATAGTTGCCCACAAAGGTAATTGTAACCATTGCAATATGCCAAATTGATTTTCTACCGTCCAATCACTAGTTTTTAATAAAATAAAAGCCAAGAAAAAATTGACCAAAATAGTGGTTAGCGTAAAGAAAATATTAGGCCAGGCATGTTTAAACTTTTTGTAACTAAATTTAAACAATGGTGCTGCATATTCTATCAACCAAAAAAAGGCGATCCCTCCTACCAATATCAGGCTTCGGTGTGATGAGGGAATAGTTTCAAAGTAATTTATTATCTCTTCCATAAGCACAAAATATTCTATTTTTCTGTATTTGACAAAACTTTAGTGAACATTATAGTTCTAAAATCATGTGTTTTAAACAAAAAAGCAACCGAAAAGTTGCGTTTTAATAGAATTGATTTATATTTGCAACCATATAGTTGCATTTTTAATTAAAATCAAATTACAATGAAAGATTTCATCATCAAAGAACACACTTTTACTCATACCATAGACAAGGTATGGAACGCCATTACCAAAGCCGAGGAAATATCTACTTGGTTTATTAAAGCAGATTTTAAAGCCGAAGCAGGATACCAATACACCTTCTACTCTTCTGGAGAAGACTGTACTCAAATCTCTGGTGTGGTGAAAGAGGCTGATCCTTATACCTTAGTATATACATGGATAGTGCAGGACACGGAGGTAGAAACTTTGGTAAAATGGCAATTAGAAACTACTGATAGCGGAACCAAATTATCCCTCAAACACTCTGGAATATCTAATTATCCAGGCGATACCGCAGTAAAGATGTTTAGTAGTTTTGACGGTGGTTGGACAAACTGTGTTAACGAACTAGAAAAATATCTAATTCAAGAAGTACATGCAGGATAAGATCACTAAGATATTGAAAGCGGTTTCAGATCCTACTCGACGAGAAATTTTTCATGCTTTGGTAGTTGCTGCTACGGCATTACCGATTACACAAATTTCTAGCCAGTTTGATATGAGCAGACAAGGAGTTACAAAACATCTTAAAACTCTAGAAACAGCTGGGTTGGTACATATCGATACCCAAGGAAGAGAACGGTTTTGTTATGCAAATGTTAATCCGCTGAAAGAAATCAATCAATGGTTACATTTTTATGAACAGTTCTGGGATAATGCCATCACCGATCTTGGTAATTATCTGGACACCAAAAACGAACAGTAAAAATAGATTCCATTTTAAGAGAGTTGTTCTCTAATCCATGCTTCTGCTGTAACAAGGTCATCAAATGTCATGATTCCATCTTCGAAGAACATATTTTCTATTCGAACACTGGATTCTTGAACTCGATTAAAAACCACTACAGCAAATGCTTCCAGATTAGGGAACACTTCTTTTATTTTGGTATAATCTGTAGCTTCTATAGAATACGAATTGATTCTGTGCGATATATAACCAAAAGGACGACCCTCAAAATGTAGATTAGTTAGCCTAGAGAGTTCTTTAGCTTTTTGATAATCAAAAGAGACGCCTTCTGCCACTTCAATAATTAAGTAATTGTCATAAAAAGTCACTTTTCCAACTTCAAGATTGTATTCTTTAATCGCATTTTCTTTATTCATGCAGCGTGACTTTGTTTTCTAGAAACAAGATACGCAAAAAAGATAGAGTGTAACAACTATTAATCAACTTCACTTATTTCTTTGATCAAGTTTTCTGCCGCATTAATACTGCTATTATAAGATCTCATTACCCACTTTGCAAAGAAGATTACAAAAGCGATTGCTAATGGAATTGCTATTACGAATGGCCATACAGATTTGGAATCGGCTATCAGATCTTTGTTATTCAAAACTTTAGCACTTACGGGAAGAATGGCAAACATTAGAACAAAACTCAAATAATATCCCCATTTAGCCACAGTTTGAAATCTTTTCTTCGCTTTTGTATAAGACAAAAGAGTTTGTTGATAACTATTTTTTGCGATATCTATGCGCTTCATTCTATGAATAGATCGTAAAGATAAAACGGGCAAGATTAAAAGAATCGCCATAGATATCAATCCAGATAACATGTTGTACCAATTATCCAGTCTACTGAAATTGGCTAATATCAATACAATAGTTCCATAACAAATTACTGTTCCCAAAATTTCTGGAATAGCAATCTTGTTAATTTTACTTCTATATTTTTCTTTAGTCATCATAATGATCATTTTATTGGTTAACTTTTTTTGCGTTTCTAACTGGTCGCTAAGTTCAGACCAAACAGCCTGCATTTCTTCTAGTTCCATACTTCTTTATTTTATGATCTGTGTTTTCAGTTTTTGTTTGATTCGGGAAATTCTAGTCCCTACATTGGTTGGCGACAATCCCGTAATTAATGCTATTTCTTCATATTTTTTACCTTCTAACAACAAAAGCATTAGTCCTTTTTCTAGTTCATTGAGTCTTTTTATGTGTGAATACACGAGTTGTAATCGCTCTTCAAATATTTCATCATAGGGCTCCACTTTGCGTTTAACCAAGGAATCCATAGGTATTTGAACTCCTCGTTTTTTTTCTTTTTTGAGTCTGGTAATCGCTGTATTTAAGGCTACGCGATACATCCAGGTACTGATTTTAGCTTCTCCTCTGTAACTGTCATATGCTCTCCATAATTGATACACAATTTCCTGATATAAATCTTTCTTGTCCTCATGAGTATCGGTATATATGGAAGTAATCTTATAGATTACTCCTTCATGTTCTTTAACAATCTGAGTAAATTCACTCTCTTTTTGCATTTTGAGCTCGTATTTAAACTATTAGTACAGGATCTTTTCAAAAAATCACAAATGCCCTCAAAAAAATAATGAAAAGTTGAAAAAGAGGCATAAAAAAAGAGCATATCACTATGCTCTTTTCTTTACTATTATTGATTTTATGTATTATTGATCTTTCACTACAATCAAAGAAGCTTTTACACCTGTAGTAAGATTCCATTCATTGCCTGTGATTAAATTACCTAATTCATCATATAACTGAAACTGAGCGGTATTAGGTCCTGATTCTCCTTGATTTAAAGCTTGTATATCTATTTTATTAAATCCTTTGATCAAATTAATTTTAATTCCTCGGAAATTGGCCGTTAAAAATACTCGTGGAGCGATAACATCGTCATTTACAAAAATTCGAACGATGTCTCCATCTACTTGCTCATGATCTCTATATACGAGACTTACAAATTTTCCATTATTTCTGAAATCTCCTAAATATTGATCACTTTTATACTCGTCCTTGATATCTTTATCTTTTCCAAACCATTTGGGAGTATCCTCCGCCTGTGGTGCCAGCAGATTATTATTAGTATTCATGCTAAAGGTTTGCTTTTTTTGTCTGATATCAGAACCGTCTTCCGGCTTTTTCGAGAGTGTGAATCTATTATTGGGATTTGCATTAGGTTTGGCAGTAGACAATCGATATTTGTCAGTATTTAAATCTCCTTGATCAATACGCAAACCAGAAGTCTTCTCTATCTGGGCATTTACATGAATGCCTATTCCTAGAAGTAAAAGAAAAAAGAATTTCATTTTCATATCCATAATGCATTACAACCTTTTAAAGTAAATATACTTATTATAAACCTTAAGTCTGTTAATTCGTTGCAAAACTTACAATTTTCTTGCCATTTTATAAAAAACCCATTTCAAATTTGTAAGATAAACCTTATATATCTTATTTTAGTTATACTAAACAAATAACAATGACTTACTACGTAATCGGTGGAATTCTGCTTGTTATCATCGCCTATTTACTGGTGCAATGTATCAAAGTAAAAAGAACTCTTGGGAATAAAAACAAAGAATTACTGCAGTTGCAAGAACAAACGCAAAAGCAGTACGAGGCGCAACAAAGTTACATTTCATTGCTAAGTCAGGAGTTAAGAGTCCCCTTATATGGTATCATGGGACTTACCCATCTTATAGAAGAGGAAAATCCCAAACTAAAGGACAATAAAAAAATAAAGTCTTTAAAATTCAGTAGTAACTATTTATTAATGTTGATTAATAATGTACTGCATATCAATTATATGGATGCAGAAGAAATTGAACTTCAGAATACGATTTTTGATGTAAAGGAAATCACTCAAAACTTGATTCATTCGTTTAGTTATGCTACGGAGAATAGTGATAATAAGTTAGAATATCATTTTGATCCTGAGATTCAGAATCAGGTAGTTGGCGATCCTACCGTGTTAACTCAAATACTTATGAATCTTTTAAGTAATGCGCTACGATTTACAGAAAACGGTAGTGTTCACTTTTCGGTGGATCTGATTAAAAATCAAGAAAACACCTATACCATATCCTTTAAAGTGCATCATAACGGGTTTGAGATTTCAAAAGAAGACCAAAAATCTATTTACAAGGAGTTTATGAACATCGATCAGGCCAAAACCTCTTATTTGGGTACTGGATTAAACTCTAGAATTGTAAATAAGTTGGCCAATTTACTGAACGGTGAAGTGATCAAAGAAAATAACGCGAAGACAGGTTCAGAATATGCTTTTGTAGTAAACCTACCTATACATCAGACTGAAAAGACCGCTGAACAGCCTACTACTTCAAGTATGGCCTCTAAAGACGAAGAAACGTCAACTATACCAGAACAAGTAAGAGCTTTGGTGGTAGATGATAATAAACTGAACCTCCTGGTTGCAGACAAAATGCTTTCCAAAGAGAACTTTAATTGTACCACTATAGATAATGGTTTTGATGCCATCGAACTGGCAAAAAATAATACCTATGATGTAATCCTAATGGATATCAACATGCCAAAGCTTAATGGAATTGGTACCACAAAACGAATTAGAGAATTCGATCCCAAAACACCAATTATTGCGCTTACGGCCGTTGATGTCACCCAACTAAATAGACAGATTTTACATGCTGGATTGAATGATTATATTCTGAAACCCTACAGTAAAGGACAGTTGTTAGAAATTATCGACAAACACTTGAAGGATACCAGTCCTTCATAACATACAACAACTTACTGCACCTCGCTGTTTACCAAAATAATTTGCTGACCAATTTTAAGCACAGAATTACGTCTTATAGCATTCATTTTACAAATTTCTGAAAGTGGTAAGCCATGTCTGTTGGCAATAGCATAGAGCGTGTCTCCTTTTTTGACGGTATATACTTTCTTTTGGTCTTCTTTAAATTTATCTAGACCTTCTAATGAAGTAATCAATTCGATATTACTCTTTCTAGTGGATCTATGATATCGAGCTACTGCCCATTTTCGGGTTATAAAAACGGTCTCGGCTCGTACTTTGGTGTCTGGAGAAAAATCAAAGACATATTCTGGGTGTATGGCTTTTCCTCGATATTTAACTTCTAAATGCAGATGACTTCCTCTGGAATTTCCAGTGATACCGCCAATACCAATGGCCTGCCCTTTTTTAACTTCCTGATTCTCTTCTACCAAGTACTTAGATAAATGGGCATACACCGTTTCTAATCCATTGTTATGCCTTACTACCACA
Organism: Aquimarina sp. AWH4_224; assembly: GCF_056160245.1. Taxonomy (NCBI): domain Bacteria; kingdom Pseudomonadati; phylum Bacteroidota; class Flavobacteriia; order Flavobacteriales; family Flavobacteriaceae; genus Aquimarina; species Aquimarina sp. AWH4_224. The sequence continues at coordinate 343,926 of NZ_JBSWWU010000001.1, read as the reverse complement.
GTTTTTCCATGCCCTCCGTGATATCTTATATAGCGTACCTTACCATCAAGGATCGTATTTACACTATCACCAACCACTAAGTCGATATCAATACCTCTATGAGGTCTACCCCTACGCCAGCCATATCGAGAGGTAACTACCATCTTACGATTTACTGGTGCCGCAAAATGTTCATCCTCAAAATGAAGCTCTAATGGGAAATCCAGAAGTTCATTACCATAAGGATTAAAACGAACATTATCCCAATGATCTTCGTATACATTGTATGCAACGTCATCTTCAATATGATTTGAGGTACTATCTGCAGTGATCACTTTATGTTCTGGAACTATCGGTAAATAGATGATCTTACCGTTACTGGCTAGCGGTTTGTACTTTATACTATGAATTTCTTGCTGACTGTATAGACCCTGTAAGGATAACAGAGTTATGGACACGGTTAGAATATAATAAGATACTCGCCTATTATTAATTATAAACATTAATGTTACTTCTTTTTTCTAGTTTATAGGTAAATCTGGGCTATGAGGTATCTTTTACAACAAATGACCGTAAAAATAATACAACGTTGCAATATAAGAATAATTTAAAATAGAATTAGATTCTGTCATTTTTTCGTCATTCTTTTTACTCTTTTGAAAATCAAAATTTTAAATAAATCCAAAAATACTCTGCAACCATAAAAGAATTACGGGACTACATTTTTAAGGGTATTTATTAACACTTTTTAAGAAATTGATGTGAAAAAATTAGTAATCGTAGGAGCAATAAATATGAGTTGAACCAGTTAAAAAAGCATAAAATATTAATTAAATAACCATGAAAAAATCATTCACATTAATCGTTTTCTCAGGAGCTTTATTATTAACCTCCTGCGTATCAAAGAAAAAATATGTGGCTTTAGAACAAGAGTTACAAGACACCCGTAGCTCTTTGCAAAAGACTGTCGTGGAAAAAGAGGAATTGGAGGAAAAGTTTGCAAAAATCGAAGCCAGAGTAGCAGATTACAATTCCAAAATCAACTCGTTAAGAGAGTCTAACGATGAAAAAATGGTGATGGTAGATGATATTGCAATGATATCTAATGTTACCAAAGAAAAAATGAAGCAAACATTAAGCAAAGTGGATGCTCAAAAACTTCAGGGAGCTACTTCCTTAAAAGATTCTATGAACTTGGCAGTTTCATACAATCTTAAAAATTCGCTTGATGATAATTTAAAAGAAGATGAAGATATTTCTATCGATATCGACAATACGGTAGTAATGATTTCTATCTCTGACAAAATGTTATTCAATAGCGGAAGTTTCAGAGTGAGTAACAAGGCAGACGGTATTTTACAAAAGTTGGCAGACGTTATCAATTCTGAACCTAGCCTAGAAGTTATGGTTGAAGGACATACAGATCCTAGAACCATTAGCACTGCAGTACTTCAGGATAACTGGGATTTGAGTGTTAAAAGAGCAACTTCTATTGTAAGAAAATTACAGACCAGTTATGATGTAGATCCATCAAAATTAATTGCATCAGGAAGAAGTAGTTACAAGCCTATCGTAGAAAATGATACTGAGGAAAATATGGCCATCAACCGACGTACCAGAATCGTTCTTTTACCGAATATGGATAAATTCTTTGCATTATTATCTGCTAACTAGACACACACTAACTATTGACATATAAAAGGATAGCTAACCAATAGCTATCCTTTTTTTATACCCAATTCGTAAAAAAACAAATCGGATTTAAACCTTTTTACCACATCGTAGTCAAATAAATGTTGAATCAAATAATTAGACTATGAAAAATGCAATTACAAAAAGTTCGGTTATAGCTACGCTACTAGTAATCCTATTTGTTGGTAGTAGTTTTACAACAAAAATAGTACGTTGGGAACACCTGGGATCAAGAACGGTAAATTATAGATTGGATAAAGATGTGATCAAGGTAACTGCACGTGAAGGAGGATTTACCAAACTAAAGATAAAAGTAACAGGAGGTTCTTTAAACATGCATAAAATGGTCGTTCAATACGGTAACGGTAAAAAAGACATCATTCCGCTACGATATAATTTTTCAAGAAAAAGCGCAACACGACTTATTGATTTAGAGGGAGGAAAAAGAGTGATAAGAGATATTACATTTTTTTACGACACCAAAAACTTATCAAGAAAAAGAGCAAAAGTACATGTCTTTGGTAGACATTAAAATATCACTAAACTTTATGACCAACACCTGTTTATGTTTAGCGTATCAGGTGTTTTCTTATTGTATTTGATAGTAACCACATTTAAGATAAGCTCCTTCTGGAAAAGTGATTGGATGATCCACGTCATGAAATGTTTTCTCCAGTACTTTAAATGGTTTCCCTGAAACAGTAATTTGTTCTTCTGAAATCCTGAAAAAATCTATAGCCGTTACTCTGGAAGAACATGAGGCTAATACCAAAATTCCATTACGGGCTACCAATTTGGCTCCCAAAGCAGCCAATTTCGCATAACTTTTCTCTGCTCTTTTGATTTCGCTTTCTCTCTTGGCAAAAGAAGGAGGATCGATTACTACAATATCAAATTGTTGTCCCTGATTAATAAAATCTTGCAACCCTTCAAATGCATCCGCTACCACTATATTGTGCGTCCCGGTATGAGTATTTAAAGATGCATTTTCTTTAGCCATTTCCAAAGCATGTTTACTGATATCCAGACTAGTAACACTTTTGGCGCCTTGACTTAATGCATGAACCGAAAAACCACCAGCGTACGAAAAAACATCTAGCACGGTTTTTCCCTTTGAAAGCTCCCCTACCCGTTTTCTATTATGCCGATGGTCCAAAAAATATCCAGTTTTGTGCCCTTTGATCACGTTAGCAGAAAAAAGTACACCATGTTCCCTAAATACGACCACCTCGTCTTCCAGATCCCCATAGATGACCTGACCATTATATAAGCCATAAGTTTCTCCTTTGGATTGAATCAATCGATTGAATCGCATTACTGCTGTTTGAGCTCTAGAGACTTTAATCAACTCTGGAATGATCCAATTGAGATAAGGAAACCAAATATGGGAATACAATTTGATAACCAAGACCTGATCATAAACATCTGCAATAAACCCCGGTAATCCATCATTTTCACCAAAAAGTAATCGATAACTATTGGTATCGGTAGCCAATAATGGTTTACGCATATCAAAGGCAGCTCTAATTTTATCTAAAAACCAAGCACCATCGATCCGAGCAGATTTTTTAAACTGAATCAATTTGATACGAATAGGAGAATAAGGATCGTATAAACCACATGCCAAAAAGCTATTTTTTTTGTGATCATAAATAATCGCCAGATCACCAGGATCTCCAGCTACATTCTGCTTTACAATACTATCTTCAAAAACCCATGGATGCTCTTGCCTTACCTTCTTCTCTACAGCTGGTTTAAGTTTGATCGCTATCCTTTTGGTATCTAATTGTGGTGTAATATTCATACGTTGACAAGAATAAGAATATTTTGGTAGCAATCATACAATAAAATTAAGTTTCTTATCCTATAAAGAGAAAGCACCTATCCCAAGAAATATCAGGATAGGCGCTCTCCAGATGTATCGTTAAAACTATCTAGGGTTTAGGTATATACTAACTTTAATAGCCTTTACTTACTAGACGAAACAATCCTTATTTCGTTACATCAAAAACTAAAAAAAATAATTTTAACATATTTATAAAATTAAATATGTATATTTGATCCATGGATAATGACAAAATACTAGACATCAACAAGGCACTATCTAACCCTACTCGATTGGATATTTTGAGATGGTTAAAAGATCCTGAAGCTAATTTTCCTCCTCATCAGGAATTAGGACATTTTGATGATGGTGTTTGTGGGCAATATATTCAGGATAAGTCTGGTTTATCTCAGCCTACCATCTCTCATTATTTATCCGGTATGCATAAAGCCGGTTTGTTGATAACCACCAGGCATGGGAAATGGACCTACTTCAAAAGAAATGAGAAGATGATAGCTGAGTATTTGAATTCTCTACGAGAGTTATAAAAAATTTGAAACAACATATTTATAAAATTAAATATATAATTATGAAAATATTAGTGATCGGTGCCACGGGCACTATAGGAAAAGAGATTTATCATTCGCTAAAAAAACAATACAAAGAAGTATATGCAGCTCATCGTAAGAGCACTTCCTTCCCTGTTGATATAACCGATAGCCACTCCATTAAAAACCTATTTGAAAAACTTCCTAAATTAGATATTGTAATCAATGCAGCAGGAACCGCAACCTGGAAACCTTTTTCGGACCTTAAAGAAGAAGATTATTATATCGGAATAAAAAGTAAATTAATGGGGCAAGTTAATTTGGTCCGTATAGCTCAGGATTATTTAAATAACAATGGGGCTATTACACTAACCACAGGAATCCTTGCAGAGCACTATGAACCCAAAGCTACCGCATTGTCATTAGTAAATGGAGCCATTCATAGCTTTGTACAATCGGCATCCAACGAACTAAAAAATAACATTCGACTTAATGTTGTAGCTCCTGGTGCAATTGCTGGAGATTTTCCAGAAAACCAAAAATTTGCGGGCTACTACCCTGTAGACATACAGAAAGTCATTGAAGTATACAAACAAACTATAGAAACAAATAGCACAGGTCAAATCTTAAAAATTTACGAGTAATGAAAATTCCTATCTATCAAATCGACGCTTTTACCAAAACATTATTTGGTGGTAATCCAGCTGCAATTTGTCATTTACCAGAATGGTTAGATGATGAAACACTATTAAACATTGCCAAAGAAAACAATTTGGCGGAAACCGGGTATTTTGTAAAAAAAGAAGATCATTTTGAAATACGCTGGTTTATGCCTTACGAAGAAATTGATCTTTGTGGTCATGCTACTCTGGCTGCGGCATATGTTATCTTTAATCATATCGATACACATCTTGATGAAGTTATTTTTTCATCAAAAAGTGGTATTCTGAAAGCAAAAAAAGAAGAGGACGGAAGTATAACTTTAGATTTCCCAGCTAACCCACCACAAGAAATTGACATCCCGAAAGAAGTGTATGACGCATTTGATGTAACCCCCTTGAAAGCTTTTGCAGGTAGAGATTTAATGATCACCGTTTCTTCTGAAGCCGAAATACAAAATGTAACTCCGGATCTTTTCAAACTGAAGGGACTCCCCTATTTGTGTACCATAATCACAGCAAAGGGAGAACAAGCAGATTTTGTTTCCAGGGTATTTGATGCTAATCCAGAAATCCCTTTAGAAGATCCTGTAACCGGTTCTGCGCATACCATGCTTGTTCCCTATTGGGCAAACGTATTAAACAAAACTGAGCTAAAAGCGACTCAATTATCAGACAGAAAAGGAGAATTGCAATGTAGATTAGAAAACGACCGTGTATTCCTTACCGGATACGCTGTACCGTATTTAACAGGAGAAATTGAAGTGAATTCAAAATAACACACATCAGACACATGAAAACAATAGGCTTAATCGGAGGAATGAGTTGGGAATCATCAGCTATGTACTACCAACTCATCAATACATACACAAAAAATATGCTTGGCGGTTTACACTCTTCCAAGAGTATATTACTAAACGTTGATTTTGCAGAGATCGAACAATTGCAACGTCAAGGAGACTGGGAAACTCTCAATCAATTAATGGTAGACGCAGCAAAGCAATTAGAAAAGGCTGGAGCCGATTTTATCGTGCTTTGTACCAACACCATGCATTTAACCAGTCCTGAGATTATCAGCAACGTTTCCATTCCCTTTTTACATATTGCTACGGCAACTGGGGAGAAAATAAAAGCTTCAAGATTACAAAAAATAGTTCTGCTTGGGACTAAGTTCACTATGGAAAAAGATTTTTATAAAAATACTTTGCAGCAGGATTTTGGTCTGGACGTAATCATTCCTAACGAAACTGATAGAGAAATCGTTCATAACATCATATACAAAGAACTGGTACTAGGCAACATTGTTGATGAATCCAGAGAAGCACTAAAAAAAATCATCAAGACCTTAGAAAACCAAGGCGCACAAGGAGTCATTCTAGGGTGTACAGAGCTTCCTTTATTGATCAAACCAGATGATGTTGACATATTTGTATTTGACACCACAAAGATTCATGCTGAGCGTGCTGTAGAATTGGCACTAAACAACTAGATACAAGCACCTATGGCCTTACTAAAAAACCATCAATGGATCTATACCAAACGTCCGCAATCTATAGTTACTAATGAGCACTATACATTAAAAGAATCAACTATAGATACTTCAATTATTAAAGAAGGTGAAGCTTTGTTACAAGCAAAGTACTGGAGTGTAGATCCGTATATGAGAATTCAGCAATCTCAAAATAACACCTGGGAGGCACCACACCCCTTAGATTCTTTACAAGGTGGTGCAGCAGTATGCCAAGTGCTTGTATGTAAAGATCCTAAATCCAATATAAAAGCTGGAGATTGGGTATTATCCTATACCGGTTGGCAGGAATATGCTGTTGCCAAAACAAGTGAATTAAGAAAACTGGACCCCAACGAAGTTCCAGTAACCACAGCACTGGGCATATTAGGAATGCCCGCACGTATTGCATACTTTGGATTGATCGAAGCCGGAATACCAAAGGAAGGGGAAACGGTAGTAGTCTCTGGTGCTTCGGGGGCTGTGGGGCAAATTGTTGTTCAAATTGCAAAAATCAAAGGATGCAAAGTGATTGGTATTGCTGGATCAGATGAAAAATTAGCATATTTAAAAAACGTACTCGATGTGGATCAAGTAATCAATTACAAAAAACATCCATCTCATCAGAAAATTAAAGAAGCAATTAAACAGGTATGTACAGAAGGTATTGACATTTATTATGATAATGTAGGTGGATTTATTACAGATGCGATCTTTGAGTTAATTAACCACAAAGCAAGAATTATTATTTGCGGACAAATATCTCAATATTCGGGAGGATTAGATACTCCTGAAATGGGACCACGATTTTTACACCACATATTATATAAACGCGCAACTATTCAAGGGGTTTTAGCTCGAGATTATAATGACAGAATGGATGAAATGCTCGATGAAATGACCCCTTGGGTTAAAGATGGACGTTTGAAATATCAAGAAACCATAATAGATGGATTTGAAAACCTACCCAATGCCTTGAATATGTTATTTCATGGAAAAAATAAAGGAAAACTAATGGTCAAGTCCACAATCTAGTTATCCATAAACAATTGATTGATCTTGGATCTTAGTTTCCGCTTATAATCCTCTTCTAACCAATCCCTGTAGTTCTTGGTACTTTTACTTATACAATAAGAATATCTACGAACTCTATATTCGATATCCGAAGCCAGCAGTTTACTGAGGATTCTCGCATCAAAAACATCTTCGCTATTCTCTACACACATACGAGCATGTTGTTCAATCGATTTTTCTAAAACCGTCAAGCTGCGTAGATTGTATTTTTTCGTTTTGGAATATTCTTCTTCTATATCAAAGTCAAAATCCGTGGAGTTTGCAAATTCTTTTCGGATATCATCCGGCATGACATACTTGAAATTTCTTTCAATTTCTTCATCGCCAATTAGATTATCGTAGTAAAAATCTGGAGACCTAAAGATAGATTGCCAGTCCACGTCAGAGTTCCACAATCCAAACCTTGCCGTATTATTTCCTAAATCAATGATCGAAAACTCTGGTTTTGTGGGGAGTATTCTAGATCCCCTACCGATCATTTGAAAATATAACGTGAGTGATTTTGTCGCTCTATTTAGGATAACAGTTTCTACGGTAGGTTCATCAAAACCAGTAGTTAAAATACTTACCGATGTTAGAATAGCATCATCGGTTTCTTTAAACCATTTTAAGATATCCTCTCGTTCTTGCTTACTATGTGTATTATCTAAATGGCGTATCGGATATCCTGCTCTTTTAAAGGTATCATACACATAAATCGAAGTGTTGATCCCGTTATTAAAAACCAAGGTCTTTTTACCTTTACAACGCTCTTCATATGCGCGTAGCAGCTTATCCTGCATCAGCATATTAGTATATAATTCCTCAGAGGATTTTACGGTGTAGTCTCCGTTCATTCCTATTTTTAAGGATCCTAAACCTACATCATAGGTATAGGTAACTGGTTTGGCCAAAAACCCATTTCCAATCAAAGAATTAATAGTGTCCCCAACGATAAGTTCGTTGTAATTATCTTTCATTGGAAGCTTCATGTTGGAGCTCAAAGGTGTCGCCGTAACCCCCAGAATAAAACAGTTTTTGAAGAATCTAAATAGTTTTCTAAAGGAATTATAATGGGCCTCATCAATGATCACCATTCCGATATCATTCAGTTCTAACTGATCATCGTTCAAGCGATTATTTAGTGTTTCGACCATGGCCACAAAACACATATACTCATCCTGATCATATAACTGCTTTACAGAACTATTAATGATCTTATTTTTTACCCTAAACTCACTTAGCATCTTAGAAGTCTGTCCGCATAGTTCTATACGATGCGTGAGTACCACCACCTTTTTCTTGGTACTTTCAATATATCGTCTTACGATTTCAGAAAAAATAACCGTCTTCCCTCCTCCTGTTGGTAGTTGGTACAAAAGATTGTATTTTTCAGGAAACTCTTCTAAACGACTAAAGATTTTATCGATATCTCTTTTTTGATAATCGTATAAGACCTTTTTTCCTGTATTTTTTGTTTCGGTGGGGGAAAATCCCATGCAGCTTTGGTTAAAAATAAGCTACAAAATTAAGCACTTTATCAGGTTATACGAAACAATTCTTGAAATATATTTCTTCACTTTGTTGTTATGAAATGTTAATTATTGATAATTCTTTCATTTAGAAGTATCTCTTGTTATAATTTTAATGCGCAAAATAAATCTAAATAGCACGTGGAAAAAGATCTAATTCCTGTTCAGGCGTTACTTATACCAAAACCCATTCTATATGCTGGCAAAATACTGAATTGGATTTCTCCTTTTCTCGCTTCTCGATTTGCTGCTCGTATTTTTCTTACTCCATTCAGTTACGAAATGCCAGAACGAGAAAAAAGCATGTATGAGCAAAGCAAAAAAGAGTTGGTTCGAGTAAATTCCATCAATCGAGACATTATGGTGTATCATTATGGAGACGCTCCCAAAAAGATACTTTTGGTACATGGATGGTCTGGTAGCGGCACACAGTTATCAAAAATTGCAGATCAATTATTAGCCAAGGGATATAGTACGGTGAGTTTTGATGCTCCCGCTCATGGAAAATCTCCAGGAAAAAGAACCCTTTTACCACATTTTATTGAAGCGATCCATTACCTCGAAGAACAATATGGTCCTTTTGAAGCCGCAATTGGTCACTCTCTGGGTGGTATGTCTTTATTGCGAAGTACAAAACATGGACTCAACATTCAAAAACTCATTATTATAGGTACCGCCAATAGTATAACTGCAATCACCAAAAACTTTGCTAAAAATCTGCAGTTAACTGAAAAAGTAGCTACACTGCTTAAATCTTATTTTGATCATCGATATGGAGAGGATCTTAATAATTATTCTGGAGCTGTTTCGGCAAAAGGAATCAAAATTCCTACGCTTGTGGTTCATGACAAAAACGATGTGGATGTACATTATAGTTCGGCTCATGAGATTACTGACGCCTTAGAAAGTGGAGAGCTATTGTTAACCGAACAATTAGGGCATCGCAAAATTCTTGGAGACCAAAAAGTCATTTCCCAAATCGTAAAATTTATTTTGGAATAGTTGTTGATACGTTATTGAAAACGAATTTGTACGACTATTACTAAAACTTTATTTAATTTTAATTAAAAAATATGAAACGATTATTTGTATTATGTTTTGTAGCTTTAGTAGTAGGTTGTGCAGGTAACGCTCAAAAAAATGTCAAAAAGGAAAAGAAAGTATATGCTGTTTCTAAAACCAATGAGGAGTGGAAAGAGATTTTAACACCAGAACAGTACTATATTTTGAGACAAGCAGGAACAGAGCGACCCTATTCTAGTATATTAAACAAAGTATATGACGATGGGACCTTTCACTGCGCCGCTTGTGATACGCCTTTGTATGAAAGCAAATATAAATTTGACAGCGGAACAGGTTGGCCAAGTTTTGACAGAGCAGTAAAAGGAAATATTGAAAAAGACGTTGACTATAAAATAGGATATGCAAGGGTAGAATTAAAATGTGGAACCTGTGGTGGTCATTTGGGACATGCATTTAATGATGGTCCGCGAGAAACCACTGGATGGAGGCATTGCATCAATGGAGATGCCTTAGTATTTGTACCAGAAAAAACCAAATAATGAAAAAATACCCTGTAGAGAAAACCGAGCAAGAGTGGAAAGAACAACTTTCTGATGATGAATATGTTGTGTTACGTCAGAAAGGAACCGAAAGACCATTTACTGGTAAGTACAACATGCATTTCGAAAAAGGAACGTACACTTGTATGGCTTGTAGTGCTCCCCTATTTCATAGCAACACCAAATTCGACTCTGGGTGTGGATGGCCAAGTTTTGATGAGTCGATAGAGGGAAGTATCGAATATATAAGAGATACTTCACATGGGATGATTAGAACCGAAATAGTATGCACAAATTGCGGAAGCCATCTGGGTCATGTCTTTGATGATGGACCTACAGCGACCGGACAACGGTACTGTGTGAATTCGGTTAGTATCGATTTTGACAAAAAATAATTTACAACAAATAAACACTTAGAATTTATGAAAAAGATTATTGCATTACTTTGTTTCTCTACCTTATTAATTACTTCTTGTACCAGTGATGATGATACAGATTTTGATACTATTGGAAGTACTTTTGAAATTACCCGAAGTTTTAACCCTGCTAATAACTTCACCGTAGAGGCAGTTGTACCCGACAATGTAGATGTATTCGATGCTGATGTGGCACTTGTATATATATTAGATCCTACAAGATCTACTGCACAATTAGATGTGTGGGAGCCACTACCAAGAACATTCTTCTTCTCACCGAGTGGTTTTGCTCAGTTTCAATTTAATTTCATATTCGATGCAGAGCAAAGTATCGCTAGTATAGAAATATTTTTAGAAAGCGACGATCTGGGAGCATTAGCGGCAGATATTACCGACAATCAGGTATTTAGAATTGTAGTTGTGCCTTCTGCATTTGCACAGAATCCTCCAGTAGATTTAAACAACCTGGAAGCAGTAAAAACAGCTTTAAAACTAGAGTTCTAAAGATTTGATATAAAACTAATATATCACAGAACACACGATAAATCGCACAAAAAATTAACACTATCCTTGGGATAGTGTTTTTTTTATGCTTAAATACATGAAAACCTTGTTTTAAGGAAAATCTAATTCCTTTTTAGAATCGCCGAATTATCCTTAAATTCGTGACTTCAAAAAAATCGACATTTATGAGCACATATGATATCATTGTTTTAGGTAGTGGTCCTGGAGGTTATCCTGCCGCGATTAGAGCTTCACAACTTGGGTTTAAAACCGCAATTATAGAAAAAGAAAGTTTAGGTGGTGTATGCCTAAATTGGGGATGTATTCCTACCAAAGCTTTATTAAAAAGTGCACAGGTTTTTGATTACTTAAAACACGCATCAGATTATGGGCTTACTGTAGAGAATTTTGACAAGGATTTTGGAGCGGTTGTAAAACGTAGCCGAGGAGTTGCTGAAGGAATGAGCAAAGGAGTTCAATTCTTAATGAAGAAAAACAAAATTGATGTAATTGAAGGTTTTGGTAAACTAAAATCAAGCAACACCATCACGGTTACAGATGCAGATGGTAAAGCAACAGATTACCAAGGAAAACACCTAATTATTGCTACAGGTGCAAGATCAAGAGAACTTCCAAACTTACCACAAGATGGGAAGAAAGTTATTGGTTATAGAGATGCGATGTCTTTACCAGAACAACCAAAGAAAATGATTGTAGTTGGATCTGGAGCTATTGGTGTTGAGTTTGCACATTTTTACAACGCCATGGGAACTGAAGTAACTATTGTAGAGTTCCTACCTAATCTTGTTCCTCTTGAAGACGAAGAAGTATCAAAGCAGTTCGAAAGAAGCTTTAAAAAATCTGGAATCAAGGTAATGACTAATTCTTCTGTAGAAAGCGTAGATACCAGTGGAGATGGTGTAAAGGCTACTGTAAAGACTAAAAAAGGAGAAGAAGTTCTGGAAGCAGATATCGTGTTATCAGCTGTAGGAATTAAAAGTAATATCGAAAATATAGGCTTAGAAGAATTGGGTATTGCTACCGATAGAGATAAGATTGTAGTAAATGACTGGTACCAAACTAATATCCCTGGTGTATATGCTATTGGAGATGTGGTTCCTGGTCCTGCCTTAGCTCACGTTGCTACTGCAGAAGCTATTACCTGTGTTGAGAAAATTTCTGGAATGCACGTAGAGCCTATCGATTATGGAAACGTTCCTGGTTGTACTTATGCTACTCCTGAAATCGCGAGTGTAGGAATGACAGAAAAGCAAGCTAAAGAAGCTGGTTATGAATTGAAGATCGGGAAATTCCCATTTTCTGCATCTGGAAAAGCAAGTGCCGCAGGTACTAAGGATGGATTTGTAAAGGTAATTTTCGACGCCAAATATGGAGAATGGTTAGGATGCCACATGATTGGTGCTGGAGTAACCGATATGATCGCTGAAGCGGTTTTAGGTAGAAAATTAGAAACTACAGGACACGAAGTGTTAAAAGCAATTCACCCTCACCCAACCATGAGTGAAGCAGTAATGGAAGCCGTTGCTGATGCTTACGACGAGGTGATTCATTTGTAATAGATTTTCAAATTATCATAAAAAAACCTCAAAGTAAACACTTTGAGGTTTTTTATTTTTTTAAAACTATCATTTAGGAATCAAATCACAATACCAAAAGGAAGTGTCCCAATTCTTATCTGCGTCATCTTTAAAACAATCATCATCCTGATCAGAGGCGGGCTCATAGCCACGCAGTACCTTCTCTCCTATTTCAAAATCTATAGGGGATTTAAATATAGGGCCATCATACACAAAAGTATGAAACTCACCATTCTCTCCACAAGGATCCACTTCTGCAGGTAATTCTTCGATAAAACTGTGATCCAATACTCTACCACAAAAATGTTCATTCAGATATTTTGCATTTACACAAACGGTAATGGCCTTAAAGCCTAGGTCAATGAATTCGCGAAGGAGTTCTTTGGTATCTTGTTTCCATAAAGGAAAAGAAGCCTGTATTCCTACTTCATTTAATTGTTCTTCTCGATATTTCCTGAGGTCTTCCAAGAAAATGTCTCCAAAAATACAATGAGAATATCCTTGCTTTTTCATCTGTTCTACCTCTGTTCTCATGGTGTCTGTATAGGTTTGCATAGACACTCGTGCAGGAAATTCAATTTTATGTAAAGGAATCCCTATGCTTTCCGCTTGTCGATCCAATAATTCTACACGCAAACCATGCATAGAAACTCGGTTATAATCTCTATTTACCGTAGTGATCAATTGCGAGATGTCAAATTCTTTATGTTGAAGCACATGGTATAGTGCAAGGGAAGAATCCTTCCCGCTGCTCCAATTAAAATAAGTCTTATCCATAGGTTATTTTAAAAAGCTTTGTATGGCTAATTCATAACTCTGTAACCCAAAGCCCAAAATAACCCCTTTCGCATTTGGAGAAATATAAGATTGATGTCTAAACGCTTCTCTCCCAAAAGTATTGGATATATGTACTTCTACTACAGGAGTGGCAATGGCCTTAATCGCATCTCCAATGCCAATAGAAGTATGTGTATATGCACCGGCATTAAGAATTACACCATCAACAGTATCATCTGCCTCTTGAATTTTATCGATCAATTCTCCTTCAATATTGGATTGGTAATACGACAAGTCAACAGAAGGGAACTGTTCCTGTAATTGCTTAAAGAAACCTTCAAAAGTCTGATCTCCGTAAATACCAGGCTCTCTTTTGCCCAGTAAATTTAAATTTGGTCCGTTGAGTATTAACAATTTCATTCTTGTACTGCTGGTTCTTGTCTTCTATTGTTTTTAGTCTTAAATAAATAGCCTACGGATAACTGGACTAATGAAGTATTGGTGGATACATCCAGCACATTGGTATCAATCACATCGCTAAGTCCTAGATTATAATGAGCTTGAAGAAACAATCCGCTTTCGAATTTATATCCTGCTCCCACGATCCAACCAAAATCAAAATTATTAAAGGAATCAAAAAACTCTTCTGGAGTATCATCATCGGATTCTGTAGCATTAGCCAAAGTAGCAAAACGAGGACCTGTTTCTAAGCTAAAATGATTTCCGAAATAAAACTTTGATATTAAAGGAAGGGTTAGGTAATTTAGGCTGATCTTATTTTCAGCACCATTTTCTTCAATGGTATATCCTTGTGCAGAGTATAGTATTTCTGCTTGTATATAGATTTGCTGTGTAATCGGAAACTCGACTACAGCTCCAAGGTGCATTCGAATTCTAGCATCGGTATCCTCAATATCTCCACCAATATTGGCATAGTTCAGTCCGGCTTTAAAACCTGCTCTAGTATACAAAGGTTCCTCATCCTGTGCATAGGATGAAAAAGTAGCAAACAGTACAATTAGGGGCAAAAAGAATGTTTTCTTCATTTTTTTATTCTATAAAACGTACTCAAATGTAGTTTTATTTTTAAACATAAGTACATCTATAAAAGAAAAAAGCTTCTTGTTACTATGTCTAAGAAGCTTTTTAATCTTTATTTTTCACCTATTATAAGAACATATATCCTAAGGAAAACTGAAAAACCACATTGTTTACTTCAGAAATATCAGAATCAATTTTGGTTACATCTGTCAATCCCCAATTAAATCGACCATCTATAAAAACCCCTACCTCTGATTGATATCCCAATCCAAAATTAAGGCCAAAATCGAAATCTGTTAGTAGTGATCTAATACTTCCCTCAAATCGTTGATCAACACCATCAATCCTAGCAGTTATTTGATCATTAGCACATAATAACATACCTAATTGTGGCCCCGCCTGGATATTAAATCTTTTACTTAGAAAAAGTTTAAACATAACAGGGATGTTAATATAATCCACCTTACTTATTGTTTCTATATCCTGAAATACATTTTCTCCTCCTTGTGAAGAATATACTAATTCTGGTTGTAGGTGTATTTTTTTGAATATAGGTATTTCTACCAATGCTCCGATATGAAAACTTGTTCTATAATCCGTAGAACTAAAGTCTGAAAAATTTACTCCACCCTTAGCTCCAAAACGTTTTTTTTCTTCTTGCCCTAGAAGATTGCCCGAAACACCCAATAACCAGATTGCTAAAAAAACTTTTTTCATTATTATTTATTGATTTAGTTTAGAAAGCAAATCTACTTGCAAAATAGTACTACAAATAGTATCATTGTTTCATTATCGAGGAGATATGTTTCTCAAAATGAACTTCAAGGAACATATGTTAAAGGTATTAAAGAAAAAGGCGTTATGATTCACATAACGCCCTTTATACTAATCTTTTTCTAAGGATTAGAATTTATACCCTACAGAAACTTGGAATACCGAATTTTGAACACTATCATCTCCGATTACATCTTCTTCAAAAATATTGGATAATCCTAAGTTATAACGACCTTCAAAAAACAGTCCCATATCCAATTGATATCCTGCTCCAAAATTAAGACCGAAGTCTACAGACCTCAATTGATCTTTGATATCGTCATCAAATGGTTGTCCAAGATCAGTACCTTCAGAATTTGCAGATAATAAGACCCCAATCTGAGGACCCGCCTGGATACTAAATCCTTTTGCTGCATAAAATTTAGCCATTAAAGGAATGTTTAAGTAATCTAATTTAGTTTTAGATTCAAAACCATCCTCATCTACCTGAGTTCCCTGAGAAGAATACAGTAATTCTGGTTGAAACGCGAATTTTTCAGAGATCGGAATTTCTACAAGTCCACCAATATGGAAACCGGTGCGATTATCTGTTCCTTCATTATCTCCTTTTACATTATTGAAGTTTACACCCGCTTTGGCTCCAAAACGAATTGAGTCTTCTTGTGCGTTCATACTAACCCCGATAAATGCAATTGCGATAAATGCTAAAATTTTTTTCATAATTAATGTTTGTTTATTTAAAATTTACAGAAGCTGATGAAACAAAGACCTTGCCACTTTTATTTTTCTTCTGATCATTCACTACAAATTTGAAGAAGAAAACAACTCACATTTTAATCGCTTCCAGTTTGCATAAAGATGCTTTTCTTTGTTATTTTTATGCTAATGAAATGGGAACACACCTTAAAGGATTATCAACACTATCTTAGAATAGAAAGAGGACTTTCGGAAAACTCAATAATCAATTATGCACTGGATATCAAACGCTTATTATCCTTTCTTGAAAATTCTAAAATAGAAACCTCTCCACTATCTATAGACAAAGAAATCTTACAACAGTTTGTTTTTGAGACCGCAAAATTGGTGAATGCAAGATCCCAAGCAAGAATCATCTCTGGGTTAAAAAGTTTTTTTAATTATTTAGTGTTTGAAGATTATCGGGAATCCAATCCAATGGAGTTGATTGAGTCTCCTAAAACAGGAAGAAAACTACCCGACACCCTATCTGTGGAGGAGATCGATTTGATCATTTCACAAATTGATTTAAGTACACCCGAAGGAGAACGCAATAGAGCCATTGTAGAAACTTTATATGGATGTGGACTACGGGTTACCGAACTTATTGAGTTAAAGTTATCCCACCTCTTTTTTGACGAAGGGTATATAAGTGTAATAGGAAAAGGAGATAAACAACGATTTGTACCCATTGGTGAGACCACTCAAAAATTCATCAATATTTATCACAAGGAAATACGCAATCATATCAATATTCAGAAAGGCCATGAAGACACATTATTCTTAAATCGAAGAGGAAAACAACTAACCAGAGCCATGATTTTTACAATTATTAAGCGTTTGGTAGAAAAAGCTGGTATCCATAAAAAAGTGAGCCCTCACACCTTTAGGCATTCTTTTGCCACTCATTTATTAGAAAATGGCGCAGATTTAAGAGCCATACAATTAATGTTAGGTCACGAAAGTATTACGACTACAGAAATATACATGCATGTTGATCGTAGTCATTTAAGCGAAGTAATGAATAATTTCCATCCTAGAAGATAATTTATGAAAGTGATTTGTTTAAGGTTTATCGCACTCTTTTTTATTCTCTTAAATCAATCGCTGTACGCTCAAAATCTAAATATTGATGGCGGAATCCTACTACAGGCAGAAATTACACTCGGAAACCAGAATCAATGGTTAAAACTTGGTGTATTTGGATTTGGGACTATCAATTATGGTGATCTTTCTGTTGAAAGTGGTGTCTCTTTTACAACCTATCAATTCATAAAAAGACACACCAAAAAAACTTCTGGATTGGCCTATTCTTATGAGTTTTTCGGTTTGGGAGGTATTGGTAAAAACACTAATTTGTTAGGATCAGCGGTTTCTAACACAAATACTGGGATCATCTTCAATACCACAGGAAAAGGAGGCTTTAACGGATTAGGTTTTGGTTTCGGTAAAGATCATTTACCCAAAGAATTAAAATCCTATGGGTTAAAGCGAGGTGCACTACTAATGCGCTTTAGTAATGCTAATCATAATATTCATTTTGCATTTATGAATGATTTTAAAATCGGATGGTTTAATGGTGCCGGAACAGATTATGGAGTAACTGGTAGTTTAAACGTTGGATTTACCAAAATTGAAAATCCAAATACCATTTATCAGGTCGGCTTGGGTATAGATATATTTACCGCTCGTCCCGATTATAGCAGATCCCCAAGAAATCCTGTGAACTCTGATGACGGACGTAAAAATGTTTGGTATACCTTACCTCCTTTCAAAGATTTGTTTTATGGAAATTTATATGCATATGGAACGTATCAGGATGAATATTATAGTGTACACTCCAAACTAGGAATCAACAGTCAAAAAGCTGGTGCTTTTATTCAAAATACCTTACACGATAGTATAGGTTTGAATCCTCGTTTCCCATGGGCAGTGGACACCAATGACAAAATTTATATAGAAGTTTCAGGAAACGCTTTATACAAAAATGTAACGAATGATTAAAGTTAGGCATACATATCTTTTAATTCTCGGTCTATTATCCGTACTAAGTGGTTGTAATACCTACAAGAGCTTCTATAAGAAAACGCACTATTTCATTACTGAAAATAGTAAACTAAAAAAGATCTATAGACTTGATTTAAGTGGTCAAAACTTAAATGCATTACCCAAAGAGGTTCAGGAATTATCAAACCTAAGAATGCTGAACATCAGTAATAATCCAAATCTAGATCTTGAAGACGTATTAAAAACAATCACTGGGAATAAAGAACTAAGCATTCTAATTATGGATAGTATGGATATCGATAGATTGCCCGAATCCTTAGGAAAGCTTACTAATCTATCTCAACTATCTTTGGTAAACAATCCAGGTCTTGATTGGAAGCAGTCCTTTACTGTATTATCTACACTTCCTTTAGATTTTCTCAACCTGAAACGAAATGACATCAAAACGCTACCAGAAAATATAGTGGAGCTAAGATCGATTAAAGATCTCAACCTTTCCTACAATCATTTAGAAGGAACTCAAAATTTTGAATTCTTAGCAAAACTTCCAAAACTATATTCGCTATGGTTAGATCATAATGAAATAAAAGAACTCCCAGAAACTATAGGAAAACTTGACCAAGTACGTTTCTTATATATTGATCATAATGAATTATCACATCTACCAGGAACCATGAAAGACATGAGAAAGGTATGGGTGATTCACGGAGGATACAATAAGTTCGAAGAGTTGCCTCCGGTTTTTACCAAAATCCCTGGATTGTTTATGGTACATATGAATAACAATCAAATAAGCATGATTCCTGAGGTTTATAGCACTGAAAAATATCCCTTAGCGGGATTACTATTAGATAACAACCCAATCTCTGGGGTGGAAAAAGAAAAAGCCCAAGAGTTATTCAAAGGCTTTTTTCTGTTATCATTTGAGCAAAAGTAAATACTCTATATTTTGATCATTTTTGTTCTTGTGCCTGTTGCTGTGGCTGCCTAAACAACTCCAAATAAGCCTGACCAATGTTGTTCACGATATCGCCAGCAATTAACGCTTCAAAGCCATTTTTTTGAGCGATCAGGTCTCCAGCACTACCATGTAAATAGGTACCCAATACTGCTGCCCTGATTGGATCATATCCTTGTGACAAAAGTCCAGTAAGCATTCCTGTTAACACATCTCCACTACCAGCTGTAGCCATACCAGGATTCCCAGAATTATTAACATACATTTGATCTTCGTATATAATAATAGAGTTAGCTCCTTTTATGATAAGAACACAACGATGCTTAGCAGAAAACTCCTGTGCTTTTCTTATTTTGTCAAAATCATCCTCCCACTTCCCTATTAAACGTTCCAACTCCTTAGGATGTGGTGTAATGATGGTTTGCAAAGGAAGATGTTCTAAAAGCTCAGGTCTTTTAGCCATACAGTTTATAGCGTCTGCGTCAATAACCATAGGAGCTTTATTTTCTTTCAAAAACTCTTCAAACGCTTTAATCGTTTTCTCATCGGTTCCCAATCCCATTCCTATACCTACCGCAGAAGGTTCAAAATCCAAATTGATCTCTTCCAACTCGTCATCGCTATCGGTAATTATCATCGCTTCTGGTACAGTAGTTTGCAATATTTCATATCCACATTCAGGAACATAGGCAGTGGCCAAACCTGCTCCCATTTTTAAAGCTGCTTTGGTGGCCAATACCATACTTCCTATCTTACCATAACTTCCTCCTATCAATACACAATGTCCAAAAGTACCTTTATGACTATATTTATGACGCGAACGATATAAAGGGACTACTTCGTTTTTATTAATCAATTCTGCGATACCAGGTGTTTGATGTAAGAAATTGCGATCTAACCCAATATCAATCACTTCCACCTCTTTGGTATACCCTCCGGTTTGCGGTAAGAAAAAGACTAACTTAGGTAATTGAAAAGTAACAGTTACATCAGCAAAAATTACTCCTTCAGGATCATCAGGTTTTTTGTAATCATACAGACCAGAAGGAATATCAACAGAGAGCGTAAAACAACGTGCATTATTAATATGCTTAATCAGTTGAGTCACCCAAGGTACCAACGGTCTATTTAATCCAATCCCAAAAATGGCGTCTATCACCATGTCCTGGTATTGAACATTAGGAAAATCTTCTTCAGATTTAATTTGGAAAGGCCATTCTTTTGCTATTTCCTTTAATCTATCATAATTCACCAGAAAATCTTTGGATCGATTCTCACTGAAGTTAACGATATAAGTTTTTACATTATAACCATGTTCTACTAATAATCTTGAAATCACCAATCCATCTCCTCCATTATTTCCTATACCGCAAAACACATGGATAGGTATTTGTGCTCCCTGTAATCGATGATGCAAAAGATTAAAAATTTGACTTGCGGCCCGTTCCATTAATTCTAAAGAAGTTATTTTCTCTGATTTTATGGTAACTTCGTCTGCCATACGCATTTGTGATGCCGAAAATATTTTCATGAGCTTACTTTGCTTATTTTTTTTGAGAATTCTACAACGAAACTATACCTATATTATTGAATTAACAAAAGTTTAAGGATAGTTCTAATTTAATTTTCTCTAAAAGTAAAAAATTATACATTTGAACTTATAATATAAAGCAAACTAATGTTAAGTACCGTTTACATCTCGGCTTTGTGGATTAGGTTAGAAATGATTACCCTTTCTGGGAGAACTTCTATCACTGGTACTACTATTACCCCTAGGGGTTAATGCATTATATATCACCACAGAAAGAGTACGTAGTTTATAGCGAGTAAGCTGCCGAAAATTAAGCTTTATCACTTTTATTTCAATCTAAAAAACATATTATGAACGTTCTAAAATTTGGAGGTTCGTCTGTAGCCAATGCGGCTACCATAGAAAAGGTAATTCATATCATTGAAAACCAATCATCTACCACACCTTTGTATGTGGTAGTATCTGCGATGGGAGGAATTACAGATCTATTACTACAGGCAGGAGAAGAAGCCTCAAACAATAATGAAGAATATAAACAAACGCTTGCTACTATCGAGCAAAGGCATTTTGATGCCATAAAAGAATTAATTCCTATCACCTCACAAAGTGCTATTATCAGTAAAGTAAAATCTGAACTTAATGCACTAGAATCTCTTTGTGAAGGAGTTTTTCTATTAAGTGAATTGTCTGAAAAAACCGCTTCGGTAATTTCAAGTTTTGGTGAAATGTTGTCTTCTTATATTATATCTGAAGCGGCTAAAGTAAAAGGGCTTGATATTCTTCTAAAGGATTCAAGAGACCTGATTGTTAAAACTGTAAACTCAAAAGTTTCTATAGATTATAAAGAAACTAATCAAAGAATCAAGGAGTTTGCTTCTGCTACAAAACACAAAGTATGCCTGTTTCCAGGATTTGTGGCAAGAACACAAGATGGAGAACCCACTACTCTAGGAAGAGGAGGATCCGATTTTACGGCTGCAATTCTGGCCGCTGCAATAGATGCCAATGAGTTACAAATCTGGACAGATGTAAGCGGTATGTATACCGCCAATCCAAAATTGGTAAAACAAGCCAAACCTGTAGCTCATATTTCATATCATGAGGCCATGGAACTATCTCATTTTGGAGCAAAGGTGATTTATCCTCCTACTATCCATCCGGTATTGGATAAAAATATACCTATAGTTATCAAAAACACTTTCGAACCCGAAGTCAAAGGGACATTAATCACAAGAGAAGTCTCGGATCGGGAAAAACCAGTTACGGGGATCAGCCATATCGATAACATCTCCATTATCTCTTTGGAAGGTAGTGGTATGGTGGGTATTCCAGGTTTTTCAAAACGTTTGTTCGAAACGCTTTTTCTTAATAACATCAATGTGATTCTCATCACTCAAGCATCCTCAGAACATTCCATCTGTTTGGCGATAGAAGCATCTGAAGCGTCAAAAGCCAAAACGGTTTTGGATATTACTTTTGAATTTGAAATTGCTAAAAAGAGATTAGATCCTGTAAAAATTGAAAAAAAAGCTGCCATTGTTGCCCTGGTTGGAGATAATATGTATTCTCATCAGGGATTGAGTGGTAAAATGTTCAGTACTTTAGGAAAAAACAATGTCAACATTAGAGCCATTGCACAAGGAGCTTCAGAAAAAAATATTTCTGTGGTCATCGAAGAAAAAGACATCAAAAAAGCACTGAATACGCTACACGAAAGATTCTTTGAGGTGAAGACAAAACAATTAAACTTGTTTGTTACCGGTGTAGGAAATGTGGGAAGCAAATTATTAGAACAGCTAGATCAGCAGAAAAAATACCTTAAAGATAAATTAAGACTAAAAATTAGAGTAGTCGGTATGTCGAATTCTCGAAAAATGATTTTTGATGAAGGAGGTATTGCTTTAGATCAATGGGAAGAAGCATTGGATAATGGAGAAAAGGCAGATGCTAAGGCATTTTTTGAAAAAGCAAAGGAGATGAACCTACGAAACTCCATATTCGTAGATAATACCGCTAATCCAGATATTGCCAAAATTTACAAATATTACCTGGCCGAAAGTATGGCAGTAGTGACCTGTAACAAAATTGCTTGTGCTGATGAGTATAACAACTACGAAGAGTTGAAAAACCTATCGAGAAAATTTAATGCTTCGTTCTTGTACGAAACCAACGTAGGTGCCGGTTTACCGATTATAGACACGCTCAATAATCTTATCGCTTCAGGAGACAATGTTCACAAAATACAGGCTGTACTTTCTGGAAGTCTCAATTTTGTTTTCAACAATTACAAAGAAGGTGTTACCTTTCATGATATAGTAAAACAAGCCCAGCAAGAAGGATATACCGAGCCTGATCCAAAAATTGATCTAAGCGGTGTCGATGTAGCTCGTAAAATTTTGATTCTCGCCAGAGAAAGTGGTAAAATCATGGAACTAGAAGATATTGAAAATGATTCTTTCTTACCTGCTGATAGTTTGGAAACCAATAACGTGGAGGATTTTTTCACCTCCCTAACTGGAAATGAGTCTCATTTTAAATCTATTCTTGAGGAGGCAAATACAAAAGATAGTCGATTGAAATATGTAGCACAATACGAAGATGGTACTGCAAAAGTAGGACTACAATTCATTCCTGCCGATCATCCTTTTTACAACCTTGAGGGTAGTGATAATATTGTTCTTTTTTATACAGACAGGTATCCAAAACAGCCTCTTATTGTTAAAGGAGCAGGTGCCGGAGCGGATGTAACTGCTTCAGGAATTTTTGCAGATATCATTAGAATAGGTAAAAAATAGTGGAGATGAACAAACGTATTAAAGTATTCGCTCCTGCTACTGTAGCCAATCTATCCTGTGGATTTGATGTGTTAGGATGTTGTTTGGATACTGTAGGTGACGAAATGGTGATTTCCCTGCATGAAGATCCAGGTGTAAAAATCACCAAAATCGAAGGTGCTGATCTCCCTGTAGAAACACACAAAAATGTAGCAGGTGTTGCTGTCGAAGCTATGCTTAAAAAGTACGATCGCCCTCTGGGAGTAGATATAGAAATCTATAAAAAAATAAAAGCAGGAAGCGGTATCGGTAGTAGTGCTGCCAGCAGTGCCGGAGCGGTTTGGGCGGTTAATCATTTACTAGGCAACCCTTTTTCACCTTTGGATCTTATTGCATTTGCTATGGAAGGAGAAAAGCTGGCAAGTGGTAATGCTCATGCGGATAATGTAGCCCCTGCCCTTTTGGGTGGCTTTACCCTCGTACGTAGTTACACTCCTCTCGATGTGATTAAATTACATACTCCGGAAGATTTAATGATGACCGTAATTCATCCACAAATCGAGGTGAAAACTTCAGATTCTCGTTCTGTAATTAAATCCAATATCACCCTCAAAGATGGGATTCGGCAATGGGGAAATGTTGGTGGGCTTGTAGCTGGATTGTATACCGAGGATTATAACCTTATTGGTCGTAGTCTGGAGGATGTCATTATTGAGCCATTGCGATCCATTCTGATACCCGAATTTAATGCAGTAAAAGAAGCTGCAATGAGTAAAGGAGCTCTTGGATGTGGTATTTCAGGATCTGGACCTTCGATCTTTGCGCTTAGCAAAGGAACTGAAACAGCTAATCATGTTGCTGCTGCAATTCGAGAAGTGTATGATACGACGGGACTTGCGTTTGATATCCATGTCTCAAAAATTAATGATCAAGGCGTTAAAATAATCGATTCATAATGAAAGAAATAAAGAAAATAAGTACTGGAGCTCCCTGGGAAAATATTGTAGGATATTCAAGAGCTATCAAAATAGGTGATACTATTGAAATTTCCGGAACCACCGCCAGCGGAGCAAATGAATATGAACAAACTGTAGGTATCATCAAAATTGCTGAACAAGCATTAAAGGATCTTGGAGCAGACCTTAATAATGTAGTACGTACAAGAATGTACTGTATCGATATTTCAAAATGGGAATTGATAGGAAAAGCACATGGAGAATTTTTTAAAGAAATACGACCTGTTACTACTCTAGTAGAAGTATCTAAACTCATTGATCCCGAAATTTTGGTCGAAATTGAATTTTCGGCTGTACTCAACCATTAATCTGCTAACAAATGTTATATTATAGTTTAAATCATAATGCACCAAAGGTTTCCTTTTCTGAAGCTGTTATCAAAGGTCTAGCACCGGACAGAGGCCTATATTTTCCAGAAAACATAACTCCCTTGCCCGATAGTTTTTTTGAAACTATTGATACGCTGGATAACATTGAAATTGCTTTTAAGGCGATCCAACAATTTGTAGGTGATGAAATTCCTGAAGAAGAACTCAAAGATATTTTGAAAGATGTTCTGAGCTTTGATTTCCCTGTAGTAGATATCCAAGAAAACATAGGTACATTAGAATTGTTTCATGGTCCCACCATGGCTTTCAAAGATGTAGGTGCTCGTTTTATGGCAAGGTGTCTGGGTTATTTTAATCAACATAATAAAAACAAGGTTACTGTTTTGGTAGCCACTTCTGGCGATACAGGAGGAGCGGTAGCAAAAGGGTTCTTAGGAGTCGAGGGAGTCGAAGTTGTGATTCTCTATCCCAAAGGAAAAGTAAGTGATATTCAAGAAAGGCAGTTGACAACTCTTGGTCAAAATATTACCGCATTAGAAGTTGATGGCGTTTTTGACGATTGCCAGGACATGGTCAAAACTGCATTTCTAGACACTAGTATTACTGATAGTGTTCAACTAACTTCAGCAAATTCAATTAATGTAGCCAGATGGCTTCCACAACTATTGTATTTTTTGTTTGCCTATAAGCAA
This sequence comes from Aquimarina sp. AWH4_224, assembly GCF_056160245.1. NCBI lineage: Bacteria > Pseudomonadati > Bacteroidota > Flavobacteriia > Flavobacteriales > Flavobacteriaceae > Aquimarina > Aquimarina sp. AWH4_224. The sequence goes on along the minus strand of NZ_JBSWWU010000001.1, from coordinate 318,417 downwards.
GTAAAACATAAAGGAAAGGAAATTACATTTTCGGTTCCTAGTGGTAATTTTGGAAATATTTGTGCAGGTATCGTCGCTAAGAAATTAGGTCTCCCGGTAAAGCATTTTATCGCTTCTACCAATATCAATGATACCGTTGTTTCGTATTTGAAAACCAAAAAGTATGAGCCTAAACCTTCAAAGGCAACCATATCAAATGCAATGGATGTAGGTAATCCTAGTAATTTTATTAGAATTCAGGAGTTGTTTGACAATAATTTTGAAGTATTAAAGGATTCCTTCTCTGCATATAGCTTTGATGATCAACACACCAAAGAAGCAATGAAAAGCGTATATGACACTAGTGGTTATATCACAGATCCTCATGGTGCAGTAGGATATTTAGGTTTAAAAAAACATCAATTAAATGGGACAGACTATGGCATTTTCCTGGAAACTGCTCATCCTGTAAAATTTCTTGATATTGTTGAAGACACACTGAATGTTACTGTTGACATTCCTGAACAAATTCAAAGTGTTCTTGATAAAGAAAAGCAAAGTATTTCTATTGATAGTTATCAAAAACTAAAAGAGTTCTTACTGCAGTAAGAACTCTTTCGTTATAAAATTTTCCGATCTTTCTTATTCCGTGGCTAATGCCTTCATTACATTATAGGTAATCTCTGTAGTTGACGCCAAATATTTAAAATTAACCGTCGTATACTTGTCCTCGCTTTGTCTAACAAAAGGAGAATTATCTGCATTTTTTAATTCTGCTGTAAGAGTAACTGTTTCATAACCAAAGTTAGAAAAGAATCTACTTTCTGGAGTAGCTACTTCACGCTTATACACAGGTACTGGAGATTCGATACGATATAAGGATTCCAAGCTAATGCTAGACGCCAATAGTTCTATCGCACGATCTTCGTCATTATCCCATCCCATATAATCTGATCTGTGCATGGAGTGTACGTTATATCCATCGGTTTGTAATTTTTTGGTAAATATTCGAGTACCAATCATATTACTTTTCCAATGATCAAAGAATACAACCATAAAGTTTTTATTTCGAACATCTAGTTCTGCAATTTTTTTAGCCACATAAAAAGCAATTGCAACACCTGTTGCGTTATGAACTGCACCAGGGCTTTTCTCTACGGTATCATAATGTGCACAAATCAACACCCATTCGTCGCTACCATTGGTAGCAGGAATTTCTGCATAAACGTTATTTCCGTTATATTGATTTCCCTTTTTGTCTTGAACGTTATAATTTTCCTTCACTGGTTTTAAACCAATGTCTTTTAAAGAATTTACTAAATAGTCGGCCGTTGCTTTTCTCTCGGCATTGGTAAATCTACTGCTTAGTTTCTTTTTACCCTTAATAGGTTCGTGCCCAGTAAGTTTGGCAACGATGTCCCTCTGGATATTAATGATCTCGGCTTCTCTTCTATCCTGTTCAGTTTGAGCTGGGGCCACCTGAATCACGAAAAAGAGCAATAGTAAAAATGTTCTATAATAATTCATTTTGTAGGTTTTGTATTCCATTTGCTTTAACACAAATCTATGAAAATTCTATAATAATACAATTTAGTACTTTTAGCACTAAAATAATACTTCAAAAATGAAATTGACAAAAACCATACCTTTTTTTATATTTTTTTTATTATTCTTACAATGTAGCCCAGAAAAATCTGTCAAAAACAAGCTTTCTGCACCAGATGGCTGGAGAAGTGAAATTCTTCAACTTCCCTTAGATTTTGCGCCTTCATTAGCATATACCGGTGTAGAGTACGTACAATTTGCTCCTGGATGGGGAACCGAAGGAGCAAAGGATTATTTTTCTTATGTTTTTTTGTGGGAAATTGATCAAAATCCAAGTTTAACCACAAAAAAAATAGAAAAAGAGCTTGAAATGTATTACGACGGACTCATGAATATCATTGCAAAATCCAACGATAATGAGAATCAAATCCCAAAATCAAAGGCTTTTTTCGAAAAAATCGATGAAACAACCTTTGTCGGTAAAGTGTTAACTTATGATGCTTTTATTACAAAACAACCCGTTGAGCTTTTCATTATAGTAAATCACACAACCTGTCAAAAGGAAAACAAACATTTAGTGCGTTTTGATATTTCACCGCAACCTACAAGTCATCCCGTATGGAAAAAATTAAATAAAGTGGGGGTTAACATCGAATGCGAATAATAGTTTGAAAAGAGAAGAAACTTTATTATAGGTTTTTTCTTGATTTTCTAATAAAAAACGTAAATTTTCACATTCAAAAATCGTCTATAATGAATGTTTGCTTTTTAATGTATCCATGGGAAGAAATAGATCCTGAAAATGATACTTCCCTAACACTTATTCATGAATGTGCTAAACGAGGACATGGTGTTGCTCTTGCTACTCCCTATAATTTGACGATTAGGGACAGTGTTACCTTCTCTTTTTGTAAAGTAATCAATAGAGCCGAAAAGATATCTTCTTCAATGAAATCCTTTCATGCCAAAACTACTTTTAGGGATGAAATGCTGCCGTTGGCTGGATTTGATGTTATCATTTTACGTAGTAATCCTCCTCTGGATATGATCATGCTTAACTTTTTGGATTCGGTAAAAGACGATGTTTTTATCATGAATGATATCGACGGTATCCGTAGATCCAACAACAAGCTATATACCGCAGCATTTGATGATTTGGAAACTCATTTTATTCCTAAAACTCATGTTACCAAAAACAAAGAGTACCTTATCAAGATCATCAAAGAGGCTCCTAACGACAAGATGATATTGAAACCATTAAATGGTTTTGGTGGTTCTGGAGTGATCCTGATCGAAAAAGGAGCGATGAGAAGTATCAGATCTTTGCTGGATTTCTATATCGATAACAAAGATGGATCTAGTAATTATGTGATTCTTCAGGATTACATAGAAGGTGCAGATCAAGGTGATGTACGTATATTGATCCTCAACGGGAAACCCATCGGAGCTATGCGAAGAATTCCAGGGGAAGATGATCACAGATCTAATGTAACCGCTGGAGGTTCTGTAGTAAAACACTCACTAACGAAGACCGAAAAAGAACTTTGTAGAAAGATTGGACCCAAATTAGTTAAAGATGGGTTGTATTTTGTAGGGATCGATGTTATTAATGGAATGTTGGTCGAAGTAAATGTGATGAGTCCTGGAGGAATTACATATATTAATAAAAAATATAAAGTAAGACTACAAGAAAAGGTAGTTGATTTTATCGAAGATAAGGTAGTGCAACGTGTAAATAGATTCGATCGCAAAGCGAAACTCAGAAAAACTGTAGATGATGCTTAAACTATCCATTGAGGATATTATTGAAAAAATACACCGGGAAGAACCTTTCCATGCTGTTTCGAACGACTATTCTTTTACTTTGAAAATCGAGGCTTATGACTATTATGTGTGTGCAGCCGTACATGATGGCCATCAATTTCGAAAAGAGCTTTGGGAGTACTGCCTACATTCTGAATACGATCGTTGGTATGAAGAGGATCCTGCTACCCGACAAATGGTACAAAGTCATCCTATCGTTATCGCCGGATGTGACTCAAGATTTGAATATGATTTAAACAGATCTCCTGAAATTGCGGTTTATGAGGATGCATGGGGCAAAAAGCTTTGGAAAACACCTTTACTACCTGAAATAAAGCGTCGATCTCTTGAAAAGCATCATAATTTTTACAAAGTTGTTCAGGCTTTGATTTCAAAAATCGAGTCAATACATGGAGCTGCAATCGTTTATGATATGCACTCGTACAACTGGCGGCGATGGGATCGAGAAGTGCCTATTATCAACTTGGGGACCAAAAATATTGATCACACCAAATACGATGCCTTTGTACAATCTTGGTGTAATGCGCTGTCTAACATAAAGCTTCCACATATTGAGAAAACATCTGCGGCCATAAATGATACCTTTCAAGGGAATGGTTATTTTCTAAAATACATCACCGAAAACTTTGAGAACACTCTGGTGCTCGCTACGGAATTTTCGAAAATATATTGCGATGAACTGAATTATATTCTATATCCTGAAGTGGTTCACGCTATAGAAACACAGTTAAAAACCATACTCCCCGATCACGCAAAATCATTTTTTGATCGATTCATTGATTAAATGCTAACCTATTTGTTAATCTGCATTTTTTGCAGTTAGTTTGTGATTCTCGAATCCTTAAAGAATCAACGACAAGATAATGATTGAAGATGTTGTAGCTACCTATAGTGATCTTTTTAAGATCGATCAAAATTTGGATCGTCTGGTCAAGAATATTGAATTACTCAATTTTCTTAATCCTTTGAATATTGAGCAGGAAAAAAAACTGTTTTTTACCAGCAAATACCGGAAAAATCCCACTTTCAAATATCGCAAGATCAAGTTTAACCCTTATAAAATGCAGCGATTATTTTTTGATCAAAAATTAGAGCGTATCGAGGATAGACAGATCAGAAAGCTATATCAAGATATTATTTACGAATATTCTGGCCTGATACAATGCATAGAAACCATAGGGAGCGGAAAGAATTTTTATTACAATTCTTTAAAAGTATTTGGAACACCTAAGGAGCGTGATGTAGAAAATGCTCGTTTTATTCTTCATTTTGAGGACGAACCTGTTCCTGACAGTATGATCAAGAAGTACTCTGTTGATGAAGCTGAAAGTTATTTCAATGAGTTTTCAGAACGATATGATTTTGATTTTAATATCAAAAAATCCACGCATATTTCGGCTTCTGCTATGGTATTAAACGCTTCTGAAACGTTGGTATTAAAAAGGAATTACAAATTCAGTGAAAATGAGTTAAAAGTACTAGCCAATCATGAAATTGGAGTACATATGGTGACTACTTTCAATGGAAAAAGTCAACCGCTAAAAGTATTCTCAAATGGTTTTGTAAACAATACGGAAACTCAGGAAGGGCTAGCAGTATTTAGCGAATACATGTCAGGAAGCTTGACTTTGAAAAGAATGAAAGAACTTGCCTATAGAGTTATTGCTGCTGATAGTCTGATCAAAGGATACGACTTTAAAGGTACTTTTGATTTGTTATATAGCCAATACAAATTAGATCGCGAAGCTGCTTGGCAGATCACACTTAGAGTGCATCGAGGAGGTGGATTTACCAAAGATTACTTATACCTTACCGGATTAAAGAAAGTATATGATTACTACCACTCTGAGCAGGATATGAATCTATTACTTACCGGTAAAGTGACCTTAGAAAATAAAGATAGTATCTTACGTTTACAGGAACTGGGGCTTGCCAATCGCAGTAAGCATGTTACCGATTCTTTTGCTCAAAATTTGAATACCAATAAAAAGCTGGATTTTATCCTAACCAATCTTAAATAGTATATCTATCTCCTAAATTTTATGAAGCAAATACCATTGTAAAGCAATGACTGTTTTTGCATCGTTGATGGTTCCTGATAGTAAAAGCTGTTTGATTTCTGAGATACTGTATTTGTGTAGTTGGATATCTTCGTCTTCATGTATATTTCCTCCTCCATTACCTGTTTTATCACTTTGATTTACTTCTGCATAATATAAAATCATTCTTTCTGTGGTAATTCCTGGCGAAGTATAACAAGTAACCATATGCTCAAGATTCTTGATCACATATCCCGTTTCTTCATATACTTCTCGAATAGCAGATTCCTGATGATCCTCTCCTACTTCTATTCCTCCAGCTGGAATTTCTAGGACCCAACCATCACCATGATGAATGCTGGGATATCGAAATTGTTTAACCAGAATAATTTGTTTCGTATCTTTTTCAAACAATAATACCGTCGCAAAATCTCCTTTATCCAAACATTCTCGATCATAAGTAACACTACTTGCTCCGTCAAAACGGTCGTGTTTGATCCAGGCTTTTTTTATTCTCAAAAAATCCTGGTAAACAGTCATCTCCTTTAGAATATGAAATTTCATATTTTAAAAGTACAGATTAATTTATCCAGAGATCTAAAAAAACTTTGTTTTTTAAAAGCAAATGGATAAAGCAATGCTTTAATCATCAAAACACTTTGATAATGAGTCCAATGTTTTTTACAAAACAATTGAACTCATTACAAAAGGCTAACACAAACTAAACAATTATATAATTCAGTTTATTAATTAAGGCTTAATTACAATGGATTTTGCCTTAATAAAGGGTTAGCATCCAATGCGCGTTGAGGAATAAGCCATTGCCATCTGTTATCGCCAGCAGGAACGTCGAAAACGACTGCCAGAGTTGTAGAATGGTTTGCACCATTTCTATTAAGCACGGCATTTGTTCGTTTTAGGTCATAAAACCTAAAACCTTCTCCCCATAATTCCCAACGCCTATGTAGTAAAATTTCGTCAATCAAAGCTGTTCCTGTATTAGTTGATCTGGTATACGCTGGGTCTCGCTCGGCACCAATCACCAAGAGAACATCAGCAGCTGTAGGATCATTTAATCTCGCCTTTGCTTCAGCTTCAATCAAATACATTTCAGAAACCCGCATATAGGGTACATCCATCCTACTATCTCCTACTCCTTCAGCAATAAACTTTTGACTGGTAAATGGTCGTTTACGATGTCTTGATGAAATTACAACTCCAGGAGGTAATACATCATGATCTCCGGTGGGATCGAACAATGATTTTCGTACATCAGTATCAGACATGGTATCGTACAATAGACTATTAATAGCCTTTGGATTACCTCGTATGTTAGAAGAACTGAAGTTCCTAGAAATAAAGGCTCCAAAATTACCAAAGGTATCACTTTGGTCTTCTACGATATGGCTTCCCCACATCCATTCATCACTTTCGTAATCACTAAAATTATTAAAATAGTCATCTCTTGACATCAACTGATACCCAGCCCTGGCCATTTCAGCAAAATCCGCAGCAGTAGCATAGTTTCCTTGTACCAATGCCACCCTAGCTTTTAATCCTTGTGCTACACTCTGATCCAAGTGAGATTTATTTGGTCTGCCGTATCCATCCAAAAGTATGATGGCTTCATCCAGATCTTCGTTGACTTGAGTATACACTTCTTCAACGGTAGAACGTGGTAATGGTTCAAATGCAGTAGTTAATACAATAGGTACTCCCATTTGATCATTTACTTGGCCCGTTTGGTATCGAATGCCGTATAACTGGACGAGTTGAAAATGTGCCCAAGCTCTATATACCAAAGCCTGTCCTTTGGCTGCATTTCTTTCTTCGTCCGGCCCCATAGCATTGTCGGCTCCGTTGATTACTGTATTAGCATTTCTAATAATTCTATAATAAGTTCTATAAGGAAATAAATCATCGGCATCTGCAGCATTGGTATGATCATTCCACTGATATGCATTTATAAACCAACCATTAGCTCTTGAAGTCATTACAAAATCATCCCCAAGCACTTCATTTTGTAACATAAGTGCTCCTACTCCTGTTCTCCCTTGCGAGCCATACCTAATATACAATGATCTATGTATACCATTAACAATGGTAAATAAGTTGGTAGTTGTTGCCGTCGCTTCTTCTATAGAAACTGATTCTGTGGGTGTTTCATCCAAGAAATCCTCTGAGCAAGAATTAAATACAAGACCGGATAAAACCATACTGAACATCAATAATCTTCTATATGTTTTCATGATTTCTTTTTTTTAAAATATTGCGTTGAATCCTAATGAAATTACTCTTGAAGGAGTAAATCGGTTTGATGTAGTACCATTAAACCTTTGACCAGGTTCAAGACCTTTGCGTTCATTAATTACAAAAATATTTTCTCCACTTACATATATTCTAGCATTTGCAAGTCCCAATTTGTTCACCAAATCCTTGTCAAAATTATATGACATATTCACTTGTCGTAGCGCAAGGAAATCTGAATTCACCAGCCATCTATCAGACGCCGCACCGAAAGCAGCTGTTTGATTTGCATCTAATCTAGGCACATCGGTAATATCTCCTGGTCGTTGCCAACGTCTCAAGATATCAGTACTTAATGCTACTCCAAACTCACCAGATTCCATAAGATTAGCATAGTTTGTATCATAGGTCTGTCCTCCTATTTGATAGGTAAATGTAAATCCAAGATCAAAATTCTTATATCTAAACGTATTGGTAAATGCTCCAAACAAATCTGGAACAGCAGTTCCAACAAAATCTCGTAAAGCCTTGTTTTGATTGGTGGTCACAATTGTTCCATCAGTAGCTGTTCGAACATCACTATCTCCAATAGCACCAAGTTCTGGGTCTAACACAAACAAACCAGAACCATCATCTGGATCTACACCATACCAATCTCTAAGGAAAAAGGCAAAAATATCACCACCTACGACTAGTTTCTTAGTACCATTAATGATTTCTTCTTGCGGTAATTCTGTAATCTCATTAGCTATTGTAGCCGCATTTATATTTAATTTCCAATCAAAATTTGCACTATTGATGATCCCAAAATTCAAATCAAACTCCCAACCATTATTGACCATGCTACCGATATTATCGGGTTTAGTATCCAAGCCAGAAGCTGTTGGAATTGGCACTAGAAATAATAAGTCTTTTGATTTTCTTCTATAATATTCAATCGTTCCTGAAATTCTGTTATTCAAAAATCCAAATTCTACTGCAGCATCAGATTGAATATTGGTTTCCCAGGTGATATCTGGATTACCAGTAGTAGCCGATAAAATACCTCCTTCTAATTGATTATTAAATCCAAGGTCAAATAATCCTTGACTAATATAAAAATCACTTACTCCAGCGGCATCTAGCAGGTTATCATTACCAACCTCCCCGTATGAAGCTCTTATTTTTAATAAATTAATCCAGTCTACACTACTAATAAATGCTTCTTGATCCAATCTCCATGAGGCACCAACTGAAAAGAAATCTCCCCATCGGTTACCATCGCTAAATCTTGAGGAGGCATCTCTTCTATATGAGCCGGATAAATAATACGTATTTCGGTAATCGTAATTAAAACTCCCGAAATATCCTTCTCTTGTTAATCTTCGAGTATTGGAGTCTACATCTTGAGTGGTTGTAAAATTGATCAACTCAATATTACCATCCACTACTTGCCCTCTTCTGTTTGCGGTAAAAAAGTTTCTTTCGGTATCAAAACTTTCGTGTCCTAATAGTACACTTATACCATGTTCACCAATGCTTTTGTTGTACCTCAAAAGTTGATTATAATTGATGGTTGTGTTAGTAATTTCATCTTTTTCAGCTACTCCATCCGGAGCTCCATCTCCAACTATTGGATTGTTAAACTGGATATTACTAAAAAAACGCTTATCCATAGCGGCGTTAAACGTAAAAGTAAAGTCATTCAAAAACTTAAACTCTGTATAAGCTCTGGCGTTTACCGAAAATATCTTATCAGAATCCCTATTCAATATCGTTTCTTGAATTACATTTCTTCCCGCAGAACTTCCTACCCTACTATTACTACTATCAAATTGTCTGTTTCCATTTTCATCCAAAACAAAAGCTCCTGTATCAGCATCGTGTAAAAACACAGGATATATCGGTGCAATTAATCTCGTTGTACGGAACGGGTTTACTAAACTGGTATTTCCTCCATCGTTAGCATTATTCGATTCTGATGAAGCTACTGATAAATTGATCCCTGTTTTAAAATTTTTGTGTAGCTGACTATTGATATTTATTCTACCTGTAATTCTTTCAAAATTTGAATTGATGATATATCCATCCTCTTCCAAATAACTTAAAGATGCAAAATAGTCTGTTGTCTCACTAGAACCACTATAAGAAAAATTCAAGTTTGAGCGGTATCCTGTGCGTACCAAAAGTTCTTGCCAATCCAGATCATCATATCGCAAACTGGCATTTGGATTAATATTCCCATCGGGTAATACAATTTGATCGTTGGGAACATTAAATGGATTGATCCCCAGTTCTTCAAAAATCTCGTCGGTAGCTTGTTGATTTGCTTCTGCTAGAGGGGTATTACCAGAAATAGAGAGACTATTTCGCAACGCTTCCCACATGGCTTCATAATATTGAGCTGGATCTAATCTATCATATTCTCCTATACTTCTTGTACTTACACCTTGACTTATATCTATAGAAAAAGTATCTTTTCCTTTCTTACCTTTTTTCGTAGTAATAATTACCACTCCGTTGGCTGCTCTACTCCCATATAATGAGGTAGATGCTGCATCTTTAAGTATGGTCACATTGGCAATATCATTTGGATTAAGACTGGAAAAATTACCTACAAATTCGACACCATCAACCACGATTAATGGGCTATTAGATGCATTAATAGAACCAAAACCTCTAACTCGTATAGCAGGACTAGATCCTGGCTGCCCATTTGCTGGAGTAATCTTTACCCCTGGAGCTGCCCCATCTAATACAGTAAGTACATTAGTTACTGGTCTTCTTTCTATATCCTCGGATTCGATTTGTGCAATTGACCCCACTACAGAAGATCTACTAGCCGTACCATAAGCTACCACCACAACTTCATCAAGGGTACTAACATCTTCTTGCAGCGTGACATCTATCCTATTCTTATCAATACTAATTTCTTGAGTAACAAATCCTACATAAGAGAATACCATGGTTTCTCCGAAATTAGCATCCAGTTCGTAGTTCCCATCAAAATCGGTTAACGCTCCTCTGTTCGTTCCTTTTATCGCCACATTAACACCAGGTAGAGGAACACCATCGGATCCTCTTACTGTCCCTCTAATTCGATTTTGAGCAAAGCTGAAATTAGTAGGCATTGCAGATCTTTGTATCGAATTTTCCGCATTCTTCTTGATGTAATCTAACACCTTTTTAAAGGTTTCTTCTGAAGTTTTTCCATCATGTGGAAAAAGCACTATTTGATTTTTATAGATGCTGAAATCAATATTTGTCCCTATAAATAAATCGTTTAGGATTCTTTTTACCTTTTCGTTATTCACCGTAAGTGATACCTTTTTGGAGATATCTATCAAACTGTTGTTATAAAAGAAACGAAATTCACTCTTTTCTTCAATTTCTTCGATAGCTACTTTTAACGTAGCCTCTTTTAACGAAATCGAAATATTCTGGGAATAAGTATTGAATGAAAATAACTTCGATAGGGTAATACAAATAAGTAGCGAGTAGATTTTCATAATTCTTATGAGATGTTTTCTCGACAAGAAAACTCCCGAATGGTTTTTTTTCATAATTTTGTTTGATTTTAATTATTTCAATTCTGAGTTTAATTAAATGACCGATATGAAGAGGGTGCTGCAACACCCTCTTTTTTTTCTTATTCTGAGTTTAGCATAATTTTATTGTTTTTACGTTTATAATCTATTGATGAAGAAAGTTTGATCAGCTCCAGAACATCTTCTAAACTTAAGTTGTCAAACTCTCCCGTATATCGATAATGCAATAACGAATCTGATTCTATTACAAATTCAACATCATACTTTCGCTTTAGATCCAGGACTACTTGTTTTAATGGAGTTTTATCAAACACTAATTTTCCTTGTTTCCAGGCAACAATTTTATCAGAATCAACTTGATCTATTTTGATATCACTTTCTTCTTTATGAAATGTAGCTCTTTGAGAAGGAGTTAATACAACAGGCGCTTCAATCTCTTCTTGAATCACCTCTACTTTACCGGAAACTAAAGTTGTTTCTATTTTATCATCCTTGGGATATGATTTTACATTAAAAGAAGTTCCTAGTACTCTTACTTTTAAGCGATCTGTTTGCACTATAAAAGGTTTTGTGACATCTCTTTCGATATCAAAATATGCTTCTCCTTTTAAGGTTACTTGACGTAAAGTATCACTAAAGTTTTCGGGATAAGAAATCGAACTTCCCGAATTTAATATTACTGTAGATCCATCTGGTAAGTTGATGGTTTTCTGTCCGCCATAATTTGTCGCTATATTTTTTACAACAACAGTAGAAAATTTATCCTGATTTACAATTAGACCATCATTCTGAAAATAAGTATAAGATTGCCAAATCAGCAAAGGAAGTAATATCACTGCAACAGCTGTTTTGTACAAATTGTTTTTCTTCTTATTTCTTTTAGAAGAAAATTTCTTATAACTTGAGCCTACATCTTCATGATCCAAACGATCAAGATTGGATGCGACGTAGTTGGCTTTAAGAATAGCATAGCGTTTTTGGTGTTCTTTACTTTCTCTAATCCATTTTAAGATTTCCTTTACTTCTTCTGGACTAGCTTCACCTTTTATATATTTTATGAGTTCCTTTTCCTGCATCTATATATGTGTTATATATATAAAGACGAGAAAAAAAGTATTACCCCCTATTCAAAGTTTAAAAAAAAGATAAAAATTCGCGAAGATGCAGTCTCATATGCTTTAAAGCCTTAGACATATGGTTCTCTACAGTTTTGATAGATATCTCCAATTCTTCAGAGATTTGTTTGTTTTTCAAGCCTTCAATTCGACTTTTTACAAAAACTTTTTTGCACTTCTCAGGTAGCAAATCAATTCCTGCTTGTATCTGAAGTTCTAATTCTTTTTCGATAATTGTATTCGAATCGAGATCTGATAATGCCTGATGATTGATATAAGCCTCAATTTGTGAGACATTATTAGCCAAAGCACTTAGCTTTCCTTTTTTAGATCGTAAATAATCTAAGCACTTATTTTTAGTGATTTTGAAGAGGTAACCATTGATATTTGAAGAAATATTTTTTCTTTTTTTCCAGGCTTTTACAAATACATCTTGTACGATCTCCTCAGCATCTTCTTTGTTGGAAATATAGCTGCTAGCCACAAATAACAATTTGGCATAATAAAGCTCAAAAAGCACTTTAAAAGCCTCTTTGTTTCCTTCATTAATACCTTTAATAAAGTAACTGTTCCTTATGTGTATTTCCCTTTCCAACGATACAATAATACATCATAAAGGTATATATTTTTTTGTTTTCTTAACATTTTACCAACAATCATTTAATAAAAGATGTTCAATTTTCATGAATCCTATTATTATTTAATTTGATTTATGGGAAATCAGCAAAATTTTAAGTCAAAAAACGTTTTGGTTATAAAATCGATGTAGAAATAATTTGCGAATATTATGTTTTTTTGAAGGTTTCTTGTGTACTAATCGACCCTTATATACTTAAAAGCACATCCTTCAATACAAGGGTAATAAATAATTAGATTTAACGTAGTGCGCTCAAAGGTAAGTGTAATCACATCATCCACACAACCGATTTCCAAAGTATTGGTTTCAAACGAAAACGTACCCGTACTTGTCTCCGCAGATTCCGAAAAAATATTACAAAGTGATCCGTTTTCTGACACCACGCTACCAGTTTCAAAAAAAGTGATAGTTTGATTACTTTCTACAGGTTGGAATGTTCCACTACCATCCCCAGGATCGACCAATGCTTCGACCAATTTCCATTTGCCAATAACTATTGCTTTAGGGTTCTGATTATCATCGTCGTTTGAGCAGGAAACAAAGGCAACACTTAATAATAGAATGATGATATGCTTTTTCATGGTATTGATCTTTTATAAAGGAGATGATCTACAAAGAAAAAGGTTGCTTATTGTTCTTTGTTTTTACTTTCTGTCTTTTACTCGGTACATGAACTTTAATCCACTCCAATCTTCATCTACAGCGGCTACTTTAACATCTACCAATCCAATATTCAAGAGGTACTCTCTAATAGGATCTCTTTTCAGATCCGAAGTAATTTTGGAACTACCTTTTGGCCAACTCACCCAAAGCATTCCATTTTTTTTCAAAGCATATTTGTATTCAGGTACTACTTCTTTAAGTGTTTCTAAAGAGGTACAAAAAATATGTATAAAATCAGCCACCTCTTCTGCAACAGCATCAAGTTCCGTCACACCTTCGGGAAAATCTGCGAAAAGCTCATAGTAGTGCTTAGGCGCATTATATAACAATATTGCATTCCCCTTTTTAATACCAAGTTTCTTTGCAAGGGGTGTTCCAGAATATCCTGCTGTTGGCATGATCAAACAGTTTAAAAGTTAGGTATGTTTTCTAAAGATATTAAAAGTTTGGTTAGGGCCGTTCAAAATATATAATCATTGAGATAGTTGTACGAAAATTGCGAATATCATAAGTAGCAGTAAAAGTAGAGCACTTTAGTTAACAATTTATCAAGATTATAACAAAAAAGCATTGTGTAGCTACCCAAAGTTTTTTACATTCGGCCTTCAATTAAATAAGCTGCTAACAATGAAAAATACTGCATTAACAGAAACTCATATTGCTCTTGGCGCCAAAATGGTTCCTTTTGCAGGATATAATATGCCCGTATCCTATGAAGGTGTGAATATAGAACACGAAACTGTAAGAAATGGGGTTGGCGTTTTTGATGTTTCGCACATGGGAGAGTTTTTGATCACTGGACCCAACGCATTGGATCTTATCCAAAAAGTAACCTCTAATGATGCATCAAAGCTAATTGACGGTAAAGCACAATATAGTTGTTTGCCCAACGATAAAGGTGGTATTGTTGACGATTTAATCGTATATAAGATAGCAGACGAAAAATATCTATTGGTAGTTAACGCTTCTAATATTCAAAAGGATTGGGATTGGATCAGTAGTCATAATAGTATGGGTGCAGAAATGCGTGACTTATCTGAGGATTACTCCTTATTGGCGATCCAAGGTCCAAAGGCTGCCGCTGCTATGCAATCTCTAACCTCTGTAGATCTCGAAGCTTTGAAATTCTACACTTTTGAAGTGGCTGATTTTGCTGGTATTGAACATGTAATCATTTCGGCAACGGGATATACTGGAAGTGGAGGTTTTGAAATCTATTGCAAGAATACCGAAGTAAAACAAATCTGGGATAAAGTACTAGAAGCTGGAGCTGATTTTGGAATCAAACCTATTGGATTGGCAGCTAGAGATACACTACGTCTGGAAATGGGATACTGTCTTTATGGTAATGATATTGACGACACCACCTCTCCTATTGAAGCTGGTTTAGGGTGGATCACCAAGTTCTCCAAAGATTTTATCAACGCCGAAGAATTAGGGAAGCAGAAAGAGCGAGGAGCTGAGAAAAAACTAGTAGGTTTTGAATTGGACGAAAGAGGAATCCCTAGACAAGGGTATGATATTGTAGATGGCAATGGAAATGTTATCGGTAATGTAACCTCAGGTACGATGTCTCCATCTTTGGGTAAAGGTATAGGATTAGGATATGTTCCTACCATTTTTGCTAAACCTGATAGTAAGATTAATATTCAGGTTCGTAAAAAGGCAATTCCTGCTACAGTAGTTAAATTACCATTTTACAAAGGATAATTATATAATAAAAGTAATAGGATTAAGTTTCAAGGTTACAGATATGTAATGTTTGAAACTTAATTTTTTTAGCATCGTTTCATTTTGAAAAAAATTCTGATCATAGGAGCCAGTGGTTTTATAGGAAATGCTCTATACAAAGAGCTCAATTCCTATTATGATACCTATGGAACCTATTGCAAGGACAATACGTTCTTTGAAAAAAATCAGAAATTTTTCCAATATGACATGGAATTAGAGGATATTTCTATTCTTCTGGATAATTTAAAACCTGCGATTATTATTTCTGCGATTAGAGGAAATTTCAATTCGCAATTAGATGCTCATCAACGGATCATCAACTGGATCAAAACTCATCGATCAAGATTAATTTTTATGTCTAGTGCTAATGTATTTGATTCTTTTAGTAACTATCCGTCGTATGAATTTGATAAAACGCTAAGTAATAGCGTTTTTGGTAGATTTAAGATTAAAATCGAAAATGCTTTGATGCGTCTTCCTACTTCCAAATATGTAATTGCCAGAGTACCCATGATCTTTGGGCCTGCTACTCCAAGAATTCAAGAGCTAAAAACCTTGTGCGATCTTAAAGCGCCGATAGAGGTCTTTCCTAATGTGATTATTAATGCGACCACCATTTCTAAACTAACTCAGCAAATCCATTATATCATCAATAGAAATAAAAAAGGGATCTTTCATCTTGGGAGTAATGATTTATCATATCATTTTGATTTGATCAAAGAATTATGCGAGTCTATGGTTCTAGAAAATCCTGTTTTTAAACAGGTATACGATTCTAATAACGATAGATATCTTGCTGTACTCCCTAAAGACAACAAACTCCCGAAAAACCTTCAAATAACTACACAAGAAGTTATTGAATCCGTGATTGTGAAATAATACATAACAAAATACTAAAGCGCAAAAGCCACTAAATTATTCGTCGTATCTTTGTATTATGATTGAAGAAGGGAAAAAAATCATTCTTTTTGACGGTGTCTGTAATTTATGCAACGGAGCTATTAATTTTATCATCAAACGTGACAAACACAAAGTGTTTGTGTATGCTTCTTTGCAAAGTGAAATCGGTCAAAAACTAATTGCCGAAAGAAATATTAATACCCAGGAAATAGATTCTATTCTCTTGATTGATCCAGGAATAGCGTATTACCATAAATCTACTGCAGCATTGCAAATCGCAAAACACTTAAGGGGTGGGTATCCCCTTTTGTCTGTTTTTTTAATACTTCCCAAATTCTTAAGGGATTGGGTATATGATATTATCGCCCGAAATAGGTACAAATGGTTTGGTAAAAAGGATAGCTGTATGATTCCTACCCCTGAGCTTAAGGCACTGTTCATTGACCAATAAGAACAAGAGTAACCTATTCGTTGACTACTCCGTAAGAAGAAGGGCTTCTTCTTTTTGCTTTTCTATAGCGGCCTTCTCCTCGTTTATCTTGTTCATATTATCAATATGTATGTAAGATAAACAAAAGATAGCAAAGCAAATTAATAATACTGGTAGTAGTAACCTTTTCATTTTATTTTGGGATTAAAACAATTTGGAACAAAAAAAGACCTTACTTTTTTTACGGTATAAAAGTAAAACCAATATTTAATTCCCATTTCGACTTTTAGTATTCGTAGAGCATGAACTAGAATTCGTCAATCTAGCTAAGTCTTTGTACTTGGATTTATAGTAAAATCATGTAACCTACTAAATACAAACAGATTATAATTTAGGTAATATTAACTAAATTTTTATTTATCCAGTATATATTAAATAACGTGATACTGGACGAATATAAAACATAAATAAGCCCTACTCATTAATAAGAATGGTATCCTTATCTATTCATTTCATTTCTGGAGTAGCGGTATCTAATTGTTCTGTCCCATTTTCAGAATTTATTTTCTTTCGCAACTCTTCAGATTGCGCATCAAGCTTATTTACATTGTCTATATGTACAATACTCAAACATATAACAGCAAATGCAATAAGTGCTAAAGGAAGTAACAGCCGTTTCATAATTATTTTTGTTTATTAGTGTGATAAAGTGATGTTTCAAAAGTATAGATTAGGTAAACACGATGTAAGGGGAGTTTAACTAAAATTAGGGAGGGGAAAATCCCCCTTCTCTATTCCATATTTTCTTGATCGTTTAAGCGATGATCATGTTTACTCAATAAAAATACTACTTCACTCATTTTACATTTCATACGGGTATAGATTAGGATACATTCGTATAGTAACCAAAAATTATACCACTATGAGAGCCTTATTACTATCCATATTACTTTTGATTGCCAACCTTGCGATTGCAAATACTGGAAAAAAGACTGCATCAAATATTGAAGAAGTCACCGTATATCTAACTGGTGCTCGAATAAAAAGAACCGCTGATATTTCTTTAAAACCAGGGACTAACGAAATTTTACTCCATGACCTATCCCCTACAATTAATGAGAATAGTATTCAGATTTCAGGACTTAAAAATGTTTCTATATTGTCAATAAATTTTGGAATTGACTATTTGGAAAAAAGAAAAAATTCTGAAGAGTTAACAGCCCTTCAAAAGCAATTAGAACAATTACTACTTGAAAAAAACAAGCTAGAAAATATCATAACTGGACTTGGTCAAGAAAAAAAATTATTAGAAAACAATCAGCGTATCGCGAGTACAACAGAATCGCTTTCTTTGGAAAAAGTAAAAGAAATATCAGCTTATTATAGAGATAGAGCAATTGAGATTCAGAATGAAACCTATACGCATACACAAAAAATAGATCGTCTATCTGATGAAATATCTGCAATTACCCAGCAAATTGATAAGTTGGATGACGATACCAAAGAACAACGAGGAGAAATCAGAGTGAAACTAGATGCACCGGTAGCTACTACACTAAGTCTTGTGATACAATACAATGTTACCCAAGCGGGATGGTTTCCGTTATATGATATCAAATCCAAAAGTATAAAGGATCCTATCAAAATGGCTTACAAAGCCAATGTATATCAGCAAACAGGAACTCCTTGGAATAACGTAAACATTATACTATCCACTGGTGATCCAAACACCAATAATATCAAACCCAACGTTTCGCCAAAATATTTAAACTTTAGCTATGGTAGTAACCGACAGCAAAATGCAATAAAACGATATGGTTATCAATACAACCCTACTGTAAAGACCATTACCGGAATTGTCCTGGACGATGGTGGATTACCTTTACCCGGTGTAAACGTTATAGAAAAAGGCACTTCAAATGGGACGCAAACTGATTTTGATGGTCGTTACACACTAGAAGTTACTGAGGGTAGAGAGCTTTCATTTTCGTACATAGGGTTTTCTTCTCAATCCCTTCCGATTTATTCTTCGGTGATGAATATTTCTTTAGAAGAAGACGCTTCCGTTTTAGATGAAGTGGTAATTACAGGGTATTCCACTTCTGGGTCATCTGGTCGCTATTCTCCAAGATCTAGTTATGCCAGAAAAAAAGAAAAAAAAGAGTATTATAATGAGGTGGTCGAAGTGAAAGAAGAAGGAATTACCAATACTCGATTCAAAATCAAGAAAAAATACAGTATCCCTTCTAATGCTGATATTACGATAATAGAAATAGATAATTTTGAAATTCGAACAGATTACAATCACTATGTAGCTCCAGAATTAAATGAGAATGTATTTCTAACCGCAAAACTTGCTAATTGGGAACAGTTCAATTTACTTGCTGGAGAAGCCAACATCTACTTTGAAGGTAGTTATGCAGGCAAAACAAATATAGATCCATTGCATACTGCGGACACTTTGACTGTCTCTTTAGGTGTTGATCCTAATATTGTGGTGAAAAGAGAACAACTCAAAAATTTCAAAAGCAAAAACTTTTATGGTAATAGTAAAATTGTAAATCGAGCGTATAAAATCACCATCAAAAACAACAAAAAAAGCAACATAAATATCACGGTAGAAGATCGTATCCCTGTTTCCCAAAATAAAGATATCAAACTAGATGAAATTCAAACAGATCAATCGGTTTACGATTCAAAAAAGGGTATAATGACCTGGAAGCTAGATATGCAACCTAACCAAAAACTGGAGAAACAGTTTTCGTACCAAGTAAAACATCCACGTAGCAGAAGAATTAGTCTTTAACGTCGAAATATAAAACGAAAACCGTCTCTAAAAGTCTCATCTAAGGTAAATTGATTACTTGTGAGTTCAAAATTACCGATGTTACGTCCATCAACCAACATTTCTTGATTACCTCCTTGAGCAGTAATGATCGTATACGTATAGGTCCCTGAAGGGAAAGAATCCTCCAGCGTATTATCAGTATTGTTGTTGGTAATAGTGACGGTTTGGCTACTTTCTTCAAAATCCCAAGTAATTAACCCACTTTCGAAATCATGATCTGTACCCACAAAACCACCTGTAACATTTACCAAATTCCAGACTCCATCTACACCAGTTAGCGGGATTATAACATTAGTATCATCATCTCCACTGCATCCTAATACAATGGTTAATATCGTTATATAGAGTGCCCTTTTCATCTGTAATAAGTTTTGGTTAATCCTTTCTATATAACTGAAGATGAAGACCTTTTAGTGTTCGTTGCGTGATAAAATGTTAAAAATTAGAATGAATTAGATACTTTTTCTTTTACAAGCGTGGTTCCGAGATGATGTACCTCTTCTATCAATGCTATTAAATCATCCTTGGTTGTTAAAGGATTCATCATCGTTGTACGCAGGTATTTTTCTCCATTTATGGTAGTCTGTACTACATAAAATTTACCCGATTGAATAAGAGCCTGTCGTATGTTATTATTCAATGTATTTAAATCAATATCAACCTGTCCCGGAACATATCTGAAATTCACAATATTTGCTTGTGGATGATGAGCAAGTTCAAAACTTTCTTGTTTATCTATCATTTCAGAAAATGTCTCTGCCAGATCATACAAGGTATTTACATTTTGAGTAAAAGCTTCTTCTCCGTATGCTTTCAAAATCGCATAAACTTTTATAGACATCATCAATTTGGTGCACTCAAAAGTTCGCTTCCCAGAATTATACCATTCTTGAGAATGCTGAGAATCCCATAAATATTGTGCTTTTTGTTCAAAGGTGCGATACGAGTCTCTTGAATTTTTAAATACTAGAGCAGTATTTAATGCAGGGGTCATCAACATCTTATGGAAATCCAGAACTACAGAATCTGCTTTTGCAATTCCTCTTACCAAATGCTTATATTTTTCTGAAAAAATAACTCCGGCACCATGGGCTCCATCTACATGAAACCACAGGTTATGTGTATTCGCAAAATCTCCTAAAAAATCCAGATCATCATAAGATCCCGTTGCTGTAGAACATGCGCAACCGATAATAGCAATAACATGCAATCCTTTTAATTGGGCATCTTCCAAACAACCAGCCATCTTTGAAGTATCGATACTATAATCACTGTTTACCGGAACCTTTACAATACCTTCTTCTCCTAACCCTAAAATCCTTGCTGCTCGATCTATACAGTAATGGGCTTCTTCTGAAACCAGTATTGCTAACTTTTCCTGATGTCCTTTTTCCCATACCGAAGAAGGTGCTTTTGCTTTTCTAGCTGCTAATAAAGCAGTAAGATTAGCCAAACTTCCTCCCGAAGTAAGCAATCCTGAGGCATTTTGATCGTATCCTATTCGCTGAGCTACCAAATCGGTTACAATTCGTTCTATAGCATTAGCCGCCATTCCCATCTCGTAAACCCCTGTTCCATTGCTCATCACATCAGATATTAATCCCGACAAACTCGAAATAAATGCAGGTACTGCCACCTGATGCCCAATATATCTTGGGTGATGCACATTGATCGATTGGGACAAAATGTTCCTAAACATATCCATAACCCCAGTATCCGAAGAGAAATCTTTTTTCCAATAATCTAGAACCACTTCTGGATCTTTATACGGTAGTACCGGGTGTTCTCTGTCACTTTGTACTTTTTCCAAATGATCTGCAAGCAAATCAATAAGCTCATGCCCTATTGTTCTAAAAACTGATGGGTCATACACATTCTCCAAAACATTTTTTTTCATAGCAAAAATCTTTCCCATTAGACATCTATTCGTTTTCAAAATTAATCATCATTATTTATAATAAAAAATACTTAATTTTGATAGAATAATAACAAAAATGCATTAATGAATATTCAGACTTTGCGAAACATTATCGTGTTGGCAGAAAAATTAAACTTTACCCGAGCTGCAGAAGAGCTCAATATTGTTCAACCTGCCCTAAGCAGACAGATCAAGCAGTTAGAAGATGAAGTTGGTGCTATATTATTTAAAAGAGATAAACGTAACGTAGCGCTTACTCCGGCAGGAGAATACTTTGTAAAAGAATCGAAAAAGCTCATTGCCAATGCAGATAGGATGACTAAACAGGCTGCATACATTCATCATGGAGATGTGGGAGAGATTAGAATTGGTTTTACACACTCTATTATGCAAACCATATTACCTAACATATTGAAAACCATGAATACTCAAATCCCTGGAATCAAAACCGTACTCCGAGAAATGAATAACCGGGATCAGTACTTAGCATTACAACAAAATGAATTGGATATAGGATTTGCCACCAATCCCTTGATCCCCTTTAATCTAACCAGTAAAGTATTACACATTGATAATTTTGCCGTGCTCTTGCCAGAAGATCATCCTGTAACGATATCCAACTATACTAATTTCTCTGTGTTCTCTACTGATCAGTTTATTTTCCCATCAGTTGCAGATGGACCCAACTATGTACATATTCTAGAATCTATATGTATTGATGCAGGCTTCAATCCTAAGGTAGTTCATGAAACAGATTCTGCTAGTTCCAGTTTTAGATTAGTTGAAGCTGGGTTAGGAATATCCTTAGAGCCTATATCTTCATTACATGACCACAATTTCCCAATAAAAAGTATTGAATTGGATAACATTGTGCAAAAAGCCAAATTGACTATGATATGGAATCCTGAAAGAGAATCAGAATATCCTACCTTATTTGAACTTTTAAAAAATTGGTCTGTGGAGTAAAGTCTCTTTATTCTCCAGGATAATTATCATCCCAATCTTTAACATGCGGATCTCCTAGTTTACCAACCGACTTAGCTACAATCATAGATACAGTAGCATCTCCAGTTACATTAATGGTGGTACGAAGCATATCTAACGGTCGATCTACCGCAAAGATTAATGCTAATCCAATCGGTAATTTATCTGAAGGAAATCCAATAGCCTCCAAAACAATCACCAACATCACCATACCTGCACCAGGTACTGCAGCTGATCCTATAGAAGCTAGTAAAGCAGTAAGTACAATAGTAATTTGATTACTGAATGTTAACCCTTCTGGCCACAACACCTGCATAATAAAAACAGAAGCTACAGCTTGATATAAACTAGTACCATCCATATTAATAGTTGCTCCTACTGGCAATACAAAACTGGAAACTTCCTTATCCACTCCGATATGTTCTTCTACCCGCTCCATAGTAACAGGAAGCGTAGCAGCACTAGAACTGGTAGAGAACGCTAGTAATTGTGCTGGACTTATTTGTTTTAAAAACCAAAAAGGAGATTTTTTGGTAATAACAGCTACCAAAATACAGTAAAAAATAATCATTAAGGATAATCCAAATAATACTACTCCTGCATACTTCAATAACGCTAATAAGATATCAGGATCATCAGAGGTAACTACCACATTGGCTAACAAAGCAAACACTGCGTATGGTGCTGTAAGCATGATCAAGTCGACCATTTTTAGCACAACTTCATTCAAACTATCAAAAAACTTCTTCAGTGGCTCAGATTCTGACGGTTTAACCAACAACATACTTATTCCTAAGAAAATAGCGAAAAATATCACCTGAAGCATTAACTTGTTATTACTCATCGCAGCCACCGCATTTTGTGGTACCATATCCACTATAAATTGCAACGGACCACTTTCCTTCTGTCTACCAGCTTCCGCAATACGCTCAGAAATCTTTGAATTTCCTGCATACTCATTGGTTAGCTTTTCGATAGTAGCTTCAGTAATTCCATCACCAGGTTTTGCCACATTTACGATCAACAGTCCGATCGTAATCGCTACCACAGTTGTTAGAATATAAATCACGATGGTTCTTCCACCTATCGCCTTGAATTTTGAAATATCTTTCAGATCAGAAATCCCTTTGATTAATGATGCTAAAATTAAAGGCACTGCAATCAACTTTAGAAGGTTCACAAAGATAGTTCCTAGAGGAGCTATCCAATCTCCTGTAAATCCTTTACCCCAAGAAACAGTTGTCATTATAAATCCGAATACTATCCCTAATAGCATTCCAATCATAATTTTCCAGTGCAGTGCTAGCTTTTTCATAAAAGTCATTTGTATAAAGTGGGTCGAATATATGAATTAAATACAAAAAAACGGTAACCCTATTGAGATTACCGTAATTAATAATACTGTTATTTTGTATTTACTTTTTTATTGTGCGATTCATTAACCAATAATCTACCAATACCAAAGCGGCCATAGCTTCTACAATGGGCACTGCTCTAGGCACTACACAAGGGTCATGCCTTCCTTTTCCTTGCATGGTCACTGTATTTCCATCTTTATCAATAGTTTCCTGATCTTGCATAATGGTAGCTACAGGTTTAAATGCCACATTGAAATAGATATCCATTCCATTAGAAATCCCTCCTTGAATACCACCAGAGAGGTTAGTTTTTGTACTACCATCTGTATTAAACAAATCATTATGCTCACTTCCTTTTAAGGCAGCTCCATCAAATCCACTACCATACTCAAAACCTTTTACTGCATTGATCGAAAGCATAGCTTTACCCAATTCTGCATGTAACTTATCAAAAACAGGTTCTCCTAATCCAACAGGTACTCCGGAGATCGCACAACTTACGATCCCACCAACCGTATCTCCTTCTTTTCGTATCTGCTTGATGTATTGTTCCATCTCACTAGCCATTTCTGGATCGGGACAGCGAACAATATTATTTTCTGTTTGTGATAAATCTAATTCAGTATGACTTTTTTGCAATTTTAAAGTCCCTACACCACTTACATATGCATTAATAGATACATCCGATAAGATTTGCTTTGCAATAGCTCCAGCTACTACTCTGCTAGCGGTCTCTCTTGCCGAAGACCTTCCTCCTCCTCTATAATCACGAATCCCGTATTTTTGGTCATAGGTATAATCTGCATGCGAAGGACGATAAGAATCTTTGATATGGGAGTAATCTTTCGACTTTTGATTTGCATTTTTAATCACGAAGCCGATAGGTGTTCCGGTAGTAACCCCTTCAAAAATCCCAGAGTAGAACTCCACTGTATCCGGTTCTTTCCGCTGTGTTACGATTGCAGATTGTCCTGGTCTTCTTCTATCTAATTCCTGCTGAATTGCTTCTAAATCCAATGTAACACCTGATGGACAACCATCAATAATACCTCCAATTGCAACCCCATGAGATTCACCGAAAGTGGTGAGCTTAAAAAGGTTTCCAAATGTATTTCCTGCCATGCATTTCTTATTTTCAACAAATGTAATTGTTAATCTCTAAAAACCCGCTAGTAATATGACAGAAAAAATGGGTAATGTCTATTCTAAATTAAATCAATTTCAATTTAGCTTTATTTTTTTTGAAAATCTGACATTAGACAAGTCTCAAAAGGGATTAGTATGCGGATACCTACACTAGTTTTTAGAACAAATACCAACAAATCATAGCTGTAAACAGCCCTGTTAAAGCGATCAGAGTGGTCATTACCGTCCAGGAACGAAAGGTTTGCTTTTCAGTGAGTCCCAAATATTGCCCTACCAACCAAAACCCACTGTCATTAACATGAGATAAAATTGTAGACCCAGAAGCTACTGCAATTACTGTAAGTGCAATCTGAGCCGGACTGAAATCACCCGAAGCAATTACAGGAGACATAATTCCTGCACTGGCAATCATGGCCGTGGTTGCTGATCCTTGTAATACTCTGATTAATGAAGCAATGATAAAAGCAAATAACAAGGGATGTATTGCAGCATCTTGCAATGTAGACGCCAATAATTCTCCCACCTCGGTATCCACCAGGATTTGTTTGAATGCTCCTCCTGCCCCGGTTAATAGTATAATCGCTCCAGCAGGTTTAAAAGATTCCATAGAAAGTTTTAAGAGCGCATCTTTACCAACACCTCTCCGAACTCCCAATACATACCATGCAAATAGGTTAGCTATTAGTAAGGCCGAAAAAGGATGCCCTAACAAAGACACGATATAAAGTACTTGTTTGGGTAAAGACTCATGATCAAACCAATCCCCCAACAACAAAGTTTTTATCACTATCAAAAGAATAGGTAGTACAATAATACCAATAATAGTAAAAGGATTGGGAGATGTCACCTCTTCATCAGCTACCAAACTCATCTCTGGAGGTACTACTTGTATTCGTTTCGAAATATAACTTGCAAAGAGAGGACCTCCTATTATCGCCGCTGGAATACCTACGATAAAACCAAATACAATTACCCATCCCAAATTTGCCCCTAATATATCTGCTACCGCTATAGGACCTGGTGTTGGAGGTATAAAACTATGGGTAATCGCTAATCCTGCTAACAAAGGGATCGCATATAACAATAACGATTTCCCGGTCTTTTTTGCTATAGCGTATACCAGAGGGATCAAAATAATGAATGCAACATCAAAAAAAACAGGAATAGCCACAATAAAACCCGTAACCATCAAAGCCCAGGAAGCATTTTTATCTCCAAACAATTTCAGGATATAGGTAGCCAATCCTCGAGCACCTCCTGAGTTTTCTAGCAATCCTCCAAAGAGTGCTCCTAAACCCACTACTGTGGCTACAAACCCTAGCGTATTTCCCATTCCGTTTTTGATACTCTCAAAAATTACGTCTGGGGATAATCCTGCACCAATTCCTACTATTATGCATACAATCAACAATGCAATAAAGGCCTGCATTCTTAATTTCAATATCATAAAAAGTAATGCAAAAACGCCTATACCTACTGCAATCAATAAATTGTAATCCATGTGTTATATATTTTTCCAATCTGTATGAAAATATGCTCCAGCTCCTTTATCCACCCGCTGATACGTATGAGCTCCAAAATAATCTCTCTGTGCTTGCAACATATTGGCAGACATGGTTTCCGATGTATAATTCAACAAATAATTAGCAGCAGCCGATAATACAGGCAAAGGGCATTTCATACCTATCCCTTTTGATACCACTGTTGTCAATGCATCTATACTTTGATCCAGAGTTTCTACAACTTCCTGTAGCATCAATAGTGGGGTGTCGTTATTATCTTTAAAAAATACTGTAAGGTTCTCCATCAGATCGCTTCTTATAATACATCCTCTGGTCCAAATTCTGGCAATTTCTGAGAAGTTTAGCTCCCACTTATTTTCTTTAGCGGCTTGTTTCATCAAGTCAAATCCAATAGCATGGTTAACCAGACTGGTCGCATAATATGCTTGCTCCAACATCTCCACAATTGCAGTATCAGCCTCTACTGTACTTGCAGTTCTGGAATATGCTTTTGATGCTTCAATACGTTCTTCTTTTTTTGCGGACAAACACCTAGTCATTACCGCTTCAGAAATCGTAGACACTGGAATACCATAGGTTAACGCTGCCTGTGTGGACCATCCTCCTGTACCCTTTTGCCCTGCCTTGTCCAAAATCTTATCAATTAAGCAATCTTCTCCTTCCTTTTTCTGAAGGATGTCTGCTGTAATTTCCAAAAGATAGCTGTCTTTATTATTGGATCTCCAGGACGTAAAAATTTCATGGATAGCATCAGGTGAATTCCCTAAATGAAATCGAAGAAAATGATAAATTTCGGCCAACAATTGCATCTCTGCATATTCGATCCCATTGTGCACCATCTTTACAAAATGGCCGGCTCCATCAGGACTGATATAAGAACAACACGGATTTCCTTTTTCATCTTTGGCGGCAATGACTTCCAGAAATTGACCACAATTCTCATATCCTTTTTTAGAACCGCCAGGCATAATCGAAGGACCATAAAGCGCTCCCTCTTCTCCTCCAGATATTCCTGCCCCAACGTATAAAATTCCTTTTTTTCTGAGTTTTGCTTCTCTAGTCAAGGTGGCTTTGTAATGTGAGTTTCCCCCATCAATTACACAATCATTTTCGTCTAACAGAGGTAATAACTGTTCTATCACCACATCAACCGCTGGTCCTGCATTGACCATCATTAAAATCGTTCTGGGTTGAGCTAATGATGCCACAAACAATGACAAATCATCAAACCCTTGTGGAATGTTGGAATGCTCACTTACAAAGTTCTTGGCAATATCTTCTTCTTTTCCTGCCAGATGACGATTAAAAACTGACAAACGAAATCCTTTGGATAATATATTTGTTGCCAAACTCCTACCCATCACTCCCAAACCGATTACTCCTATTTCTGATTTTTGCATCTTAAGTTTTGATTCAATTTCCTTTACAATTCTTTGTATTTCCTGATCAATATCTACTGAAATTCCATCTTTCCAAACTTCTAAAGTATCAAACTGAGATTGAAGCATTTCTGAAGTAAAAAAATGATCTTTCCTGGATTTCATCCGTTCAAAGATCAACTCATAGCTCCCCTCCAAAAAAATCCATTTTACGGCTTCTGGAACAACAGAAGCTAATATATTACGATAACTCACCTTGAGAGCAGAGCAAGCCAAAACCGCACCTTGATTACTACTCCATTTTGAAATGTTATTTGCCAAATCCTGTAACCACGGAGCTCTATCATCATCATTAAGGGGAAAACCTTTGGCCATTTTTTGAATATTCTTCTCAGGATGAAAATCATCAGCATCATAAAATGGAACCTCCATTTTTTTGGCCAATGCTGAGCCGATTGTTGTCTTTCCGCTTCCGGAAACTCCATAAACAATAAACACCGGTTTTGTAATCATATCTCTATTTCGCCTTGTCTAAAAGCTGAGTTACTTTTTAGACAAGAGTTCATTATTTGAGTTATATAGACGAATTATCTAAAATTAAATAGTATCCATGTAATGTTAAGAACTTTTTGATAATAATTTTTACATAATGTTTACGTAATACGAGGTTTAAATCTTTAATTACTGGTAACAATCTCCTTATAATTAGTTAATTATACTTTAACTCAAGAATGTTTTATTTGCAGGAATAAGTCCTGTTTTATGAAAAAACGTGCTGTTGATCTTGTTGTTATTTCCGATGTTCACTTGGGCACCTACGGTTGTCACGCCAAAGAACTTCTTCATTATTTGAACAGTATCAAACCCAAAATATTGATTCTGAATGGGGATATCATCGATATCTGGCAATTTAGGAAACGTTATTTTCCAAAACCTCACCTCAAGGTGATTAAGAAGATCATATCGTTTGCATCAAAAGGAACTGAGGTGATCTACATTACAGGAAACCATGATGAAATGCTACGTAAATTTAGTGATACAGAGATGGGAAGCTTTAAACTAGTAGACAAATTGGTTTTAGAGCTTGATGGAAAACAAGCCTGGTTTTTTCATGGTGATATTTTTGATGCGTCTATCCAAAATGCAAAATGGTTAGCAAAATTAGGAGGATGGGGATATGATATGTTGATTCTCTTAAATCAATTGATCAACTGGTTTTTGGTAAAATTCGGAAAGGAGAAATTCTCATTATCAAAGAAAATCAAAAACAGCGTAAAAAAAGCTGTAAAATACATTAGTGATTTTGAAGATGTTGCTGCAGAATTGGCCGTGAAAAACGACTACGAATTTGTGGTTTGTGGACACATTCATCAACCTCAAATGAGGACATATACAGATAAAAACGGATCGTGTATGTATTTGAATTCTGGAGATTGGATAGAGAATCTAACCTCTTTAGAATATCATGATCAGGAGTGGAAATTAGTTCATTACCATCAAGAATTAATGGAATCTTATGAAGAGCCTCAAGAAGAGGTTGAAAATATCGGATTGGATTTGGAAGAATTACAGCCTTCCTTCTTGATAAACTCAATTTTGAACAAAAAGATATAAGCTTTACAGGTTTCTAATCACACAACGTCTTATTAATACATCTAAATCTTATGAAAACTCTAAAAACCTTGCTACCTGTTGTGGTGGCACTACTCTTGTATTCTTGTGACTACCTCGATGACTATACCGGAGGTCCAATATCTGTTCCACCACAATTAGTATTAGAAGAAAATACGCAATACGAATTACCTTTTGAGGTGCTAACCACAACTACCGAAGGTGTAGAGATCAGAAATGGAGGATATGGATCAGGTGCTACCGCCCACCCAACAAAGAAGGGAGAATTTTACGCCATTACCGATCGTGGTCCCAATACAGATTTTCTGGATGGTAAAAAATTCCCTGTTGCCAGTTACACTCCAAGAATTGGGTTATTTGCTGTTACTGCTGAAGGGAATATTATTCTCAAAAAAGAAATCTTATTAAAAGATCCTCATGGAAACCCAATTTCAGGAATCCCTAATCCAGAAGGGAAAGGTGCTACCGGAGAAATTCCTTATGATATTGATGGAAATCAATTACCTTTTGATGATTTTGGGTTGGATGCCGAGGGTATCGTAGCGCTACACGACGGTACGTTTTGGATCTCTGATGAATACGGGCCGCATATTGTGCACTATTCTCAGGATGGTGTTGAACTGGAACGTATTTCCCCTATCGGTATTAATGAAGGGAATGGAGGACGAAAAATACCAGCGGTATTTGGTAAACGAAGACCAAATCGAGGAATGGAAGGTTTAGGAATTACTCCAGATGAATCTACATTGGTGGGTATCATGCAATCTACTATGTACAATCCTGTACGAATCAGAACTGACCTTACTCGTATTTTGTTTTTTGACTTACAAACAGGTACAACCAAACAGTTTCTATACAGACAAGAAGATGCTAATTTGTCCAATTCTGAGATCGTAGGCCTATCCAATACCGAATTCTTGGTCATAGAAAGAGATGGGAAATTCTCTGGAAGCGGACCAGTACAAAAGCATATCTATAAAATTGATGTTTCTAATGCCACCGATGTTAGCGCCGCAAATGACAATGATGAGTTTGGGCTCTTGATTAATGAGAAAACCCTGGAAGAGTCAAGCTGGGAAGAACTGGAAGCTGCAGGAATCCAACCAGTTTCCAAAGTTCTGGTTGCTGATTTGGTCAACAAAACTGGATATCCTCACGATAAACTTGAGGGTATTTGGCTTATCGATAATCATACATTAGGGTGCATTAATGATGATGATTTTGCCGTTACCGATGAGGACGACAACGGCATTATTGAACAAAAAATACTTCCAGGAACTGCACCTACAATAGACGCTAGTTCGCTATATATGATTAAAGCTAATTTTTAATCAGAGCATCATACAATATAGAGACGGGATGCAGTGCTTCGCGCTGTGTTCCGTCTTTTATTTGATGTCTACAACTTGTTCCGACAGCAGCAATAAGCGTATCTTTTGGAGCCTTTCTTACTGCCGGGAGTAAGGTTTGCTCCCCAACTTTCATACTGATTTCATAGTGCTCCTTTTCATAACCAAATGATCCTGCCATACCACAACATCCCGAAGGGATAATAGTTACTTTAAAGTTTTTGGGTAAATTCAAAGCAGTGAACGTATGCTGCACTCCAGACAAGGCTTTTTGATGGCAATGCCCATGTAACTTAATTATTTTATTTTCAGTTGAAAATTGACTTTGATTGATGTTTCCAAATTCAATTTCTGAAGCTAAAAATTCGTCAATTAAATAAGAATTCGCGGCTAGCTGTTTTGCCTTGTTCTTATCCTCAGCCAATCGTGGATATTCATCTCTGAACGTAAGAATAGCAGAAGGCTCAATTCCAATCAATGGGGTTTTTTGGGATACAAGAGGAGTAAAAACTTCTATATTTTGATTGGCAAACTTCTTGGCATGCTGTAATAACCCTTTTGAAATATATGATCGACCGCTCTCCTTATGATCTGCAATTTTAACCTCATAATTCAACTTCGTCAGTAATTTTATTGCATCAATTCCTATTTCCGTATCTAAATGATTCGTAAACTCATCTACAAAGAGGTATACAGATTTGATGGGACTTTCAGGTTGTAAACTTTTAAGGTTTTGATCACACCATTTCCGTAAAGACAACTTGCTCAGTACTGGCAATTCCCGTTCTTTAGCAATTCCTAATGCATATTTCAGAACTCCTGAGGTAAAACTATTTGTAAAAAAGAAATTAGTAATACCAGTGCTTATTCGTCCTAATTCATTCAAACGATTATTGTGTGCGAATAGCTTTGTTCTTAGCGATGTACCGTTTTCTTTTTGGTATTGATATTCGAACTCTGTCTTTAGCGCAGCTACATCTACATTAGAAGGACATTCACTTGCACATCCTTTACAGCTCAAACACAGATCAAATACTTCTTTTAATTCCTTGTGATCAAAATTGTTTTCTTTCCCACCAGTAGTAAGAAACTCTCTCAATGCGTTGGCTCTTCCTCTAGTTGTATCTTTTTCATTTTTTGTAGCACGATAACTTGGGCACATCGTCCCCCCAGCTTCGACAGATTTCCTGCAATCACCACTCCCATTACATTTTTCTGCGGCCCTTAAAATTCCTAGCGAATCCGAAAAGTCAAGTAATGTATCTATATCTGGTTCCTTTCGATCCACTTCGTATCGCAACTTTTCATCCATTGCATATGCTTCAACAATCTTTCCTGGATTAAAAATAGCGTTAGGATCAAATAGTTTTTTGATTCGCCTTACGATTTCAAAATTATCATCACCAATCATATAAGAAATATAACTGGCTCTTACGATACCATCCCCATGTTCTCCGCTCATCGATCCCTGGTATTTTTTCACCAAAGTAGCGACATCATCTGTAATTTTCTTGAAAAGGGTTACATCTTCGCTTTTCTTCAAATCCAATATGGGGCGTAAATGCAATTCTCCTGCCCCAGCATGGGCATAATAAACCGCCTGCTGATCATAAGATTTCATCACTTCGGTAAACTCCGAAATATATGAAGCCAAATCAGGGATAGCCACTGCAGTATCTTCTATACAGGCAACGGCTTTTTTATCACCAACAATATTACCCAACAACCCCAAGCCTGCTTTTCGAAGTTCTAAGGCCTGATCAATTTCTTTACCTCTTAATATAGGATTTGCATAGCTAAGTCCGGAATCCTGAATTTCTGCAAGCAGTTGTTTTTCCTGGATTTCCAGATCATCTTTGCTATTGCTTCTCAACTCTAACATCAATATGGCTTGCGGATCCCCGTCAATAAAAAATCGGTTTTTTAATTGCTCGATGTTATTCAGTGTACAATCAAGGATCGTTTTATCCATCATCTCACAAGTGAATAACTTATGTTGCATAACAGGGCTAACCGCATTCATACAATCCTCTATGCTATTAAAGTGTGCAGCAATCATAGAGGATTCTTCTGGCGGGAGTTCATCCAACTGTAATGTAATTTCTGTAGTAAAAGCCAGCGTTCCCTCACTACCCGATAACAGTTTGCACATGTTAAAAGGTTGGCTATTATCTGAGAAAACTTCAGATTCAATCAATTCATCGATCGCATATCCTGTATTGCGACGGTGAATCTCGGCTTTGGGAAAATTGGCTTTGATTTGTGCCTGTACCTCCTTTGAAGAAAGTTCATCATAAATAGTTTGATAAATAGAACCTTCTAATGAAGACAATTGCCGTTTTGCATGAAACTCTTCTGGAGATACATTAGAGAAAGAAGCTTCGCTACCATCAGATAAAATTGTTTGCATGCTCAGCACTTTATCACGAGTAACACCATATTGTATGGAGGTGGTACCACTACTGTTGTTACCTACCATTCCTCCAATCATACATCTATTAGAGGTTGATGTATTGGGACCAAAGAAAAGTCCGTACGGTTTTAGATATCTATTTAAATCATCTCGAACTACACCTGGCTGAACGGTAACTGTTTCATTGGCTTCATCTACAGCAACAATTTTGGTAAAATGCTTAGATACATCCACCACTATTCCTTCTCCAACACATTGACCAGCAAGAGAAGTTCCTGCTGTTCTGGGAATAATGCCAATTCTGTTTTCTTCAGCAAAAGCTATTATTTTTTTTAAGTCTGATGTCGTCTTTGGAAATGCCACGGCTATGGGTATTCTTCGATACACAGAGGCGTCTGTAGCATATAACCGCTTGGAGAGTGAATCAAATCTAAACTCTCCCTCTAGCGTATTCTGAAATTGGTGAAGTAATGCGTTATTGATCATAAACATCTTTCTTCGTTAAAGCTTCTAACGATACGGGTCTTTTGAAATTGGTATCAAAACAAATAAAACTATCAGTTCCCGCCACCCCATCAATGTGGTGGACTTGTTCATATAGAATTTTTCTTAGGTGGTGGTTATCATATGCAAAAATAAGAATGAAAATAGCATAATTACCGGATACAAAATTACATTCTAAAATTTCTGGTATTTTTTTTAATCCAGCAACTACCTGCTCGGCATATCGGGCCTCTCTAAGACGTATACCTACATATGATTTTGTTCTGAAACCAATCTTTTTCTCATCCACAACAAATTCTGCCTTGGCAATAACTCTTTGTTCTTTTAGCTTTCGTATACGTTGATGTACCAGTGAATTAGAAATCTTCAAGTCTTCTGCTATCTGAGAGAAAGGTTTTCTTGCATCCTCCCTAATCTGTAACAAAATTTGCTGATCGATATAATCAAAATGATGCATGACAGTATTATTTTTTAAATGAAATTATTCAAAACAGAGTTATTTTCAAACACTTTACTGTTATTTTAACACAAAAACAAACTTAACAAGATTAAATAGACTGCATATAACCCCTATTAAAGTCAAAACTAATAATTTTACATCAAAAAACAAGACGTTATGAATACTACTGATTTTTTTAATGAATTATGGAAACAATATACAACCAAGACTCCCTCTGCACAAAAGGTAAAATCTCTATTTGAGGAGGAAGGAAATACTGTTTTCAATGATCATATTGCAATACGAACATTCAATGATCCACGAGTAAACATCGATGTACTTTCCCGTGTTTTTATAAAAATGGGATATGTCCCAAAAGGAGAATATCGTTTTGAAGCTAAAAAACTATATGCAAAACATTTTGAACATCAAAATGATCCTAACGCACCAAAAATTTTTATCAGTCAATTGTTGTTGGAAGAATGCTCTACTCAATTGCAAAACACCGTTAAGGAACTACTAGATGAAGTAGATCAAGAAGTATTCTTGCAGGATGATCTGATACTGAAAGGTAGAGTTTGGAAAACTCCTTCGCATGCTACCTATACTACATTACTTGAAGAATCTGAATACGCCGCATGGATGTACGTTAATGGTTTTTGCTCAAATCACTTCACCGTAGATGTAAACAAATTGAATTCTTTTGATACGCTGGAACAGGTAAATTATTTCTTGAAAGACAATGGTTTCCAGATGAATACCTCGGGTGGAGAAATCAAGGGTTCTACAGATCAACTTTTGGAACAATCCAGCATACTAGCAGATAAAATTGAATTCGAGTTTGAAGAAGGAAAGCAAAACATCACTTCTTGTTACTATGAATTTGCGTATCGCTACCCAAAACAAGACGGAACGCTATTTACCGGATTTATAGCAAACTCCGCTGACAAAATTTTTGAAAGCACTGACATGCTGCTACAAAAATCGTAATAAATGTCGACTAAATACATTAAAAGTAGATATGGAACGTTATATTTGATATCATAAATCTAAAAAACCTATTTAACTATGACAAAACGTATTTTATTTATTGTAGCTTTTATTGTAGCGTCGATAAGTACAGTTCAATCACAAGAAATTTCTAAACATGCATTAGGTTTGAGGTTGGGAGACGATGATGGTTTTGGTGCAGAAATATCTTATCAATTAGGCTTAAGTGGAAACAATCGACTAGAGTTTGATTTGGGATGGAGAGATTTTGATTTTGGAGATGCTATCAAATTTACAGGGCTATACCAATGGGTATTTAATCTGGACAAAGGATTTAATTGGTATGTAGGTCCTGGTGGAGGATTTGTATATGTAGATCTGGATGATAATTTTCCTGGAGGAGATGATAGTGATACCTATCTATTTATCGCCGGTGACATCGGTATAGAATACAACTTCAATATCCCTATACTCATATCTCTTGATTTTAGACCGGAAATAGGTTTTGGAGACAATGATGATGATTTGGATTTTGACCTAGGATTAGGAATCCGTTATCAGTTCTAATATAGAGAATATAACAAAACAACATAAGTCGTTCCTAAGTCATTGCTAATGCACCTTCGTATAAAGCAATGTATTTAGGAACGATTTCGTTTACATCAAATGTTTTTGCTTCCTTGTATGCATTCTCCTTAAACTGTTCTAGCACATCGTCATCTTTAAGAATTTTAATCGCGTTTACTGACATTTCTTCAACATCACCAACATTACTTAGGTACCCTGATACCCCATGACGATTTACTTCCGGAATTCCTCCAGCATTACTTGATATAACAGGCACTTTATTCACCATAGCTTCTAAGGCTGCTAGTCCAAAGCTCTCTCGTTCTGAAGGTAGTAAGAATAGATCTGAAAAGCACAAAATTTTATCAATCTCATTGCTATTACCCAGAAAGATCACCTTATCCTTAATCCCCAGCTCTTTACACTTCTGTTCTGCCGGTTTGCGCTCTGGTCCTTCTCCAACCATCAACAATTTGGCTGGCATTTCTTTTTGAATATTATTAAAGATATCAATGATATCTGTAATTCTTTTTACTGGTCTAAAGTTACTGATATGAGTAACAATGCGTTCTTCTGGTGCCGCCATAACCTCTCTTTGGCAATCGGTAAAGCTTGTTTTCTGTTGACTTACATCAATAAAGTTTGGTACTACCTTAATATCCTGTTTGATATTGAACAAACGTAAAGTATCATCTTTTAAACTTTGCGAAACCGAAGTAACAATATCGCTATTGTTAATACTGAAAGTAACCGCCGGTTTATAATTTGGATGATTACCTACTAATGTTATATCGGTACCATGAAGCGTGGTGAGCATTGGGATGTAAATCCCCTCTTCTTCTAGCATCTTTTTGGCCATGTATCCTGCATACGCATGTGGTATTGCATAATGCACATGCAAAACATCTATATTATGTTTCTTAATGATACCAACAAGCTTACTCGATAAAGCCAACTCATAGGGTTGATACAAAAAAAGCGGATAGGTTGGAACATGAACCTCATGAAAATGAATGTTAGGATTTAACAAATCCAAGCGTACAGGCTGTTTATAGGTAATAAAATGAACTTCATGGTTCAATTTTGCCAAGGCAATACCTAATTCGGTAGCCACTACTCCACTACCTCCAAAAGTAGGGTAACAAACAATCGCAATTTTCATAGGGTTAATTTCTTTGCCGCACAAGGTACAAGAAATTTAGTATAGCCTATTGTTAAAGTAGTTTTAAAACTTATTTGACCCTTGTAAGTCGCATTTCTTTAAAGCTAATTTTGTGAATGGTAAATAATTTCCCATCGAAAAAATGAGGATCAGAAACCTTAAAAAAACCACTCTTCGGATCATATGCGCATAGACTTTTTTTGAAATAAGGGTTTTGTTTTTGATTATAACGTCTTCTATCATTCCCGCATCTTGGTATGGGCGGAACCCTTTTTACAACTTTGGGAATTAAGTGGTCTTGATATTTAATTCTTAAGGTATTGGTATATCTGTTCTGATAAATTTTTATGTCTCTTTTTGTGGTATATTCTAATAACTTGGTCTTTTCTAAATATAAAATACTATCATTATAATCTTCTTG
Organism: Aquimarina sp. AWH4_224; assembly: GCF_056160245.1. Lineage (NCBI taxonomy): Bacteria > Pseudomonadati > Bacteroidota > Flavobacteriia > Flavobacteriales > Flavobacteriaceae > Aquimarina > Aquimarina sp. AWH4_224. The sequence continues at coordinate 281,147 of NZ_JBSWWU010000001.1, read as the reverse complement.
AACCACTGTCCAGGATCCGATAATCTCTTCAATCGAAGGAATTTTTTCTTGAGCAAATGCAGTTACAATTAGTAATTTGAAGAATAGATGAGTTAATACAGTTTTCATTTGGTTTAGGTTTTAAAAACTATATGGCATCAAATAATGTACCTAAAATGAAAAGAAAAAGCAGATCATAAGCCGGATTCTGTCACCGTCAAAAAAACGGGCCTTATCATTTATCTAGGCCAGTAATTACTTACTAGCTCTAACCGCCTACCCTCCAACGTTGGGCGCGCAACCCTCAAAAGTTGGTTTACATGGCGTTGCACCGCATAGAGTTTACCTGATTTCACTACAGCATTACCTGTACATTCTTTCTGTTGCACTTGTCCTCGTCTTACAACGGACGGGCGTTACCCGCTATGCTGCGCTATGGTGTCCGGACTTTCCTCGACAGCGCCGCGATAAGGTGATCTGCTTGCTGCAAAAATATCATAAATTCAATAAGTACAACAGCTGTTAATAACTAAATATAAAAACCAAATCCTGAAATGTAATTTATGGCTGCAATTTTTAACTTTGTAGCGATGGAACACTTTATAGTATCTGCACGGAAATATAGACCTCAAACCTTCAAGGATGTTGTAGGGCAACAGGCTATTACCAATACTTTGCTAAATGCTATAGAAAACAACCATTTGGCGCAGGCTTTGCTATTTACTGGTCCGAGAGGAGTTGGTAAAACCTCTTGTGCAAGAATATTGGCAAAAACAATCAATCAAGATGGAAACGAACATCCGGACGAAGATTTTGCATTCAATATTTTTGAGCTTGATGCAGCTTCCAATAACTCTGTTGACGATATTCGGAATCTTATTGATCAGGTGCGTATTCCTCCACAAGTAGGAAAATACAAGGTCTATATCATCGATGAGGTTCATATGTTATCGCAAGCTGCTTTTAATGCTTTCTTAAAGACATTAGAAGAACCTCCAAAACACGCTATTTTTATATTAGCTACCACAGAAAAGCATAAGATCATTCCAACGATTTTATCCAGATGTCAAATCTTTGATTTCAAAAGAATCACGGTAACTGATGCCAAAAATCATCTGATGCAGGTTGCAGCTCAAGAAGGAATTAATGCCGATGAAGATGCATTGCAAATTATTGCACAAAAAGCGGACGGAGCAATGCGAGATGCGTTGTCTATTTTTGATCGGGTTGTTAGTTTCAGTGGTAAAAACTTAACCAGACAAGCGGTAACCGAAAATCTGAATGTACTAGATTACGAGACCTATTTTAAGGCTACCGATTTGATTTTACAAAATAATATTCCTCAATTACTTATTGAGTTTAATCATATTCTAGCTCAAGGATTTGATGGGCACCATTTTATTGCAGGATTGGCCTCTCACTTCAGAGATCTTTTGGTCTGCAAAAATCAAGCGACCATTAATCTTTTGGAAGTAGGAGAACAAACCAAAGCAAAATATCTAGAGCAATCTCAAAAAGCATCACATGCCTTTCTCATAAAAGGAATTGAATTGGCCAATGATTGTGATCTGAAGTATAAAACCAGTCGTAACCAAAGATTACTGGTAGAACTATGTTTGATGCAGCTTGCCTCTATCCTTACTCCGGATGGAGAAAAAAAAAATGACAAACCCTACATAATTCCTCCTTCTTATTTCAAAGAAAAAGGTATTCAACCCATAAAAATTAATCAAGAGATTAAAGAGAAGGTTGAAACGAAGCCTGTTCCTATTGAAAGTTCAGCTCCTGAACCCATTCCTGTTTCAGTAGAAACAACAGATAGTAATATTCAGGAAAAAGAAAATATTCAAATCACTAATCAAGAAGTAAATAGTACAGAAAGCGAAGTCGTTACTCCAACACCAGCTGCTGAAACTAAGAATAATCTTTCTATATCTTCCCCTCGTAAAAAGACTTCTGGTTTATCCTTGAGTAGTATTCGCAAAAAGAAAGAGCATCAGGAAAAGCAAGTAGACAGTATAGTTGATCCAAACTCTTTACCGCATGATGAGTTTACAGAATCTGAAATGAAAGATGCCTGGATCGAATATGGTAAATTGCAAGATAAGAAGGGAGAACGTATTATCGGTTCTATGTTTGCGATGAATGTACCGAGTATGAATAATGAAGGTAAAATTCAGGTAGAGCTTCCTAATCAATCCATGAAAGTAGATTTGGAGAATGCCCTTCCTGGTTTATTTCAATTTTTATACAGGAAGTTAAACAATTATAGTATAGAACTTGTTATTCATGTAAATGAAGAAGCTTCCAAAAAATATGCTTTTACCCCTCAAGACAAATACGAGAAGTTAAAAGAGAAAAACCCACTTATTGATAAGCTACGATCTCTGTTTGATTTAGATCTTTAGGTCAGCAATAACTCCCTTTTTTTAAATCCACTTTTTTTTAGAAGTTCTACAGGATAAGTATCTTTGCTAATACATTGATGGACTCATATGTCCTGATGGCTAATTAAAAAATAAAAAGATGCTAGGTTTAAAACTTCCTACCGATCCAAGATGGGTAAACATTGTTGAAAAGAATATTGAAGAGATCTTAACGGATCATGCGTTTTGTGAGCAAAAAGCGGCTTCTACTGCAATTTCTTTAATTGTAAGTTTTCCCGAATATACTGATCTGGTTCAAGAAATGACCAAATTGGTAAAAGAAGAAATTAGTCATTTCAAAATGGTGCATGATAAAATTATTGCTCGAGGATGGACTTTAGGTAGAGATAGAAAGGATGAGTATGTCAACAAATTACTGAAGTTTTTCCCAAAAGGAGGAAGTAGAGAAACTCACTTGGTACATCGCTTATTATATGCCGCGCTTATTGAAGCCAGAAGTTGTGAGCGATTCAAATTGCTTTCTGAAGAACTTGAAGATCAAGAGCTAGCCAAGTTCTATAGAGACCTTATGGTAAGCGAAGCCAATCATTATACGATGTTTCTAAATTTTGCCCGTAAATACGGAAAACGAGAAGAAGTAGATAGAAAATGGCAAGATCTTCTCGAATTTGAAGCCGAAATCATGAAAGATCTCGGTACCAAAGAAACAATACACGGTTAACAAAGAGGGTCAGTTTGACCCTCTTTTTATTTATATCCTCTCTACAAGGGAATAAAAGCTGACACCTTGTAAAACTCATCCGAAGTTCCGGCATCCGTATTTAAAGTAGCTCCCATCGATATTCTAAACGCAATACCTTTATCGAATTTCAACTTTAACGACCCTCCTAGCCATTGATACACTAGCAACGGATCCCCTTCCTCTTGTCGAGTCACTCCAAACGACTCATAAAACAGACCAGCGACCAATCGCTTGCTCACATGTATCCCTGGAGCTATCCAGTTTAGCAAATAATCTTTGGTAAGAATATCATCATCTTCCCGTATGGATTTGTAATAAGAAATATACCCTTCAAAATCAATAATGTTGGTCTGATAGTTGACATACAAACTCGGCACAATTCCTTCGGCAATTTTGGTTCCAGTACTATTCGAAGAAAATTTACCACTTGTGATTCCAAAAGAAGGGTTTACATACAATGAGTTGTCAAAAAATTTGAATCCCAATCCTACAGCAGTTTCTAATAACAAATCACTGCCCGATGGAAGATTCCCAAAAGAAGGATTGGTCCAAAAAATAGTATAAAAGGTAATATCATAGTTCTTATTGGTTTCAAAATTTCCGAAGAAAATCGGATAGAATCCTGCTACACTGTTATGAATAATCTTAGTCGCAAAAGTAGTTTTGTTGGTTTGTTCTTCTTCTTGAGAAAAAACATATCCTCCTACCAGCATAAATAGCAGTATTGTACATTTAATAGTTTTCATTATTTATTTCTTTTTGTAAAAATTCATTAATTAATAAAGCGATCTTATCATGTGATTCTTCCAAATGAAGATGATGCCCACCTTCCATCCAATGGATCTTGCCTTGCTGAAATTTGCTCAATCGAGCTTTAAACATTCCTTTGGAAAACAGTCCTTGTTTTCCTAAAACAATAAGGGTTTGACAGGTTATCGCTTGTATAAAGGCTTGTGCCTGAGATTCTGTAATTCGATAGCGTTCTGGCAATACAATTCTGGGATCATGACTCCAGCGATATCCGTTGGGAAGTTTGACTAAAGCTCTATTCAACAAATTAGCCACTGCATTATGAGATATCTTACCTATAGGATTGTTTACCCGATCTTCTATTGCAGCTGTTACCGATGAGAATTGTGCTGTTTCTGGCGAAGAAAAACCATATAACTTCGTCTTTTTTGCCATTCGCAACTGTCGAATAGCCCTATAAAAATTAATGACGACTTCTTCTTCCTTCTGAGCCACAAATGGAGGTCCCAAACCATCTATAAAGACCATTTTTTCTATTACGCTCGATATAGCACTTGCCAAAACACAAGCAATACCAGTCCCCATAGAATGCGCTATGACACTTATTTTTTTGTATCCAAGCACATCTAATACTTTAAGAACATCTGCCGCATAATCCCATAAGTAGTAAGAACTGTTGGCATCCCGGTGATCCGATAAGCCATGCCCAGCCAAGTCTATTGCTATAAAATAGATATCTGGCGAAAACAAGGGTGCTATCTTATCAAACGTACAAGCATTATCTAACCAACCATGAAGCCCTAATACCGGATAACCGTTTTTATTCCCCCAGGTTTTTGCTCTCAGCACTAACCCGTCTACTTCATATTCTATATCCATACCTTAGGTTAAAAATGCCTTCGCATCAGTCTTTGCTATTCGTAAAGCTCTTTCTTTTAAGGCAATAAGATCAAATTTCCCATTTGGAGTCTTTGGGATAGACGAAAGTATCTCCACAAACTCTGGCACTTTGTAAGCTTCTAGATGTGTAGCACAAAGGGATAAAATTTCCTTTTCAGAGGTAGTCTGTCCTTCTTTTAGGACTACAAAAGCAAATAACGCTTCTCCATAATCCTCATGAGGAATCGCTGTGATTACTGCTGCATTTATTGATGGAATGCTCCCCAGGTAATCCTCTACTTCTTTTGGACTGACTTTGATTCCTCTCGAATTGATCATATGATCCATTCTGCCTTTAAAATAGAGATACCCATCCTCATCCAAAGCACATAAATCTCCTGTATAAAGTACTTTCTCTCCAGAATGTAAACCAGGCCTGAGTTTGACAGCGGTTTTTTCAGGTTTATTCCAATACCCTTGCATTACCGTTGCTCCTCTGATCACTAACTGCCCTACCGCATGTGGTGTAGTAATTCTCTGTTCCTCATCATCTATCAACCACAATTCGGTATTAGGGATCGCTATGCCTACGCTATCTGGTTTTTTGTCAATTTCAGAAGGTGGTAAATACGTACACCGTTTACATTCAGTAAGTCCGTACATGGAATATATTTCAGCATGAGGAAACAATTCCTGCACCATTTGGATATTATTTTGAGTAAGTGCTGCTCCAGTATTGGTTACTTTTCGGATACTAGAAAGATCAAATTGATATTTCTTGTTTTGCTCATGCAACAACATTACCATCGTAGGTACTACGGGAAATATGGTGATCTTTTCTTGTAGTATTTTCTTAAGTAAAAAGATGGGCCAGGTTGATTCTTTTTCCAATATCAATGTAGCTCCTTTGGAAACACTCATAATCATTTGGTACAACCCATAATCAAATGATAAGGGCAAGGCACAAAGCACTTTATCTTCGGTTGTATATGCCAAATAAGTATTCAAAGAATGGGTAGCGGCTATCATATTTTCATGAGATAGCATTACTCCTTTGGGCTCACCTGTAGAGCCCGAAGTATATAAAATCGCGGCCAAATCTTTGCTAATAAGTCCACTGGGTTGTAGAACATCATGATTATCTTTAAGCATCTTATCATAATCAACTTGTCCTTTGGTATTTGTTGGTCCATCTACGATCAACGTTTCTTTGAGATAGGATTGTTGAAGAATGGAAGCATTCTTTGTCGCTATTTCTGCGGTGGTGATAAGTACAACGGCGCCAGAATCTTTAAGGATATATTCTATTTTACCAGATTTCAACTCCATACCTACAGGAATGACAATTGCGCCCACTTTTAGGATTGCCCAAAAGGAAACAATGGTTTCGATCTTGTTGCCCAATAAAATTACTGCACGGTCTCCTCTTTGAACACCCTGTTTTTGCAGATAAGAAGCCAAACTATTGGATTGTTCTTCTATATCTGAAAATGTATATGAATTTCCGGAGAAAGTCACCGCCGTCTTTTTGGGATAAAGACGTACGGTTTCCTCCAAAAAGTTTTGCATTTTTGGTATCATTATTATTGTATTTAAAATGTATTAGAAGTTTATTTAATGCACCGAAACAGAAGTGTTCACTTTCAGCTCTGATAGTACATAGTCATAAATGGTTTGCAACGTATTAAAATGCCTGGCTTCTATAGTATCGGCATTGACTTCAAAACCATGAATATGATCTTCTAAATAGGTAAGAAAGAACATTGACGAGAGAGAATCGATCCCCAAATCATTTTTGAGATGAGCTTCTAATTGAATTTGTTCTTTTGTGATATTCGGAATACTGTCCAGTAATCCATCTTTGATTGTATCTAATATTTTAAGAGTATCCATGTGCTAATTTGTTATGAGTTTAGTGTGTTTGAAATCAACTTCTATTTGTTTATTTATAATATCCATAGAAGTGTCTTTTTCCCGAATAAGAAATGATTCATCCTGATACAATAGTATCTCGGCAGGGTATCCATGACTATGAAACAGAACTGGTGATGATGTTGGTCCATAAGCTCCTGATAATTTAACCAGCAAAATATCATCCAGACTTATTTCATTAAGTTCAATATTACGCCCTATGATATCATCAGGACTGCACAATGGCCCAGACACCTGATATATTTTTTTCGCAGTGTCAGAACTCGCGGATATATTTTGAATTGGGAAATTTCTTTTGACTACTCTTCCCGATCCAGCTGCTGCAGAATGGCAATTTGTTCCTCCGTCGGTAACCGCAAAGAGCTTTCCATGATTCGATTTTAAGTTATTCACTTGCACTGCCATTGCGCCTGCTGTCCCGATTATAAATCGACCAGATTCCATAATAATTCGGGTATCAGGATATTTGTCATGAAATGAAGTAAACAATGGCTCCATCAGCTCTTCAAACAATGTAATATCCAAGGGTTCCTGATTTTGAAAATAAGGCACTCCCATTCCCCCTCCAACATCTACCATGGTAAAATGGTAGTGATATTTCTGCGAAATTTGATCATAAAGATTCAGAATGTACCTGGTGTTTTCGAATACGGATTGAGCTTCCAGAATATTCGTCCCATTGTATACATGTATTCCTCGTACATGTATGTTTGGTGTAGCAAGATAACTTCCAAAGTTTTGTATGGCTTGTTTTTCCTCAATACCAAAATGAGTAGGTCTACCTCCCATTTTCCATGGAGAACCTTCTGCAGAAAAATCGGGGTTGATCCGAATAGCCACATTTGCAGTGACTCCGGCATTATTAGCAAAACTGGAAACTCTTTTTAGTTCCGTTTCGGATTCTATGACAATAGCATAAATCCCCAATTCGATAGCCCTTTTAAGCTCATAGTCTTTTTTACAAGGCCCCAGGTATATAATATCTTCTGGGGTTGAACCGGCTTTGAGTGCAATTTCTAGTTCGGTAACTGAACATACTTCTGTACAAGCGCCTTGAGATCGTAACAGTTTTACCAAAGAAACATTAGGATTCACTTTTAAGGCATAAAACACATCTACAAAGTTGGGCAGCGCATTTTTCAGGTTTTTATAATTAGATATCAATTGTTCCCCGTCGTAGATGTATGCTGGGGTTCCATATTGGTGGACTGCAGATAAAATATCTGATGTATTAATTTTCATTATGTTGAGATTAAATGCATTTCCCTCTTTAGCTTGCAAAGAAGGGAACGTTTGTGATTGGGCATAACTATGTAACTATGCCATTTTTAAAAGGTTGAATGATCTAGGATTTGTTATAATACGCTTATCTGCTATTTATCAGCGTTAAACATATCATACTCAATAAGCCATTCTCCTTTTTCTTTCTTCCAGAGAATTACATAGGACCCTTCAAATACCGGAGAAGAACTGGTATTTTTATATCCCAACATATGACAGCGTTGGAAAGCTACATCCATGTCGCCAAAAAACTGCAGTTCATCCTGAAAGAATTCTACACGGTCTATAACCTGTACACTTTCAGAAAATTCTTTTTCGATCTCATTTCTTCCCAATCTGGGTTTTTTACCAGGTTTCATAAATACGGCTCCCTTGCGAGTGTATTCTTCCGAGATTCCTTTGGGATCTTTGTTTACCCATTTGGTTTCGAACCTACGATCAGCAATATCGATAAGCTTGGCTTGAGAGACCAGATCTGCTTTGGTCACCGAAGTACTTCCGTAATAGCTTACTACAGAATTCTTGTAATTAATTTCGACATTTTGATTTAGGGAAGACTTTACAAATGAAGTAAAAAAAAGCCCTCCCAGCACAGCTATACTAACTATAGCTAACGCTTTAGAATTAAAAAATTTCATGAGTTTTGGTTTTAAGAGTTAATTATCATGATTGTGAAAACCGAAATTATTCCAACTCAAACTCAATCGTTATAAAAATTCTAACACCAAAATTTAATTTATTTTCTAAGAATTAGCACTTTTTATGTTGTTTACGCAGAAAAATTGCGTCAAAATTATAATAAATGTACTAACGGAATGTTAATACGAAAGTTACTTAGCAAATATTAATAGTCAGAAAGAAGCAACTTAAAACCAACAAACAAAAACATGACTATTAAATTATTTGATCTTTTGGTAAAACAAGGGATTCATCATTGCAACACGTATGATCAAAATGAAATTATTAGACCCTATCACAAGACCAACCGGAAAAGACTTTATTTGGTAAGAAGTGGTGCCATTAAGTTAAGTTACCCCAATGAATCTGGAGAATTACTCATATCTATAATACTAGCTGAAAATCAGTTTTTTGGAAGTTGTCAAATCTTTGTCGAAGACACACTCAATTATACCTACCAAGCCCTTCAGGCAAAAACGATAGTTTATGAATTTGAAATACATCAGATACAATCTATGCTTCAGAAAAAGATCATTCTACCTACTGAAGTATTTTGCTTGATTGGAATAGAATGTTGTCTTCTGGAAAGACGAATTCGAATCCTGCAGAACAGGTTTGTAGAAAACAGAGTAAAGGAAACCTTATTAGAATTTCAAAAGAACTTTGAGATTCCATCGGCGGATGAATACCGTATTGCGTTATATTGCCCTCTTAATCAAGAAGAATTTGCAAACTACATTAGAGCATCTAGGGTGATCACTAATAAGATGTTTAACGATCTCAAAAGATCATTACGAATAGAATGTCTTAAGAACCGAATTATACTCAACAAAAGTTTTTACAGTTCTTAAGACACTCAATATAAACATTAGATCATATATTGTAAATATTGGATAGCTTAAAGCTTGTATCCAAAGGAAAGTTGTATAACACTGTTATTCCCATCTGCTCCTCCGGTTACACCTTCATCATCGAAAACATTAGACAATCCAAAGTCATAACGAAGATCTGCAAAGAAATTCTCGGTAATGTTGACTCCGATTCCGGCAACCGCAGCAAAATCAAAAGTATTGAAGTTGGCATCTATACCAGCGTTGTCTTCCCATTCCCATATTTTAAGCCCTACCTGAGGCCCAATATGAACATTAAAAATGTTTGTGAAATTGTACTTGAAGAACAAGGGAAGTTTTAAATAATCCACACGAAGTGCTTCATCATCATTTCCTTGAGAAGAATACTGCAATTCTGGTTGAAAACTTATTCGATCCTTGATAGGATATTCGGCCAGAAAACCAACCACAAAACCGAATCGATTATCTTCCAGGTTTTCTGGAATATCATCAGAACTGATTGAACTAAGATTTGCTCCCAGACGAACTCCATACGTTTTTTCTTGTGCTAATACTCCTGAAAGAGTGAATAAAAAGATACCAACGTAAAGTAAAGTTTTTTTCATAGTAAATATGTGTTTAATTACAATATCAGGGGGAAATCTGGCAGTAAATATACAGATTTTATGGAATTATTTGTTTTTCAATTTTTCATTGTACAAGGATTTAATGATCCCATCCGACAATCCGATCTTTGGAACGTAAATATCTTTGGCTCCGCTCCATTTCATGGCAGATAGATAAATCCTTGCTGCGGGCACAATTACATCGGCTCTATCCTGATTCAAATTAAGTTCCCATATTCGTTCTTCATAGGTCAACGAATTCAAAAGTTTGTAATACGAACTGAGGTATAAGAATGATAAGGGTTTACCCATGCTTTTTCCGCTATTCTTGAAAATATTATTGATATTCCCTCCAGAACCGATCAACGATATCCGATTATAATCTTGGGTAATCTCTTGTATCCAATTTTGGACTTCATTCCAGGTTTGATCTGGAACCAAATTGTTGAGCAATCTTACCGTTCCCAATTTGAAGGATCTGGAAGTCACTGTATTTCCGTTATGATATAGTGTAAATTCTGTACTCCCCCCTCCTACATCAACATAAAGATAAGAAGCATCAGTATTGATCAATTGATGAAGATCTGTCATCGCAATAATTGCGGCTTCATCTTTTCCATCAATAATATCGATTTGAATTCCAGTTTGATCTTTTATCAATTGCACAAGTTCTTTTCCGTTTTCTGCCTCGCGCATTGCGGAAGTAGCACAAGCCTTGTATCGAACTACTTTGTGGGTTTTCATGAGTAATTGATACGCTTGCATGGTATCGAGCATTCGGGCGATATTTGCTTCAGAAACTCTTTTATCTTTAAATACATCAGCTCCTAATCGTATCGGAACACGAACTAAACTAGTTTTTTTGAATCTAGTGGCCTTTCCTTCTTCTTCGTGGACACTACTGATTAATAATCTAATCGCATTGGAACCTATATCTATGGCTCCGTATTTTTCTATTGTCAACAAAATAATTAATTTCCTAGTTTCTCTAAATAGTAATCATAGGCAGCAACCTGTGATCTTATTTTTTCTTTTTCGTTTCGAATGTAAGCATTATCCTGATCTTTAGAAAGAATCCTAGCCTTTACATTATCGTTCCAGGAGATATCAAAAGTTTCCATAAGTTCTAATTTGATATCTTCATCGTAGATAGGACATGAGATTTCGACTCTTCGATCTAGATTTCGAGTCATCCAGTCTGCTGATGAAATATACACTTTAGGATCCCCCCCATTCTCAAAAATTAGTAATCGTGGATGTTCCAAAAATTTATCTATTATACTGATAGCTCTTATATTTTCGCTCATTCCGGGGATACCTGGAATTAAGCAGCAAATTCCGCGAATGATTAAATCTATTTTCACCCCTGCTCTACTGGCTTCATATAGCTTATCAATCATATCATAGTCACTAAGACTATTGAGTTTCAATCGTATTCTTGCTGGTAATCCGTTTTCGCTATTCGTGATTTCGTTATTAATCAATTTTACCAAAGAAGATCGTGTATAATGTGGGGATACCAAAAGGTGTTTGTATCGATTGACTTTGTAGTTGATTTCAAAAAATTTAAATACCCGATTAGTTTCCTTAAGAATAGCCTCGTTGGTGGTAAACAAGGTATAATCTGTATATATCTTGGCTGTAGATTCATTAAAATTACCCGTACTTATAAAACCGTATCTCTTGGTTTTTCCTTTTTCTTCACGTTCTATAACGCAGGCTTTACAATGCACTTTAAGTCCAGTAACTCCAAAATTAAGATGCACACCTTCTCTTTGCATCTGCTCTGCATATCTAATATTAGCAGCCTCGTCAAACCTGGCCTGTAGCTCAATTTGTACCGTTACCTTTTTCCCATTTTTTACAGCATTAATCAAAGAACTGGCGATATGAGAAATACTAGCCAGTCGGTATATAGTGATTTTTATGCTTTTTACTTTAGGATCAATAGCGGATTCTCTTAAAAACTTTACCGTGTAAGAAAACGTATGGTAAGGGGTGTATTGAAGAAAATCCTTTTTCGCAATTTTATCTAACAAACTACCTTGCAATGGTAGACCAGGAATGGTAAGAGGTTGCATGGTTTGATAAGTGAGTTCAGGATTTCCTAAATCAGGAAAGCGCATATAATCTCTTCGGTTGTGGTACCTACCACCTGGAATAATACTATCGGTATTATCAATTTCCATTTTCTCCATTAGGAATTCTAACGTATCCTTTTCGATCTCTTTATCATAAACGAATCGAACAGGTTCTCCATCCCTTCTGGATTTTACACTACTAGATATTTTTTGGATAAAACTTTTACTAAGATCATTATCAAAATCTAACTGCGCATCTCTTGTGATTTTAATCATATGCGCAGATGCACTTACATAATCAAAAATACTGAAGTTAATACGCATACAGTACCTAATCAAATCGTCAAGAATGATAATATACTGTTTCCCATCTTTCTCTGGTAAGACCACAAATCGATCCATGTTTTTAGGGATTTCTATAAGCGCATATATCTTCTCTTTGGTTGTTTGTTGCAAAATCTTGGAAATCCTTCCTTCTTTAGGAATTCGTTCTTTCAATACAAGTTTTACCGCCAAATACGCTACACTATCCTTTAGATGCGGAAACTCTTCAAGGTCATTCAAAATATAAGTTACCAAAGCGGGACTTACTTTACTCACAAAATAATTACGAATAAACTGATCTTGATCCTCACTCACTTGATCCTCGTTAATAATAAAGATATTACGAGATTCCAGCTTTTCCCCTATCGTATCAATGGTTTTTAAACTCTCTGCCTGTTGTTTGATCACGATCTTAGTGATTCTTTCCAATAGATTGCTTGCTGTGGTTCCTTTCAAGACATTCTTACCGTCTTTTCCCGCCAAATCTATCCTTTTGATCGTTGCATAGCGTACTTTAAAGAATTCATCTAAGTTATTAGAAAATATCCCAATAAAACGTAAACGTTCAACCAAAGGAACACTATCATCTGCAGCTTCCTGTAATACTCTTGCATTAAACTGCAACCAGCTTAATTCCCTATTAATATACTGATTGTTAATTAATTCCATATTTATCGTAAAGATTTAGGAAAAACCATAAGAACGATTTTTCCTACAGAAATTTGATCCCATTGCTCCTCTTCAAACTCAATACCAACAGCCCCAGCGGTAGGTAGGTTATCAATGCTCTGATCTCCTAATAAATTTACTATCGAAGTGAATGCATGGTTGTGACCAAAAATAAGAAGTGTATTAATCTCATTCTTACAATTTTTAATTACTTCCAAAACTTTGTTTCCACCAAAATCATAAAGATCTGGTTCTAAACGAAATACATCTTTATCGATCGACAGATTGTCCAAAACAATTTGTGAAGTCGTATAAGCCCGTTCTGCAGGGCTACTTAGGACCAAATCTATAGGTTTTACTAGGGTTTTCAGATGTTTCCCAATCAACTCGGCATCTCTGAGTCCTCTATTACTTAATGGTCTTTGATCATCGGGAACATCATAATCCCAAGAAGATTTGGCATGTCTAATGATATATAAAGTTTTCATGATTTCTATACTATAAATGGCAAAAATGAGTTATGTAATACAAGTTTACTAATTCACATTCAATAATTGTTATAACCTAGAATAAAATAACCGTTAAATCAAAAAATTAATTTGATCTGTTTTATTCTGATATAACGATAAATTACTGTTAAAAGACAAGGATATGAAGTAATGAAGCGAGATAAACAAGTGAATATGAAGTCGATAGAGGGCTGGTTTTGATCGATAAAAATTGTATTTACATCGAAAACCTGTGTTTTTTCTTATTTATGTAAATGTTAAAATCTAAATTTACATACGGTTTTCCCTTAATTAGGAGTGCTTCCCCCCAAGCAAAACTCGCACGAATTAAGTCAAAATGCAAGGGCTAAAAAACTAGAAAAGTGGAAAAAGAGATTATGAAGAAAGGAAATCTTTTTGGATTACAAAGCTTAAACCTACTAATGGTTACTGCAATCTTTTGCAGTCTATCTATGTATGGACAAGTAGAGGTTCCTTTAGAAAAAAGGACCGAATTTACTTTCAAGGGGGATTTTAAGTTTGTTTCCAATACAATATTAGGAAAAGTCAGTAATGACGATGGTACTGGGGTTTTTGACCCCAACAAAAGCTACAATGATGGTGGATTGAATAATCAATTTAGAATGGGATTTATCGATATTGATAATGACCCTTCTACCTTTAACTCTAGTAGTGCAGATCTTATCATTGACACAGAATGTAGTACTATAAGACACGTTGGTCTTTATTGGACCGCTTCATATGCTGACGAAAATCGAACTGAGGATATTACTTCTATAAAAATTAAGTATCCAGGACAAAGTGAATATGCTACTATTACGGACGGTAAAATTATTCATGATTATTACAACGATTCTGAAGCCTTATTTAAACAATATTCATGTTATAAGGATATAACAGAAGATGTACTAAACTTAAAAAATCCGCTGGGAACCTATACCCTAGCTAATATACCTGCCACTACTTCGGAAATAAATGACGATGCAACTCTTGGAAATGGATTAGCGGGAGGCTGGACAATGATCGTTATTTATGAAGATCATACAAAACCCAGAAAAAGATTTTACGTGTATGATGGTTTCGTAAATATTGATTCTAAATCTAAACCTGTTGCATTTTCCTTCAACAACTTCCAAACCATACCTAATGGTGCAGTTCACGGAAAAATTGGAGTAATTGCTTATGAAGGAGATAAAGGAATTCGTGGAGATCGTTTTCAAGTAATGTCTAACGAGACCAACAAATATAAGAGTCTTGCAGATGGTACGAATCCTATGAATAATTTCTTTAACGCCAATATTACTGAGAACGGAAGAAACATTAAGACCAGAGTACCTGCCAGTCAGAATACGCTTGGTTATGATGCCGACTTATTCGATATTAAAAATGTAAGAAACAGTATTATAGGTAATAATCAAACGGAAGCTAAATTTAGATTAAAGACCGATAACGATGGATACTCTGTAATGGCAGTAGCCTTTAGTGTAGACATCTACGAGCCCGCTATCCATATCATTAAAAGGTCCAAGTTTACTGATAATAATAGATATATTCATCCTGAAGATGTATTAGCGCCTAAGCAGGAGATTACATATCACCTTACTATTCATAACGAAGGTAATGATGATGCGAAAAATACTATTATTAAAGATGTTCTTCCCAAAAATGTTATTTTTTCTGAAAAGTCTTTAGAGCTACCAAAACGTGTTAAGGCGAAATTCGATAAGAACACCAGAACTATTTTGTTCACCATTCCTAATAAGATGGTAAAAATAGATAGTGAGCCTTTCCATATATCTTATAATGTAACTGTAGATACCAGTTGCGAATCTATTGAAACCATAGATGACATTACCGTAGTTGATCAACCTGTTACAGCAGAGTTTAATGGATCATTAAATGAAACGATAAAGTACTCTAAAGGATATAATCACATTAACAAATGTGACTTGCCAGATTACTATCAGTTTAAATTAGCAATCGACATTAGTTCTCTGAATTGCCCTAACGCTAGCAGCTTGGTTGCTATACCAAAGAAGAAACTAGGTCACGATATTGCCCAGGTTACTCCAGGTGATTTTGACAAAAGAGACAGGTCTTCTAATACTAAAAGCGGAGGAATTACACCTGGTGATATAGTGCAAAGCTCTACTCCACCAAAAACAGGTTTGGAAGCAAATTCAAAACTGGATAAGACCATAAATGATCTTATTAATTTGAATGAGATCTATTTCGAATTTGATAAATGGGATATTACTGAAAGAGCAGAACTAGAACTAAATAAAATTGTTGAATTGATGACCAAGGACTATCCAGATATGGTGATCAAGATCGAAACTCACTCAGATAGTAGAGGTAATCATGATTATAACCTTGATTTATCCCAAAAAAGAGCAGAGTCTATTTACAACTACTTAGTAAGTCAAAACGTTTCCAGAAATAGAATTTTATCTTATGTTGGATTTGGAGAAACTCGTCCAGTCAACGATTGTCTCGATGGTCAAGATTGTAACGAAGAAGAGTATCGTAAAAACAGAAGATCAAATTTTGTAATTATGGATTAGATCAGGGAGAAAGCCTTTTGGTCATCCACTGATCACCTTCTTTTTGATAACGTATGCGATCGTGTAAACGATTTGCTCTACCTTGCCAAAACTCGAATTCTGAAGGAATAATTTGATAACCTCCCCAAAAAGAGGGTTTAGGGATCTCTTTCCCTTCAAATTTGTTTTCCAATGACTGCAATTGATTTTCTAGTACCGTTCTTGAATTGATGATTTCGCTTTGTTGTGAAGCCCAGGCACCTAATTGACTTCCTCTTGGTCTTGATCTGAAATAGGATTCACTCTTTTCTTCGGATACTTTTTCTACCCTCCCTTTTATGATTACTTGTCGCTCCAGGTTAGGCCAAAAAAAGGAAATACATACTTTATTATTACTATCCATAGCCTTGGCTTTCTCAGACTCATAGTTGGAGTAAAAAATAAAACCGTTATGATCAAATTCTTTTAATAAAACCACTCTGGCCTTTGGGAATCCATCTAGTCCCAATGTAGTTAAAGTCATTGCGTTGGTCTCCTCTACTCCTCCACTTTCTTCTACCTCTTTAAACCAATCTGAAAATAACTGAAATGGTGAATCCTGAAGATTTCCTTCCTCCAGTGTATGTTTTTCATAAGACTTACGATAATTGGTCAGATCCCGATTCATAGTAACAATTTATAGGCGCAAGTTACCTATTTTATAGAATCAGTACTAACAACAATTCTTATTATTTCTTTAAAATTCGAAGACTTTTCCGTCGTCGGCTACTTCTACATGATCAAAAACAGTATTTGCTTCATCTTTGAATATTTCGATATTTTCATATCGTGTAGAGTAATGACCTAATATCAAAGTGCCTACATTAGCTTTTTGAGCTATTGTAGCTGCTTCGATCGCAGAACTATGCCCGGTTTTGGCACATAAATGTTTATGACTTTCGAGAAATGTAGATTCATGATACAATACCGTCACCTCTTTGATTTGTTCAATTTTGGCTTCATCATAACGAGTGTCACTGCAAAAAGCATAGCTTTTTACTGGTCTTGGATCTAGAGTTAACTCTGTATTTGGTATTACTTCTCCATTTTCCAGAACCACATCCTTTCCTTTCTTAATGGAACGGTAATATGCGATATCGATATCATAATTTTGAACCTTACTTAAAACCAACTGCCGTTCTCCTGGCTTTTCACGAAATAAAAACCCATTACAATATACACGATGCTGAAGTGGAATAGTTTGCACCGTTACTTTTTCGTCCTCGAATATCATTTCCGGACCGGTATTAGTCAATTCATGAAAGTGCAACGGAAAATCAGTCCAGGAATTAGATAGTTTCAGCTGCAAAGTGATCGCTTCTTTAATTCCTTGTGGTCCATAGATATGCAAAGGAGTATCTCTACCTAACAATCTAAACGTAGAAACCAAACCGATGAGACCAAAAAAATGATCCCCATGCAGATGAGAAATAAAAATGTGCTTGATTCTTGAAAACTTGACCTTGTTTCTTCGCAACGCCACCTGTGTTCCTTCTCCACAATCAATTAAAAAGATATGATTGTTTATTTCAAGTACCTGAGATGTAGGATTAGTAAATGTTCTTGGTGTTGCAGAGTAACACCCTAATATTGTAAGTTTCAAAATTTATTTCACTATTGTATTATCAAAGCGTGAATATAGCGCAATCTCAATTAGAAATCAATATTGATCAAAAGAATCAAAAGAGGTAAGTAATGAAATATATCCATGTACATCCAAATCTCTTCTATAACCTGTTGCTCCTAATACAACACCTTCTTTATTAAGAATTAGAATAGCGGGGAAAACCATCTTCTTATTATATCGGCTGGCAAGCGCTTTATTCTTCTGCTTTTGTTCTTTAGAAATTCTGTTTTTCTTTCTTCTTGGGAAATCTGCTTTCAACCACACATATTTTTGCTGAGTGAAATCTGCAAATTCTTGAGTAGACAGGATTTTCTTTTCCAATTTAATACAAGGAGGACACCAATCCGATCCTGTAAAAAACAAAACAATTTTTTGGTCTTTTTCTTTGGCGACTGCCAAAGCTTCATCCAAATCATATTTCCAGTCCTGGGCAATACCTTTGAAGCTGAAACATAAAAAAAATACGAATACGAAAAATGGGGCTAGTTTATTCATATTAACTAAGACGCAACGCTAAACAAAACATTACAAAAAATATAAAAATTTCTTAAAACTCTAAATCTCGTTCGATTTCCTCCATCTCTACAAGATCATAAGCCTCTTGAAGTGTAGGGACTATGGTAATCTCTTCAGGCACATCTTCATAAGACAACCTATCGGTAACAATAACGAATGAATGTTTTGCTGCCTTATGTTGATTAGATATCCTTAAAAACTCATTCACATCTGCCACAGAAAGATCTTTCAATGAAAACAAGTTAATAATAAGATTATCATTTTTAAGCGTTTCATACTTATCTTCAAGACCCTTAACAAATTCAATGATGGTAGTCTTTTCTTGTGTGATTATGGTTGTAGAACCATCTTTATTAAAAATCATAAGTTATCGTTTAATTTTAGAAGCTAACAGATAAATCACTGCCATTCTCACTGCTACTCCATTCTGAACCTGATCCAAAATAATGGCTTGATCTGAATCAGCAACATCACTCGTGATTTCTACGCCACGATTGATGGGGCCTGGGTGCATTATTACAATTTCTTTATTAAGACTATCAAGTAATTTTTTATTCACCCCAAATTGTTGGGTATACTCTCGAGTAGAAGGAAAATAACTAATCTCCATTCTTTCATTCTGTACTCTGAGCATATTTGCGATATCGCACCATTCTAGTGCTTTTCTCAAATTCGTTTCTACCTGTACTCCTAATTTTTCAATATATTTAGGAATCAAGGTTTTGGGTCCGCAAACTTTTACTTCTGCTCCCTGTAATTTGAGCGCAAAAATATTAGAAAGCGCTACTCTGGAATGCAAAATATCTCCCACGATCACCACTTTTTTGCCTGCCACTTCTCCCAAGCGTTCTCTTATTGAATACGAATCCAATAGGGCTTGTGTTGGATGTTCGTGTGCACCATCACCAGCATTAACGATACTCGCATCTACATGCTTTGATAGGAAAACTCCAGCCCCGGGGTTGGGATGTCTCATCACTACCATATCCACCTTCATCGAAAGTATATTATTTACTGTATCTATAAGGGTTTCTCCCTTTTTTACCGACGAAGAAGCCGCAGAGAAATTGATAACATCTGCAGAGAGTCTTTTTTCAGCAAGCTCAAAAGACAATCTTGTTCTGGTGCTGTTTTCAAAGAACAAATTAGCAATAGTAATATCTCTTAATGAAGGGACTTTTTTGATGGGTCGATTGATCACTTCTTTAAAATGATCTGCCGTTTCAAAAATAAGATCAATATCCTTCTTATTTAGGTATTTTATTCCCAGTAAGTGATTTACACTTAATTCGCTCATAGTATTTTATATTGCTCTTCTAAAGTACTTTTGATATTTATTTACCAACCAGATAAACGGCATCTTCTCCTTCATTTTCTTTCCAATGCACCTTTACTTTTTCCTGATTGATCGCATCCACCTGTCTCCCTCTATAGTTAGGCTGAATGGGTAAATGCCTACTAAATCGTCTATCGATTAGTGTTAATAGTTCTATTTCTGATGGTCTACCAAAGGATTGAACAGCGGTAAGCGCGGCCCGAATACTTCTTCCAGTATATAATACATCATCAATAAACACCACTCGCTTGTCTTCTACTACAAAATCAATATCCGTAGAATTTGCTGCCAAAGGCTTTTCTCCTCGCCTAAAGTCATCTCTATAAAATGTAATATCCAAATACCCTAAATCTACGGTATCCAGATGATAATCATTTAATAGTATTTGTCTTATTCGGTCTGCTAAAAAAGTACCTCTAGGTTGCACACCAATAAGCACGGTGTCTTTGAAATGGGTATGATTTTCTATTAATTGACAAGCCAAACGGTGCAGTATGATATCTATTTCTTTTGCACTAAGTAGTAGTTTTTGACTCATATTCTCCAAAAGGATATTTGGGATACAAAAATAATGAAAATTTGCAATTAATCATGAGATAACCACAGAGTTTATGATAAATATAAGGTAAAGAAAAAAGGCTGCTCTTGCGAACAGCCTTTTATGATTTAAAAAGTAAGAAAAATCTAGTTTCCTCCTTTTTCCATTTTAGCTTTAAGATCTGCTAAAGCGTCGATATCACCAAGCGTAGTCTTTTCTGCCGCACTAGAGGCAGCTTTCTTAGCCGCTTGCTTAACAATCTTAGCTTCTTCTTCCTTGAATAAAGCAGTGTGAGAAGCAACTACTCTCTTAAATTCTTTACTGAATTCAATGATTTGGAATTCTGCTTCTTCTCCTTTTTTAAGCTTGCTTCCATCTTCTTTCTCTAAATGACGAGAAGGAACAAATGCAACGATATCTTCGTTAAAGTCGATAGTCGCACCTTTGTCTACGATTTCTGCAATCTTAGCAGTGTGCTTAGTACCTAAACCAAATTCAGTTTCGTACTTATCCCAAGGATTCTCTTCAGTTTGTTTGTGTCCTAAACTTAGTTTACGACCTTCAACATCCAATTCAAGAACGATTACATCAAGAGTATCGCCAACATTAGTAAAGTCTGATGGGTGTTTGATTTTCTTAGTCCAAGAAAGGTCAGAGATATAAATCAACCCGTCGATTCCTTCTTCTAACTCTACGAATACACCAAAGTTAGTAAAGTTACGTACGATACCAGAATGCTTAGATCCTACAGGGTACTTGGTAGTAATATCAGTCCATGGATCTGGAGTCAATTGCTTGATACCAAGAGACATCTTACGCTCTTCTCTATCCAAAGTAAGTACTACTGCTTCTACTTCGTCTCCAACTTTTACGAAATCCTGAGCCGAACGCAAGTGAGTTGACCAAGACATTTCAGAAACGTGGATTAATCCTTCTACTCCTTCTTCTACTTCGATAAATGCACCGTAATCTGCGATTACTACTACTTTTCCTTTAACCTTATCTCCTACCTTAAGATCTTTGTCAAGAGCCTCCCATGGGTGTGGCTTCAATTGCTTAAGACCTAACTGAATACGAGTCTTAGCCTCATCAAAGTCTAAGATTACAACATTCAATTTCTGATCCAACTCAACGATCTCATTAGGATGGTTAATTCTTGACCAAGAAAGGTCAGTAATATGGATAAGTCCGTCAACTCCTCCAAGATCAACGAATACACCGTAAGAAGTAACATTCTTAACAGTACCTTCTAATACTTGACCTTTTTCTAATTGACCAATAATTTCTTTCTTCTGCTCTTCGATATCAGCTTCGATAAGCGCTTTGTGAGAAACAACAACGTTTTTGAATTCGTGGTTGATTTTTACCACTTTGAATTCCATTGTTTTTCCAACATATGCATCATAATCTCTAATTGGCTTCACATCAATTTGAGAACCTGGTAAGAACGCTTCGATTCCGAAAACGTCTACGATCATACCTCCTTTAGTTCTACACTTCACGAAACCATTTACGATTTCACCAGAGTCATGAGCTGCATTTACTCTATCCCATGCTTTGATTACACGAGCTTTACGGTGAGAAAGGATCAACTGACCAGTAGCGTCTTCACGTACATCAATTAATACTTCTACTTTGTCACCTACTTTTAAATCTGGGTTATAACGAAATTCATTTAACGAAATAACTCCTTCACTTTTGGCATTGATGTCGATAATAGCATCACGATCAGTAATATTGATTACTGTTCCCATTACTACTTCGTCATTTAAAGTATCTACGAAATTTTCAGCAACCAATTTTTCAAACTCTTCTAATTTAGAGTCAGCAATAGGATCGATTCCTTCTTCGTAGTTGTGCCAGTTAAATTCTTTTAGAAATTGCTCAGGATTCGCTTGTTGCGGAGAAACTTCCTGAACGTCTGTGTTTTTTGTTTCTTCAGACATTGAAGATAAAATTTGTATTCTGTAAATAATTGAAAGTTAAAGCGAAAACTCCACAGAAGCGTTATAATTCGTTTTATAAAAATCCTTTTCTACTCTCTTACTCGCCAAAAAGGAGTGCAAAAGTACAATTTAATATATTATAAAACAATACACTAGAACAAAGATTATAAAAAAAGCCCGAATATTTCGGGCTATGTACTTTTTGAAGGATTAGAAAGCTATATTTCTAATTCATCAAATAGATCGATTAACTTTGGATTAGACGGTCTTGGCGCGTTGGCACTTACTATTTTTCCTTCGGGATCCACCAAAATAAATCTAGGAATACCTTTTATACCATAGTTCATTACAAAATCAGATTTCCAATCCTTATCCGCAATTAACTGAATACCGCCAAGCTCTTTGTCCTCGACCATTTGCTTCCAGGCATCATAATCCTTTTTGCGATCGATAGAAATACTTACAAATTCTATGTTTTTATTGTGATAATTCTCTTCCAATTTTTTCAAAAATGGAATTTCCTTTTTACAAGGACCGCACCAGGTTGCCCAAATATCCATATATACATATTTACCTTTTAGATCTCCCAAAGCTGTAGACCCACCTTTAAAGTTTTCATATTCAAAAGAAGGAGAAGGTTTCCCCTTAACCAGCGTTTTATAAATATTGTATTGTCTTTCAAACTCTTTTTGATGTTCTAGGTTGGGAGTAGTCTTTAATACCGCGTACAATTCATCAAGTTTATCTGAATACGCCATAAAAAACGACATATTTTGTAAAAAAGCTTCTTTTATCTTACTATCGGCAGGCATTCCTCCTACTAATTCTTGTAATGCTTTTGGTGTATCATCATCATATTTTTTCTCTAAATCTGCCAGACTTCGCTGAAGATATCCTCTTACTAGATTTTTGTATTGAGGTAAGGTTTGATACTTATTCTCATCAGTAAAATCTATTTCATTGGCTTCTGCAAAAAAATCTTCAGGAAGTTCTAACTCCTCTTTTTTGGTATAGTATTTATGTCCTCCTTCATAATCAAAAAGCCTTCCTACGTGAGTATATGTATTATTTAAGGTTTCTGATTGAACAAAATCAACATTCAATTCTTTCTTACTACCTAATAAGTTTTGGATCTCATTCTTAAGTGCTATAGACTTTTTCTTGTACGCTTCAGGCTCTAAAGAAAAGAACGCTTTCATATCTGCTGTCATCTCTTCATTCTTCAAGTATTTCTCGGCCAAAAAGTTATTTTCACCCGATCCTACTCCTGTGTAGGCAATTGATTCGTCAAACTTGTCAGTGTCGATAGTCAAGTTTAAGTCAGCTCCTTTGGTAAGATAAATGGCAGAATATTCCTTACCGATGTTGTAATCGTAGTATCCTTCTACATCAATTTTCAAGGTGTCAGAAAAAGTACCATCCTCTGCAATTGGAATTTTATGTTCAAAATCGTTACCAAAAATTCTAACTTCGTCAGCGTTTCCTGTTACCTTGCCAGAAAATAGAGCGTAATCCTTTTTTACTTCCTTTTGGCAAGCAACAAAGACAATGCATATCAAAAGCATCCATAGTTTATTCATGAGAGTAAGTTTTTGTTTATTACCTATAAAAATACATTTATTGTTTTAATCTTATAGTTAATATGATCTAATATTTCACAATTTCAAACTCACTTCTCCTGTTGGTTTGGCGCTATTCTTCTTTGGCAGGAATAAAATATATTGAAAAGAGTATTAGCGTGTTTCACTACCGTTTGGACAATCTCCACCATGACCATCATCTCCTCCCGAAGGTGGCTCACAACTACCACTATTATCTCCTAATTGAGGGTTTCCTGCCACTCCATTAACAAACCCAAGTCGTTCAGACACTCTTAATGTGGTTCCCATAACCTCTGTTTCTATTATTAAATTACCCTTAACTGTATAAAACATAGATCTCGTAGTACGGTAGTTTGCCACTTCAGTTGTTGGGTCCCAAGTCGTATTTATCGTAGTTCCCGTTAAATATGAATTTACGCTAAAATTTGCCAAATCATTAAAAATAGCCCCATCACCTGTGCAATAAGGATAAACGATATCTGCTTCTATCTTAAATAACGAAGGAAGTGGAGCTTTATACAACTCTACTGTTACCGAACCAAGAGCTTTAAAAGGTCCTGAAGATTTTGAACTGCCTAAATTGCCCCCGCTAAATGCAGTAGTAACAATTTTAGAAACATCGATAGATCTCGTACTTTTTCTAAAATCATCAACAAACCGTTGTGCTTCTTCAATGGTATTAAATTTTATGGCATCAGAACTACCTTTTTCTAATGGCTCTAGATTGTTTAAAGTAATGAACTCTTGTAGATCACTGGATATAATTTCATTCTCATCGTTATCCAATTGACAACTAACTATAACAAATGAAAAAAGTAACAATACAAATTTAATTGATTTAGTATTCATAGATTTTAATTTTAAGTTTTGTAATTCTATTTATCTCAAAACTAAATCTATTTCCCACCAGCAAAAAACAGTCTTATATCAATTTCATAAATCTGATTATCTTTCTATAAGTGTTACTTCTAGTATTTCACAATCTCAAACTCACTTCTTCTGTTGGTTTGGTGCTCTTCTTCGGTACAAACCTTATCCTCGCAATTAATCAGCGGAACGGATTCTCCAAAACCAACAAATTGCATTCTTCTGGCGTTTACATAACCAATTAACGCCAAATAGTTACGTGTAGACTCTGCTCTTCGTTCTGATAATAATTGGTTATATGACGCTGTACCTCGACTATCTGTATGTGAACTAATTTTGATATATACGGTCTTGTACTTTTCTAGTTTCTGCGCGAGTTTATCCAGTACTTTTTTAGAATCTGATCGGATATTCCACTTATCGTAGTCAAAATAAATTGGTGGCATCTCAAAATAGAGCTTCCCATTTTTTTCAACTACAGGAGGACCTTCTCTATCATTTAATAGCAGTTCTCTAAGTTTTTCTTTAGAAATCTCTTCTTCTTTGGTTCGTGTATTACTACTGGTCACCGTATTTTGATTTCTGATATTGATGCTGTCTTTTATATTCACCTGATCGGCGTTCTCAGCAATTTTTTCTCGTTGCTTATCCCTATCCAGATAGACCACATAGGTTTCGTTCTGCTTTTCTTTTACCAAAACCGGCTTTGTTCGTGTTTTATAACCAAAGGCAGATGCTTTGAAGTTATACTTCCCCGAAAAGAGTTTCATTTCAAAACCTGCAATAGAATCCAATTGACTCTCATACAACTTCTCATTATCTTCATCGTACAAAATCACCTCTGCATTAGGGATATAACTCTCAGATGCATAATCCCTAACCTCAAAGCGAGCAATGTATTCTTTTGGAAATATCTCTCCTATTTGGGAAAATGAATAAATATCATCTCCTACTTTTTTTCTATTTGATGCAAAGAAACCATCAGTTTCATTATAATACGCCATAGAAAAATCGTCGTAGCTAGAATTAATAGGCGCACCTAGATTAATAGGTTTGGTAAACTCTTCTTTCTTTAATTCTGAAACAAAATTATCCATCATCCCCAAGCCCAAATGACCGTTTGAAGCAAAGAACAAATGACCTTTGTCTGAAATAAAAGGAAATTGCTCTCTGTTTTTGGTATTGATAACAGGGCCCAAATTCACGGGCTTTCCATAGGTTCCGTCAAGATCAACATCTACATAGTAAATATCAAAATCACCATAACCACCAGGCATATTGGACGCAAAATATAATTTAGACCCATCAGGTGATAACGCCGGGTGCTCTATAGAATAATTTACATTATTGAATACTAACTTTTCTGGTGTAGACCAGGTTCCATCTACTTTATTAGCCTTGTATAAGTGCACTGAATTTTTTCGTACACTATCAAATTTTTTCTTTCCTTTTTCTGAATTACTTTTTGAGAGATACATCGTATTTCCATCCTTGGTAAAACAAAAATTACCCTCATGCAGCTTGGAGTTTACTTCTTTAGACAATGTCGTTGCTTCGTTTGTTGGGATATTCTTCTCATTAACTGCAACCTGGTAGATATCCAAGAAAGGACGATGTGTCCATTTATAATTTTTATCAAGTGCACTATGTGGGCTTCTATCGGTAACAAAATAGACAATACTATCTCTTTTTATTGCTCCAAAATCAGCCGCGTCAGAATTAAAAGACACTGACTTCACCTTATAATCGTCATCCTTCAGCTTAAAATTCTCTATCGTCGAGATCACATCCTCTTTATCAACGGTATGATCAGAGTTATTACCCGCATACAACTTCAAATAAGGAATAGACTTATCATATTCTCCTAAAGCAGACAATACCTGATACATCATAAAGTTGTACTTATTATCATAGGTTTTATCACGATCATAAAACTTTCCAGAAGTAAGCACTTTTAAATACCGATAGGCTTTTCTGAATTTGAAAGTACGGTAATAGGATGTAGAGATATTATTTAATATGTGCTTGGTATATCCTTCTTGATTAAGCTGTTGTTCGTATTGCAAGGCCGCGTTTATATAATCACCTTGTTCAAAAAAACGATCTGCTCTACTTTTTTTCTGAGAAAAAGCAAATTGAAACGTTACTAGTAGCAGTATAAATATCTTTGTCTTTGTCATCTAGAAAAATCTTGGTGAAGTATGTTGATTACCAAATCGTAGAAGGTCGAAATTATATAGCAATACTATTTCATGACTTCCATCATTAAATCCGCTTAATTCGCTTACACTAAAATCATAAGAATACCCCACTTTGAGGTTCTGAGTAATATTAAATCCGGCAAGAGCTATAAATGAGTCCGTATATCGATAGGAAACCCCAAGCTCAAACTTATCATAGATCAAAGAGTTTAAGGATATATCAAATGTAAGTGGCGAATCAATAACCTGTTTTACTACAAAAGAGGGTTTTAGCTTTACTTCGTCTACAAAATCAAAAACGTAACCTGCAATACCATAAATATGTGTTTTGGTTTGTGACACTCCTATTCCATCGATATCAATATCACTCGGCAACAAATTTGGAGAAGAAAGACCTGCATAAAAGTTACTGGTAAACAAGTAGACTCCTGCCCCAATATTCAATTGAGTCGTAGAGGTATTATCTCTAAAAGCCGGATCATCGGCCACATCAGACCCTGAAGGATCTATTCTGAAATTATTTATCCCTGCTTTAAGCCCGTAGGACAACTTTGCCTGATCAGATATTCTGGTGATGTATGCAAAATCCAAATTGATATAATCATTCACTACCGGAATAGCATCTCCAATTTTATCATTTACATAATTGACACTTAATTCAATTTTTTCACTCAAAGGGATATTTCCAAAAACATTGGTAGTCTCGGGACTTCCTTCGATCCCTGTCCATTGTCTGCGATATAGTAATCCTGTCGAGATCAAACCACTTTGGTTGGTTACATACCCAGGATTTACTGTACTCATATTGTACATGTACTGAGAATACTGAGGTTCCTGCTGTGCGTACGCTACCGAGCAGAGAACCAAGGCCAAACTAAAAATTATTTTTTTCATTGATTATCTGCTTAGGTAGAAACTACCTTGTATTGGTAAATTGTTTTCAAAATTAGGTGTAAAAATATAGAAGTATGTTCCCGAAGGAAGATCATCTCCTAATCGTACCGAAGTGTTGCTTTCTCCTCTAAATTCTTCGGTATCCCGATTGCCCTCGTATACCAAACTGCCGTATCGGTTATAGATCTTGAGATCAAAATCTGGAAACGCTTCAGGGATGTTGTAAACATCTTCTATAAAAAGGTCAAAAGTGTCATTTTGATTATCTCCATTAGGAGAAACCCCATCCTGAAAATCCAAAGTACACAACTCTCCACTAGAAGAACGCTCACCTGTATTTAAGATATTAATATTGACCGCCACTCTTTCAGACTCGCAATTGTCCACATCCACATTGGCGATATATAGCAATTGATTATCCAATAGGATTGGGTTATCTATAATTGGAGTATCACTTTCTACCGAAGTATACCAATTAAAATTAAGTACATCTACTTCGATATCATCCAATCTAGCTGCATCCAGGATACAAAATTCCTGATCCGGAACATTCGGTTCTGGCAAATCCACAATTTGAACAGCAACATTAAGCGATGATTCATCACAAGGCACTGCATTGGTGACCACATATCTGAAGTTATAAATCTCGTTGGTCAACGTCTCGAATTCTAAAACTCCTTCTGGTGAAAGCGCTCCTGTACCATCGGTATCTTCAAAAACTCCAGTTCTTGGAGTATCTCTATCCAAAAGAGTAAACAGGTTCACTCTACCATCTATTTTACAAAAGCTATCTGCCCTATCATTTCCAATCGTTTGAGGTTCCACAACAATAATTCTTACAATGGCTGTATCTTCATCTGGGCACCCAGGATTGGCAGGTACAGTATAGGTATAATTTCCTGGACCTAGGATTGGCAAAGTCTCATCGTTGATATCAAAAGTTCCTAAATGATCGGTAGAAACATATCCAAAAGGACCTGTCCATGTACCGGTTGTATCTGGAGTACCTCCTAGTAAATCAAAAAGAGAAAGACTCAGGTTATCAGAACAAACCCGAAACTCGTTATCCTCACCGGCATCAGGTACAGCATACACCGTAAATTCTAATTCAGCTTGCTCAATACATCCTGAACTGCTTGTCGTAGTATATGTAAAATTAAAAACTTGAGATACTGCTATATCTGGAAAAACAAAATCATTGTTAATAATAGCACCCGATCCGTCTGTCCAAACTCCTGTATCCACCACAGTATCTGTGCCATTGGTATCCAAAAGGCTAATAAGATCAACCTGCCCAAGAGAGGCACAAAGATCAATGTCATCGGTATCTTCACCGGCATAGTCAAAAGCCAATACCTCTATAACAACCTGTGTTGTTAAAATAGCACATGGGTTATTAGAGAAGGTCGGATCTAATGGATCTGTAATAAAAGGATCGCAAATTTGATCCGGAGAAGGACAATTTATATCTGGTGTTACTCCAAATTCGAAAGTATACACTCCTGGAGGTGCTAATGATAAATTAACGGTCCCCAGGTAATAATCAATACTGGTATCGAAATCCATCAACGAATCTGGCTGTTCGATTAAACCTAAAGAAGATGGACCAGAAACCAATCTCCAGTTTACGTAAAAGCTGTTATCATATGTGAAGTCAAAACCACCTTCGTTAGTAAATTCTAATAAGTCGAATAAATTTAGACTTCCAGAAGTATTTCTACACAATCTTGGAGCAGCATCTGGTTGATTAAATGACCTTAATTGCTCATAAAAGGTAAAAGACACCGAGGTATTTCTATCAGTACAAACTCCAGATCGTTGATCCACATTATAGGTATACTCTATTGTTTCACAACCAAAACGGAGGTTGTTTCCTCCATCAACAATTTGCTCATACACGGCTCTAAGATTTACCATAGAGTCATTTTCGTCTGCTATTTGTCCTGTTGGATCCGGTATACTCCAATACCCTTCTATATCTTCTCCTAATAAATACTGATCATCTCGTAAATCGATATCAGCATCATATACTCCTGCTAATACATCAGACTCGCAAATCTCTATGATATCTGATCCTCCAGAATCTACCTGGCGTATCATTGAGATTCTTACCGTGGTCTCTTCAGACGGATCGCACGGTGTTAATCCCGGTACTCGATAAATAAATTCAAACACTTCTTGATCTACCAACGGAAGTCCTGGTTGATAAGGTATTCTTGCAGCAAACATGGAACCGCTAAGCGATAAGAAATTTGGACTGCTCCCATTATATATCCATTCTCCGTTAAGATGGGGAGGAGGGTTAAGTGCATCTGAAGTAAGCGCATTAAACAAATCAAAAGTCTCATTATCACATGCCTCTACATTTACATTTAGTGTACCAAAAGGAGCCAAAGTGACCCCTGAGTATGGCCCTAAAAACAATCTGGCTGTTCGAATAGGCACATCCCCGCAAACCGCATTTCTTAATTCGAAAAAATAATTATTTGGTGTTGTTGCTGTTGTAGAAAATTGCAAATCCCAAGTAGACAGATTACCGGTTACAGCATCAAAAGCCACACTAAACCTAGGACTTATGGACCAAGTACCATCTGCTGGTGTAGTACCGGTTTCATCATAAATATTAATGATCCCGTCTGGATCACCGTTCATATCAAAATCGATAGTTTCCATATCGCATTTCTCTATGGTAATGAGTCCTGGATTGACACATTGGGAAAAAGAACGTTGGGCAAAAAACAATAGCCCGATTAAGAGTATTTTTACAATAAGTTTCCCAAAAACATACTGTAATTCACCTTTGTTATGTTTCAAAATTAGTTGGTTTAGGTCTACGAAATTATAACATTTTGTTAACAAAACAAGTTTTTGTCGGTAAATTTCGCTTTTAATCGATTGTTTAGGTCAAAATACTCAACTTCTTGATTGCAAAACATTTACTATATCGTTTAATTTATATCCTTTGGCTTGTAACAATATTAGATAGTGAAAGAGCAAATCTGCACTTTCGTTCAAAAACAGTTCTTCGTTATCATCTTTGGCTTCGATAACCACTTCTACTGCTTCCTCTCCTACTTTTTGTGCTACCTTATTAATTCCTTTTTTAAATAATGAAGCTACATACGATTTTTCATTATCCTGATTTTCCTTGCGATTTCGAATTACTTCTTCCAGTTCTGTTAAGAAACCATACTCCTGAACATTCTGATCGTTCCAGCAAGTATCTGTACCTGTATGACAAGTAGGACCTTCTGGTTTAACAGACACTAACAACGTATCCTTATCACAATCCACTTTTATATCGATTAGATGTAAAACATTACCACTCTCTTCTCCTTTGGTCCACAATCTGTTTTTTGATCTACTAAAAAAAGTAACTTTTTTAAGTGCAATCGTTTTATCATAAGCTTCCTGATTCATATATCCCAACATTAAAACATTCTTGGTCATTGCATCTTGAATGATTGCTGGCACTAATCCATCACTATTTTTATTGAAGTCTATTTCCATGCTTTACTATTACTAGCTGCATATGCAGCATTTTTTCTAAATTTTTAATTTATTTTTTTGTGACAACATCTATTTTTCTCTTAAAAAGTCACTTGGTCAGATTCTAACCGGAATATCATTCTTTTTTAATTCCTGCTTTAAATCGCTGATTTCTATTTCTTTAAAATGAAAAACACTTGCTGCCAAAGCTGCATCAGACTTTCCTTTATTAAAGGTGTCTACAAAGTGCAAAATGTTACCTGCTCCACCTGAAGCAATTATTGGAATATTCAATTCTTCAGATAATTTAGCCAAAGCTTCGTTGGCAAATCCATCTTTCGTACCATCGTGATCCATCGAGGTAAATAGGATCTCTCCCGCTCCTCTTTGTTCTACTTCTTTAGCCCATTCAAAAAGATTAAGCTCAGTAGGCACTTTCCCTCCTACCAAATGCACTTTCCATTCTCCATCGATCTGTTTGGCATCGATAGCCACTGTTATACATTGACTCCCAAATTTACCAGCCAATTCATTAATTAAATCAGGATTTTTCACTGCTGAAGAGTTAACAGAAACCTTATCTGCTCCATTCTGTAATAAAATATCTACATCTTCTACAGACGATATCCCTCCCCCTACTGTAAAAGGAATATTCACCTTCTCCGCTACTCGCAGTACCAAATCAGCTAGGGTTTTACGTCTTTCTTCTGTAGCAGAAATATCTAGAAAAACCAATTCATCCGCTCCAGCTTTTGAATATACATCTGCCAATTCAACAGGATCGCCAGCATCTCTTAGATCTACAAAATTTACTCCCTTTACTGTTCTCCCGTTT
This sequence comes from Aquimarina sp. AWH4_224, assembly GCF_056160245.1. NCBI lineage: Bacteria > Pseudomonadati > Bacteroidota > Flavobacteriia > Flavobacteriales > Flavobacteriaceae > Aquimarina > Aquimarina sp. AWH4_224. The sequence goes on along the minus strand of NZ_JBSWWU010000001.1, from coordinate 249,048 downwards.
TTTATGTCCAAACAAGGAATTATTCTTTTAGTAAGCATCAGTCATTTTTGTTTTTAATATTCAAATCTATTCCATCATAAAACCCTAAGTTGGATTTATCTTTGAGTTGTTTCGTCCAAAACGCTATTTGTCCTGTATGGTACGAGTAATGTTCGGCAACATGAATGGCAATACCTATTCCTGAAAACGTAAATCCTTGCACCTCTCGCTCTCTAAGCAATTCTGATGTTGAAATGTTACGAAGTGTGTGTTTAGCCCTTTCAATAGTTTCCTTCAGTTTACCCCATAACTCGTCTTTGCTTACACCTCCTTTGGCGGCAAACTCCTCATCTCGTGCTCTTTGATCTTCAGTATTTCCCAGAGATGAAATAGCATACTGAGTGATATTACCACACAAATGAAGTATCAGGTTACCCACACTATTTGAGTTGGATGTTGCTTTTTTCCAAATATCCTCTTCATCAAGTTGTTCAAAACTCAATCCGATCATTCTTGTACTTTCATCCCATCTATAAATGATCTGTTCTATAAATTCTTTTGCGACTTTCTCTTCCATATCTATGCTCTTGAAAGAATAAAATTTTCTAATTGAGTAAGGCTAATTTTATTTTCATAAATCGCTTTACCGATGATAGTTCCCTCACATCCTAGTTCGGCAAGTCTGGGGAGTTCTTCAAAATCCGAAATACCACCAGAAGCAATCAATTTCACTCCTTCGATTTCACTTAAGATTTTTTCATAAAGATCAAAAGAAGGCCCTTGCAACATTCCGTCTTTACTAATATCCGTACAAATCACATAAGTAATTCCTTTTTCACGATATTCTTTGATGAATGGAATCAATTCCTTATCGCTTTCTTCTAACCATCCGCTCACTGCAATTTTCTCATTTTGAGCATCGGCACCCAGAATAATGCGGTCTTCTCCGAAACGCTGTAACCAAGAGGTAAAAGTATCTGGATCTTTTACCGCAATACTCCCTCCTGTGATTTGATTTGCTCCGCTTTCGAAGGCTATTCTAAGATCTTCGTCTGTTTTTAATCCTCCTCCAAAATCAATTTTCAAATTTGTTTTGGTTGCGATTTGCTCTAAGACTTTGTGGTTTACAATATGTTTTGATTTGGCTCCATCCAGGTCCACCAAATGCAAATATTGTATTCCGTGATCTTCGAACATTTTTGCCACTTCAAGTGGATTTTCGTTATATATTTTTTTGGTTGCGTAATCTCCTTTTGAAAGACGAACGCATTTACCCTCGATAATATCTATAGCTGGTATAATTCTCATAATTCTAAGAAATTCTTTAATATTTGTTCACCAACATCACTACTCTTCTCAGGGTGAAATTGGGTTCCGTAAAAGTTATTTTTCTGTAATGCAGTGCTATAAGCAATTCCATAAGTGGATTGTGCTACCGTCTCCTCAGTAATGGGCGCATAATAACTATGCACCAAATAGATGTATTCCTTTTCTGCTACATCCCTGAACAATGGTGATTTCAATTCTTCTATTTGATTCCAACCAATTTGAGGCACTTTCACCCCGTGGTTAAATCGCAACACATCGATATTAAAAATTGCTAATCCTTTGGTATTGCCTTCTTCGGTATGGTTACACATTAACTGCATCCCTAAACAAATACCTAATACGGGTTGTTCCAATTTTGGAACCAAAGTATCTAACCCAGATTCTTTAAGCTTTTGCATAGCACTACTCGCCTCTCCTACACCAGGAAAAATTACCTTATCGGCTTGTTGTATCTCTTCGGGATCATTGCTTAAAATTGCTTCATATCCCAATCGTTGAATTGCAAATTTTATAGATTGAATATTTCCAGCTCCGTAGTTTATAATTACTATTTTCATGTGTTTATCAAAAGATTATACAGCTTGTTTTGTTTTACAGCATTCCTTTTGTGCTTGGCAAAACCATTTTTTCCGGATCTCTTTTTACTGCTACTTTAATAGCTTTGGCAAAAGCCTTAAAAATAGCCTCGATCTTATGATGTTCGTTTACTCCTTCGGCTTTGATATTTAAATTTGCTTTTGCTCCGTCTGTAAAAGACTTAAAGAAATGGAAAAACATCTCTGTTGGCATTTTACCAATCATTTCTCGGTTAAAATCTGCCTCCCAAACTAACCAGTTGCGTCCTCCAAAATCAATAGCAACCTGTGCCAGGCAATCATCCATTGGCAAACAGAACCCGTAGCGTTCGATCCCTAATTTATCCGCAAGGGCTTTTGAGAAAACCTCTCCTAATGCAATAGCGGTATCTTCGATAGTGTGATGCTCATCAACTTCCAAGTCTCCTTTGACCTTGATCACCAAATCCATTTGTCCATGGCGAGCAATCTGATCTAACATGTGATCAAAAAATTCTAAGCCAGTAGAGATATCACTCTTACCAGTACCATCCAAATTCAGCTGGATAAAAATATCCGTCTCATTGGTTTTTCTAGCAATTTCTGCAACGCGATCCTCTAATTTTAGAAACTCATAAATACGTTGCCAATCATTACTTTCTAAGGCAATATACTCGTCAAGTTCTTTTGTATTAATGGTTATTTCTCCAGTACCTAAGTTGGTATTATCATTTATAAATATCCCTTTGGCACCTAGGTTTTTAGCCAATTCCATATCAGTGAGGCGATCTCCTATAACGAAGGAATTTTTCAGATCATATGCATCCGAAAAATATTCTGTAAGTAACCCAGTACCTGGCTTTCTGGTATTGGCATTCTCATGTGGAAATGTTCTATCCAAAAACACTTTATCGAATACTACTCCTTCGTTTTCAAAAGATTTCAAGATAAAATTATGTACTGGCCAAAAGGTATCTTCTGGAAATACATCTGTTCCCAAACCATCTTGATTGGTAATCATTACCAGTTCATAATCCAGTTCTTTAGCAATTTTTCCCAAATAGGTAAATGCCTTTGGGTAAAAGATCATCTTTTCGAATGCATCTATTTGTTCGTCTGCTGTTTCTTTTATGATTGTTCCGTCTCTATCTATAAATAATACTTTCTTTTTCATGTCTAGATATAATGTAAAGCTTACATCTGAAATGTTACTTTACAAGTTTTGCAAGGTTTTAATTAATTCTTTATTTTCTGTTTCAGTCCCTACTGTAAACCGTAAGGTATTTTTGCATAACGGTTGCGTACTTCTATTTCTAACTACGATACCTTTTGCTAATAATTGCGCATATCGCTTGTCAGCATCATCAACTTTTGCTAAAACAAAATTAGCATCGGTATCATATATAGTCTCTACAAAAGCTACAGCTGCCAGCGCCTTAACCAGGCTTTCTCTTCCTTCTAGGATATTGCTGATCTCTGTTTTTACTTTTTCCTGATCCAATACGCGATCCAAAGCCCGTTGCTGTGTCAATTCATTGACATTGTAAGGCGGTTTTATTTTGTTTAAAATTTGGATAATCTCTTCAGAGGCATAACAAATTCCTAAACGTATCCCAGCAAGACCATAAGCCTTAGACAAAGTTTGTGTAACTATCAAATTGGGATACTTGGTAAGATTTGACACCCAGCTTTCCTTTTTAGAAAAATCAATATAAGCTTCGTCAACTACTACCAAACCATTGAATGATTCTAGAATAGTTTCTATTTTTTTAGCATCAAAAGAGTTTCCTGTAGGATTATTGGGCGAACACAAAAAGATGACCTTCGAATTTTCATCCACAGCATCAAAAATTCCAGATAGGTCAGGCTGAAAATCTTTTGTTAACAACACTCTTTTTTCTTCTATATCATTGGTATTTGCCAATACCTTGTACATCCCATATGTTGGTGGTAATGTGATGATATTATCTTTTTTGGGCTCACAAAATGCTCTAAAAATAAGATCCAGCACTTCATCACTACCATTACCTAACAACATATGATTACTCGACACTCCTTTTTGAACCGTCAAAGCATCTTTAAGACTGCGCTGTTGAGGGTCCGGATAACGATTTACTCCATTTTCATAAGGATTTTCGTTGGCATCCAAAAAAATCATATCTGACCCATCACTAACGTATTCATCTCTTGCTGATGAGTAAGGCTGTAAGCCTTTTACGTTATCTCTTACAATTCTGTTTATATCAAATTCTATTTTTTTCATTGTCGTATTTTACGATAACTTATTATAAATTAATGCTCCTAAAAACCCTAGTACAACTGAAACAAAACCAATCACGATTAAAAACCCAATACTCAATAAAATGAATTTTAAAAATTTAAACAGAATTCCTTTAATGGATAGTTCTGCAATTTTTTTATAACTAATCAAATAATAGGCAATAGTGATAATTGAGCTATACATATATATAGATGGATGTATTGCTACCGAAGCCAAGAAAAACAAAGTCCCTACCAGTAACCCAAATGCTACCAGGTAGGCATTTGCCACCAAATGTTCTCCATAATTAAATGGTTTGCTACCAAACACCAAAAAAGCTAAAAGAGCATATACCGGTGTAAATAGAAATACCGAAATATTGAAATAACGTAATAATATGACATACATGTTTCTACTTGCTTCAATAGACGAATCCCTATATTCGGCATATTCCTGTTGATACTCTGCAGAGTTTTTATCCTTTCCCGGATTGATCATGGCAAATATCTCCTCATACATCGATTCATCTTGAGTGGCATCTATCCTGCTAATATATTCTTCTGAAAAAGTATTAAATACGAATGTTGAAATCGCGGCTACAATTGCCAAAAAAGCAAATGGGTTTATGTATCGCTTTCTTGTACCAGCAACATAATCCAAAATCACCTGATATGGTGCTACTGCAAAAGTTCTTATGGTCCTTAAAAACAGATTATCCAATCCCAAAACATCATTAAAAAAATCGTTTCGTAATTGTTTCAAAGTAATCCTTTCACTAATCACCTTGGCTCCGCAATTATTACAGTACCCTAATCCTTCTTCTAGTTGATATCCACAATTTTTACAATTCATCCCAATAATTTTAATTTTCTGATAGGCTTTGTAGTCGCAACGTAACTGCATTTTTGTGTGCTTGAAGCCCCTCTGCTTCGGCCATCAACTCAATAGCATTCCCTATATTTTTTATTCCTTGTTCTGATATTTTCTGAAATGTCATGGATTTCATAAAGCTATCCAGGTTTACACCGCTATATTGCTTTGCATAGCCATTTGTAGGCAAAGTATGATTGGTTCCAGAAGCGTAATCCCCTGCACTCTCTGGTGTATAATTACCAATAAAAACAGATCCTGCATTAACGATCTGATCTACATAGAAATCTTCATTTGCTACGCAAACAATAAAGTGTTCTGGCCCATATTCATTAATTAGGTCCAAGGCTATTTGATCATTTTCTACATAAATCAATTTAGAGTTTTCGATAGCTGCCGTTGCAATCTCTTTTCTCGGCAACTTTTCTAATTGTCCTGCCACTTCTTTTTCTACTAATTCGATCATGCTTTTTGAAGTAGACACCAGAATAACCTGACTATCCTTACCATGCTCTGCTTGGCTCAATAAATCCGAAGCAACAAAAGCGGGATTTGCACTATCATCGGCTACGACCAATAACTCACTAGGACCAGCAGGCATATCTATGGCCACACCAAATTTGGTTGCCAATTGTTTGGCTACAGTAACGAACTGGTTACCCGGACCAAAAATTTTATAAACCTTAGGAATAGATTGGGTTCCAAACGTCATCCCTGCAATTGCTTGAATTCCTCCTGCTTTACAGATTGTTGTTACACCACATAAATCTGCAGTAAACAATATTGCGGGGTGGATTTTACCTTCAGCATTTGGTGGAGAACACAACACAACCTCTTTACATCCCGCCAAGTTTGCAGGAACAGCTAGCATCAAAATCGTTGAAAATAAAGGGGCTGTTCCACCAGGAATATAAAGCCCCACCTTTTGTATTGCTCTCTTTTCCTGCCAACAAGAAACTCCATCAGTAGTATCTACTGCTACTCGCTCTGTTTTTTGTGCCTTATGAAAAGCTTCGATATTCGATTTTGCCAATAATATAGCGGTTTTGAGCTCCTCATCGATCAGCATTTTTGCTTCTTCCACTTCAGCAGGAGTAACCAAGATGTCTTGGATAGCCACCTTGTCAAATTTCTGAGTATACGCATTAATAACTTCATCCCCTTCAGCTTTTACTTCATCAAAAATCTGCAAGACAGTGTTTTCAATATCTGCTATAGTTTGAGTAGGTCGTTTCAATAGTTCTCCCCACTCTTTTATTTCTGGATTATATGTTTTTTTCATTTGTTCTTTTTCTATTAATTAATTGAATCTATAATTGTCTTTGATAGTGATAAGCTATCAATTCATAACCTTGATCCAACCAAAATTTCTGTCCAGAAGTATTATTTACATAACAGTTTAGTTCGGAAGCTACGCATCCTTTACTTCTGGCATAATCAAATATCCAATTCATCAATAACTTTCCTATTCCTTTACCTTGGTATTCTGGAAGAATATAAACATTATCTGGTTCTACATGTTTCCCCACATAATACTTGGTTAAGAACCACAAACCCGAAATACCAATTAATTTATTTTGATCGTAAACCCCTACACACTCATAATTAGATTGTAGCATATCGTCTAAACGAGCCTTTAGGATTTGCAATTCCACTTTAGGATTCAACTCTTGCAAGAGTGGTAGTATACTATCTATATTGCTATTTGGTATTAAGGAAATGGTGTACATAATGATCTAAATCTATTGTGGTTATTAAAGCACCATTTTTTCTATTGGACAAACCAATATTCCTTCAGCGCCTTCGGATTTTAGTTCGTCGAGGATATCCCAGAACTTATTCTTTTCTACTACGGTATGTATAGAACTCCATCCTTTTTCTGCAAGCGGCAATACCGTAGGGCTTCGCATTCCAGGTAATATCTTAACGATATCTTCTATCTTGTCATTTGGAGCATTCAAAAGCACATATTTTGAGTTTCGTGCCTTTAGAACCGCCTGTATTCTGAATTGTAATTTTTCTAAGATCTTTTTAGACTCTTCAGAAATTTTTGGAGAAACTGCTAATACTGCCTCAGAAGTTAACATTACCTCTACTTCTTTTAGATTGTTTTTGAACAATGTACTACCGCTAGACACGATATCACAGATTGCATCTGCAAGACCAATATTAGGTGCAATTTCTACAGATCCAGATATCTGGTGAAGCTCTGCAGTGATCCCTTTTTGTGCTAAAAACTGATTTACTGTATTAGGATAAGAAGTTGCAATTTTTTTACCATCCAAATCCTGAATAGAATTGTATTCAAACTCTTTGGGTACCGCCAGGGAAACTTTACATTTAGAAAAATTTAAACGTTCGGCTATAGAAATATCTTGTCCTTTTTCTATCAGCACATTTTCTCCTATGATAGCAATATCAACTACTCCATCTCTTAAATATTGAGGGATATCTCCGTTTCGGAGAAACATTACCTCCATAGGGAAATTACGCGTCTGTGCTTTTAACTGATCTTTCCCATTATCAATTGAAATACCGCAATCTTTTAGAATTTTTACAGAGTCTTCATTAAGCCTACCGCTTTTTTGAATAGCAATTTTAATTTTTGACATTTTAGTTTTTTGTTGTTGTGTTAGATCAAACCAAACGAGTTGATAGAAAACAAAAAACCCGTTTGAGTTGCTCAAACGGGTTTTGATTTATTTGTTATATACACATACCAAACCTACCACGCCTGAGCGAATATGTTTGAATGGTGATGATGTACAAATATGTTTCTCATTGTTTTCTAATACTTCGCGAATTTATAAAAAATATGTTTTCAAAATGCATTTCAACTTAATTTTTTGTTATTAATCTTTTTATCAGCATAAATCTTCAATAATTATTTGGCGTAATAGGTTGATTATAAACATTTTTATAACTTTAAAAGACAATACTAATCAACAACTTATGAAAAAAATCATTTCATTTCTTATCTTTTTGCTATTCGCATGGCTGGCAATGTGGTGGTATTATTCTTGCGATTGGTGTGCTCGGGAAACCGGACAAAACCTAAAAAACGAAGAAAAAATTAGACTCAAACGCGAAGCTGCTGCAAGGAAAGCTTACGAAGATAGCATTGCTGCTATCGAACAACAGAAACTCAATTTTGTTATCAAAGATGATGACGATCAAGATGTACTAACTCTCAAAGGTCAACTTCAAATCAATAACAAAAACGGTGATGTATTTATACCAGATGCCATTGCTGATATTGGTGATTTGGTTGCTGATTATCTCGGGAAAAATCAAAACAAAGAACTTTTGATTACCGGTTATGAAACCTCAGAAGAAAACAATACAGAAGATGAACTTGGATTAACCCGGGCCACTTTTATGAAAGACTTATTCATAAAATCAGGGATTAATTCCGATAGAATCAGTACTTCTAGCGAGGTAAAAGATTATGAATACAATGCTGATGGTAATCATGTTGGAGGTATTTCATTACTTTTTAAAACATTAACCGAAGAACGTACTGTTGAAGTAGAGAAAAGTGTCGCTAATAGAACGTTATACTCCAATTTTGGTGAGAAGACATTTAAACCCGATGCAACGTTATCCAACTATGCTCTGGAATTAAAGAACTATCTCAACAAATATCCAGATAAAAGTGTACGTGTGACTGGGCATACCGATGATGTTGGAGATGAGGAAGCAAATCTCTGGTTTGGACAACAGCGTGCCAATAATGTACGACAGTATTTAATATCTCAAGGAATCGACGCTGATAAGGTTAAGGCTACTTCAAAAGGAGAATCTAATCCTATTGTTCCTAATACCAGTGAAGAAAACAGAGCAAAAAACAGAAGAATAGAAATCATTGTAAATTAAATAACCACAACTATGTTAGAATTTTTAAACGAAGCCAATTGGTGGTGTCTCCTTTTACTGCTATTCCTAGCATTTTTGTTAGGATGGCTATTATCCCGATGGGCACTAAAAAATAAATACAAAGCTGAACTCGAAGAATGTCAACGACAAAATTCGATATTGAAAAATGCTGAATATACTAAAGCCAAATCGACATTCTCGAACAAAGCTTCTTCAGAAAATGAAATTAAAGCGATCAAAACCAGAGATCACGGTGGTATTCCTATTTCGAGTGCACCAGCTCCTACAGGAGAGCAACCTAAGTTGAACTTTGCTAGTTTTGGTGAAGCGGATGCTTCTCAAAAGGATGATTTGAAGTTAATAAGTGGTATTGGTCCATTTATTGAGGAAAAATTAAACGGAATAGGGATTTACACGTTTGATCAAATTAGCCGATTCACTGCCGAAGATATTGAAACAGTCACGCAACTTATTCAGTTTTTTCCTGGTCGAATTGAGAGAGATCAGTGGACCAAACAAGCAGAAAAATTAAAGCAGAAATAGTAACACTAACCATGATCTATTTTGCTGAGCCTTCATGATACATGAAGGCTTTTTTTGTTCCTCATTTCATAAGATAAATGAGTGCAAATGAAAAAGCCTTGAATACAAGTATTCAAGGCTTTCCTACTATAATTAGTATACTATATGTTAGTTTTTAATAAATCGTTGAGTTTGTCCATTAATTACTATAGTATATAATCCATTTTGAAGTTGTGAAACATCAATTGCATTTTCAGCATTTCCTTCGTCAACTAGTTGCCCTAGCGTGTTAAAGATGCTGTATGCTTTAGTATTGGTGTTTGCACTTGCTATGAATAAGTTATTCTTAGCTGGGTTTGGATACAAGGTAATTGCTAATGACGTATCAAAATCATTAAGATCTACAAAAGTACCATCTACCGCTGCTGTAGTCGAACCACAAGTACCTAAGTTAATCCAACCTGTTGTTGTTCTTTCATACAACGACCCTCTAAATGTTACTTGGTCTCCAGCACTGTAAGCTCTTGTGCTGTCGTATTCTGCAACTCCAGCACAAATATCTGCCGGTGGTGGCGTAGATGTTCCTCCTCCAGAAGAAAGAGACACATTGTCTATAGCGATATCTGCTTGCCACGTACCACCTGTAATTCTATTAAATCGTACTTGAATACTTCCTCCAACGTAGGATGCTAAGTCAACACTTGCATTTAACCAAGAGTTTCCTTTGTTACCCGTCTCACTCCAAACGCTTGTCCATGAAGAACCATTATCATCACTTACTTCTAATGCAATACTACCCATATCATTGGCTCCAAACATATGATAGCTGAATGAGAACGTAGCAGCACTAAGTCCAGATAGATCAAAACAAGGGGAAGTAATTATTGCTTGTTTATTTGGGAAACCTGTTCCATTACCAGAAGCCTCAACAAAAATATAGAAGCTTCCTTGAGTAGCAGAAGATGGTCCTGTATCTCTAGATGGAGTTCCACTTGCGTCTACAGTCCAATTTAGATCATCTGCTGTAGATTGGCTCCATGCTCCAATTGTATTTTCAAATCCTTCGTTGTACGGGAATGAAGAAATTCCTGACACACAACCAGAACCTCCTGTTGATCCACCAGTTGTGGTAGCAGAAGCTGTATTACTGAAACCAGACTCATTACCAGCAGCATCTTTGGCTTTTACTCTGAATTGGTATGCAGTATTTGCTGTTAACCCTGTGATATTAGCAGTTGTTCCTGTAACCGATCCTAAATTAGAATTTCCTTGATAGATATCATATCCTACAACACCTACATTATCTGTAGCAGCATTCCAACTTAATGTCAAAGTAGTTTCAGCAATATTTGAAGCTGATAAACCTGTTGGAGTACTTGGTGCTTGTGTATCTGCAACTGAATTAGAGGTGAATGATCCTGTAAACACTCCTCTACCGTAAGTAGATGCAATGATTACATTATCGTTATCATTACCATTTTTAGCCCAATAATCAAATGAAGTTACACTTGCGTCACTCATTCCATTATATGCCTGCTCCCAATTAGGGTTAGCATCATTAAAGTTAGTTGTTACCCAAACACCTAATTGTGTAGCTAGGATAACTTCGTTTCTATCTAATGGGTTTTGAAGTATATCTCTAACTGGAATATCTGGTAAGTTACCTTCCTTGTTCAACCAATTTGCTCCTCCGTCATTAGAGAACCAAACACTGGTTACACCATAGTTATGGATAGACACCATGATATCATTTGCAGTAGCTCCTAATCTTACCGAAGAAACTGAACCTACAAATGGTGTATTGATTTCTGTCCAAGAAGCTGTACCCAAACCAACATTAGTAAGTCTGAATAATTTTCCATCTGCTGCTCCTACATACCAAGTATTATTAGCAAAAGGAGAAGCAATAAATGCCGTTGGTTTTGCCGTTAAGACAGCATTGGTAATATTATTATTACGATTACCAGCAACATCGATCGTTTTGATCGAGAATGAACCACCTGAAGACGCATTCGATAATAAGAAATTAGCATCACTATCGTATCCCATTTGGTTTACGAAATCTCCTGTTGTTCTTTCATTAAGGATAGTAGTCGCTCCACCTTGTCTTCTTCCTCTACCATCCCAAGGTAAGTTATATCTATAAATCACATTATTTGTAAAAGTTGCAGTCATGTACTGCCCATCTTTATCTACAAACGTATAGAATCCATCTCCATCAGATAATTCTTCTGATCCATTAATTCCAGCTGAAGCATTTCTAAATGCTTGAGAACCATTATCCTGTGCACCTGCAGTAAAAATACCAGTAACATCATTTGTTCCGTTTGGACCGATACCTGCTTTTACATACTGTGTTACATTGAAATTGCTATTTCTAGCTCCAAATACATTCGAGTTAGAACCACGAGATAAATCAGATGCGTAATACACCCCTCCATCATTACCAAAAATCGCCTGATTAGAATTTCCTGGTCTGAAGGTCATTGCATGTTGATCAGCATGTACAAGTGATACACTAAGACTTGCTAATCCAGAATTGTTAGACCATTTTGAAATTTGACTCCAAGAGTTACCACTATTGGTAGATCTAAACAAATCAATACCTCCTACATAAACAATATCATCGTTATTAGGATCAGCTTCGATCATCAAGTCATAAAATGCCTGTCCTCTGGTAAAATCGTTTGCTGGGATACCACCATCTGCATCATTAGGTAGTGCAGTTTCAGTAACCGAAGCAAATTTGTTTGTTGTTCTATAAATATGCACTGGGTCTGTAGATCCTTGTGTAAGTGCATACAATTTGTTAGCATCTGTAGAAGAAACCTCAATTTCTACACGATTTGAATCTGCTAAAGGAGAAGCAGCTGCTTCGGTCCAAGTACCACCATTGGTAGAACTGAAGACTCTTCCTCCACCACCACCTCCAATACCTGGAGTTGTGATGGTTCCCATCCATAATGTATTATCTGCTCCTACTTCAAAATCATTAGGAATCATATAATAGTTCGTTCCCTGGAAATCAAACGCTAAATTCGAAGACTCAATACGATTCCAGGTAGAACCTCCATCTACAGATCTATATAAACCTGCAGTCTGTAAACCTAACCAATTTGAAGGGTTACTCGCATCTCCATATACATGAGCACCAACTCCTACAAATAATTCTGTACGGTTTTGTGATGTGTTATTCCAAGCTACAACGTCATTTACATAAAATAACCCTGAAAGGAATAAGTTATTTGCATTAAAACTAAAAGTAGCGGCTCCGGCAGCAGGAATACTAAGTGCTTGCCAGCTATTACCACCGTCTGTAGATCGGTAAACACCGTTACCAACCACATCTCCAGCAGTATACTGCTCTCCTGTACCTACGTACCAGATATTCGAGTTTCTTGGATCTACAGTAATCGAAGTAACTGATAGATTTCCTGGTACATTTTGTACTCTACTCCATTGAGACGTAGACGAGGTAATATTATCATTTACCCAAAGACCTCCACTTACACCTCCAGCAAATACTCGGCGGTTGGATGAATCATTAGGGTCAAACATGATAGCACGAGTTCTACCTCCTATATCATTAGGACCTCTTTCTATCCATGGGTTGTTAGGATCATCTCCAGGAGCTCTTTTCGCAAATTTAGCTTTTAGCTGTTCTTGAAGTGAGAAAATGTTCTCTGGGTGAGTACGACCACTTTTTGGGTTCATCGTTAACTCCCACATCTGCTCAAAATACCTGTTAGGAGGTAAGCCTTGAGCTTTACGTTCTTTTTTTGATAATTGTAAGGTGTTTTTGAAAGGACTATTAGCCAAATGCTCTGCATGTTGTGCTCTCAAATTTACAATGTCATCATTTTGATTTTGGGATTTTTCTGTTTTTGGGGTGGTTAATGTGTAAGCAAGAAGTGCAACCACCAAGCCTAGGCCCAGTGCAATGGGGCGAAATAATTTTCTTTTCATATTAATAAGTTGAGTTTATGGCTTAAAAGTAAAAGAATTACGGTAATTAACCAAATATTAACACCCTAAAACCCATTTCTTAACATATGAATTGCGAATTTAATAAAATAAACGAATTAAAAACAGATATATTGAAAATAACAAAATTCAGCTATCAAATTGACAACTGAATTTTGTATGCTGTATGTCTACTGATTACCCAAAATTAAAGGCATCCCGTCTTTTCCGGACCCTACTACAACTACCTTTGCATTAGGTGATTTAGAAAGTTCTAAAGTAGCTTGAATTCCTTTTTCCCTTAGGATTTTATCGGTAAGTGATTCATTCAAAATTCTATTGGCTGTTGCCTTACCTTCTGCATCAATTTTTTGTCTTTCAGCCTCTTTTCTGGCTTTTTCTAGTCTAAACTCATACTCCAATGCTTCTTGTTCTTGCTTTAACTTTCTTTCTATCGCTTCTTTTATCGTTGGCGGCAAAGTTACATCACGAACCAAAACTTCATTCAACTGTATGAATTGATTGCCTACAATCTTTTTGGTCTCCTCAAAAATTTCTTTTTGAATCGCGTCTCTCTTGCTAGAATACAATTGTTCTGGAGTATATCTTCCTACAACACTACGAGCAGCAGATCTAATTGTTGGTAACAGCACTCTATTTACATAATTCTCTCCTTTTTGCTGGTGTAATAGTCCCAATTTCTCATAATCAGGTTGGAACCATGCAGAAGCATCTAATTTGATCTCTAATCCATTAGATGATAACACTTGCATTTTCTCAAATACTTCTTGCTGTCTCACTTCGTAAACAATTACTTTGTTCCAAGGAGCCACAAGATGAAATCCTTCTCCTAATGGCGGCTTTTCTGTCACAACACCTCCTCCAAAAGTCTTATATAATACTCCAGCCTCTCCAGAACCAATAGTCACAGTAGACTTAGAGATAAAAACGATACTTAACACAATAAGGATCAAAATTGGCAATCCTATTTTTGGTAATTTTTCCATAATAATTTTGAGTTTTTAATTTTAAATGAGTCCGTTATACTTGCGTGCAAACCATTCTATCCCTAGTAATAGGATGATAATGACTAAAAGATATTTCCAGTCAATTAAAGATACCACATTTTCTTTGCTTTTTTGAATAGGTTGATAACGTTGATCTTGAATTAAATCCTGAATTAATTTTTCGTCTTGCCCTATAAAGTATGACTTTCCATTAGTATTAGTAGCTACCTGCTTCAACTTTGTTACATCTGCATTCAAAAATTGTTGTTCTACATTATACTCCAAAACTGTAAAACTTCCTGATCGCGAAATATTTTCTCCGGAAACAGCTACCGTAAAATCATAATTTCCAGCTTTCAAATTACTCAAATCTACTTCGTACAAATTATTTTTTAGTAGCATTGGAATGGTTTGAGTCTCCTCGGTTTCCTTATTTTTTAAACTAATTTGTAGGCTTCCTCTATTATCAAACTCGTAGTTCTTCGTAAAGTATTCTGCTTTGATCTTAATATTTGCATTACCATAGTAGAAGGATTCTGAAATGGTATTCAATCTACTTTTTGGTTTGTTTGTAGCCAAATATTGAATCAGCTTGGAAAAGAAATCGTCGAAACTCTCAAAGTTTTTGGTATCCAGAAAATTCTGAGCTCTCCATCTCCAAAAACCTTCTCCAAGAAGTATAGCCTCTCTAATACCGTCCTCTTCTATAGTAGCTAATAAAGGTTCTTCGGTTTGGATATTACCAATGGTACGATACAATAGTACATCGTGATTTGAAGAAATTCTAATCTCTCCAAAGTTACCAATCAACGGTGGATACCCTTCATAACCGATATCATCAAATAAAAAAGTACTGTAATTAGGATTAAATCTCGGGATATAGTATTCTGTCTGTCGCGTAATCTCTTGATAGTACTTATTTTGTGTTTTGTTCAAAAATACCCAATCTGTTTTAGACCCTACAATAGTCAAATAATTCTTTCGCGCAGTATTTATTTTCTCATAAACTCCTCTAAATCTACTGTTGGGCTGATATAGAATAATTAATTGATAATCATCTAAGTTTTTTACTTCAGATGTTTTTAGGATTGTAATACTCCGTCTTTCATTACTTTCAACACTTTTCTTAATTGCACCCAAATCGGGATGTACCATATCACTAACAAGTAGTACATTGGTTTTTTGATCAATTACTTCAACCGCAAAAGCCTTGGTGTTATTTACTTTGTTCTTTTCACTTTCTAAAGGAATCAATCTGGCATTGTACTGCACCACTCCAACTTGAGTAGCAGGCAATGTGAAATTAATGACTTTGGAATTTTCTTCTTTTGTAAAAGTAATGTTTTGACTAAATACTACTGCATTACCCAGGGACACTTGAAATCTGGCACTTACACTTTGATCCCCAGAATATGTGAGTATAGCCTCTACAGGGAATTTGTTTTTTAAATAAGCGTATCGATTAACATTTAATTGTGCAATTTTAGTATCTGTTACTGTAATAGTATCTCCAGCGATAACGGGATAAACTTGTTGTTTATATCTAGAACTACTGTACTGATAATCCCTACCATATGTTTGGTTTCCATCTGTTACCAATATCGTTGGCGCAGTTGAACTTTTATAAATCTGACTTAAATCCTCAAGAGTTCTGGAAATATTCGTTTGTTTTTGATCAAAACTTAGCTTTAGTGAGTCTTTTAAATCATCAGAAAAAGAATAGTAGTTTATATCAAAACGATCATTAATTTCCTTACTGTTTTTTATACGTTCTACAAACGAGACAACCCCTTGTTCTTGTTTAAGATAAGACATAGATGATGAGTTGTCTATAGCAACAATTAACTTAGGCTTTTCTGTAAAAAAAGTCTTTTTCCTAAAAGAAGGATTAATCAATAACAACAAAATTGCAAAAACACTCAGAAAACGTAAAAAAGCAAAGAATACACTCTTTTTGGTTGTACTCTTTGCTTTATATAAATACTGATATAACGATACAATCAAGGAGATTATAAAGGCTGCTATGATCAATAAAATTGTTTCTGTTTGCATTGAAAGACATTACTGTTCTTATCTCACCCAACTTCTGTTTAGGTAAGCATTCCTCCATCCACATTTAATACCTGCCCAGTAACATAAGCACTTAGATCACTTGCCAAGTACAGGCATGTATTAGCAATATCCTCTGGAGTACCTCCTCTTTTTAAAGGAATAGCATTTCTCCATCCTTCTACTACTTTTTCATCTAACTTTTGCGTCATTTCAGTTTCTATAAAACCAGGTGCCACCACGTTACTTCTTATATTTCTCGAACCTAACTCAAGTGCAACCGACTTAGAAAAACCAATGATACCAGCTTTTGAAGCTGCATAGTTTGCCTGTCCGGCATTTCCTTTTACACCAACCACCGAACTCATATTGATAATACTTCCTTTTCTTTGTTTAAGCATAGTACGCTGTACAGCTTTGGTCATATTAAAAACACTTTTCAGGTTTACTTCGATCACTTTATCAAAGTCCTCTTCTCCCATTCTCATCAATAAATTATCTTTGGTAATACCAGCATTATTGACAAGAACATCAATACTTCCAAAAGTTTCTAACACATCCTTTACCAACTCTTGCGCTTGCTCAAAATCAGCGGCATTACTTTGATATCCTTTTGCTTTAACTCCTAAGTCGTTAAGTTCTTTTTCTAATATTTTGGCCGCTTCTACAGAAGAACTGTAGGTGAAAGCCACGTTTGCTCCATTTTGAGCAAAAACTTCAGCTATTCCTTTTCCTATACCACGAGTAGCCCCAGTAACAATTGCTGTTTTACCTTGTAAGAGATTCATTAGCGCTATAAAATTTTGTTGTTTATATATTGTGATATCAAATATAAGAATTACAAACTGCTGACCAAGAATAAACCCCGTGTTTTATCACGGGGTTTGCAATCTATAATGCTCTGATATTATAATTTAATATCTTCTTTTTTCTTTTCGTAATTGAATAAGAAATCAACATCCATTTCCTGAACTTTTCCAAGTTTTGAAAGCGCTTTCATATCCACATCTTTCTTATTTCCAATCACTAATACATTATATGTCTCTCCACTAATGTTTTCATTAAAGAATTTTTTCAAATCTTTCAGAGTCATATTTTTGATCGTATTATACATTTCCTCGCGATTATCATTGTCGATCCCTCTTTTCTTAAGGCCTTCATAACGCCAGAAAATATTAGATTTTGTAATTCTCTCTGCAGCAATTTTCTTTAATGTCGCTTCTTTGGCAGCATTAAATTGTTGTTCAGCCTCTGGCATATTGGTCATCAAATCCATCATTGCATCGACGGCTTCTGGCATTTTATTAGCTTGTGTACCAAGATATGCGTAGATATAGTTGGATTTATCTTTCTCTGAAGCATTTGAATATGCAGAGAATGCAGAATACGCTAAAGATTTTGACTCCCTAATCTCTTGAAAAACGATAGACGATAAACCGCTACCAAAATAAGAATTAAAAAGTCTGGAAGCAGCAAGTTTTGATGGATCAAATTGTGATCCTTTGGCCAAGAATACCATTTCACTCTGTACCATGTCATAATCTACAAAATATACATTTCCACCTGTTTCTTTTTCTAAGTAGGTTGTTTCTTCTGGATAATCAGCAAGATCTCCATTCAAAACGTGATTCTTATTCAATGAAGCTATAGCCGCATCAACATCTTTACCATAATAGAAAATACGATGTTTAAACCCTTTAAGTTCTTTCACTTTAGTTACTAACTCATTTGGATCTATTTCTTGAAGTTCTGCGATGGTATAAATATTACGTAAAGCAGAGTTGTCTCCGTAAATACCGTAGTTCATCAAACCATTCCACAAAATATTTCCTTTTTGAGTTTTGTTATCATCACGAGCCTTAGCGATTTTATCTACATATTTATTATACGTTTCTTGATCTGCTACGGCATTACCCCAAAGGTGCTCAAGAAGTGCTAAACCAGCATCCAAATTCTCTTTAAGTCCAGACAATCCTACATAAGTGATATCAGAACCAGCACTTACACTATAGTTAATTCCTAACTTATAGAACTCTTTTTTAAGCTCATCCGGAGAATATTTATCGGTACCCAAATAATCAAGGTATCCAGCCGCAAGAGAAGCTTTACGATCATTATCTTTACCCATATCAAAGATGACATTCAAACTAAATAGATCGTTGTTTGGGTTTTCGATATAAGACACCTCTAAACCATTCTCTGTATTTGTTTGCTTGATGGCTGTTTTATAGTCAATAAATTTTGGTTGTAAAGGAGAGGTCTTAATCTCATAGAACTCAGTAACGAACTTAGACTGTTTATCTCTGTTCAACTCAACCGGAGTGATTCCTGGATTCTCTACCTTAGCAACATTTTTATCTTCTCCCTTGCGCTTATAAGTGACTACATAATTATCCTGATAGAATTTATTTGCAAAATCTACCAATTCTTGCTTAGTAATCTTTTTAAGGTCGTCAAGGAACTTAACTCTATCCTCCCAATTCTGATGGTGAATAAAGGCGTTATAATATGCACTTGCTAATGCAGTATTATTCTCATACTCTCTAGTTTGAGACAGTTTAAGATCATTAATTACCGCTGACATCATCCAATCTTCAAACTCTCCTTTTTTCAGCTTCTCTATTTCTCCTAAAATCAGATCTTTTACTTCATCTAACGTTTGTCCATTTTTTGGTGTACCACTAAATCTATGGAACCCATAATCATTTTGGAACATTGGAGAACAACCTGCATTTTGCACCATTTGTTTTTGGTTCAAATTTAAGTCTATAAGTCCTGCTTTTCCATTGGTTAAAATCATATCTGCCATGGTCAACAATTTTTCTTCTTCAGAACCAATTCCTTCAGAACGATATGCAATTGCAACATTCTCTGAGGTTGGACCAAACACTTCTTTAACAATAGGGCTTGTTATTGGCTCTTCTTTTGGCAAAACCGGATGTACCACCTCTTTTTTCTCATATCCTCCAAAGGCGTCATTCACTTTTTTGATAGTTTCATCAAACTCAATATCCCCTACTAATACCACAGCCATATTATTAGCAACATAGTACTTATCAAAATAATTATGAATTTCAACCATAGAAGGGTTTTTCAAGTGGTCCGAAGTTCCAATGGTTCTTTGTTGTCCGTAAGGGTGGTTAGGAAACAACCCTTCCAGAGTAGCATAATACGATTTTCTAAAATCGTTATCCTGAGTTCTGTTAAATTCTTCATATACCACCTCAAGCTCCGTGTGGAATAAACGAAGTACAAGTTGACTAAAACGCTCACTTTCTACCTTAAGCCATTTATCTAATTCGTTTACCGGAATTTTATTTTTATATACAGTTTCTTCAAACCAGGTATGTGCATTAGTTCCTTGAGCTCCCAAAGAACTAATCATTTTATCATATTCGTTAGATATTGCAATTTTTGAAGCTTCTAGAGAGACTTCATCAATTTTCTTGTAAATCGCTTT
Organism: Aquimarina sp. AWH4_224; assembly: GCF_056160245.1. Taxonomy (NCBI): domain Bacteria; kingdom Pseudomonadati; phylum Bacteroidota; class Flavobacteriia; order Flavobacteriales; family Flavobacteriaceae; genus Aquimarina; species Aquimarina sp. AWH4_224. The sequence goes on along the minus strand of NZ_JBSWWU010000001.1, from coordinate 229,179 downwards.
CTTCTTTTCAGGATCAGATTCCTTTTTATGTTCTTCATACAAATCTGAAATCTGATCTAGCAGTACTTTTTCCTTTGCAAAATCCTGCGTCCCTATTTCATCAGTACCTTTAAAAACCATATGCTCTAGATAGTGTGCAAGACCAGTAGTCTCTTTAGGATCATAATTAGACCCTGCACGTACGGCAATATAGGTTTGAATCTTTGGCTCTTCTTCGTTTTTTGCCAAATACACTTTCATCCCATTATCCAAAGTATACAACCTTAGACCTGTTGGGTCGTTAGATACGGTTTCATAATTAAAACCAGCACTATCAGTATGTTGTTCAGTCTTGATAACATCTGATGTATCCGTTTTTGTCGATGAATCTTTACAATTGCTCAGTAATAAAACAAAGAGCAATAGTAGCATAGATTTAAAAATCTTCATAAATAATTATTTAGTTTGATTTGTAGTTAACTAAGAGACGTGAAATATACAAACACGTTACAGTTTTCTTAAATTATGTCCAATAAAAAACCTCTTGGACATAAATCCAAGAGGTTTTGTAATTATTTAACAGCTGCTTAACCTAAAACTTCAGCAACTTTTTTACCTATTTCAGCAGGAGAATCTACTACATGAATACCACATTCTCTCATAATTGCTTTCTTGGCAGCAGCAGTATCTTCACTACCTCCAACAATCGCTCCCGCATGTCCCATCGTACGACCTGCTGGCGCAGTTTCTCCAGCAATAAATCCTACGATTGGTTTTTTAGTTCCACTTTCTTTAATCCATCTTGCAGCATCTGCTTCAAGCTGTCCCCCTATTTCTCCGATCATTACAACACATGACGTATCAGGATCATTAACTAGTAATTCTACCGCTTCTTTTGTAGTAGTACCAATAATTGGGTCTCCTCCGATACCGATAGCAGTAGTAATACCTAATCCTTGTTTTACAACTTGATCAGCAGCTTCATAAGTTAATGTACCTGATTTAGAAACAATACCAACATTTCCTTGCTTGAAAACAAAACCTGGCATAATTCCTACTTTGGCCTCACCTGGAGTAATTACTCCCGGGCAGTTTGGACCAATCAATCTACAATCCTTATCTTTTATATAATTTGAAGCCGTTATCATATCAGCAACAGGAATACCTTCGGTAATAGTAATGATTACTTTTATCCCAGCATCTGCAGCTTCCATAATCGCATCTGCGGCAAATGCAGGCGGTACAAATATAATAGTGGTATCAGCTCCTACTTCTTTAACAGCTTCTTCTACCGTATTAAATACAGGTTTATCCAAGTGAGTTTGCCCTCCTTTTCCTGGAGTAACTCCTCCTACAACATTTGTTCCATATTCAATCATTTGACCAGCGTGAAATGTACCTTCACTACCTGTAAACCCTTGAACAATAATCTTCGAATCTTTATTTACTAAAACACTCATTGCGTTATGATTTTTTTATTGCTTTTTAAAGTTCCAAAAGTAAGCTTTTGAACACTATCGTTAAAATGAAAATGAAATTATTTTGAAAGAAAAGATTTCATACTTTCGGGAGTATTATCCCCTTGCTGACTTATTTGATATCCTCGATACAATTTATCGTCTTTTAACTCCCAAATCGTAATAAAATGGGCTATAGCCTCTTCTTTATCAGGATCTTCTATCGTCTTTGCAAAATACGTATAACGGATTGTGACTTTATCATCTTCTGCCAACAAATGGCTGATCTCACATCTGAAGGTCTCAAAAGATGCAGCCATCTCGCTAAACATCATCTTGATATCGTTAAAATTCTTCTTGCTAAATCCAAAACTACTATTCCAAAACAGTTCAATTTCCGGGTGTAGAAATTCAGAAAAAGCTTCTGAGTTGTGTATTAAATCCGTTTCATAAAAAGACCTTACGATGTCTTTTGCCTTTGTATTCATTTAGTATTCAATTTTTCTATTAAATCAGGTACTTGCCGTATAGCAGCAATTTCTTTGTATTTTTTTCTGAAGTCATCAGCTGGTGTGCCGAAATAACTTTTCTTTCCTTCGAGTGATTTACTTACTCCAGATTGCGCAGAAATTATTGCTTTTGTACCTATAGTAATCCCACTTGTGACTCCTACTTGACCCCACATCGTTACTTCATCTTCTACAACAACACAACCAGCAATCCCTACTTGTGAAGCAATTAAACACTTTTTACCAATAACTGTATCATGGCCAATATGCACCTGATTATCGATTTTGGTTCCTTCTTTTATGGTAGTATCCCCAGTTACTCCTTTATCTATGGTACACAGAGCACCAATATCTACATTATCCTCTATTACTACTCTACCTCCAGAGATCAATTTATCAAATCCCTCAGGACGATTTTTATAATAGAAAGCATCTCCTCCTAATACGGATCCTGCATGAATGGTAACATTATCACCTATAACTGTATGATCATACAAACTAACATTGCTATGAATCAAACAATTTTCTCCAATAACCACATGATTTCCAACAAAAGAACCAGGCTGTACAATGCTTCCTTTTCCAATCTTGGCAGTTGGCGAAATCTGAGCACTTGCCTTTTCGAATGGTTTAAAATACTTGGTCAGAATATTAAAATCCCTAAACGGATCGTCTGATATTAATAATGCCTTTCCTTCAGGACACGCTACCTTTTTATTAATAAGTACTACAGTAGCTGCACTTTCTAAAGCTTTATCATAATACTTCGGATGATCTACAAAAACAATATCCCCTGGTGTAACCACATGGATTTCGTTCATTCCCAGTACTGGAAACTCTGGATCGCCAATAAATTCTGAAGATATGATAGTAGCTATCTGCTCTAAGGTATGTGCTTGAGGAAATTTCATTATTCAGATACGAATATTACTTACTCTTTAATTCTTTCTTTATAGGTACCCTTTTCGGTTTCAATCTTGATCTTATCACCTTCATTGATGAACAATGGCACCATTACTTCTGCACCTGTTTCTACCGTTGCTGGTTTAGTCGCATTGGTAGCTGTATTTCCTTTTACTCCTGGCTCTGTAGCTGTTACTTCCAAAATGACGCTAGCCGGCATTTCTACAGACAATGGCATTTGATCTTCAGAATTGATAATAACCGTCACTACTTCTCCTTCTTTCAATAAACCAGGAGCATCCAATGTTGACTTTTCAAGCGTTATTTGATTGTAGTCTTCTGTATTCATGAAGTGATAAGTATCACCTTCTGCATATAGATATTGAAACTTGTGGGTTTCTACGCGTACATCTTCAATTTTATGCCCTGCAGAAAACGTATTATCAATTACTTTTCCTGTAGTTACACTTTTGAGCTTAGTTCTCACAAATGCCGGACCTTTTCCTGGTTTAACATGTAAAAATTCGATGATTTTATAAATATCATTGTTATACTTTATACAAAGTCCGTTTCTAATATCACTTGTACTTGCCATTATCTAGTATTCTTTAATTTTTGTTTTACTAATTCGAGAAATATCCTTTCATGATTCCTCGTTGAGAATTCTTAACAAATTCTAATATTTCATCACGCTCTGAGGTTGCTTCCATTTCTGCTTCTATAATGGCAACTGCCTGAGAATTGTTATAATTTCCTTGATATAAGATTCTATATATATTCTGGATTTCTCTAATTTTCTCAGTACTGAAACCTCTTCGTCTCAAACCGATTGAGTTAATCCCAACGTAGGATAATGGTTCACGAGCTGCTTTAACAAAAGGTGGTACATCTTTTCTTACCAAAGAACCACCCGTTACAAAGGCATGATTACCTATACTACAGAACTGTTGTACTGCTGCCATTCCAGCAAGTACCACATGATCTCCTACAGTAATATGTCCTGCCAAAGTACTATTGTTTGAGAAAATACAATTGTCCCCAACAATACAATCATGAGCAATATGGCAATAGGCCATAATCCAACAATTATTTCCTATTTTGGTTTTCATTCTATCGGTAGTACCTCTATTGATGGTAACACATTCTCTTATTGTAGTATTATCACCGATTTCGGTAATGGTATCCTCATCATTAAACTTTTTGTCCTGAGGGATAGCAGAAATTACAGCCCCAGGAAAAATACTACAGTTCTTTCCTATTCGTGCACCTTCCATAATGGTTACATTAGAACCTATCCATGTCCCTTCTCCTATGACTACATTATTATGGATTGTAGTAAAAGGCTCAATTACCACATTTTTCGCAATTTTCGCTCCGGGATGAACATATGCTAAAGGTTGATTCATCAGTTTTGGTTTATTTTATATACATCAAATGCAATGTGCGATTCAATTCTTCTAGATCCACAAGATTACTAAACTTATGGATAATTCTCTTTTAAATTATTAATTATTTTGATTTTACGATTTGTGCCATTAATTCTGCCTCAGTAACCAACTTACCATTGGCATAAGCAAAACCTTGCATATGGCAAATACCTCTTCGAATAGGAGTTATCAACTCTAATTTAAAAATCAATGTATCACCTGGCAATACCTGTTGTTTAAACTTCACCTTGTCTATCTTCATAAAGTAAGTAAGGTAGTTTTCAGGATCAGGAACAGTGCTTAATGCCAAGATACCTCCTGTTTGCGCCATAGCCTCGACCTGTAATACACCTGGCATTACTGGGGCTCCAGGAAAATGTCCCACGAAGAAAGGCTCATTCATGGTTACATTTTTTAGCCCTACCACATGTTTGTCTGACATTTCTAAAATACGATCTATCAACAAAAATGGAGGTCTATGCGGAAGCATATCCATTATTTTATTGATATCCATAAAAGGCTCCTTAGACAAATCAAATTGAGGAACTTTATTCCTTTTTTCAATCTTAATGATTTTAGAAAGCTTTTTGGCGAACTGCGTATTTACAAAATGTCCAGGTTTATTCGCAATAACTTTTCCACGAATTCTAGTACCTATAAGGGCCAAATCCCCGATTACATCCAGTAATTTGTGTCTTGCTGCTTCATTTGGATAATGCAACGTAAGGTTATCCAGAATTCCATTAGGCTTAATTGCAATCGAATCTTTACCAAAAGCTACTTTTAGCTTTTCCATGGTTTCTGGACTTAATTCCTTATCTACATAAACTATAGCATTATTAAGGTCTCCTCCTTTGATCAAACCATGCTCTAGTAACATTTCTAATTCATGCAAGAAACTAAATGTTCTGGCATCTGCAATTTCCTTTTTAAAATCAGATAAGTGCTTAAGTGATGCATTTTGTGTCCCTAAAACCTTTGTCCCAAAATCTACCATTGTAGTCACCTGGTACTCATCTGAAGGCATTACAATAATCTCACTGCCTGATTCTTCATCGGTATACGAGATCACATCTTTAACAATATACTCTTCTCGCTCTTCTTCTTGTTCAACTATACCAGCCTTTTCAAGAGCCTCGATAAAAAACTTGCTGGATCCATCCATAATAGGAGGCTCAGAAGCATCTAATTCTATTAAAAGGTTATCGATTTCGAGTCCTACACAAGCGGCTAATACGTGCTCTGAAGTTTGGATGCTTACTCCGTTTTTTTCCAGATTAGTACCTCTCTGGGTATTTACCACATAGTTGGCATCAGCTTCGATCACAGGACTGCCTTCTAGATCAATTCTGCAGAATGCGTATCCGTGATTTTCTGGTGCAGGTTTAAAAGTAAGGGTAACTTCTTTTCCTGTATGTAAACCTACTCCGGTAAGTTTAATTTCCTCTTTAATGGTTCTTTGCTTACTCACAACAATGTCACTCATTATCGTTTATCTTTTTCTCTAATTTGTATACTCTATCTACGATCTTTGGGAGATTCTTGAAATGTACATAAGACTTGTTATAGTCCGAATATCCTAAGGCAGGAGAACCTTGTATTGCTTCTCCATCTTTGATATTTCTACCTATTCCAGATTGTGCTTGTATTCGTACGCCGTTACCAATATTAAGGTGACCAGCGATACCTACTTGTCCCCCAATAAGACAATTTTTTCCAATTTTTGTCGAACCTGCAATTCCTGTTTGTGCAGCTATAGCGGTATGTTCTCCTATCTCGACGTTATGTGCGATCTGAATTTGATTATCCAGCTTTACTCCTTTTCTTATAATAGTAGAACCTAATGTGGCTCTATCTATGGTAGTTCCGGCCCCTACGTCTACATTATCTTCAATAATAACATTTCCTGTTTGCGGCACCTTGCTATATTCTCCTTTTTCATTTGGGGTAAACCCAAATCCATCTGCTCCAACAATGGCTCCACTATGGATTACACAACTATTTCCAATAATGGTTTCAGAATAAATTTTAGCTCCAGCAAATACTACAACATCATCCCCAATAGTAACATTATCTCCTATATACACATTAGGAAATATTTTGGCATTCTTACCAATGGTTACATTTTCTCCTAAATAAGAAAATGCCCCAAAGTAAATATTCTCGCCATATTTGGCTGTTTCTGAAATAAAACTAGGCTGCTCTATCCCTGTCTTATTCATCTTTACCATATTGTAATATTCTAATAATTGAGAGAATGCTTTGTACGCATCATCCACTCGAATCAATGTCGTTTTGATGTCGGATTCGGCTTCAAAAGTTTTATCAACTATAGTAATTGAAGCATCTGTAGAATAAATAAACTGGGTGTATTTGGGGTTTGCCAAAAAGGTCAAAGACCCTTTAGTACCCTCTTCTATTTTAGCTAGTTTTGATACCTCAACAGATTCATCTCCTTCAATTTCTCCGTTTAAGATACCTGCAATTTGTGTGGCTGTAAAAATCATTCTAGCAAAAGTATAAAAAATGTGTTAATGTTTGTACTTCGGAGAGCACATAAAATATTTAGTCACAGGTTTAGATAGGGCTTCTAAGTTATACTCATCTGTAGCCTTCACAATATCAACTACTTTCCTTGATTTGTATAAAATATTAATATTTTGCTTGTTTTGATGATAGGCTTGATTAGTAATAGTTCCTCCAAAAACAAAATAACGTGCTTCAGCATCAGAAATTTTATACGCTTGTTTGAATTTTTCAATTTGTTTTTCCTTTTTCTCACTATCAAAAGGCTTCTTTTTGATTTTAATTTTCAACAAATCTCTATTTATAATCATAGTAGATAATGTACGCAATACAAAATCTTCAGAAGACATCCACTCTTTCATTGCCGAAACTACGTCGTAATCATCTAGTTTAGCAAAAGTCTCTAATACATCTTCGGTAAAATTATCAGCAGTGATTTTATTCTGCAAAAAGAACTTCAACGCTTTACTTGCCTCTAGCTCTACTCCATCATCCACCAATTCCTTTGCTCTTTGCAATACTCTTATCAATACATTTTCGGCAACAATACTGGTCTTGTGCAAATACACTTGCCAATACATCAACCTACGAGCCAACAAAAACTTTTCTACAGAGTAAATTCCTTTTTCTTCGATCATCAATTCATCGTTAACCACGGTAAGCATAGTGATCAAACGTTCACTATTAATATTACCCTCGGCAACACCAGTATAAAAACTATCACGTTTCAGATAATCCAAACGATCCATATCCAACTGGCTAGATATCAATTGGTGTAAAAATTTACGATGATACTCTCCTTTAAAAATTTGAATCGCTAACGTTAAACTCCCGTTAAATTCTTCGTTGATTTTCTCCATAAACATCAACGAAATAGATTCGTGATTGATCTCATTTACGATACTATGCTCCATCGCATGCGAAAATGGACCATGACCAATATCATGCAAAAGTATCGCCACATATAATCCCTCTTCTTCTTCTTCAGAAATGCTAACTCCCTTAAAACGAAGAACTCTTACCGCTTTTTGCATCAAATACATACAACCCAAAGCATGGTGAAAACGAGTATGATGCGCTCCAGGATATACCAAATACGATAAACCCATTTGAGAAATTCTGCGAAGTCGTTGGAAATATTTATGCTCTATAAGATCAAAAATTAGTTCATTCGGTATGGTAATAAAACCGTAAATTGGGTCGTTTAATATTTTGAGCTTATTTCTTTTTTTCAAGTTTATTTTACTTTTATGAAAGCAAATATACATATATGGCGATCATATAAGGCACTTCCTATAAATTTTAAGTAATAAGTTTATTCAAAAAAGGAACAAAAAAATTATATTAACGGATAATTAATCAAATAAATAATACGATTGATGAGTAAGATAAAGATATTGTGGGTGGATGATGAAATTGATTTACTAAAACCGCATATATTATTTCTGGAGCAGAAAAATTATGAGGTTACAAAATGTCAAAGCGGTACCGAAGCATTAGATATATTAGACGACGACAATTTTGATATCGTTTTTTTGGATGAAAATATGCCAGGATTATCAGGAATAGAAACGCTTTCTGAAATCAAAGAAAAGAAAGATAGTATCCCCGTAGTCATGATCACCAAGAGTGAAGAAGAATATATTATGGAAGAAGCAATCGGGAGTAAGATTGCTGACTATTTGATTAAACCGGTTAATCCTAATCAGATTCTTTTAAGTTTAAAAAAGAACCTGGACAACTCCAGATTAGTTTCTGAAAAAACAACAGCCAATTACCAACAGGAGTTTAGAAAAATAGCTATGGATATGGCCATGGTCAACTCTTTTGAAGAGTGGTCAGATCTATATCAAAGACTTTTATATTGGGAATTGCAACTTGAAGACATTGAAGATACAGGAATGTTCGAAATTTTGGAATCACAGAAAACCGAGGCTAATTCTCAATTCTTCAAATTTATCGACAAAAATTATAGAGATTGGTTCAGCGGGCATGAAGATGCACCCGTAATGTCACACACATTATTCAAAGAAATGGTTGTTCCTGAGATAAGCAAAAGTCAGCCTACTCTATTGGTTGTTATTGATAATTTAAGGTATGACCAATGGAAGGCGTTTGAACCGATCGTAAACAACTATTACAAAAAAGAACAAGAGATATCCTATTTCAGTATCCTACCAACCGCTACCCAATATGCGCGAAATGCCATTTTCTCTGGATTGATGCCATCCGAAATGAAAAAGAGACATCCTGACCTTTGGCTGGATGATACGGATGAAGGTGGAAAAAACATGAATGAAAATGAATTTTTGACCGCTCAGTTACAACGTTTGGGATTGGATATCAAACACGAATACTACAAGATTACCAACGAAAGATCCGGAAAGACTCTTGCTGCCAATTTCAAAGGTCTAAAGGACAATGATCTCACTGTGGTAGTATACAATTTTGTAGACATGCTCTCCCATAGTAAAACCGAAATGGAAGTTATCAAAGAATTAGCATCTAATGATAAATCGTATCGATCTCTTACCCAAAGTTGGTTTAAGAATTCTCCTCTACTAGAAATGATACAACAGGCTCAACAACTTGGATTCAAACTGTTGATCACAACGGATCACGGTACCATTAATGTAAAGAACCCTTCGAAAGTAATCGGAGACAAAAACACCAGTTTAAACCTGCGATACAAGACAGGGAAAAGTTTAACTTATGAACAAAGAGAAGTTCTTGAAGCTACCAATCCAAAAGAAATTCATTTACCTTCTATAAATGTGAGTAGTTCTTTTATTTTTGCCAAAGGAGATTATTTCTTTGCGTACCCTAATAATTACAATCATTATGTAAGTTATTATCGTAATACGTACCAGCATGGCGGGGTATCGCTAGAAGAAATGATCATACCATTTGCTGTGTTAAATCCCAGATAAAACAAAAATGACCATCACATATTCCCTAGAAGAACTTTCAGATATTGCAGAACAGGTAATTGCCCATACGACCAACAAAATTATAAGCTTTGATGGTGATATGGGCGTTGGTAAAACCACTTTGATTAAACAAATTTGTAAACAACTGGGTGTACAAGACGGTATCACCAGCCCAACCTATTCTTTGGTCAATGAATATGAAGGAGATGAAGGGCCAATTTATCATTTCGATTTTTATAGAATCGAAGATGAAGAAGAAGCCTATCACATTGGTTTTGAAGAATATTTGGAATCAGGTGCCTGGGTATTTATTGAATGGCCTGATCGGGTAAAAAACATATTACCCTTGGATATTGCTACTGTAAAAATTGTTCTTGCTGAAGATGGCAAAAGGAAGATTACTGTTGCTTAATAGGCACTAAAACTGATGTTAATACTTCACCATATTTGTTTTCTTGGCTTTTTTATTCGTAATTTGAGTTACAGAATTTCACGCAAATGAGCAAACCAACATCTCCTTTTACCAAAGAGCAACTACTGCCGCAAGAAGAAACCATTGAAGTAGCACGCAAAAAAGGAAAGCTCTTTATAGGGATCCCAAAAGAGACTAGTTACCAAGAGAAGCGAGTATGTCTTACTCCAGATGCAGTTGCCGCATTAACGGCTCACGGACATAGAGTACTATTAGAAGCCAATGCTGGTATAGGTGCTAGTTTTTCGGATAGAGATTACAGTGAAGCAGGTGCAGAAATTACCAATGACAAAACAAAAGTTTTTGGATGCCCGATTATCCTAAAAGTAGAACCGCCTTCGCTAGAAGAATTAGAACATATCAACCCACAGTCGGTTTTAATCTCGGCACTACAATTAAAGACTCAAACCAAAGATTATTTCCAAGCGCTGGCAAAAAAGAGAATTACGGCTCTTGGTTTTGAATTTATTCGTGATTCTGACGGAGCCTATCCGGCGGTAAGAGCTTTGAGTGAAATAGCTGGTACTGCTGCGGTTTTAATAGCTTCAGAACTTATGAATAGTGTAAGCACTTCTGGATCAGGTTTAATGATGGGTAACATTAGTGGGGTACCTCCTGTAGAAGTGGTGATTCTTGGAGCAGGTACTGTTGGTGAATTTGCTGCGCGTTCCGCAGTTGGTCTTGGAGCCAATGTAAAAGTTTTTGACAATTCGATTACCAAATTACGTTGTATTCAAACCAACCTGGGTAGAACACTTTACACCTCTACTATTCAGCCTAAGAACTTATTAAAAGCCTTACGTCGTTGCGACGTGGTGATAGGCGCCGTTCGAGGTAAAAACAGAGCTCCGGTTATTGTGACCGAAACCATGGTAGAACGTATGAAACAAGGAGCGGTAGTGATTGATGTTAGTATTGATATGGGCGGATGTTTTGAAACTAGTGAAGTTACTTCTCACGACCATCCTACTTTCGAAAAGCACGGTGTTGTGCACTATTGTGTTCCTAATATCCCATCACGATACGCTCGTACCTCCTCATTATCCATCAGTAACATCTTTACTCCCTATCTATTACAAATAGGAGAAGAAGGCGGGATTGAAAGTGCGGTACGTTTTGATCGAGGGCTTAAAAGTGGGCTCTATTTTTATCATGGTATCCTAACCAGCAAACCTATCGCAGATTGGTTTGACTTATCGTACCGAGATATCAATCTGTTGATAATTTAATGCTCTTAGTGAAAAAGCGCTACTTCTTTTTTGTGTAAAAAGTCGTTACTTTGCCGTTTCAATTTTATAACTAATGAAATTAGCACAGCGTTTGTTTTATTACCTTGGAGGATTCACTATTGGTCTTATCCTGTTATTTTTCTTTTTAGGCGGAAAAAAGACTTCTTGCGATTATGGACCTAATGCTCGAGTACTTAAAAATATCAGAGTTAAAGATCGTGTATTCAAACAAGAGGTTTTAACCAAAATGCAAGCAAATAGCATTGATACAGCAGACATTTCAAAAGTCCTACAAACCGGAAGCGTAGATTTTTCAAAAAGTGACACCAAAAGAGACTCTTGTAACCTTTATTTTATTGAAGGTCAATTAGAACAGAAAATTATAGAACTACAAGTAAAAAACTGTGATTCTACAGCAAAAGTGGAAGCTTTGGATATAAAGAGTGAATTAGACTAATTTCTTACCCATTACCCAAAACTCAAACTTTTGTTCTCCTATAGTAAAGGGATGCTCTCCAACTATTTCATAATCATTTCTTTCATAAAACTTTACTGCACCTACATTTTCTTTTAATGCCGACAGCCAAAGATAATGATTGTTATGCTCCACAGCCTTTTCAAAAACTAATTGTTGCAAACGGCTACCAATACCTTTGGAAACATGACTCCCTAGAAAATAAATCTTTTGAAGCTTACAGACCTTTGTACTATCAATAAACTCAGAAGGAGCATCAAGTTGTAACTTGGCATACCCCACAGGAACACCATCTTCAGTAGCTAACCAATACACATTCTTTTCTTTTTGTAAACTGCGAAATATTTTTTCTTCAGCAAACGTATCTGTAAGATATGAATTAAGATCATCCCGTTGAATAAATAAATGCCCAAAAGCTTCATCAAAGGTTGTCGCACCTAAATGAGAAATACTTTGTGTATCCTTTACTGTAGCTCGTCTGATATCAATCATTGTTACCTTTTTCTTGGTTCAATATCTCTAAAAATATTCAAAATTTCTTTAAACTTATCAAACACTACTGGTTTAAACACCTTTTTTTGACTTGCTGGATAGCGATCTACGCAGTTTCCGGTAAAGCAATTCGATGGTCTGGTAGGCCTTTTCTCGAATCCTCCCCCACAATTTGGGCAAACATTATGAAATATATGATCCACACAATCCTTACAAAACGTACATTCAAAAGAACATATCATTGCTTGATCACTAGTATTCGGTAATGGTGCATCACAATTCTCGCAACTGGGTCTTATTTGTAACATCTGTGTCTATTTATTTTGTTCTACAAAGCGATTTACAGTATCAGGTATATTTACACCTGACTGCAGCAATTCATCAGAAATAGCATCAAAAGCTACTTGGCGAATTGGCACTACTCCGGCCCAAATTGAAGAATTATGATCTTCGGGTTCATCGTTAACTCCTTCTGCCCTGACCTTTGCCGAAGCGTGATCCATACTTATTTCAAGTACTAGTGTAGCATTAAATTCCTTTTCATTAGGTTGTCGAACATGATCCCAATGCCCATCTACCATATGATTCAAAATACAGGCAAGAGCAGCCATTTTCTCTTCTGGGGCTTCTAGTTTCCGCACTTTCCCAAATACATTTACAGAACGATAATTTGCAGAATGATGAAATGCAGATCTAGCCAGAACCAAACCATCTAGATGAGTTACCGAAACGCTCGCCTCTCCTGCTTCTAACAAACTTAACATCATACGATTTTTGAGCGATCCATGAATGTAGAGTTTATCCTCTTTTCTTCCATAGGCCGTAGGAATAACAATAGCTTTATTATCCCATATATACCCTACATTACACAAAAAAGTATCATCCAAAATGGCGTTTATAGTTTGTACGTCGTAATTCGCTCTTTTAGGTCCCCGAACTACTTTATTTAATGGCGATACCGAATATGTTCCCATAGCTTATTTATTTTGAAATTAAACATAGCAGCTAATGCGCTCGCTCTAGCTTCTGATTTTTATTTGATACTCAAAAGTAGTAGCTTTATGGATGCTTATATGCATCCAGTTTTAATATATCTAATAGTCCGGTTATGTTTCCATACAAAAGTTCCATACTACTCGATCGCAAAGCCCAACGCAATTTGTATCTGCAATTATGCGATCAAATGATTAAACATATCAAGTCGGGAAAATTACCTCCCGCTACCCGATTACCTGGCACCAGAACATTGGCAAACGACCTACAAATTCACCGCAAAACGGTAATTGCTGCCTACGACGAACTTATCGCACAAGGCTGGATTGAAACGTTACCTTCTCGTGGAACCTATGTAAATAGTATGCTTCCTATTGTAAATCCTGCTGATTTTGATCATGAAAATTCAAAACAAAAAACTACTACCATCAGCTCTTTTTCGTTTTCAAAAAGACCTAATTTAATGTACAGTTCTGTTACTTTTGATGATTCTCCCAAAATACAGATAGACGACGGATCTCCGGATCACCGACTAGCCCCGATTGAGGAATTATCCAAAACTTATAGAAATATTGCCAAAAAAAGCTACCACCAAAACCTCTTTGCCTACGGCTCTACTTATGGCAATCTTGATCTAAGGGAAAAGTTGGTAAAATACCTTAACCAAACCAGAGGATTAAACATCTCTTTGGAGAACATCTTGATTACCCGAGGCAGTCAAATGGGAATTTACCTTGCGAGTCAACTCTTATTCAACAAAAGAGACACTGTTGTGGTTGGAAATACAAATTACCTCACTGCCAACTATACTTTTGAAGAAGCAGGAGCTACTATCGCTCATATCCCTGTAGATGATCAAGGAATTGACACTAATGCCATGGAAGCACTATGCAAGAAAACCAAAATAAAAGCTATTTATGTGACCTCTCATCATCACCATCCCACAACGGTAACCCTATCTGCAGAAAGAAGAATGCACTTATTGCAACTGGCTAAGCAATATGGTTTTGCCATTATTGAAGATGACTATGATTACGATTTTCATTACAGCAATGCCCCTATTCTTCCACTGGCGAGTAATGACAACTATGGCAATGTGATTTATATTGGAGGATTCACCAAAATCATAGCGCCCGCCATGCGTATTGGTTACCTGATTGCCCCCAAGGATTTTATAGATGAAGCTTCCAATATGAGAAGGATCATTGATCGACAAGGAGATATGGTTCTAGAAAAAACTATGGCACAACTTATTAAAGCTGGAGATATACAAAGGCATACGAGTAAAGTTCTTAAAACCTACAAGAACAGAAGAGATTTATTCTGCTCCTTACTCAAAGAAAAATTATCCAATTATTTCGAATTTGAAGTTCCAAAAGGAGGATTAGCCGTCTGGGTTACCTTAAACAATAAATACAATTGGGATGATGTTGTAGCTAGGTCCGGTTCTCTAAAACTGGAACTTAACCCAGAATGGCGGAGATACGATCCAAACAACTTAAAACATAACAGTATTCGTATGGGATTTGCCTCGCTAAATGAAGAAGAAATTTACAAAACTATTGACATCCTTGAAGAAGTATGCGCTCAGTTATAAGTGAAACGGTTATTCTTCTATATCCAAATTGTATTTAACCAGTAGTCCTTTTAATCCAGAGACACTAAACCTTGCTTTTTTCACAGTATTCAATTCTGGATCGATGCTAAAATTAAAAGCCGTTCTAAAATCAGCTTTTTCCAATTTTGTTTGATCAAAAATAGCTTGATTCAAATCACATTGATCGAAGACCGCACCAGATAAATCAGCTTGAGTAAAATCTGTTTCCTTTGCACTACAAGTGATAAAAGGTGTGTTTTTGATACCCAAACCATAGAAAGAGGCATAATCCAGAGTACTATTTTCAAAAGCTACAGAGAACAAGAATGAGTTACAACTACTAAAATCGACACCCAATAATTTACATGCTACAAATACTACAGTTTGTAATGAAGTTTCCTTTAGCATCACAGAGCCAAAATTACAATCTTCAAATCTGCATTCTAGAAAAGTAATCCCAGATAAATTAGCTTCAGTAAAGTCGCAATGACTAAAAGTGCAGTTATCAAAAGTTCTGGCGGTTAACCGTTTCCCTTTGAAATTTTCTCGCAGAAAAGATTGATCCAGAACATGTTCATCCATAACAAAAGAGTATCTGTTAGTTTATTCTCCAGGGTGGGTTTTTCCGATTATCTCCAGCAAAATATAAAATGACTTTATTTCCATCAGGATCCCGTAATCTAGCTTCACGCCACAACCAACTTTGATCTACCGGTAATTGATCAAATTGCATCCCTTCTTTACGTAAACGTGCTACTTCTTGATCCAATAATTCAGTTTCAAAATACACATACACTCCTTCTCCTTCTGGCAACTTATCTACCAAATGAACTGAAAACGTAGCATCTCCATTAGGGCATTCAAATCTGGCGTAATGAGGAAGTGCTTCAACAATAAGGTTCAATCCCAAGGCCTTATAAAACTCAATGGATCGAGCAATATCGATAGAAGGTACGGTAACTTGATTAAGATTCATTACAATTTTCTACGTTGTTTTTCTTGAGATAACAAATTAAGTTCTCTACTAGTTTGTCCTGCGACAGAGGTATTTTCTTCCGCTCTACGGATCAAATAAGGCATTACATCTCTAACCGGACCAAAAGGAAGATACTTGGCCACATTATAGCCTTCATTTGCCATATTAAAACTGATATGATCACTCATCCCATATAATTGCCCGAACCAGACTCTAAAATCACTCTTATCTATACCCACTTCCTTCATCATTTCCATAGCCAAATAGCTACTTTCTTCATTATGAGTTCCTATAAAAACAGAGATATCATCAATGTGTTTCAGGATATACTTCATAGTATCATTGAAGTTTTGGTCAGTATGTGCTTTATCTTTACAAATTGGTGAAGGATAGTTTTTCTCGGCTGCTCTTTCATTTTCCTTCTCCATATATGCCCCTCTTACGATCTTCATTCCAATTTTGAAATTGTATACCCGAGCTTCTTCGTGTAAACGTTGCAAATACGCCATTCTATCGTGGCGATATAACTGAAGTGTATTGTATACAATTGCTTTTTCTTTGTTATACTTACGCATCATTTTACCCACCAATTCATCTGCTGCATCCTGCATCCAACTTTCCTCTCCGTCAATTAACAAAGCTACATCACAATCATACGCTTTTTTACAAACGATGTCGAATCGCTCCTCTATACGCTTCCACTCTTCTTCTTCTTCAGCAGTAAGTGGTGTTCCTTCGGTTTTCTTTTGCCAAATCAAAAAACGTCCAAAACCTGTAGGTTTAAAAACCCCAAATGGCATTGCATCTTTATTATCTGCAAATTCTAAGATTTCCAGTGTTTTTTGCAACACAGCATCAAACTGAGCCTCTTCTTCTTTTCCTTCTACAGAATAGTCTAATACCGAGCTTACTCCTTTGGTATACATCTTATCTACCACAGGCAAGCAATCTTCTTCATTAACCCCTCCACAGAAATGATCGAACACTGTAGCTCGAATAAGTCCTTGTACTGGTAAATGCGCCTTTATGGCAAAGTTAGTTACTGCTGTTCCTATTCGAACCAAAGGCTCGTTAGAAATCATTTTAAACAAAAAATACGCTCGCTCTAGTTCAGAATCACTTTTTAATGCGAAAGCCGTTTCAGTATTATCGAACAATTTATTTTGCCCCATCAAGAATTAATTTTAGGAATCAATAAGATTAAATATATTTTGATAAAAATATGATGAATTTTTATCTAAACCTGCTATCGTTTTTACGATATCTGCAAATATAGAACTTGCGAGTTTATTTTATTGCAAATTCTACTTAATTTCGCCCCAAATAATAACCCACGGTATGAAACCTATTATCTCTAAAGATTCTATTGTTTATTTTGGTGAAGAATGCTACTCTGCATTAAATACTTATCTAGAGAAAGCGAACCATTCTAAAATCTTTATTCTGGTTGATAGCAATACGCACGAATTCTGCCTTTCTCGATTGATGGGAGAAATTAAAGGATCATATGATATCGAGGTTATTGAAATAGAACCCGGTGAAATTCATAAAAATATTGAAACCTGTAGTGGTGTATGGAATGTACTTTCAGAACTGGGAGCAGATCGTAAAAGTTTGATGATTAACTTGGGCGGTGGTGTAGTTACTGATCTGGGCGGTTTTGTTGCCTGTACGTACAAAAGAGGAATTAACTATATCAACATCCCAACATCACTATTGGCGATGGTGGATGCTTCTGTAGGAGGGAAAACCGGTGTGGATCTGGGAAATCTCAAAAATATGGTGGGTGTGATTAGTGAATCTGAAATGGTTTTGGTAGACACCACTTATCTTGCTTCATTACCGGCTAATCAAATGCGTAGTGGGTTTGCAGAAATGCTAAAACATGGATTGATCCAAGACAAAGATTATTGGAATCAGATCAGCGATCTATCCAAACTAGACCTTACGGATCTTGAAAAAATGATTTACGATTCGGTAGTGATCAAAAACAATATTGTATTTGAAGATCCTACTGAGCAAAATATTAGAAAGTATCTCAACTTTGGTCATACCTTAGGCCATGCCATCGAATCGTATTACTTAACACATCCCGAGCGAGAAACTTTGTTACACGGTGAGGCTATTGCGATTGGTATGATCATGGAAGCTTATATGTCTTCAGAATTATTATCTCTCACCAAGGAAGATCTTGAGTCCATCAGTAAGGTAATTCTACATACTTTTCCGAAGGTGACTATCCCGAGCGAGGATCATCAACCCATTATGGATTTATTGGTTCATGACAAGAAAAATGAACAAGGGAATATTTATTTCGTATTACTAAATACACTGGGGGAAGCCAAATACAATTGTGTAGCGGATGATCAGCTTATTCTAAAGTCTTTTGAGTACTACGACTCGTTTTAATGCTTTTTTATACCTTTAGAAGGTAAATTTAATGCACAAAATCCATCATCTTGAGAAAGAAACTTTTTAAGCTACTCAAAATACTTGTTTTAAGTAGTATTGCTTTGATTATCATCACAGCGGGAACCCTGTATTTTTCATTACATCATAAGCTACCAGAAGGCAAGTCCGGACCTGAAGCAGACGAATTAGCTTTAAAAATACAAAAGGCTGTAAAGCATGATGCTTATCTGAATACGGATTTTATTCAGTGGTCCTTTAGAAACAAACACCACTATTTATGGAATAAATCTAATGGAACAGTAGAAGTACAATGGGGTGATCACAAGGTAGCACTTGATCTAACTCAACCTGATAATAGCAAAGTATATACAGAAGCAAAAGCAATTACTGATAACGACCAAAAACAAGAACTTATTGGTAAAGCACTAGCTTTTTTTAATAACGATTCTTTTTGGGTTGTGGCTCCACACAAATTGTTTGATCCAGGCGTTACCCGGGAAATGGTAAATTTAGACGATGGCTCTGAAGCACTATTAGTTACCTACCAATCTGGTGGAACTACACCAGGAGATTCATATCTCTGGAAAGTGGATGAGAATTACTTGCCGACCAGCTACCAAATGTGGGTCTCCATTATACCCATAGGCGGAGTTGAAGCCACTTGGGCTGGTTGGACAAATACAGAAAGTGGTGCATATCTATCCCAAAAACACCGATTAGCAGGTTTTGAAATACCTATTTCTAATCTACGTGCCTGGAATTCGAAATAATGAGCTCTAGAAAAGCATTATTTGCTTCTACTACCCACAAAATTTTGAGATTTATTCTTGAAAAGTACATTAAAAGTAGTTAAACTACCATACATACGTGTAATGTATTGTTGTAGATCTATTTTATCTTGTTCATCCAGATTAGAGCTATTGATTTTTTGCTCCATCACACGAATTCGATCACGCACCATGACGATTTTATGAAAAAAGGTATCTATTGGCATTTCTTTGGCACTCAGGTTCGAGTCTCCAGGTTGTAAAATCAAGTTTCCTCCTTTCCACTTATCAGCGATAGGAACAACTTCAGAAATATCGCTATAGCGTTTCAATAAATCTTTAAAGGTTTTTTCTACTTCATAAAAACTCACCGTATCCACTTCATCCTCAACACCTTCAATCACTTCAAATTCTTCGTCTATCTCGATGGTTTCTAATCCATTTTCAATAAAAGTAACCCAATACATTTTTGCAGTTACATTGGTTACTACTCCCATTCCATGCTCTGGATGTTTTATTCTTGAACCTATTCCAAGTATCATATTGTGTTTTTTGAGTAAAAATAAAAACTATTAATCAATACTAAAGAGAAATAAAGATAAACATAACACATGGTTGTTTTTCTTTTAAAATTTATAGTCTTTTAACAAAACTGAAACCAAACCCATTTTACAAAGAGCGAGCAAATAACTACATTTGCAATCTTGGTTAAAAATTTATGGTTGAATCTGAAGAAAATATCGAAGTATTAGGGGCTAGAGTTCACAATCTAAAAAACATAGATGTGACCATCCCAAGAGAAAAATTAGTAGTGATTACTGGTTTGTCGGGATCTGGTAAATCTTCTTTAGCTTTTGATACTATTTATGCCGAGGGACAACGCCGATATATAGAAACTTTTTCGGCCTACGCCCGGCAATTTTTAGGAGGACTAGAACGTCCGGATGTTGATAAAATTGATGGATTATCTCCGGTAATCGCCATCGAACAAAAAACCACTAGTAAAAGTCCAAGAAGTACGGTTGGTACTATTACAGAAATATATGATTTCCTGAGACTTCTTTTCTCTAGAGCAAGTGATGCTTACAGTTATAATACTGGAGAAAAGATGGTGAGTTATAGTGATGATCAAATCAAAGATCTAATTCTCAAGGATTTCAAGGGCAAAAAAATAAATATCCTTGCTCCTATTGTACGATCTCGTAAAGGACATTATCGCGAATTGTTCGAGCAAATTGCCAAACAGGGGTTTGTAAAGGTACGGACCGATGGAGAAATTCGAGATTTAACCAAAGGGATGAAACTCGATCGATACAAGACTCATGATATCGAAATTGTGATTGATCGATTATTGGTTAACGAAGATCAGGAAAACTCCAAACGTTTGATGGAAACTATCAATACTGCCATGTACCACGGAGATGATGTATTGATGGTGATTGAACAGGGATCAGAGCACCCTCGCTATTTTAGTAGGAGTTTAATGTGTCCAACAAGTGGTATCTCTTATCCCAACCCAGAACCCAATAATTTTTCATTTAACTCTCCAAAAGGAGCCTGTCCAAAATGTAATGGAATCGGGAATCTGTATGAAGTAAATCTCAAAAAAATAATCCCAGACGATTCCAAATCGATCAAAAATGGAGGTTTAGCTCCGCAAGGTCCACAAAAGAACAACTGGATATTCAAACAATTGGAGCTTATTGCACAACGCTTTGATTTTAAGTTGAGTGACCCCATCAAAAAGATACCTGAAGAAGCCATGCAAATCATATTGTATGGCGGAAAAGAAAAGTTTAGCGTAAACAGTAAAACTTTAGGAGTTACGCGAGAGTACAAAATTGATTTTGAAGGTATTGCTACCTTTATAGAAAACACTTATAACAATAGTGATTCTACTTCACTAAAGCGTTGGGCCAAAGAGTATATGGATAATATCCAATGTCCAGAATGTGAAGGCTCACGTTTACGTAAAGAATCTCTTTACTTTAAGGTAAATAACAAAAATATCGCCGAGCTAGCGCAAATGGATATTTTGGAACTAGCCGATTGGTTTAAGGATCTCCCGAATCATTTGAGCGAAAAGCAAAAGCAAATTTCTTCTGAAATACTAAAGGAGATCAACGCTCGTATTCAGTTTTTGGTAGATGTAGGTCTTACCTACCTCTCGTTAAACCGAAGTAGTAAATCCTTATCTGGTGGAGAAGCACAGCGTATCCGATTAGCTACGCAAATTGGTTCTCAATTGGTAGGAGTATTGTACATTCTTGATGAACCTAGTATTGGTCTTCATCAGCGAGATAATGAAAAGTTGATCAATTCGCTTATTCAATTGCGGGATATTGGTAATTCGGTCATCGTGGTAGAACATGATAAAGATATGATTGAGCGTGCCGATCATGTGATTGATATTGGTCCGTTTGCTGGAAAACATGGTGGAGAGATCATTAGCGAAGGTACTCCGGAAGAACTACAAAAACACGATACCCTTACCGCGGATTACTTAAGCGGAAAGAAGCAAATTGAAATCCCTAAAAAAAGAAGGAAAGGAAATGGCAAGACCATTTCTTTGAAGGGAGCCACAGGGAACAATCTGAAAAATGTTTCTATCGACATCCCTTTGGGAAAGATGGTAGCCATAACAGGGGTTTCTGGAAGTGGGAAATCTACTTTAATAAATGAGACCTTATACCCTATTCTGAATGCGCACTATTTTAATGGGGTAAAAAAACCAATGCCGTATAAGAGCATTTCGGGATTAGAACATGCAGACAAAGTGATCGATATCAACCAATCCCCAATTGGACGAACCCCAAGATCCAATCCTGCCACATACACTGGTGTGTTTTCTGAAATACGAAGTTTATTTGCAAAAACACCAGAGGCGATGATCAGAGGATATAAACCGGGGCGTTTTAGCTTCAACGTAGCTGGAGGGAGATGTGAGACCTGTAAAGGAGGAGGATTACGCGTGATAGAAATGAACTTTTTACCAGATGTGTATGTAGAATGTGAAACCTGCCAGGGAAAAAGATTCAATAGAGAAACCTTAGAAATTCGATACAAAGGAAAATCTATTTCTGATGTTTTGGAAATGACCATCAACGAAGCCTGCGTATTTTTTGAGCATATTCCAAAAATTGCACGTAAGTTAAAAACCATCCAAAGTGTGGGGCTGGGCTATATTACCCTTGGACAACAATCTACCACCCTATCCGGAGGAGAGGCACAACGTATTAAATTAGCTACAGAACTTTCTAAGAGAGATACCGGAAATACCTTCTACATCTTGGATGAACCTACTACTGGATTGCATTTTGAAGATATCAGAGTCCTGATGGAGGTATTGAATAAATTAGTAGACAAAGGTAACACGGTACTCATTATAGAGCACAATCTGGATGTGATCAAGATGGCGGATCATATTATTGATATAGGGTACGAAGGAGGTAAAAATGGAGGTCAAGTAGTTGCCAAAGGGACACCAGAAGCTATTATAAAAGATAAAAAGAGTTATACCGCTAAGTTCTTGAAGAAAGAACTAGGCATATTAAATTAAAATCACACAGATTTATGAGAAAAGAACAACATCATAAAGGATGGAACGAAATAAAAACTAACGATTCTTGGGCTATCTTTAAAATCATGGGAGAATTCGTAAACGGATTCGAAAAAATGAGTAAAATTGGCCCATGTGTTTCAATATTTGGATCCGCCCGTACAAAAACCGATGACAAGTACTACGAATTAGCAGTTAATGTAGCTAGAGAAATTGTGAATAATGGGTATGGAGTAATTACTGGCGGTGGTCCTGGGATCATGGAAGCAGGAAATAAAGGAGCACATCTGGGCGGAGGAACCTCTGTAGGTTTAAATATCGACCTCCCATTTGAGCAACATGACAATCCTTATATCGATAGTGATAAAAGTCTGGATTTTGATTATTTCTTTGTTCGTAAGGTAATGTTCGTTAAATACTCTCAAGGTTTTGTAGTAATGCCTGGTGGATTCGGGACTTTGGACGAACTATTTGAAGCGATGACCCTTATTCAAACCAAAAAGATCGCTAAATTTCCGATTATATTAGTAAGTACTGAGTTTTGGGGAGGACTAATCGATTGGATTAAAACAACATTACTAGAAAAATTCGGAAATATCAGTGAAGGTGATTTAGATCTTTTTCATGTGGTTGATACCCCTGAAGAGGTTTTAGAAATACTTGATAAGTTCTATGCAGAATACAATCTAAGTCCTAATTTCTAATATCATTCTCTAAAAAGTAATTATACATTAAAACAGGATTTGGTATTTTTTCTTTATTGAGGAAAAATCAAATTCTGTTATTTTTGGCCTATTAATTGATAATAAAAACTTTTAAGTTACACACAACATCTTGAACAGTACTAAGATTTCTCATATCATAATTGCATTTTTATCACTGCTTACTGCAACAGCTCAACATAGCACGTATATCAATGCAGAGTTAGATACCGAGAAAAAGGTACTTACTATCGAACAAGAAATCACTTATACTAATACTTCTGACAAAGGATTAAAAAAAATAGAGTTTCTTGACTGGGCAAATGCTTTTTCCAGTAAGACCACGCCATTGGGAGAACGTTTTTCTGAAGATTTTCTAAAGCGCTTTTATTTTGCAAAAGACCATGAAAGAGGACACACTACGGTACAACACATCCTTGACGCGAATTCGCAATCATTAAGCTGGGGAAGACAAGATGGTGCTCCGGATATTATTTGGGTCGAATGCCCCAAAATACTGCTTCCAGGAGAACAACAAACTTTTGTTTTAAAATACAAAGTCAAGATTCCTAGTAGTAAATTCACTAGATATGGATACAAAGAAAACGGGAACTTCGACCTTAAATACTGGTACATCCTACCCGCTGTATTTGACGATGAATGGAAGACGTACAGTCATAAAAATCTGGATGATCTATATGCTCCGTTAATAGATTATAAAATTGACTTTACCGTTCCCGAATCATACACTGTAGTCTCGGATCTTAAAAAAGAGGTTTTAGTCGCCTCGCAAGAAAAAGACATCAAAAAGATACAGTTTACCGGAAACAACAGAACAGAAGTTAACCTATATATTAATCGTGGGGTAAGTAAATTTTACAACTTTGATTTTAATGGAATCCAATTTGTAAGTGATATTGATGACAATAAATTGATGTCCAAAATGAAAATGGTAGCCACCAGTAGAGTTATCGATTTCTTACAAAAAAAATTAGGCTCCTACCCTTTTGACAAAATTTTGGTATCCGAAAGCGATTATAAAAACAATCCAGTATATGGATTAAATCAGCTGCCTGATATTGTAAGACCTTTCCCTGATGGGTTTCAGTTTGAAATCAAACAATTGAAGGCAATTACCGAAAATTATCTGGAGAACACGCTCATTATCGACCCAAGACATGATGCCTGGCTTAAGGATGCCTTACATATCTATTTGATGATGGCTTATACCGAGCAGCACTATCCCGATATGAAAATTATTGGTAAGCTAAGTAAGGTCATCGGAGTTCGATGGTTTCATATTGCAGACTTAGAATTTAACGACCAGTATTTTCTTGCTTACAAAAATATGGCAAGGTTGTTTCTGGATCAGCCGCTCTCACTCCCCCAGGATCAATTGGTAAAGTTCAATCAAAATATTGCCAATGCTTATAAAGCTGGTGTTGGATTCAAGTATCTCGAGGATTATCTAGAAGATGATAATATCGTAGCTGAAAGTATCAGTACTTTTTATAAACAAAACGTATTACAGCCAACCAATTCTGAAAAGTATAGAGAGACGCTCACTTCAATGTCGCCAAAAAATGTAGACTGGTTTTTTGAAGATTACGTAAAGACCAATGCTAAATTGGATTTCAAAATAAAGTCTGTTAAGAAAAGGAAGGACTCGGTAGAGGTTACCATAAAGAATCGACAAAATAATTTAATGCCGATTTCCTTATATGGGCTTCGTAAAAAGGATGTGGTTTCCAAAACCTGGGTCGAAGGGTTTACTGGGACCAAAAAAGTAACGATTGCAAACGATGATCTTAGTAAAGTAGCTCTGGATTATGATCAAAATATCCCTGAAGTTAACAGAAGAAACAACATCAGAAATCTAAATTGGTTCATTAACAAACCTGTTCAATTCAGATTGTTGCAAGATGTAGAAGACCCAAGATATCATCAGATTTTCTTTATCCCAGAATTTGAATTTAATGTTTACGATGGATTTACGATTGCATCCAAATTCTATAATAAAACGTTGATAAGAAGAAACTTTGAGTACAATATTTCCCCGGCTTATGGTTTAAAATCCAATAAATTGTTGGGATCTGCCTCTTTCTTCTTTAGAAATCAAATTGCAGATCACGGATTATATCAAATTCGTTACGGAATAAATGGTAGCATGTTTAGCTATGCTCCTGATTTGTTGTTTAGAAGATTTTCTACGTCGGTAAACTTCTATTTCAGACCCGAAGATCTTCGATCCAATAAAAATGAAAGACTGTCTTTGCGAAATGTAAACGTATTTCGACAAAGGGATGAATTGAACCCTGTAGAAACACCAGATTATAACGTTTTTAATGCAAGATATCGATATTCTGATTTCAACTTAACTGATTTCTTAGGATATACTGTAGATTATCAGATTTCTAAAAATTTCAGTAAACTATCGACTACAGTAAACTATAGAAAGTTATTCCTAAACAACAGACAGCTAAACCTAAGATTTTTCGCCGGTACATTTTTATTCAATGACACAGAAAGAGATGGCGATTTCTTTAGCTTTGCTTTGGATCGACCCACAGACTACTTATTTGATTTTAATTATTTAGGACGAAGTGAAGATACTGGATTCGTTAGTCAACAAATCATCATTGCAGAAGGAGGATTTAAATCTCAACTTGATGTTCCTTTTGCCAATCAGTGGATTACTACGCTTAACGCTAATACCAATATTTGGAATTGGATCTACGCCTATGGAGATGTGGGACTGGTAAAAAACAGAGGTGCGTCTCCCGAGTTTGTTTTTGACAGCGGAGTGCGATTAAGTTTGGTTGCCGATTTCTTCGAAGTCTTCTTCCCTGTTGTTTCTAGTAAAGGTTGGGAAATTGCACAACCTAATTACGATCAACAAATTCGGTTTATCATTACATTAAGTCCAGAAACCCTTATCGGATTGTTTACTAGAGAGTGGTATTAACCGCCTTTTCACCTTTTCAAAATCCCAAATGTGAAAATTTTACACATTTGTTAATCAATCCTTAAAAATACACCCAAAAACAATAATTCATCAACAAAAAATGAATTTAACTGAGATATGTTTAAAAAATTTAAGAGTATCGGTCTTGCAAATGGCCAGCATTTTAACTAAATTTGCAAACCTTTAAACGTCGTTCGTATGCAATCTGAAACTGTTACTACATCAAATATTTCATTTGAAGAATATAGAAGTCAAATCCTTAGAGACTATAAAATCGCACTTATAAGTAGAGAGTGTAGTCTTCTTGGGCGACGAGAAGTATTAACAGGAAAATCAAAGTTTGGAATTTTTGGTGGTGGAAAAGAATTACCACAACTTGCCATGGCAAGGGTATTTAAAGATGGTGATTTCCGATCAGGATATTATCGTGACCAAACTTTCATGATGGCTATCGACAAATATTCGATAGAGCAATTCTTTGCTGGATTATACGCACACACCGATATAGAAAAAGAGCCTTTTGCTGCAGGTAGACAAATGGGTGGTCACTTTGCCACACATAGTTTGAACGATGATGGTAGCTGGAAAAATCTTACTCAGCAAAAGAATTCAAGTTCTGACATCTCTCCTACTGCTGGACAAATGCCTAGACTTTTAGGTTTAGCCCAAGCCTCAAAAGTATTCCGTAATGAAAAAAGCGTAGCTGATTTCAAAAACTTCTCCATCGATGGTAATGAAGTAGCATGGGGAACGATCGGAAACGCAAGTACAAGCGAGGGTTTATTTTGGGAAACCATTAATGCCGCTGGGGTACTGCAAGTACCTATGGTAATTAGCATTTGGGATGATGAATACGGAATTTCTGTACATGCAAAACATCAAACAACTAAAGAAGATATTTCTTTAATCTTAGAAGGCTTTAGACGCACCGAGGATTTAGCAGGATATGAAATCATCAAAGTAAAAGGCTGGGACTACCCTGCGCTTACGGATGCTTATGAAACTGCAGATGAGATCGCAAGAGAAAAGCATATCCCTGTAATCATACACGTAACCGAACTTACACAACCTCAAGGGCATTCTACTTCAGGATCTCATGAGCGCTACAAAAGTGAAGAACGCCTAAACTGGGAAAGAGAGCACGATTGTAACAAAAAGTTCAAAGAGTGGATCATAGATCACAATATTGCTACTGCAGAAGAAATGCTGGATCTTGAGAAAACGGCAAAGAAAGAAGTTCGTCAAGGAAAAACAGCAGCTTGGAATGCGTATATATCTGAAATCAAATCAGAACAACAAGAAGCATTACAAAAACTGAAAGCTGTAGAAGCAAAAAGTGCTAACAAAAACTTTATCACTCCATTAGTAAATGCGCTTGCTTCAAAAGAAGAGCCTATACGTAAGGATATTCTTGAAGCTACTAGAAAAGCCTTAAGATATGTTGTAAAGGAAAACTTTGCAGAAAAAATGGCACTGCAACAATGGGTAAATACTTATATAGATAAAATCCAGCCTAAGTATAGCGATCACTTGTATAATGATTTTGAATCCAAAGTCACCAATATTGAAGAGGTACTACCAGAATATCAGGATAATACTGAAACAGTAGATGGAAGAGTGATTATACGTGATAACTTTGAGCAAATTTTTAATAGAGTTCCTGAAGCATTAATCTTTGGAGAAGATAGTGGTAAGATTGGTGATGTAAATCAGGGATTAGAAGGACTTCAGGAAAAATTCGGAGAAATACGAATCTCTGATGCTGGAATTCGAGAAGCAACAATTATCGGACAAGGAATCGGTATGGCAATGCGAGGCCTGCGTCCTATCGCAGAAATTCAATACCTGGATTATATCCTGTATTGTGTACAAGGATTAAGTGATGATCTTGCTACATTGCGTTACAGAACATTTGCAAAGCAAAAAGCTCCTTTGATTGTAAGAACCAGAGGACACCGATTAGAAGGTATATGGCATTCTGGATCACAAATGGGTGGATTAATCCATTTACTAAGAGGTATCCATATTTTGGTTCCTAGAAATATGACAAAAGCAGCTGGTTTCTACAACACTTTATTAGAGAGTGACGAACCTGCAGTAGTGGTTGAGTGTTTGAATGGATATCGATTAAAAGAAAAGATGCCTTCGAACCTATCCGAAATCAGAACGCCTATCGGAGTTGTTGAAACTGTGAAAGAAGGAACAGATATCACATTAGTATCATACGGATCTACGCTAAGATTAGTTGAGCAAGCTGCAAAGGAATTGCTTACCGTAGGTATCAATGCCGAAGTAATAGATGTACAATCCTTACTTCCTTTCGATTTGAATCACGATATTGTAAAGAGTGTTGCAAAAACCAATCGAATACTGATTATAGACGAAGACGTACCTGGTGGTGCAACAGGGTATATATTACACAAACTGATTGATGAGCAAAACATTTATGCGCATTTGGACAGTAAACCACAAACGCTAAGTGCACAGCCGCATCGACCTGCCTTTGGAACTGATGGAGATTATTTCAGCAAACCATCTACCGAAGATATTTTCGAAAAGGTATACGATATCATGAACGAGGTAGATCCTAGTTCATATCCACAGCTTAGATAAAAAGAGTAAAAGTTTTACCGAAAGTCTTCTATTTTAATACGTTTACCATCTTTGTATGATATTACGAACACGCGTTTGTCATACATCCCAGATTGTATCAAGGTTTTTCTAAAATCTTGAGCTTCAGATAAGGTTTCAAAAATACCAAGACTTAACTTATACAACGAAGTATCACTGTATACCAAAGTATTTGTATATTTTTCTGAAATAGAAGCTATTTTACCATCTACTAAGGCCTTTACCTGTACAGAATACACAGTATCCTTATTGATCAAACTTCTATAAAGATACATATCTTTGATATCTTTTATCTCTTGTTTTTGTTTTTTCAATACGGCCAATTCACTTTTTACAGCGTCCAATTCATTCTGAAGTAAGGATAACTCTTCACTCCTATTGATCTCGACCGTAGCTAACTCATTATTTTTATTCGAATAAAATGCGTTGGCAACTAGAAATATTGCTAGAAGTAGTAACACTAAAGAAAAAGAACCAAACATTCGATTAGAATATTTACTTTTCTTTAGTTTTTCGGTCTCGGCGTCCAACAAGTCTTCAAGTTTCTTTTGCTTGATTTCTGCCTTTTCTATTTGATAATGTAATGACAAAAGATCTTCGTCTTTCATAACCTTCATGACTGGGGTAGTTTAATGGGGTTTCAACAAAATTGTATCGCACATATTTACACCACGCTTAAGGGAGTTTCTTCTGAGTAATACTGTAAACAACACCATTATTAGTTTCTAATACAAAAACTTGTTTCTTTTTTATAATTCTTTGAAACGCTTTTAATGGAAACCCATTAGAAATTTGATTGATATCATCAATCCGAACCCTTGCTTTATCGTCAAGTTCTAAAATTCTGGACTTAGAATTCTGGTTATTAATATAATAATTATTATACAAATAATACAAAGTATCACCATCTTTGTCGATATCATACTCCGCTTCACCGAATTCTTTGGCTTTCATTACCGCTTTTCTACCCTCATAAAATTCTATAAAATCAGCTTCGATAAATGTAGCATCATTACTTTCAAAAGCTTTAGTAATATAGCAGTAAATTCTTTCAAACTTCAGTTTACTTTCTTCTTGAATGGAATCTAACGCCTCTTCACCATTTGCTCCTACACCACTGTTTTGATTTTGATATGCAGCAACATCTTCTTTTAATTTATGAAGCGCTTTTTTAAGGGAATCGTTGGTCACTAGTAGCTTTTGGATTTCTTCAGAATTATCTTCATTAAGCCCAGAAGCGAATATTTTATCTTTTTTGACCAGGTAAAACCCTGCCCCAGCTGTGATCAACAACAACAGAACGATTAGAACAAAATATAAATTCCGAACGGTTTTACTTTTGTCCAAATCCTTAGAAATAGAACCCAGTCGATCTTCTAATTGTTGTTGCTTGATATCAGTCTTCTCGATCTGATAATGCATCGATAATAATTCCTCTTCTTTTTTATCCATTTCCCCTAATCTTTATGTTTCACCCCCTAGGATACCGTTTTATGGTATCCACTTTACATTTTTAAAGTCTGGTTTACGTTTTTCAAGAAAAGCATTTCTACCTTCTTTTGCTTCTTCGGTCATATATGCTAATCGCGTTGCTTCTCCTGCAAAAACCTGTTGCCCTACCATACCATCATCAGTAAGGTTCATTGCAAATTTCAGCATTTTGATAGAAGTAGGTGACTTCTCCAATATCTCTTGTGCCCATTGATAGGCCGTATCTTCAAGTTCATCATGGGGAATCACGGCATTTACCATTCCCATTTCGTAAGCATCTTGAGCAGTGTAATTTCTTCCTAGAAAGAAAATTTCTCTAGCTTTCTTTTGTCCAACCATTTTGGCAAGGTAAGCAGAGCCATATCCACCATCAAAACTGGTTACATCCGCATCCGTTTGTTTAAAAATCGCATGTTCTTTGCTCGCTAAAGTAAGATCACATACCACGTGCAAACTATGTCCTCCTCCTACTGCCCAACCTGGCACTACCGCTATAACAACCTTTGGCATAAAACGAATCAATCGTTGCACTTCCAGAATATTCAATCGGTGCATTCCGTCTTCTCCCACATATCCTTGATGTCCTCTTGCTTTTTGATCTCCTCCACTACAAAATGAATACACACCATCTTTGGTAGAAGGTCCTTCTGCAGAAAGTAATACCACTCCTATCGAAGTGTCTTCTTGTGCGTCGTAAAATGCATCATACAATTCACTAGTAGTATTAGGCCTAAAAGCATTACGCACGTTAGGTCTGTTAAAAGCAATGCGAGCAACACCATCGCATTTTTTATAGGTTATATCTTTATATTCTTTTGCGGTTTTCCAGTCTATTGAACTCATTAATTTATTTTTTATCTTTCAAAAATAATACAATAAAGGCTATTCATCTCTATTATTTATCAGCTAAATCAATCAAAAAAATGATAAAAACCCGGATTATATCTAGAATTTAGCATAGTTTTTGATGATCTTTTATAGAATAGCATATATATTTACAACATGAAGACTTTGATGATATTATTATTTGGAGGTATTGGATACCTATCTTTTGGACAAGAAATTGAAATTAAAACCATTTCTTTTGAGAGACTTAGTGAACCTATTTCCTTAATACAAAAGGAAGACCCATCCCAAAAATATCAATTAATGGAAGTCAATCTCACCGTGGATGTACGGCAACAAGCGTTACGCAAAAGTGCTCCTATACTAGAACTACCTAAAGAACAGTTCATCGCACCGTTGTACAGTGTTTCTATTCCTCAACCCAAAGCATTTTCTTTACGAGTTTCTGGTAGCGGATATAATAACACACAAAATACAGGTGGTGTAAAAAATATAGCTTACAAAGATGCAGGCTTTTATAGTGGTGCTTTCTGCCCTATTACTGGTCTAGCATACTAAGAAATCACCTTGATTTCCCGTTGGTATGCTCATATGCTTTACCAATCAATGGAACTTCTTTACGTTCCTGATCATATAAATGGGTTAGCACACTTAATTCTTCTTTTATTCCGTCTACCTTATCAATTAATAAGTGAATTTCGTCCTTTAAATTGGTGCCGTCCTCTTTATTTTTGCGTTTCACTTTTGCTTTTAGTTCAGTTTCAGCTTTCATCTCATCCATACCGTTCATTATTACACCGATAAATAGATTCAAAACAATCATGGTTCCTATTAATACAAAAGAAACAAAGAACATAGCTGCCAAAATAGGTGATCCACTTGGATTGGCACACAAAGCTTCGTTTCCTCCATATCCATAGTTATCACACCCGTACATATTGATATACATGATATCCGTCCAATCCTCCAGAGTAATTACCCGAAACAAAGACAGAATAGCCATTTGTAAATTCTCGAAGTGAATAGGGTCATTCGCCCCAAACAAAAACACTGCCATTGCCCCGTAGATATAGAACAGCAATCCCAATAACAAACTTATATACGCCATAGAAGGGATACTGCGTAACAATGCCCCAACTATGAGCTGCAATTCGGGAAGTGCCGTAACGAGTTTAAAAACTCTAAGTATTCTAATTAATCGTAATACAGGAAGGAATTCTGCACTGTCTCCCAAAAATGGACCTGCATAACAAGCTACAACAATGAAGAAATCGAATAAATTCCAAGCATCTTTGAAATAATTCTGAGGTTGATTTCCTTCGGCGGTAATCTTTATAACTACTTCTATCGTAAAAATAATGAGGATTAACCAATCGAGTGCATCAATAATTGGTGTCCACTGCATCACTTTATCGCCGTAGGTTTGTATACCAACTAAAACTCCGGCAAGAATAATTACTGTAATAATGAATTGTTGAAACCACCTGGAATCGGCGATTCGTTTGCAAAATGCAACCATGGGTATAAAAGGTTAAGTTAGTGACTATATATTTGAGGATATAAATTTAATAAAATAATTGACTTTAAGCCGATTACCCACAATTGCATACCACTCTTAAAACAAACTTAACTTTACGATATTTAAATTTCAGGTCATTCTACAATCCGTATCCCATCTTTTTCGATGGTTATTTTCCTAGCTTTATAAAGAGACCCTATTGCTTTTTTGAAACTTTTCTTGCTCAATTGAAAAACTTCTTTAATATCCTCCGGAGCAGACTTATCATTGATGTCAATAAACCCACCGCTAGCTCTTAATTCCTTTAGGATTTGTTCGGCATTTGGCTCTATGCTACGATAACCATGTCTTTGAAGGGTAAGATCAATTTTACCATCGGGACGCACTTTTTTTACAAAGCCTTTCATCTGGTCTCCTACAGTCATCTTTTGAAAAATCTCATCTTCATACACCAACCCGAGATGTTTTTGATTTACAATCATATTCCAACCTTGTGGTGAAGGGTGAGACGCAATTAAATCCACTTCATCATAAGAAGATAATAACACTAGAGAGTTATCCAAGTATTTTTTGGTCTTACTAGAACCTACTAATCGATTGGTTTCCTCATCCAAATAGATATACACCAGATACCAACCTCCTGCTTTCATTTTGAATGCTTGTTCTTTAAAAGGAACAAAAAGATC
The DNA here is from genome assembly GCF_056160245.1 of Aquimarina sp. AWH4_224. Taxonomy (NCBI): domain Bacteria; kingdom Pseudomonadati; phylum Bacteroidota; class Flavobacteriia; order Flavobacteriales; family Flavobacteriaceae; genus Aquimarina; species Aquimarina sp. AWH4_224. The sequence goes on along the minus strand of NZ_JBSWWU010000001.1, from coordinate 195,637 downwards.
TTTCTCTAATCCCCAATCTAAAAAGGCACCAATATCGGATACACTTGTACACTTCAGATATGCAAAGGTATTGAGTGTACCATAGGGCTCTAGGGTAGTCGAAACAATGCGCTCAGAACTATCCAAATACACAAAAACTTTAATCTCGTCTCCTATTTCAAATTCTTCCGGAACATATTTATTCGGAAGTAATACTTCATTCCCATCATCGTCACCAAGAAATAATCCCGGCTCACGATCTCTCAAAATTTTAAGCGTATTGTATACTCCTAAGTTTAGCATTGTATTCTATATTTTGTGCAAAGATAATTTTTAAAAGCGCTTTTTCGCTATTAAAACAAAACAATAAGGGTGAATCGTTACTCGACCCACCCTTATCTCTAAAACAAAGTATTAATTTTTAGTTGTAGATTGCTTCTTTACCAAAATGCTTGGTTAAAAGATAGTATACTACAGCTCTGTATTTATTGCGGTTTGATTTACCGTACTGCTCAATCACTGAAGCAATAGCTTCATCTAATTTAGGTCCATCAGCAAGACCTAATTTTTTGATCAAAAAGTTCTTCTTTACAGTATCTAACTCACTTTGATCACTTCCTGATACTGTAGCAGCATCAGCATTATAGATAGATGGCCCACATCCGATAGTAACTTTGGTTAATAAATCCATATCTGGTGTTTGACCGATTTTGTCTTTAATGTCCGCAGCATACTTAGCGATTAATTCGTCTCTTTTACTCATAAGATGATAATGTTTTAGGTTTTTAGTTATTTTAATTTGTTTCTCAAATATAGATGAATATTAAATGAATAAATATTCTTTAAAGTATATTAAAGGCCAAATATTAGACAAAACACCTAAAATAATCGATTAACGTACTATCATTTTCTTTTCTAGGTGTAAAAATCTCGAGTAGCTGGGGTTTGCTGTCGTTTTCATATAGCTGTTGAATACTGGTAATGGTATCATTTAATGTATCCGCCTTGTGATATTCAAATCCAAACATGGCACACAAGTGTTCTGCAGATAGACCATGAGTAGTCTCAAAGTATGTACTAAAGTTAACACTTTCTTCTTTACCAGGCAAGATCCTAAAAATCCCTCCTCCATCATTATTAATCAAAATAATTTTGAAGTTTGCCGGGATGTGATCGTTCCACAATGCATTACTATCGTAAAAAAAACTGAGATCTCCAGAAATCAAAGTCGTCGGAGTGTTAGTTACTGCGGCGGCTCCAATAGCTGTTGAAGTGCTACCATCTATCCCACTAGTCCCTCTATTACAAAATACCTGATATGAAGGTTTTAAAGAGAATAATTGTGCATAGCGTACTGTAGAACTATTGCTTAGCTGCACCATTTGACCTTCGGGAATATGATCAAAAATTACCTCAAACGCTTTAAGGTCAGTAAACTTTATTTGTTCCAGATATGCTTGATGTCGTTCTCTTCTTTGATCTCGAATAGCTAACCAGGATTCCTTATAATCTCCATTTACATTTTTTGTTTCCGTCAAAAAGGTTTCAAAAAAGTTATCAGGAGTTAGTTTTATATGTTCTGCCAAACAGAAATAGGTATCAAAAGCTTTTTTCTCATCAATATGCCAATGTGCCTTAGGTTGATATTCTCTTAAAAAAGCTTTGATTCTTTTGGACACAACCATTCCTCCTACTGTCAACAATATATCTGGATGCAATTGTTCAAACTCCTTTTCAGACAAAGAGGTGATCAACTGATCAATACAATTTACATGAGAGTTATGATGTATGTTGGATGTGGTTTCGGTTAACACGAGCACCGAAGGATCATTAGCAAAATGATCGATCCACTGTTGTTCTATGACTCCAGGAGAGTTTACTCCTATAAGAATCATTTTTCTTTTGGAAGTATTCCATAATTCGAGCATCTCATCCTGAAGAGTTTCTGAGATATGATGCTGCGGAAATTCTACAGGTATATTTTTTGGTATAACTGTTGGTTCCTCTAATCGATCATACAAAGGCTCATAAAAAGGAACGTTAATATGTACCGGACCTTTTTTCTCTATAGCTTTGTTTAAAGCCAGATTAATTTCTCTTTCGTTATGCTTTTGGGCTTCCCGCTGTTTCTGTCGTACTTTAGGATCTTTAATTTCGGTTTCTGCAACCACTTCAGAATATAAATTAGCAGAATATAAAATATGATTCTCAAAAACATTTTTTTGACGAATGGTCTGCCCGTCTCCAATATCTATTCGTTCGATAGGGCGATCCGCACTTAGCACTACTAGCGGAATATCACTATAAAAAGCTTCTGAAATGGCAGGATAGTAATTTAACAATGCACTTCCAGAGGTGCACACAAGTGCTACCGGCTTTTTTATCTGCTGTGCAATCCCCAAAGCAAAGAAAGCAGCACAGCGTTCATCCACAATGCTATAACACTTCATAGTTGGGTTTTCGGTAAAACCAATAATTAAGGGAGCATTACGAGATCCTGGAGAAATTACGATGTGATGAATACCTTTGGCTTCGCATAGCGCTACAACACTTTGCGCTAAAGGAATTTTTGAATAAAAACGTCTTTTCATTTGATGAGCTAAAGTACAACATCAAACCAATCTAACCCAACCTTTTGATACGAATTTAAAACAGCACCTTTTTCATGGTTTCGGTTTTGCGCACCGTCTCCTCCCATTCTTTTTCCGGATCAGAATCTTTGGTTACTCCTCCTCCTACATATAACTCAACCTCGTTACCATTAAGTTGCATACAACGTAGATTTACATACATATCAGATATCACATTCCCTTTGCCATCCTTCATATGTAGCTCCCCAAGAAATCCGGTATAATACTCTCTACTATACCCTTCATTTTGTACAATAAACTTCTTCGCTTCATTTTTGGGTAAACCGCAAACTGCTGGTGTAGGATGCAATATAGATAATACATCCTTTAATCCTGATTTTTCCGGAATTAGATCTCCTTTTATATCTGTTCTTAAGTGTAGCAAAGTTCCCGCCTTGTGTGTGTAGGTTTTTGAAGAAATAATGTCATTTGCGATCCCGGATAATTGTTCTAGAATAAACGAAGTGACCATCTCTTGTTCTTCAAGCTCTTTGTTACCCCAGTTCACCTGCTCTGTAGACTGGTATGGCAATGTTCCCGCCAATGCCATAGTAGAAAACTTATTTTCTTTACTATAGAGCAATGTCTCCGGAGTAGCTCCTAACCAAATACCAACTTTTGGGTGGTACCACAAATACACAAACGCATCATCATAAGAATTGATTAATCGTTTTAATAATAACAAAGACTCAAAAGCTTCTTCACCTACAACAACCTCTTTTCTGGACAAAACCACTTTCTTAAAAGCACCTGTCTTAATTACATCAATTCCTTTTTGTACTAATTGCTTATGTTGATTTTTCTGTTCTTCAGACCAAGAAATTTTTATTTCCTGCTTTTTTGTATAAAATACATCTTCATCTATTACCGGTAACTCAGTAAGTGGTATAGTAATGTGTTTACAAACATCCAGTGGAAGTAAAATCGTCTTTTTACTCTGATCAAAAGGAGAGAAAACAAATCCAGACTCCTGATAATTTACCACCTCATAGATCGTATCATTTTCTTGAAGCAAAACATTAAGATGCTTCGCTCCTTGTTTTTTATATAAAACCAAGGGCAGGTTTTGGTTCAAATGTTCTTCGATACCAGCAAATTCTGGATGCACATTCATATTACTTTGATTTTGGCAATGCGATAGTGGACAACTTTACAACAGAAATCAAATTTCCTTCTTCATCCCTTATTTTAATATCCCAGAGTTGGGTAGTTCTCCCCTTGTGTACAATTTCGGCACGTCCAAACACGTATCCTTCTTTTACACTTTTTACATGGTTTGCAGATATCTCAAGTCCTCGTATAAAAAAATCCTTTGCATTGAGAAAAATGTACGAAGCCGCACTACCCACGCTTTCTGCTAGCGCAACCATCGCTCCACCATGTAATACACCATCGGGTTGATGAACTTTTGGGGTTACTGGCATTTTGGCCACCAAATAATCCTCACCCACCTCACAAAAGGAAATTTCCAGGGTTTCCATAAGGGTGTTTTTACACATTTTTGCGCATTGTTCGAGTATCTCTGATTCTGTGAATTTCATAAAAACGAAGTATTATATAGCAAAAATATGTAATGACTTTAAATAATTCTAACTATATTTGATTATTATTTTAACGAACGTTCAATAAAATGCCAAAAGTAAAAACATCCAAAGCTGAAGTTCTAAAAAAGGTCATTCCAGTACTTAGAGCACGTGGTGTACAAAACAGTAGCATGAGCGAATTGTCTAAAGCTTGCCAGATTCAGAAATCACATTTCTATTACTATTTCAGTAATAAAGACGAACTGATTAAAGAAGTACTAGCCACAGTACATAGTTATTTTCATCATAATCTATTCAAAATCATTGATGACCCTTCTATGAGCCTTGAAGAGAAAATTGTAAAAATGAAGACATTGATGTTTAAAATATTTCAAGTTTCAGATGGTGGATGTATTATGGCAAATACTGCTTTGGAAACTATTCACCTCGATCCTATTTACAAAAAAGAGATCCAATCTTTCTTTCAAGATTTTATTTCCGGGATTGAACGTTTACTACAACAATCTCAGTACGATGTTAATGAAGCTACAGAACTTGCAGAACAAATGGTACAAGATATAGAAGGTGGGATTTTGTTGATGCAAGTCTATGATGATTCCAAATATCTAGATAAAGCCATACAAAGAATGGAGAAAATTATCCTTAAAAAATAATCTAATGGATTCCTACACACTACGATCTTTTGATAATTATCCTATATCGGTACATGAATTTGTTCCAGAATCACCTAGTAACATTACTGTTGTTTTTGCTCCTGCAGTAGCTGTTCCTCAAAAATTCTATTTCAGCTTAGCAAAAGAACTGGCACAAAAGGGATGTAATGTATTCACTTTTGATTATCGAGGTATTGGCTTTTCCAAATCCAAAACATTACAATCCATAAAAAATGATGGATATTTCTCCTGGGCAGGGGACTTCAAAGAAGTATCAAAACATGCCAAAGAAGAATACCCTGGAAACAAACAATATTTAATCGGACATAGTTACGGAGGGAACAGCATTGGTTTTAGTGATGCTCATCAATATTACGACAAGTATTTAACCATTGCTTCTCAGTATGGATATTACAAGCACTTCAAGTTTAAAATGAGACTTTTGATACTTCTTAATTTTGGACTTTTTGTACCCTTAACCACTTCTATTTTGGGCTATTATCCTTCAAAATGGTTTGGACTGGGCGAATCCCTAACCACACAAGTAGCAAAGGATTGGGCAAAGTTCTTGTTACACCCGGATTCAATGCTACATTTTACCAAACAAAACAAAGTCACTCATTACGAACACATTAAAGATCAGATGCTATTGGTAAGTATAGAGGATGATCTTTTTGCTCCCAAAAAATCTGTAGATATTTTGGGAGATAAAGTATATCAAAATGCCTTGGTAACCCGCAAACATCTCATACCATCTCAATACAATTTGAGGGCTATCGGGCATTTTGATTTTTTTAGAAAGAAAAACCGAGATATCTTGTGGCCAATTGTATATGATTGGTTCGAATTACATTAAAAAACTTACTTTCAACTTTATGAATACAGAAGAAAAATCAGCTGTTTATCAAACTACAAACTCCTACTCTACACTAAATCAATTTACCGGTACTACAAAAAATGTTTGGTTGGTTTTTCATGGGATTGGATATCTAAGTAGATATTTCATTAAATTATTCGAAAGTCTGGATAGTACCGAAAACTATATTATCGCACCGCAGGCGCCTTCAAAATATTATAAAGGCAACACCTACAATAAAGTAGGTTCGAGTTGGCTTACCAAAGAAAATACCAAAGCCGAGACTATAAACGTACTAAACTATATAGATTCTGTAGTACAAGAGGAAGATATTCCAGAAAATGTTAATCTCATTGTTTTGGGATATTCTCAAGGCGTTAGTATCGCTAGCAGATGGATAGCTAGCAGAAAAATATCTTGTGCTGCTTTTGCTATAGTATCTGGTGGTTTTCCCAGAGAGCTAGCTCCAAAGGATTTTGAGTTTTTAACCTCTGCCACAGAAATAGTACATATTTTGGGAGAAAAAGATCCCTATTACGAAGAAGACAAAGTCCAAGCAGAAAAAGATAGATTAGAACGCATTTTTCCTGGAATTCAATTCTATATGCATACTGGTGGGCATGAATTAGATCCTAATACCCTATCTCTAATACTATAAACTAAACTTTTTATTTCGTTTTCTTGATATCTTCTATGGCTTGACGACTGTGCACAGTATCATAGATGATCGTCAATTTTTCTATTTTATTTTCTGGCGATAATTCAATAATATCAACCACCTTAAATTGAACAGTTTCTCCATTGCTAATCTCCCAATAGTAATCAAAAAGCAGAGAAATACGATTGGTATCTTCTTCATAAAACAAACCATCGAACCTAAGTATAGAACGGTTGGTGTCATTTTTCAAAACCGTATAAAAGTCTCTCGCAGACTTTGTGCCATATAAAGGTGAGACTACGGTACCATTATCGGTAAACAATTCAACGATCTGATCTATATTCCCATTTTGTAAAAAGTCGAGGTAATTATGCGCAACTTCTTCTTTGGTCATCCTAAAGGTATTTCTCGTTAATCACTTCCAAATGATGTCTTTGATGTCCTGCTAAAATATAACCCAATGCCCTTGCACTCATAGGACTATCACTTGCTGTTCCTATAAATTGCAACATCTCTTCGGTAAAATTCTTATACATAGTAATAGAACCGCTACGCACTGCTTCATAATCTTCTATGATATCATTCTTTGTCATGTGCTTTGCATTAGAATTTGGCACATATACGTCCTGATCAAAACCAGCCAAAGGCGTATTGTCTTTACGAGCAAACCTTAATGCTCGATATGCAAATATTCTTTCAGAATCGATCAAATGTAGTAACACTTCGGCCACTGTCCACTTTCCTTCTGCATAGGCAAAAGCTAGTTTTTCATCAGGCAAAACGCTCACAAAATCAATAAATTCAGTTTTACCCGCTTTCAATCCCTCAACGATATCAGGAAATTCTGCTTTTGCAATGTATGTACCATAATAAGGATGGAATTCTTCTTTACGGAGTTGGGATATCATAGTATGTAATTAAAATGAGGTAGAAATTTAATCATTCCTACCTCACTTCTAAAAAAACTTAACAGTTCTTTATTACATTATGCTGAGTTACGACTAGCATTAATATTTCCGAATAGTGAGCGTGTCACCATTTTTTCGTAAACTTCACGTAATTCAGTATCAGCATCTTCAGCACGATTCATGTCCTGAATTTTCTTCAGAGCATACTGCTGTATCGTAAGTAACGGAAGTACAATTTTCTCTCGCATATCAATAGAAGCTCTACCCGCTGGTTCGTTTTGCATCAATTCAGAATAGCCAGTCAATTTCATCAATAGCTTTTTTGTGAGTTCGAACTCATCATGGATAATATCCCAAAACTTCCCATACTCATTATCTTCTTTCATATAAGCCGTAAGCTCAAAAAATGACTTAGTCAAACTCATCATACTATTTGCTATCAACGCTCTAAAAAATGCAGAATCTTTATACAAAGCAACTACTTTATCAAATTCTCCACGATCTTCAAAAGACTTTAATGCGGTTCCTACCCCATAGAATCCCGGAACATTTTGTTTTAACTGACTCCAACTACCTACAAAAGGAATTGCTCTCAAATCTCCAAAATCCAAGGTAGTACTTTTGCTTCGTTTTGAAGGTCGGCTACCAATATTAGCTTTTCCATAGTACTTTAAGGTACTCATATGCTCTAAATACGGAAGGAACTTTGGATGACTTTTAAAATCTACATAAGTCTGATAACTGATATCTGCCAATTCTTGCATGGTCTTCTTATTCTCTTCAGAAAAACGATTAGCATCATTGGTTGTTAATTGGTTTTCGACACCAGCTCCCAATAATTGCTCCAGGTTATATTGACAAGAATCTAATGTTCCAAAATTAGAACTAATGGTTTGTCCTTGCACCGTGATTTGTATTTGTTCATCTTCAATAGTTGGACCTAGAGAAGCATAAAACTGATTGGTATTACCACCTCCTCTTGCAGGAGGTCCTCCTCGACCATCAAAGAAGATCACATCTACATCATATTTTCTAGAAACCTTGGTTAGTTCCTCTTTTGCTTTGAAAATACCCCAGTTTGCCATCAGATATCCCCCATCTTTAGTACCATCAGAGAACCCTAACATAATCGTTTGCTTCATTCCTCTGCGTTTTAAGTGATCCATATAAACGGGATTACTATACAGCGACTCCATTACAGTGTGCGCTACTTTAAGATCTGGTACCGTTTCAAAAAGAGGAATCACATCTACCGTGGGTTGCTGCCAATCACATAAGCGAATCATAGCAAAGGTTTCCATTACATTTAACTCACCTCCATTGTTACTAATGATATATCGATTTGCAGCGCGTTCTCCATTATCTTTCTGAATAGTTTGAATCGCATAAATCGACTCTATCGTAGCTCTGGTAATGTCCTCTTCAAAAATCGATGGATCTAATTTCCCCTTTACCTCAGAAAGGACTTTGATTTGCTCTTTTTCTGAAAGTGATTCATAATTCTCAGGAAAAATCCCTAAACCTGCTTCATTGGTCTTTTGAACAATATCTGTCAACACCTTATGATGTACTCTGGAATCCTGTCTTATATCTAAAGTAGCAAAATGAAATCCAAAAACTTTCACCTTGTTGATCATTGCCTGAAGGTCTTCCAAAAATAAAGATTGATGCTCTGCAATCAATTCTTCTTTGATCTCTAGTAAACCATTTAGTAACGTCTCTATAGATAATGGCTCTGCAGTTTTTGAATAATAAAAATTATCATATAACGCAGATTCTAACTTGATGATCTTTTCTTGTAGATTTCCAAAAGTGATACGTCTCTTTAACTCACGCATATCGCGATAGTAATTGATCAATATCGTTTTGCGCAATCTTTTGGCTACTTTGAGTGTAGTTTCTGTAGTAACAAATGGATTCCCATCTCGATCTCCTCCCGGCCAAAAACCAAGATTAATCAAATCATTATCCATCTCTTCTCCTTCAAAAATATTCTCCTGAATGTAGTTATATATGGTACTGGCAGAGTGATAAAATACATTCTCTAGGTACCATATCAAACTTACAGCTTCATCAAAAGGTGTCGGCTTTTCTTTCTTGAAAAAAGCAGTCTTACCCAATTGCGCTAACAATTTTTTGATTTTTGCCAAATCATTTACACGTATTGCACTATCCAAATCATGAATAATCCCAAGAACAGTTCCCGGATAAAACTGAGTTGGATGTGCTGTAAGTGTTGGACGAATCTTGAATCTCCTAAGGTAATCTTTCAATTCTTCCAGTTGCCCTTTTGCTTGTGCTTCTTCTTTGATACTACGCAATGTTCCTCTACCGTCCATATTATTCACTACAGGAAAAGCTGCATCTTCAATTGCATCAAATAATACTACTTGTCTCTCTATATATTGTATAAAGCGGAACAAAAGATCGTGTTTATCTTTTTCAGAAGGATTATCCTGATATTGTGCAAAGAACTTTTCTACAATTTCTGTAGGATTCTTATGTAGCTCGTAGCCCTTTTCGCAAACGTCTTTAAAAAGTGGTAATAATACTCCGGTATTGGTAATCGTATCAAAAGGCAAGGTCATGAATATACTGTTGTATATCTGGTACTTTGCTAGAACGTTTTCATTAAAACGTTCGATTTTTGGTTTTCTAGCCATTGTTGTGGTGGTAAAATGGTTGTGGTTAACAAAAATTAAAAGCCCTCTAAGATCATGTCTCAAAGGGCTTATACTATTAAGAAAGAGAAACCCTTTACAATTCCTGGAAAATAGAATGCATTAAGCGTTTCTTATCATTGATGCTTTCTTCTAAAGAAATCATAGTCTCTGTACGATATACACCGTCGATATCGTCTAGTTTAAAAATAATTTCTTTTGCATGGTTAGTGTCTTTTGCTCTTACTTTACAAAAGATGTTGAATTTTCCTGTAGTGATGTGCGCTACAGTAACATAAGGTATTTCGTTAATGCGCTCCAAAACAAATTTGGTTTGAGAAGTGTTTTGAAGATAAATACCTACATAAGCTATAAAAGAATATCCTAATTTTTTATAGTCTAATGTTAGAGAAGACCCCTCGATAATTCCAGCTTCCTCCATTTTTTTAACACGTACGTGAACAGTACCTGCAGATATCAACAATTTCTTTGCGATATCGGTAAATGGAGTACGTGTATTTTCAATCAACATATCCAGAATTTGGTGGTCAACTTCGTCTAATTTGAACTTTGCCATAGTAACAATTTAATATTTTTCCCGATTATTTACATTGCAAAAATAACAGAAAAATACAGTTTTCACACATTTTAATTCACCTTTTTGTCAATTCTATTGAGAATAATTCAGAATCTAGGTGAAATTTTAACATCTCAACCTCTGGAACTATCTCTACTGTAACGTTTTCGTGACAAATTACTCTCTTTTTACCCTCTATTTCCCGATGACCATAAAATTTTCGTAAATCATCAATTTTAACAATTTTAGGTACAAATTTGATAGTATTTCCGTCTAATTTTTCAGAGAATTGAATCGCTATATCTACATTTTTATCATTTAAAAGTACATCTCGAATGATGATATCGTAAAAACACTTTCCATTTTCTGGAATTGAAAAATAGTCTTGATAATATGCTCCAGTCACCGATCTACTAGCTAGATACTCTAAAGAACTCACTAATGCATAGAATATATATTTCCTAGTATGCTCGCGATCGTAGTCTTCTTTATAATGACCTGCCTCAAAAAGAATAGTTGGAATCCCTAAAGACTCTAAAGTATCTCCTATGCAGTTGATATTAAAACCATCATCATATCGCCCCACTTGGTTAGGAATATACTGTTGAAGAATAGAATTCATATGAGCGATGATCTCCATACCTATTTTTCGGCTAGCAGTAATGGTTCGCTCTGGATCACCTGCTGGGGATAAAAAAGATACTGTAGCTGTATGATTAGTTTCTCCTGCACTGAAGATGGTTCGTTGCCCATGTAGATTAAAAGCTACATCTGGTTGAACCTGGCTGATAATCTTACTTAATACAACGCTTTCCTTTTGTGTTTTTGCTTGAGCATCCCTATTAAGGTCCACTTGATTGTAGTTTAACCTCGTATATGCCTTAGCTCCATCCGGACTTAATATAGGAATAATATAGAGCGTACAAGATTCTAAGAGTTCCTTTACCAAAGGTTCTTTGGCATCATTTAGAAAGTTAAGGACATCAAACACCGCTTTTGTAGTCGTACTTTCATTGCCATGCATTTGAGACCAATATAATAGTTTTTTAGGACCAGTTCCCAAAGTAATTAAATGAATAGGTGCGCTGTTTTCAGATGCACCTACGATCTCAATTTGCATTTTAGAAGAATGCTTGTCTAAAATAGGGGCTATATGATCATAAGAAATATAACGTCCAAATAAGGAAGTCTCTTTGTGTTGTAAGAACCAATTTTCTAATCTATCAATGTTGCTCATATCTAATTATAAGCCACGAAATTAGTATAGTTTATTGAAGATTCATAACAAAACAAATTATTATTTACATCTGTAAACCAACAACTAATTTACAATTGTAAATACCGTCAATTTACATTTGTAAACATGTGAAATTATTTAGTTTGTTTACGATTGTAATCAATTATATCTGTACAGTTTCCAATTGTATTTTAGTTATTAACAATTAACTTTATAAATACTTATACGTCAATTCATATTATTATTAATCAGGCAATTATAATAAATAACCTAAATAACCACTTCACTATCTAATAATCACTGTTTACAAATGTAACTAGGAGAATTTCATTAAATTGTTTACCTTTGTAACACAATATTAACCTTCTATTCGTTTACAATGGTAAACAACAAAGATTTTGGTAAAAGAATCCAAAAAATAATGGATCATTATGGTGTATCTGCCTCATCTTTTGCAGATTATATGGGTGTCGGACGTTCATCTATATCACATATCCTTAGTGGACGAAATAAACCCAGTCTTGACTTTGTTATGAAAATAACTGAAGCGTATAGCGATGTGGATATGCAATGGTTATTATATGGAAAAGGGAGCTTTCCAAAATCCGAAGAAATTGTACAGGAAAAACAATTGGTAACAACAACATCATCTCAGGAAAAAATACAACCTACTACACTTCCTATTGATAAAGAAGATCAGGATTTATTTTCGCAACACACTCCTGCTCCTGTCCAAGAAAATGAAACCCCTACTCCTATACCTCAAACTTCTCAGGAAGCTATTCGTAAGATTACCTATGATGAGGAAAAAATTGAAAGAATTGTTATTTTCTACAATGATGGTTCCTTTAGATCATACACCACAAAAAAATCTTGATATTTTTTTAGCGCTTACTATTAACTTTCTGGAAATAAATTTATTTTCGCTTTTAGTTAAACCAAACTATGAAGTACTTTCTTTTTACACTTTTCTGCGGCTTACTCTTTACAGGGTGTTATCAACAAGAACGAAACTGTACAGAATTTCATACTGGGACGTTTGAGTTCGAAACCCTTCTTGATGGAGAACTAGCAAAAACCACATTTGTCAGAAATGATTCTATCGAGATCGATTATTTCAGAGGGAAAAGTGATACGGCGACTATACGATGGATTAATGATTGCGAGTACATCGTCAAAAAATTACATCCTAAAAGTATGTCTGAGGAAAAATCAATCCACATGAAAATATTATCTACAGATGGTGATATATATACTTTTGAGTACGGATTAGTGGGTAGTGCCAACAAGCAAAAAGGAACTGCCAAAAAAATAAAATAAGATGTTTGAAATTTTCGCTTCTGCAGATGCATGGGTTGCATTACTAACACTTACCTTTTTAGAAATTGTATTAGGTATTGACAATATTATTTTTATTTCGTTAGCCTCAAGTAAGCTTCCGGATCAACAACAAAAAAAAGCAACCAACATTGGTTTGTTGTTGGCAATGATCATGCGAATTGTATTGCTATTCGGTATTTCACTTCTTGTAGCCATGGAAGCACCGTTTTGGCATATCAATCTACCCTGGGTAGAAGCTGGTATTAGCGGACAAGCACTAATACTATTTGGTGGTGGAATTTTTCTGTTATACAAAAGTGTCCATGAAATTCATGAAAAAGTAGAAGAAAAAGGAGAAGAAGAAAAAGAAATTCAGGCCAAGAGTTCCTCTACGCTTTCAAAAGCAATTCTACAGATCACATTGATCAATATCGTTTTCTCTTTTGATTCTATTCTTACCGCGGTAGGGATGACAAATGGTTTAAGCGAAAATCCTAATGATGCATTAATTATAATGATTGTCGCTGTCGTAATTTCAGTTTTAATAATGATGATTTTTGCTGCTCCTGTTGGCAGGTTCGTTAATAAACACCCATCTATTCAAATCTTGGGACTTTCATTCCTGATACTTATTGGTTTTATGCTCATAGCAGAAGCCGCTCATTTAGCACATTTTAAAATATTTGATACCGAAGTGGGAACCATTCCAAAAGGCTATCTATATTTCACCATTGCGTTTTCCTTGTTTGTAGAGTTCTTAAACTTTAAGATTAGAAAAAAACAAAGTTTCTAATTTTTTACAAAATGTAACGAAATACTATTAGGAAATCATGATCTATTACCAAAATAGATAGGTTAAAAATCTGTTTTTCATTTTATTAACGACAATACATGTAGTTAACCACCTACATATTTATGTAATCTATTACGCATATAACACGTGTTAATACACTCTTAAATTCCTACAAATTTTATAACTCTCGCAATAAACTGGATTAAGGATTCGTTTTGTTATCTAGTAAACACTTAATCCATCAATAATGAATTTTAACGAAAATTGAATAGTTATATCTGTATCAATTGTAGATTCTTTGTGTTAAAATTTACTTTAGATCCAGATCGCAAAACATTTTAGTTAAATTTTAAAAATCACCCCAAAATATGAAAACTCACACACTATTTGCCATTCTTTGGTTCACTACAATTGTATTACAAGCCCAAGAAAATCAACAAATTACCACATCAACGCTTACAAATGTTACTATTGAAGTACAACAATTTGAAGAAGCTCAGAACATCGAAAAAGATCAACCCACCTACCCTGTAGAAGAATACAAAGCAATGATTGCCCGTTGCAAAGAATTATCACTCAAAATCATAGCATACGATAGGATGATTCAAGAGGGTACCATGAAAAGATCACAAAGAAAAGCATGGAAAAGGGATCTTATGGAAGCAAAATTACTCAATTATAGGATCGACGATTTTACAAATGCATATTTAAGACAAAACTATTCACTTATAGAACACGTAGACAATAAATCATTAAGTGATTATTACGATTTTTCAAAAGTCTTGGAGAGTGCTAACAAATATGCTGGTTTTTAAACAAATACATTCTTCATAGATATGATGAACACGGTTTGAAAATTACAAACCGTGTTTTTTTTGTCTATATTTATAAGATCATCTATTAAATCGAATCCCTATGAAGTTTACATGTAGTGTCCTAATAGATGCCCCAATAGATCAGGTTATTCAACTTTTTGATAATCCAGATCATCTCAAAGAATGGCAAGATGGTTTTATAAGTTTTGAACCCTTAAGCGGAACGCCCGGTACTCCTGGAGCCAAATCCATACTTACCTACAAACATGGAAAACGAGAAATGCAACTTGTGGAGACGATTACTGCAAAAAACCTTCCTGAAGAATTCAGTGGAACTTATGAACACAAACATATGGACAATGCCGTGACATGCAGTTTCAAAGCGCTTTCTCATAATACTACCAGAATGGATTATTTAGTGCATTACACCAGATTTAAAGGGTTTATGCCAAAGTTAATGGCTTTCTTAATGCCAGGACTGTCCAAAAAGTATACACAAAAGTGGTTGGATCAGTTCAAAGATTTTGTAGAAAGTACCGTTAGCCAATGAGCTACCTCTAAACCATAAAAAATATTTCTATTTTAGCAACCATAAACCTAATAGAGATATATGGAAAACAAACACATTGGATGGATAAGGGTTCTACTATTGATCATCCCCTATTTCTTTATAGTAGGAGGTTTTCAATTAATAGGTGCTTGGGTAGCAGGTATTCAAATAGATCCCCCAAATGTAGTTAAATCTTCAGAACAACAATTAATCACCTCTTCTTTTAATCTCTTGGGGAACTTTTTACTACTATGGATTTTTATGCGTTTTGTAGATAAGGAAAAGTTCGTTTCTCTTGGTTTTCATATAAAAAATAGAGGTAAGGAAATCGTAGGTGGAATTGTGCTTGGAGCTTTTATTATGGGGTTTGCATATGTCATCTTATTGCTTCTAAGTGAAATTGAGTTTGTAAAATTGACTTTTTCAATCAGAGAGCTTTTTATTTCTATTTTGATATTTTTGATTGTAGCCATAGTAGAAGAAGTTTTGTTGAGAGGATATGTACTTAGAAATTTTATGATCTCTTTTAATAAATATATAGCACTTATTCTCTCTTCGGCAATTTTTGCTTTGTTACACGGATTTAACCCAAATATTAGTTGGTTTAGTATGATTGTTCTGTTTCTGGCAGGCTTACTTCTGGGAATCTCATATGTGTATACCAAAAACTTATGGTTTCCTATTGCATTACATTTTAGTTGGAACTTTTTTCAAACACATTTTGGTTTCAACGTTAGTGGTTTAGACATGTATTCTATTATTGAAACTCAAATCGTAGAGAATAATCTATTAAATGGCGGTGCTTTTGGTTTTGAAGGCTCCATATTTTCTATTATTGCTGAAATTGGTGGTATTATAGCTATTGGATACTATTTTGCAAAAAAAGTCTCTGTAATACCTACTCCTAATACGAATGCTTAATAAACTACTTAGCTATTTTCTTTTATCCTACAAAAAATTGCATTTTTGTAGGGATCAAAAAAAAGAATCCTGCATAAATGAGTTTGGAAAGAGCATTACAAAAACGTAGTCAGCAAAAATGTGAATTATCTGGTGATACCGAAAACCTAGAGGTATATCAAGTTCCTAAATCTCCTGGAAATGGAGTAGAAAGTCATATTTTAATCTCTAAAACTTGCTTAGAACAGATAGAAAACCCTGAAAAGATAGATCCAAATCATTGGAGATGCTTAAACGAAAGCATGTGGAGTGAAGTCCCTGCAGTACAGGTGGTTGCATGGAGAATGTTACACAAAATTAAAGCTGAAGGCTGGCCACAAGACTTACTAGACATGCTATATCTAGATGATGACACTTTGCAATGGGCAAAAGCAACTGGAGAAGGAGATGAAAATGAAGATACTATAAAACATATCGATGCAAACGGAGCGCTGTTACAAGCAGGAGACAATGTAGTACTAGTTAAAGATCTAAACGTTAAAGGCGCCAATTTTACCGCAAAACGAGGTACAGCAGTGCGTAACATTACCTTGGTACACGACAACGAAGAACATCTAGAAGGCAAAGTAAACGGTCAACATATTGTGATTCTCACCAAATATGTAAAGAAATTGTAATTGTGAACATCTAGTACCATTACCCCAATCAATTATTGGAATTGGACACAACAACTTACTTCTATCATCTAAAACTTTGAATATCTTTATATCGAAGTTTAGAACAAACTACCTTGTTCCCCTTCTTCAGATTCCTCGGTATTTTTTATCTCAGAATTGCTTGATGTAGCGTCTGTAGTCTGTCCTCCATTTTCGGGAGATACATTTTCTTCTTCAACAACCTCAATTTCTTCTGCAGGAAGTGGTTCTGGCTCTTCATAAGGTAACGAATCCAATAGATTTATTTGTCGTACTTTATGAGTAGTCAATTGATTACCAAGTGCTTTTATCCCTTTTATTGCAATAAACTCTTCTAGATTTACCTCTTCATTAGGGCGTTGCTCTTTTCCTCTTATTTTGGTAAAAACAATTTCGGCCAAAGGTCTATAATCTGTTGATACTACTTCCAAAAACGATTTAGGATGATCTGTGATAAACGACTCTTCTTTTTCAGGGTTTTCAATCACAAATCGCTTCACATAATAACGCTCTTTTTCTCCATCCCAATAGATTGCTGAAACTGGTTTTTTAGGTTTCCATTTTTCCAACACAATCATATCTGTACTAAAATGCAAGCTCATCTCAGGAATCAAAGTTTTTACTCCACCCTTTTGATCGATGATCAACAGGCGATCTTCTCCTTTAAATTCTCCCAACAGTTCTCCTCTTCCATCAACATTCAATCTTTGCACCGTATCATCAAACCAAATTTTGCGTGGCTTCAATGTTGATACTCCAGCTTCTTTTAGCTCTACGCGCTTAATATTATATTTGGTAACAATATTTCCTTTTACTCCTCTACCTTTTATCAGCAAATCAGAAAAATCCAGATCAAACTTCAGTTTTTTGATACTCCCAGCCTGACGTAGCAAAATAGTAATTACTTCGGCTTCGCCATTAGGGTTAGCAGAAAAATACGTGATTTTTGAGCTCTTTTTCCCTTGGGTAAGATCATACTCTTTATCACGTGTTACTGCTGTTACCGCAAATCGTTTTACAAAAGAAGCTCCTCCTCTACCATCTTGATAAATCATATTGTAAATGGTACGCTTATCCTTCTTTTTGAATACGGCAACATGGATAATGTTTTTACCAATAAAGGTTTTAGAATCTACTTTAGTAACCATCATCTTGCCTTCTGCAGTAAAACAGATAATATCATCAATATCCGAACAATCGGTTACATATTCATCTCGTCGTAATGATGTACCCACAAATCCTTCTTCACGATTTACATAAAGCTTGGTATTTCTGATTACTACCTTAGTAGCTTCGATATCATCAAAAATCTTAAGCTCTGTTTTACGCTCTTTACCTTTTCCGTAAGTAGATTTTAATCGCTTAAAGTAATCTATAGCATATTCGATAAGATGCTCCAAATTATGCTTTACACTGGCGATATCATCTTCTAAGGCCTCAATTTTTTGTTGTGCTTTATCAATATCGAACTTAGAAATACGCTTGATTCGTATTTCTGTTAATCGCACAATATCTTCCTCGGTTACAGCACGCTTTAGGTGTTTGATATGTGGTTTTAACCCTTTATCGATCGCCTCTATCACTCCTTCCCAGGTTTCTACCTCTTCAATGTCTCGATAAATTCGATTTTCGATGAAAATTCTTTCCAGAGAAGCAAAATGCCATTGCTCCTGAAGCTCGTTTAACTGTATTTCGAGCTCTTTTTTTAGTAATTCTACCGTATTGTCGGTAGAACGGCGAAGCATCTCGGAAACACCAATGAAATTTGGTTTGTTCTCCTCGATCACACACCCAAGAGGAGAAATGGAAACCTCACAATTGGTAAATGCATATAGTGCATCAATAGTTTTATCAGGAGAAATGCCTGAAGGAAGATGCACTAAGATCTCCACTTCTGCAGCAGTATTATCTTCTATTTTTTTGATCTTGATCTTTCCTTTTTCATTTGCTTTCAGAATAGAATCAATCAAACTTGTGGTGGTCGTTGAGAAAGGAATCTCAGAAATCACCAATGTATTTTTGTCTTGTTGGGCAATTTTTGCTCGTACTCTAACTTTACCTCCTCTGTTACCATCATTATAATTCGTGCAATCTGCAATACCAGAGGTAGGAAAATCAGGTAGTATCGTAAATCGTTTTCCTTGCAGATGTTTTACCGAAGCATCGATAAGCTCGATAAAGTTATGAGGAAGTATCTTGGTACTTAATCCAACAGCAATACCTTCTGCTCCCTGTGCTAACAATAACGGAAACTTAACCGGTAAATTGATGGGCTCTTTCTTTCTTCCATCATAGGATAACTGCCAATCGGTTACCTTAGGATTATACACTACATCCAAGGCAAACTTAGACAAGCGCGCTTCGATATATCTCGAGGCTGCTGCTCTGTCCCCAGTAAGGATATTACCCCAGTTTCCCTGCATATCGATCAATAGATCTTTTTGACCTATTTGAACCATGGCATCAGAGATACTGGCATCACCGTGAGGGTGATATTGCATGGTATGCCCTACGATGTTAGCGACTTTATTATATCGTCCATCATCCAAATCCTTCATAGAATGTAGGATACGGCGTTGTACCGGTTTTAAACCATCTTCTATAGCGGGTACAGCACGTTCCAGGATTACATACGAGGCATAATCCAAAAACCAGTCTTTGTACATTCCTGTTACCTTAGTGATCACCTCTTGTGGTTGGTGATCCTCGGGAGTTGATTCGTGATGTAGTTCTTCGTTTTCGTTTTCCAAATCCATATTTATCCTAAGGGGCGCTTAAACTATTATAATTCTTCCTCTATTGCGTCTAATTCTACTTTCAAGTTGTCTATGATAAACTCTTGTCGTTGTGGAGTGTTTTTCCCCATGTAAAATGACAATAGCTCTTCTATAGACTTTTCTTTATCCAGCATCACCGGATCCAAACGCATATCATCTCCTATAAAATGTTTGAATTCGTCTGGAGAAATTTCACCAAGTCCCTTAAATCGTGTGATTTCAGGTTTTCCTGATAATTTATTAATTGCATCTCTTCGTTCCTGTTCAGAATAACAATAGATGGTTTCTTTTTTATTTCTTACCCGAAACAGTGGTGTTTGCAAAATATAAAGGTGACCTTCTTTGATCACTTCGGGGAAAAATTGCAAAAAGAATGTGATCAATAGTAATCGAATGTGCATTCCATCGACATCGGCATCGGTTGCGATCACTATATTGTTGTATCGCAGATCTTCCAAAGACTCTTCTATATTTAAAGCCGCTTGCAAAAGATTGAATTCCTCATTTTCATACACAATCTTTTTACTCATGTTATAGCTATTCAAAGGTTTCCCTCGTAAACTAAAAACTGCCTGCGTATTTACATCTCTGGATTTGGTAATCGATCCACTCGCCGAGTCTCCCTCGGTAATGAATAACGTACTCTCCAAATTTCTCTCTTTCTTGCTATCACTTAAGTGCACACGACAATCTCTGAGTTTTTTGTTGTGTAAACTTGCTTTTTTTGCTCTTTCACGAGCTAATTTCCGGATTCCAGATAGGTCTTTTCTTTCCCGTTCTGCTTGTAAAATCTTACGTTGTAAACTCTCTGCAGTAGCCTGATTTTTATGTAAGAAATTATCGAGTTTGTTCTTTACAAAATCATTAATGTAGGTTCTTACGGTAGGCAAACCACCTCCCATCTCTGTAGATCCCAGTTTTGTTTTGGTTTGACTCTCAAAAACGGGTTCCATTACTTTGATACTGATGGCAGCTACAATCGATTTACGTATATCACTAGCCTCATAATTTTTACCATAAAACTCTCGAACAGTTTTTACTACGGCTTCACGAAAAGCAGCTTGATGCGTTCCTCCTTGTGTGGTATGTTGACCATTTACGAACGAATGATACTCTTCGCTATACTGCGTTTTACTATGCGTAATCGCCACTTCGATATCATCTCCTTTTAAGTGAACGATATCATATAAGCGATCTTCTTGATTGATATTGTCTGAAAGAAGGTCTTTTAACCCATTTTCAGAAATGAACTTTTCCCCATTGAAGATAATGGTTAAACCAGGATTGAGATACACATAGTTTTTAAGCATTTTGCTTACATACTCTGTACGATATTTGTAATGCTTAAAAATAGAATCATCTGGAACAAACGATACTTTGGTTCCTCGTCTTCTAGAAGTTTCTTCTAGTGTATCCTGATTGGTAAGATTTCCTTTCTCAAACTCTGCTGAAGCCGATTTCCCATCACGAGTGGATTCTACACGGAAATAAGTAGACAACGCATTTACTGCCTTGGTACCTACTCCGTTTAATCCAACAGATTTTTTGAAAGCTCTGGAGTCATACTTACCTCCGGTATTCATTTTGGAAACCACATCCACTACTTTACCCAGAGGAATACCACGACCATAATCTCTTACGATCACTTTATCTCCCTGTATCGAAATTTCAATGGTCTTACCAGCACCCATCACATATTCGTCAATCGAATTGTCGAGTACCTCTTTCAATAAAATATAAATTCCATCATCTGGAGATGATCCATCTCCCAGTTTCCCAATATACATCCCTGGTCGCATACGGATATGCTCTTTCCAATCGAGGGATCGTATATTATCTTCAGTATATTTGGTTTCCTTACTCATAAAATTTTGGGTAGAATGCCAGCTAATATAAGGTTTCACTTACAAAATTAAAACAGCCAACCTACAAAGTAATTAACAAATACATAACGAAATTTGTTGATTATTTGGCTTACAAGCTATTAAAATACATTTCAACCAAAGTACACCTTCAATTTTGTCTAAATCTGACGGGAGAGCATCTAATTATATAAACGTAAAATGAGATTGGATTCTATTTTAAACAATAAGAGACATTCATATACTAAACGACCATTACTGAAAAAGTAATGGTCGTTCTAAATCTCATTAAACACTTGTTGTAATCTTTTGATTTTAAGAATGATAATATCTTTCCTCAATAATTTCCCCTGCATCATTCCATTTTGTTCGCACCACTTGTTCGAAAGTATGTTTTTGTCCGTCTGCGGTATCAAATTTCATTACAGCCTCATAAAATGAAGTATCTCCTTTTACTGCAGGACCACTTACAACTTCGTATCCATGAAATGCAGTAACGGTAGCTAGTAATTCTTCTTCTTGACGAATACAAAATTCCTTACCCACCTTAGGCTCGTTATTTCCTTCGCGCAGAATAACATCATCTGCCAAATACTCATTCATTGCATCCAGAAATTTACCTTCTGAAAGTAGATTTAATACAGCGTGTACATTTTCTTTGATTGTCTGTTCTTTTGTAGTTGAATTATTCATAATAGTTTTTAATTAAAAGTTTTGTTTATTGTGTACACCACAAAAGTATATCCTGCATATGCATGGGTACATTATGATTCTTCCCATGCTGATGTCAATTCTTCCTTATGTTCAATAAAGCTCTCCAAAAATTAAATTTAGCTACTGACATACAGTTGTCAGTGACACCTGATACCTTTATCTTTAATTTTTTTCAAATCACAACATCCTTTTTAGTAAATAACAATTCATGAAAGATTTTAAACTGAACACCTCCCAAAACGTAAAAACCGTTTTTGATAATTATCCGGAGACCGTAAAAGATAAGATGCTGAATCTTCGTGAGTTGATTTTGGAAACTGCTAGGGAAACCGAGGAAGTATTAGAATTAGAAGAAACTCTAAAATGGGGAGAACCGAGCTATATTGCTAAACATGGAAGTACCCTCAGAATTGATTGGAAGAAAAAGACTCCAAATCAATATGCCATGTATTTTAACTGTTCAAGTCAATTAGTGGCTACTTTCAGAATCGTTTTTAAACATACTTTCGATTTTGAAGGAAATAGAGCCCTGGTGTTTCAAATTAACGAACCACTACCCGAAAATGAGCTAAAGCAATGCGTTAAAGCTGCTTTACGCTATCATAAAATTAAAAAACTTCAACTTCTTGGATTGTAATCATTGACTTACCTATTCTTCAAATCCAAAAATTAACCTACAATTAATTTGCGTAACCGAATAGTTACACATATATTTGTAACCAAACGGTAACATATTTATGAGAAGAGATGTTTTTCAAGCTATTGCCGATCCTGTGCGACGTGATATCATTCAATTGTTATCACAAAAAACCTTATCAATCAACGAAATAGCCCATCAGTTTGATGTAAGTCGACCTGCGATATCTAAACATCTAAAGATTCTTAATGAATGTGGTATTATTGACATCCAACAACAAGGGCGAGAACGTTATTGTCTGATTCGCCCTAAGAGTCTGATTCCCGCCTTCTTATGGGTTGAACAATATCAAAGTTTATGGGAAGAAAAAATAGACTCTTTCGAAGCCTATTTAAAACAACTACAAGCAAAATCCAAAAACGATAATAAAAATGAGTGATCTTAACAACCGAACGTTAACCATTGAAAAAACTTTTGACGCTCCCATCGAATTGGTTTGGGAGGCCTGGACACAACCTGAACATATTGCACAATGGTGGGGCCCAAAAGGAATGAAAACCAGAATTATTGAGCATAATTTTGTAGAAGGTGGTGCCTGGGAATATGCAATGACCATGCCCGATGGAAAAGATTTTATTGCAGATGGTGTATACATCGAAATCGTTGAACTTCAAAAAATCCGAACATCTGCCAATTTCAAACCGATGACCGAGGGTGTCGAACTGCAAGTGTTACTCAAGAAAATTGGTAACAAAACACAATTTACATTTCATGTCATTCATGAGACCGAAGAATACTGCAAGCAACAAGAACAAATGGGCTTCTACAACGGTTGGGGCTCTACTTTTGAAAGATTAACCTCTTACTTACAAGAAAAAGTAAACTAAAATCATCCCAAAAATATTTAGAAGCAGGCGCCTATGAAATGTGCCTGCTTTATTTTTTTCCAAAAATACCTTCCAGACATTACATTGTTTATAAAGCGATTATCTTTTCAAATCCAGAAAAGCCATATATGGGGTTGTACCAAAGCTTGCTTAATGCTATATTTACCATACAACTTCAACAAATCCTAATAAACATGTTCACCCTCGAGGAACTTAATCAAATAAAAAAACGAAAACAGCTTGTAGCACTTGCCCAGGAAAAGGATATTGATATCCAGAAAATAATGCGCAAGTTTCAATATGAAGAAGAACTACGGTTTTTACAAGCTGAATTGGTAAACCTTCAACAATGGATTGCCAAGAAAAAAATGAGAGTAGCCATTATTTTTGAAGGAAGAGATGCTGCTGGAAAAGGAGGATCTATTAAACGGTTTACAGAACACCTCAACCCTCGTTCTATGCGAATCGTTGCATTATCCAAACCTACAGAAGAAGAACAAGGGCAATGGTATTTTCGCAGATATATAAAAGAATTACCAAACCCAGGAGAAATTGTTTTTTTTGATCGCAGCTGGTATAACCGCGCTGTAGTAGAGCCAGTAATGGGATTTTGTACCAAAAAGCAATACAACAAGTTTATGGTGCAGGTACCGGAATTTGAACATATGCTGTATGAAGACGGTGTTATTGTGATCAAATTCTGGTTTTCAATATCTAAAGAAGAACAACAAAAACGATTTGATGCGCGGATAGAAAACCCATTGAAAGCCTGGAAATTTAGCCCTGTAGACATGAAAGGACAGCAATTGTGGAGTAAATACACGCTCTATAAAGAACAAATGTTCTCTAAAACACATACTACCTTTAGCCCCTGGATTATTGTAAAAACCAATAGTAAAAAAACCGCTCGTCTGGAAAGTATGCGTTACGTACTATCCAAATTTGAATATACCGGTAAAACCAGAGCCAAAACCAGGCTATTTCCCGATCCTAATGTGATATTGAGGTATCATCGATATGTTGAACAAATTGATATTTAATCCCCTATGAAAGAAGCAAAACAAACAGAAACCCTATATCTTTCAGAAAAGGATGTAGAACTCCTCAATTCTCCAATTGGATTGCGATATCTTCTTGCCGACAAAAAGACGGATGTAGAAAAGGCATTGAGAATGACCAAGTATGAAATTGAGCTTAAAGCATTACAAGCAGAGTTAGTAAAATTACAAACCTGGGTGATTGCCAATAATAAAAAAATCGTCATTCTATTTGAAGGTCGGGATGCCGCTGGAAAAGGTGGAGCCATAAGAAGAGTTACTGCTCATATTAATCCCAGACACTTCAAAATCGTTGCTCTGCCAAAGCCAACCGAAGAAGAAGGAGGGCAATGGTATTTTCAACGTTATGTTAACCAACTCCCCAAACCTGGCGAGATAGTCTTATTTGATCGTAGCTGGTATAACAGAGCCGTAGTAGAGCCCGTCAATGGTTTTTGTACCCAACAACAGTATGAGACCTTTATGGGGCAAGTCAACGAGTTTGAAAGAATGATCATGGAATCTGACACCTACCTCATCAAGTTCTATTTTTCGATCACTAAGGAGGAACAAGATTATCGTTTTAAAGATATCAAGTCCAATCCATTGAAAAAATGGAAAATGACAAAGGTAGATGAACGAGCACAGGAACTTTGGGATGAGTACACCAAATACAAAGTCAAAATGTTTGAACATACTAATACCAAAGATTCTCCCTGGATCATTATAGAAGCAGATCGAAAAACCAAAGCCCGTCTTGAAGCGATACGATACATCTTAGATAAAATCCCTTATAAATCGGAGTAAAACCGTCTATATTTTGAACAAAAACAACTCTTATATATACCATTTCGGTAACACATTAACTAAAGCACATTGATTTATGAAACGTTATCTAATTCTTGCTGCACTTCTAATTTCCTCATTTAGTTTTGCGCAACAAGATGAATCAACCACAAAACCAGCTAAAACCATAGACGGAAAACTAGTACACACTGTACTATTTTGGTTAAACAATCCAGATAATAAAGAGGAAAGAAAAACTTTTGAAAAAGGGGTAAAAGAGCTTTTAGACGGTTGTGAATTTATCACCTCTAGCCATTTTGGAGCACCTGCCAACACAGAAAAACGCCCTGTAGTTGACGCTTCTTTTACTTATTGTGTGGTAATCACTTTTGAATCCAAAGAAGCTCATGACAACTACCAAGTAGCTCCTATTCACAAAAAAATTATTGCAGAAAATAAAGATTTATGGAATAAGGTATTGGTATACGATTCTTCTTCTTTGAAATAGACAGTCTATAATTATCATAAAAAAAAGCTGTAAAGCATATGCTCTACAGCTTTTTTAGTTATTGTTATTCCAAATTATCCTTTCAACCAGGCTTTACGAAGCGCTAGTTGTTCTTCTGTAGGATTATCTGACGGAGACAATGTCTCTCCTTGTGTATACGATTTAGCTACTTTAGTTTTGATTACAACCTCTTCTCCTGCTCTATCCAATTTCACCTCCAAATCGTCTCCTTCTTTCCATTGAAAAGTACCTCCAAGTACATTATTAGCATTCTGTACAGTCAACTTAGTACCATTGATCTCCACAATATTATCATTGGCTTTTACTCCATTTTCTGCCCAAAAACTATTATCTGCTACCAAATCGGTAAAGAAGATCGTTCCAGTGGCTTGATCACCAGCTACGATGAGTGCTCCCGAATTTTGAATATAATTCGTTTCTACCTTTTCATTACTAATTGAAAGCCCGACCTTGTTAAAAAACTCTCTATAATTGATCGGAGTCTTCCCTACTACATGAGTATTCAAAAATTTACCTATAGAAGGGTACGTCATTTCTGTAATTTCGGCGATGATGTTATCATCTTCAAAAGGTTTATTTTTCCCGTATTTCAAGGATAACTCTTTCATTAAGGACAAAATACCTCTGTTCCCGTTACTCTCTTCTCTCATCAGAATATCAATACACATCCCAATAAGCGCTCCTTTTTCGTATACATTTACATAATTTGAGGCATACGGTTGATCCAGGATGTTCTCACTCATTTCTGTAAAACTCATCGTATCATCAAAACCATTGGCGCTTTGGATCTTGCCCATCACCTTTTCATAAAACTCATCTTCACCAACGAGATCCTGATTGACTTGAAATAAAGTAGCAAAATATTCAGTTACTCCTTCATACATCCATAAATGCTTTGAAAATGTAGGATCATTGTAATCGAAATAGTGTACATCTTCAGAATGCACCGAAAGCGGAGTTACAATATGAAAAAACTCATGAGAAACTACATCAATCATAGCACTTGCTAATGCTTCGTCTGGCATCTGTTCAGGTAATACTACTACAGTTGATGTGTGATGCTCCAGAGCTCCAAATCCTGTTGGTGATTCCTGAGTACCTTCGGCTAAATATAAATAGATATCATATCTAGGTGTACTATTAATATCACCCAGATATGCCTTTTGTCCCTTCATCATCTTAAAGACAGTTTCTTTAATTTTTGAAGCTTTATGAACACCATTTGGAGAATATACACTCAATACAATTTTGATATCCCCCACCATAAATTCTTCTACATCTAGTTTTCCATACATCATAGGGTTATCCGTGATCTCAAAATAACGTGATGCAAAATACTTATCAGTTACTACGCTTCCATCTTCACTAGCTTCTTCTCCTACTTTTTGCAATGCAGAAGTTCGTTTCATCTCTTTTGGTGCAATAACCTCTAGTGTATACTGATTGTTCTTGAGCACATCAAAATAACCAATAAAACCGTGCAGGTTCAATACGTAATTCTCTGGCTCTATATTGGTTCCTGAAGGAGAAAATGGTGTAGCTTCTCCAGAGTTTTCAATATCATAAGTATCATTAACTAGATATTGGATTTGGTCTAATTGTTTTGCATTAGGAATCACCCAGGTATTGGCATCTAACTTATTGGTAATAATCTCATTTCCTTCATAATCCAACGCTTTGAAATTATCTACGAATTTCCCAAAATCACTTACCGCATAGGTTCCTTGTACCACTTTGGGCAAGTAGTAAGTTACCGTATCTTGCACAAACCTTCCTGGGTTGATAACTACGGGCACTTTGTCTTCTGCAGACTTTGTTAAATCTACAGACGAGGCAATAGGTACACCTGTAGCGATATCGTTAGACGTTTTTGGAGTTCCACACCCCACTAGCATT
Organism: Aquimarina sp. AWH4_224; assembly: GCF_056160245.1. Classification (NCBI taxonomy): domain Bacteria; kingdom Pseudomonadati; phylum Bacteroidota; class Flavobacteriia; order Flavobacteriales; family Flavobacteriaceae; genus Aquimarina; species Aquimarina sp. AWH4_224. Next base: position 167,737 of record NZ_JBSWWU010000001.1, on the reverse strand, counting down.
ACGCCAATGAAGATTTTGGCAAAAATATTTTTCATCTGATCAAATTAATTATTTACTATTGCTAGACTAAGAAATCCAGTCTATGTTACAATTTTGAGGACGTAAAATATACATTTTGTACAGACTTTAGCTTATTTTTAGCACTTTTTACCATAAACCCCACATTTTGGATATTAAAATTGATCATCATAGTCTCAAATTCTCAGACAATCATAACCTATTCAATACAGATTTACCAACTATCATTTTTCTTCATGATTCTTTGGGATGTATAGAATTATGGAGGGATTTTCCTAAAAAAATGGCTGATCAAACAGAATGTAATGTACTATCCTATGATCGACAGGGATATGGACAATCTGCCCCTTTTTCAATTCAAAAAAGAGATAAAAACTATCTCCAAAATGAAGCGGAGGTATTGGTACAAATTATCAATCAACTACAACTTACAAAAGTTATTCTTTTTGGACATAGTGACGGCGGAAGTATTTCGTTACTGGCGGCAGCACTATCTCCAGATATCATTTCTGGTGTTATCACAGAAGGTGCTCATGTTTTTGTCGAAAAAGAAACGATAGCTGGTATCAAAGAAGCGGTAATCGCCTACCAAAAGACCAATCTTCGGGATAAACTTATAAAATATCATGGAGACAAAACAGATGATGTGTTTAGGATGTGGACAGAGACCTGGCTATCCGAAGACTATCAATCCTGGAATATTGAGGAGTTTCTTCCCAAAATCAAATGCCCATCTCTAATCATACAAGGAGAAAAGGACGAATACGGAACCTTGGAACAGGTATACTCAATTGCGAATAATACGACAGGATCTTCAGAAGCATTGATTATTCCTAACATTGGTCATACTCCGCATAAGGAGAATGTGGAGGTGGTTTTACAAGAGACCACTAGATTTATTAAAAACTTATCTTTTTAATGTTAAATGGATTATTATACTTGTTAATATTCGTAATTATTTGAATCTTGTAACAGCTATAAAGCTGTATCAAAAATTTTCACACAATATTCTTAACCATGAAATACATTAAGCTCTTCCTAGCATTATTGGTAGTGTCATCTACTGTTTATGCCCAAGAAAATTTAGGCTATCAAAAGCCTTCAGATGAGATCCTGGATTTAGTTGATGTCCAACTAGCTCCTTTTGTTAGAACGGATAAAAATGCCGACAATTTAATTTTCTTCTATCGTAATCCATATAAATCTATTGCAGAACTTTCGGAAAAAGAAATGAGGCTAGCAGGTTTAAGGATTAACCCTAAAACCAATATTTCTAGCCGTGCCAATTACTTCAATAATATTAAAATTAAGACTCCAAAAGATAAAGAAGCTAAACAGGTTCTTGGTTTGTCTTCAAATATGAGAATTACGAATGCTAGATGGTCACCAGATCAAAAGAAAATAGCTTTCACCAATACTGTAGAAACCGGCGTTGAATTATGGGTTCTTGATGTCGCAAAAAATGAGGCAAAGAAAATTACAGATGCAAAGGTAAACTCAAATATGGGTGCTCCTTTTAAATGGTTTATGGACAGTTCATCTTTATTAGTAAAGTTTATCCCCAATGACAGAAAGTCCCTTGTAAACAAGCAAGAAGCTATTCCTACGGGTCCTACCATTACGATTAGTGAAGGTACAAAAGCACAAAACAGAACGTATCAGGATTTATTAAAGAATCCTAACGACGAATATAACTTTGAGCAACTATCCCTTTCAGAGATTAAAAAAGTCCCGCTAGATGGAACCATTGAAAATTGGGCTTCTTCTGCTATGTACAGTTCGTTTTCTTTTTCACCAAATGGGGCATATGTTATCGTAATTGAAATCAAGAAGCCTTTTTCTTATTTGGTACCTTACCGCCGTTTCCCTCAAGAAACTAAAATTTATGATAATAACGGAAAGGTTATAAAAACGATTAACCAAGTTCCTCTTACTGAAGTTCTACCAAAAGGTTTTATGTCTACTAGAACCGGTAAAAGAAATATTTCTTGGAGAGTAGACCAACCTGCAGTACTGTATTGGTTTGAAGCATTAGACAAAGGAGATCCAGAAGTTAAAGTAGATTTTAGAGATGAAGTATTCCAGTTAAAAGCTCCTTTTACTGAAGCTCCTCAATCTATTCTAAAAACCAAAAACAGAGTTTGGCAAATCAATTGGACTAATGATAGTGAGTACGCGATTGCATACGATTATTGGTGGAATACCCGAAACACCAAGACGTATGTTTTCAATCCCTCAAAACCAAAATCTGAATCAAAAATTATTTCTGATCGAAATTACCAAGACCGTTACAGTGATCCTGGGGACCCTGTTAGAACCATTAATGACTATGGGCTTTCTGTAATTGACATTAAGAATGATCAGATGCACCTAATCGGAGATGGTTTTACGAAAGATGGTCAATTCCCTTTTATTGATAACTTAGAATTAAAAACAAACAAAACAACTAGGGTTTATCAATCAGAATACACTGATAAAGTTGAAAATATATACAGTGCCATAGATCTTGAAAAAGGTAAATTTCTTGTTCGCGTTGAATCTCCAAACGAATATCCTAACTACTATGTAAGAAACATAAAAAAGAACACTGTAGATCAAATTACTTCTTTCGAAAATCCATTTAAAGGATTACAAAATGTTTCGAAGGAATTGATTAAATATAAAAGAAATGATGGACTTGAGCTTTCAGGAACTTTATATCTTCCACCGGGATACGATAAAGAGAAGAAAGAAAAATTACCAATGATTTTATGGGCATACCCTGTAGAGTATAAAGATAAAAATAGTGCTTCTCAATCTACTTCAAATCCAAATGAGTTTACCTATCCTTTTTGGGGATCTATGATATATTGGATTACAAAAGGATATGCAGTACTTGATGATGCATCTTTTCCTATTGTAGGGGAAGATAACAAAGAACCGAATGATTCATTCAGAGATCAGTTGGTTGCGAACGGTAAAGCCGCAATAGATGCCATTGACCAACTAGGATATATAGACAGAGAAAGAGTAGCTGTAGGAGGACATTCTTATGGTGCATTTATGACAGCAAACTTACTCTCTCATTCTAATCTTTTTGCTGCGGGTATAGCGCGAAGTGGCGCTTATAACAGAACACTTACTCCATTTGGTTTCCAAAGTGAAGAACGCAATTATTGGGAAGCTCCAGAAATATATTACAACATGTCCCCATTTATGCATGCCGATAAAATGAAAACACCTTTACTTTTAATTCATGGTGAAGCAGACAATAATTCAGGAACATATCCAATGCAGAGTGAGCGCTATTTTAACGCGTTGAAAGGATTAGGTGCAACAACAAGGCTCGTGATTTTACCCAAAGAGAGTCATGGGTATAGAGCCAAAGAATCCATTCTTCATGTGCTATGGGAACAAGATCAATGGCTTGAAAAACATGTCAAGAACAAAAATAAGAAAAACAAACAACCTGAGGGAACTCACTAAGAAACAATACTAGGATCTCAAAGATATTATTGCGAATACTACATCAAATTCTTTGCAATAATATCTTTGAGATCGTCTTTATTTAGTGGTTTATTGATGATATCATTCATCCCGGCCTCCAAACATTCAGACTTCACCTCACTTAATTCTGAAGCCGTTAAAGCTATAATAGGCGTTTGCGTATTAAATTCACGTATCCGCTTGGTTGCTTCCATTCCATCCAGGTAAGGCATATTTAGATCCATCAAAATAAGATCAAAGTCTTCTTTTTTGACCATTTGCAGGGCATTGAAGCCATTTTCTACGATTGTACAACTATACCCAATAATATCCAATAGGTTTTTGGTTACTATTTGATTGATTTTGTTATCCTCTGCTACAAGAATTTTCTTAAACGTTTGTGCTGTATCTTCGCCATTAAGATCGAGTTTCTCTGCTTGTTTTTCATCGACAATCTCAACATCTAAATCAAAATAAAATCGGGTTCCTCTCCCTTCTTTACTATCGAGATGAATTTGGCTATCCATCATTTCAAGTAGGTTCTTCACAATAGAGAGTCCAAGACCGGTACCTTCAGATTTATTAACTTCTCTCCCTAGTTGAGAAAACTTTTCGAAAACAAACTCTTGCTTATCTTTCGGAATTCCCAATCCATTGTCTTCTACTTCGTACCTTATTTTAATATGATCCTTATCTATAGATACGATTTTAATTCTCAACCAAATCGTTCCATTTTCTGTAAATTTTGTTGAATTCCCTATCAAATTAATTAATACTTCTGACAACTTAAGGGAATCAACACTTACAATTTTAGGTACTTCTTTCTGAATATCTAGTTCCAGTTTGTTATTCTTATTCTTGGCCTGGTATTCAAAAGAATGTAATAAGTTTTGAGACAATTGCGCTAAATCAGTTGGGGTTTTGGTTAGTTTTTCTTTGTTGGATTCAATTTTACCAATCTTCAATACCTTATTGATCAAATCAAGTAGATAATCCCCAGAAAACTTTAAGGAATTAAGCAGTTTTTTATGCTTTTCTGGCATATCTTTTTCTTCTAGTAGCAAAGAGGTAATACCCACTACACCATACAACGGAGTTCTCAATTCATGACTTACCGTGGAGATAAACTGTGATTTTACCGTAGTTAATTTCTCTGCTTCAGTTTTTGCAACTTCTAGCTGTGTATTTTTTTCTCTTAATACATTATTGAGTTTTTTCTTAGAACGATACCCCATGTAAAAGAAAAATGCAGTTCCCAACACAAAAATTAATCCAGCTATCGAAATAAAAGTTATTGTCTTGTTATTCTTAGCAATACTTGCTTGATAATCCTTTTCTTTATTAGCAATTTCTAGTTCTCTTTTGTACTCATCAACACTAAAACTTACTCTGGCAATCTCTATTTGTTTTAATTTCTCTTTATCATACAGTTTATTCGTAAACTCCTGATATTTCTTAATATCCTGATAGGCTTCATTGATATTACCTCTTTTCTCATTTAGCTCAGCTCTTCCTTCATATAAATAAGACAATTCTAGAATCATATCGTGTTTTTCTGCAATATCGATAGCTTCCTCAAAAAAATCACCAGCTTCTACAAAATCCCCTTTATACATCGCATATTTACCTTTCAGGTAAAACACCTCACAATACCCTTGTAATTCTCTATGCTCTACTACCAATTGATGTGCCTCTTCTATAAAGGGCAATGCTTCTTCAAATTGTTCGATATCAATATAGGTCCACGCTAAATTTATTACTGGGGTCATGTATTCGTAAGAATCTTCAAGATTTTTACCCAACTCTTTGGCTTTGTCATAAAAAATCAAAGAAGTTTTCAGGTCTTTATAACCATCAGAATAGACATTCCCCAAACCATTATTGCTACGCAAGATCAACAATGTATCTTTTGAAATCTCTCCAAAATGCAATGATTTTCGGTAACAGGTTTCAGCATTTTTGAAGTCAACTAAAACCTCGTAATTATAAGCCATTAAATAATATGCACGCCCTTTGTAGTAGTTGTTATTTAATTCATGAGCATAGTTTACAGCTTTAATAGCATAATCCAATGATTCTTTAATCTTGTACTCATAACTCAAATCATTAGACTGATCAATCAATGATTGTAGGCTATCATTATGGGTTTCGGTCATGGTGTTCTGACCGTAAGACAGATAGCTAAGAGCTACCACAGAAAATATTAGCACATACGTTCTCAAGGCTCACTAATTATTAATGCACGAGCAATTTATACAATGAATATTTTGTTTACGTTAAAGAGTCCCCATATAAGCAAAAACCTGCTTATCAATATGTTAATTTAGTAAAAAAACCGTAAACACCCATTAATGAAGTGTCGATTTCATCTCTTTTTTAAAGAATGTTCATCCTTTTAACGATAGAAAATTTAAGAGTTATAAAGACATGAGATTACCTCTAAAGTAAGGCAATCGCATTCGTAACAGGAATCAAAAAGGCCTTCTGACGAACAGCAGAAGGCCTTTTTTTATATAAATATACTTTTACTAAACGTTAAACAGAAAATGCATTACATCCCCATCATTTACAACATATGCTTTTCCTTCTACCCCTAGTTTACCCGCTTCTCTCGCTTTGGACTCACTACCATAGTGTACAAAATCATCGTATTTGATTACCTCTGCACGGATAAAACCTTTTTCAAAATCGGTGTGAATCACCCCTGCAGCTTGTGGTGCAGTGGCTCCAACAGTTACTGTCCATGCTCGTACCTCTTTCTGGCCTGCAGTAAAATAGGTTTGCTGATTTAATAGTTTATAGGCTGCACGAATAAGTACAGAAGCACCAGGCTCCTCTAATCCCATATCCTGTAAAAATAGTTGACGTTCTTCATAATCTTCTAATTCTGTAATATCCGCTTCGGTACCTACAGCAAGAACGATCACCTCTGCATTTTCTGAAGCCACAGTTTCTTTTACCTTGTCTACATAATGATTTCCGCTTACTGCAGATCCTTCATCGACATTACAAACATACAATACGGGTTTATCCGTGATCAACTGTAATGGTTTTACATAAACTTCACGATCATCTTCAGAAACACCGATAGCTCTTACCGAAGTTCCAGCTTCCAATCCTTCCTTCAATTGTAATAAAATAGACTCTTCTTTCTGCGCTTCTTTATTTCCTGTTTTTGCCGCTCGCTTTACCTTATCCAGTTTTTTATCTATACTTTCAAGGTCCTTTAACTGCAATTCTATATCAATAGTTTCCTTATCACGTATAGGATCTACAGAACCATCAACGTGTACTACATTATCATTATCAAAACATCTAAGCACATGAATGATCGCATCGGTTTCTCTGATATTCCCCAAAAATTGGTTTCCTAACCCCTCTCCTTTACTTGCTCCTTTAACCAAACCAGCAATATCAACAATCTCTACCGTGGCTGGTATCACTTTCTCAGGATTAACTAATTCTTCTAATTTCTCTAATCTGGGATCAGGAACATTGACCACTCCGATATTGGGTTCTATAGTACAAAACGGAAAGTTTGCACTTTGCGCTTTGGCATTGGACAAACAGTTAAATAAAGTTGATTTTCCAACATTTGGTAATCCTACGATACCTGCTTTCATAATTCTATTGCGTTATTTTGAACAGAGATTTCTTATGTATTATCTCGTTTTTGAGAGTGCAAAGATACTATTATTCCTAGTTAGGAAACAAATATGAAGAATTAGATTAACGAATCGCTACTTACGCTTCAGATTATGGCGATGAAAGTGCATATTTTATTGTTTTTAGCATTTTTTTTAATTTTGAATCCCAATTATAAACAAATGAATACTTTTAAAATTTTAACCTCAGTCATCCTTTTAGGATTTACAAGTCCCGGTTTTTCTCAAACTACAGAAAAACCTAAAGAAAATTCTTCGCAAGAAACAGTTACCAAAATTATTAGAATTAAGGGAGCTAACGGCGAGGAAAAAGTGATTACGAAACAAGAAGTCATTACCAAAAAAAGTAAAATCGAATTAAACCCTGGTGATGAAGACAAAACCAATCAATCTGCAACTTATTCTGATCAGGAAGTTCAAGTTCAAAAATCAGAATCTTCTTCGGATATGGATGCATATACCAAAGTAACCGATGGAAAAGGCTTTGTAATTACTCTTTTGAACAAAACTGGTAATCAAGTATGCAAAGCAAGACCGCTTAGTAATGGTTATTATATCTTAAACGCCGGAGGAAAAGATAATACCGTCGGGCATTTTGATAATGACAAGAATCTTATTTTAGAATCATATGACAATAACACAGACGAAGTCATTACCACTATCTATAAGTTGAAATAATATCAAAAACATAATTATTCATATTGGCCGGAATTACTTCCGGCCTTTTTTATGTCTGCTCTTTTTTAAAGTAATCGAAGTAAAATATTTTAGATATATTTAAGGTGACAATCAACTTAAATAAACATTACTTTATGAAAAAATTCACACTCATTTTATTGGGGGTATTCACTACGTACCTAAGTTATGGTCAACAAATCGTATCAGGTACGGTAACTGACCCCGCAGGTCTTCCTATCCCTTATGTTAACATTCTGGAAAAAGGCTCAGAAAAAGGTACCACCACCGATGAGCAAGGTAAATATACCATTGCTGTCGACGAAGGAGCTGTATTAGTTTTCAGCTTTATTGGTTATGAAACCAAAGAAGTAGAAGTTGGAAATCAAGAAATCATAGATGTTATTCTACAAGAAGGAGAAGCCCTAAGTACCATTATTGTGGTTGGATCCAGAAGCCCAAAAAGAACAGCAACCGATACTCCTGTAGCTATCGATATAATTGATATGCAGGAGATTATTACCAAAAGTGGTAAGATTGAAATCAATGAACTGCTTCAATATACAGCTCCTTCGTTCAACGCCAACAAACAATCCGGATCTGATGGAGCTGATCATATTGATCCTGCCTCTCTTCGTGGATTAGGACCTGATCAGACTTTGGTTTTGATTAATGGTAAAAGACGTCATTCTTCGTCTTTAATTAACATTTTTGGTACACGAGGAAGAGGAAATTCGGGAACCGACCTTAATGCTATTCCCGCTACTGCTATCAAAAGAATCGAAGTATTACGAGACGGTGCTGCTGCGCAATACGGTTCTGATGCTATCGCCGGAGTTATCAACATTGTGCTTAAAAATGATGTAAATACCATCTCTGGAAGTGTAAGCTACGGAGCTTACAACACCAATGCCAAAGGAGATTTTCCCGATGGCACTCCCAATACAGATGGAAATCGATTAGATACCGATAATGATGGAAATCGTATTGGTGATGATCAGGATTTTGACGGTGGATCCGTAAAAGTAACTGCCAATTATGGAGTAGAAATTGGTGATGGCGGTTTTGCCAACTTTACCACAGAGTTCTTAAGTAAAAATAAGACGCTTCGTCCCGGGTTTGATTTCAGGAGAGGTTTTGGTGAAGCGGCTATCGATGGGTTTAATTTCTTCGTAAACGCCGCTGTGCCTATTTCCAAAAAAACAGAAGCTTACGCCTTTGGAGGAAGAAACTACAGAGATACCGATGCTTTTGCTTTTACTCGTAATGACGGTGAAAGAGTAGTAACCGCAATATTCCCTAATGGTTTTACACCAAGAATTACTTCAAACATCATCGATAACTCAGTGTCGGTTGGGGTGCGTACTGAAACTGAAAACGGTTGGAAAATTGACGTAAATAACACATGGGGTAAAAACAACTTTCATTATTTCATACAAGGAACATTGAATGCTTCTTTGCAAGAGTCCTCTCCTACTGACTTTGATGCTGGTGGACATAGTTTAAGTCAGAATACCACAAGTCTTGATCTCTCCAAGTATTATCCAAACATTATGAAAGGATTAAACATCGCCTTTGGATCTGAATATAGAACCGAAAACTTTATCATTTTTGCTGGTGAAGAGGGATCTTATGCCACTTATGATGTAAATGGATTACCCATTATTGATCCTGCTAATCAAACTCAACCTACCGACCCTATTTCTGGAGAACTTCGACCAGGAGGATCACAAGGTTTCCCGGGATATAGCCCAGCCAACGAAGTTGATCGATCCAGATCCAACTTCTCTTTGTACACAGATGCAGAATTGGATATAACCGATAGCTTCTTATTGGGTGCTGCAGCACGATTCGAGAACTATAGTGATTTTGGAAGCACCATAAATGGTAAATTGGCCTTTAGGGTGAAAGCGTCAGACAACATTAATGTTCGTGGATCTGTGAGTACAGGGTTTAGAGCTCCTTCTTTAGCTCAGATATATTACAACTTAAGATTCACCGATTTTCAAGGAGGTGTGGCTACAGAGACACTTTTATCACCAAATAACAGCCCAGTAACCGCTTCTTTTGGTATCGAATCCCTTGAAGAAGAAACAGCGATAAATGCTGCCGTGGGAGCAACAGCTAGCTTTGGTGGGTTTACTGCTACCATAGATGGATACTACATCAATGTAAAAGACAGAATAGTACTTACCGGAACCTTTGCTGCTCCTCAAATTCCAAATGTAAATGAAGCACAATTTTTTGCAAATGGAGTGGATACCGAAACTGTAGGGCTTGATATCATCCTATCCTGGAAGGGTAATTTTGATTTTGGTAATATCTCTGCCACCCTTGCAGGAAATATCAATAACATGACCATCGAAGAGGTTAAAAATGGGAATTTGGACGAAAGCATATTCTTTGGAGAACGTGAAAAGGCATTTCTCTTGGCTTCTGCTCCTGATAGTAAATTTGCATTTAATGCAAACTACAGTAAGGATAAATTCAATGCTGGATTAGGATTGACTCATTTTAGCGAAATTGTATTGATTGATTTTGCAGACACTGAAGATGTGTATGGCGCAAAAATAACTGCAGATCTTAATGCGGGATATCAATTAACCGATAACCTAAAACTTACCTTAGGAGGAAATAATATTTTTAACGAATATCCAGATCAACAAAATGATGGAGAAACCGAAGCAGGTGGATACTGGGATGCGGTGCAAATGGGATTTGGTGGTGCATATTATTATGCAAGATTAGATTTCAACTTCTAGATTACAAAAACACTTTATCAAAGCCGCCATATCATTGTATATGGCGGTTCTTGTTTGTTTACGTTAAATTAAATCATAAATCCTTATAATAATTTTTTATTACTATCCGTATACCCTTAATTTTGCGCTCAAACTAGTATTCCTTTTCTATGGAAGATATTACCCGATACTTTTATCAGCTTTTTGTTTCCAAAGGCTTTTCAGAGAACACTTCAGAATATTTAAATTTAATTATTGGTCTTGCCATATTGATCGTTTCTTTATTCGTGATACACTTTATCATGAAAAAAGTCTTTATCACTATTTTTAAGAAATACGCATCAAGATCAAAAAACACTTTCGACGATTATCTGGTAAAGAACAATACCTTTGACTATCTGGCTCATATTGTACCGCTGTCTATCACAGTATGGATTGTGCCTCAATTATTTGCGGCTTTCCCAACTACAGAAAAGTACCTTGAGATCTTATTCGATATCATGGTAATCGTATTAACAATTTGGATTTTGCGAAGTATTCTTAGGACATTTCGGGATTTCCTAAAATCTTTAGATTCTTTTAGGGACAAGCCTATCGATAGTTATGTACAGGTTTTTATGATTTTTGTCTGGGTTATCGGGGGTATCTTTATATTCTCTTCGGCCACCGGAAAATCCATTTGGACGTTTCTAACCGCACTTGGTGCCATGTCTGCTGTTATTTTATTAATTTTTAAAGACACTATTCTTGGATTTGTTGCCAGTATTCAGGTTGCCGTAAATGACACAGTACGTATTGGAGATTGGATTACCATGGAAAAATATGGTGCTGATGGAGATGTAATAGAAATTAATCTTTCTTCGGTTAAAGTTCAGAATTTTGATAAAACCATTACTACTATCCCTACCTATCACCTTACTTCAGAATCGTTTCGAAACTGGAGAGGAATGATGGATTCTGGTGGGAGAAGAATCAAAAGATCACTTTTGATCAAAACATCAAGTATTAGTTTCCTTTCAGAAGAAGATATCAATAAACTTCAGGAAATTGAAATCATCAAAGCGTATCTTCAGAAAAGAAAATCGGAAATAGACTCCTTTAATACACAAAACAACATTGACAAAAGTAATTTGGTTAATGGTAGAAACCTATCTAATATGGGAGTGTTTAGAGCTTATGTAGAGTTATATCTTGAAAACCACCCTTATATCAACAAAGATATGACCATCATGAGCAGACAACTAGCTCCCACAGCTCAAGGAACTCCACTTGAGATCTATGCGTTTAGTAATGATAAGGTTTGGAAAAACTATGAAAATATAATGGCAGATATCTTTGATCACCTACTATCTGCTATCCCCTATTTTAAACTCGAAGTTTTTGAGTTGGATTATAATATCAATACATAATTTATGATAAAAGGTTTTAGACTCATCAGTTATCTAGAAGGTATCTCATACCTACTTATTTTATTTGTAACTATGCCCCTAAAGTATATGTTCGAATCACCTGAACCCAATAAAGTCATCGGTATGGCACATGGGGTGCTATTCTTGTTATACATCGTATTTGCCATTGTTGTAAAGTTCGAAAAACAATGGAATAACAAAACCCTAGCTATCGTATTACTTTGTTCTATAATTCCTTTCGGAACTTTTTGGATGGATAAAAAATATCTGACTAAAACACAATAGTACCATTAAAATCACCATCATAGATACTATGAAGGTTAATTACGCTATGTAGTCTGCCATTGACTTCTGGTTGTAGCGATATGCTTCCATTATGCAATGGGATTTCTTCTTGATTCATATAAATTGCGACGATACTGTTATTATTTGTCCAGCAATCACCGCAATTCCCGTCATAATAATGATAATTGTAATCATTGGGGTTAACGGTATGAGTTATGAGTTCTAATACATCTCCAGAGTCCAAATAATATAGTATACGTTCTTCTTGATTAGATGTTGGTTGCAATCTTGCTCCTGTTACTTCATAAATATGCCTTCCATAAGGACCATTTTGATGATTAATCGAACCATAGCTATGAACTATTGGGCGTCTATTTTGAGGTTGTGGGCACGATGCGCCTCCTACTACTACCGCAATTTCTGGCAGAGGAAGGTCAATATTTACTCCTATAGATATCCCCCCTCCTATGCGTAGTTGTGCATTAGAAACATGAGTAAATGGTAAACTAAGTAAAGCCAATAAAAAAAGATAATTCTTCATCCTGATTGTGTTTAAAATTTGCTAGGATTACTGCATCAAACAATGTGCCGCAAAACCATGCCAGCGAAAAAACACAATTACTCCGGATATTCGATCCGTAAATGATAGATATTCGTGAGCTTACGTTTAAAAACCTTCTTCACCTGTTGAATTTCCTTAAAGGTAATATTAGCATTTAGAAATTGCTCATCTTCCATTTGCTTATTGACTATCTTTTCTACAAAAGAATCTATCAAGCTACTGGTAGGGTTTTTAAGGCTCTTTGATGCAGCTTCTACGCTATCACTCATCATCAAAATTGCAGTTTCTTTTGAAAACGGTTTTGGGCCAGGGTACTGAAAGTCCTCAATATTCACATTTTCATTACTTTCTTTTTCTTTGGTATAGAAATAATATACTGTACTTGTACCGTGGTGCGTTCTGATAAAATCAATGACCCGATCTGGAAGTTTATACTTTTTAGCGATTTCAATCCCTCTTATTACATGATTGATAATAATTCTTGCACTTTCTTTTGGAGACAACACATCGTGTGGATTTCCCGATGCCGATTGGTTTTCTGTAAAATAAGTAGGATTTGCCATCTTACCTATATCATGATACAGTGCTCCAACTCTAACCAACATGGCATTTGCTCCAATTTCATTGGCCGCTGCTTCTGCAATGTTTGCGACATTCAAAGAATGGTGGAATGTACCAGGAGCTTTGTCTGACAATTCTTTTAGCAACACCGAATTGGTATCACTAAGTTCTAACAAGGAAACATCAGAAATAAGACCAAAAATCTTTTCGTAAGCATAAATCAATGGGTGCACAATAAGGGTTGCGAATCCACTGATCACGAACAAAACAACGGTAGTCCAATCGATATTACTTACACTCCCTTCATGTATAATATGAAAAGATATATAGGCAATGATATAGATGATGGTGATTTGACCCACCGAAATAAAAAGATTAGCTCTTTTAAAAGATTCTGAAATCGTCAATATCGTAACAATACCTGCAATGATTTGTAAAAATGTATACTCATAGCTATTAGGCACGACAAAACCTAATATCAATACTGTAATAACATGAGTAAATAAACCTAAACGCGAATCGAAGAAAGCCTTAAGAACCAAAGGCAATATACATAAGGGCACTACATAGATGTATTCGGAGCGATATTTCACCACCAAAGTAGATACCAAAACAATAAACAAAATATTAAAGAAAATAAAGGTGACTTGGGTATTATTTTCATAAATATCGTTCCTGTATTTCCTGATAAATAATAAAAGCATCATTAATGCCAAGGATACTAAAAGGCTATACCCCAAAACGATCCAGTAAAAGTTTTTGGCACTCCATACCTGAGATTCGTATTCTGCTTTTAATGAATTCAAGATCTGCAACTTACCTCCTTCTACAACCTCTCCTCTAGCGATAATCCTACTTCCTCTTGATACTCCTCCTCTAGTGGGGAGTACTTTGGCCAACTCATTCTCTAGTGTGCTCTGTGTTAATCTTTCATTGAGTTTTACGTTGGGCTTTACCAAATCGTAAAATAAAGCTACAAAATCACTTTTGAACTTTGCATATTCACTCTTATCTATTCTGGAGTTAATGAGGTTAGTCACTTCATTAGAAGTCAAAATTTGCCCATAAGTGATGGCTTCAGCTTCGTTTCCTTTGTTTAAAAAAATCTGTCGCTGCTCATCATACGGACTCGTACTTTGTAAAACTCCGTATCGATAAATATCGTTAAGCAGGATTCGACCAAACAACTTTGCCTGATCCCTAGCACTGGTTTGATTAAAGACTTTCAGATAATTATTAAATGCCTCGTCATAGGATTCTTTGGCAGTATTAGAAACAATAGTATCGTATTCAAAATAAGGGATTGTATTATCGGTAATGTCTTTTTTTTCTTCTTCGATCTCCTCTTCTGTCTTCGCAATGGCAAAATCAAAAGGAGCATATAAGTTTTCGTATTGCCAAGGTTTTCCCTTGGTAAACTCGTACTTAAATATCCCCCCTTTAGGAAACAAATAGACAATAAGTGCAGTAGTAGTTATAAAAAGAAAAATCCTGTAAATAAAAGATTGTCTTTTATAAAATTTATTCAAAAAGCGTCTCACAAATTACGTTCTATTGATTACTCAAAAGTAGTAAATCAAACTTAGATGTACGAAGTATCCCTCTAGAATTAAGAATTATACCTGTATTACAGCTAACTCTTAACTTTTTACTTAGTTTTTATCCTACAAAAATCCTTAAATTCGCAGCAAACAATACACACAATTTAAATTACAGATAATGAGTAAAGAAGTAGTAATTGTATCTGCAGCAAGAACACCAATTGGAAGTTTCTTAGGAAGTTTGTCTACTGTGCCGGCAACCCAATTGGGTGCTATCGCCATAAAAGGAGCACTAGATAAGATCAACCTAGACCCTTCTCTTGTTCAAGAAGTTTTTATGGGAAATGTAGTACAAGCAGGAAACGGACAAGCTCCAGCAAGACAAGCCGCGCTTGGTGCTGGTATAGGTGATCACGTTCCTTGTACTACGGTAAATAAAGTTTGTGCCAGTGGTATGAAAGCTGTAATGCATGCTGCTCAAGCTATCGCTTTGGGAGATGCAGATATCATCGTTGCCGGAGGTATGGAAAACATGAGTTTGATTCCGCATTACGTTCGACTAAGAGCAGGACATAAATTTGGTCCTCAAACCCTGGAAGATGGAATGCAACGAGATGGTTTGGTAGATGTTTACGATGGAAATGCAATGGGAGTTTGTGCTGATTTATGTGCCAATGAATATGAATTTAGTCGTGAAGATCAGGATGCTTTTGCTATCCAATCTTACGAAAGATCTGCAAAAGCATGGGCAGATGGTAAATTTAATAATGAAGTAGTACCCGTACCTGTTCCACAACGTCGTGGAGAACCTGTTATGGTTACGGAAGATGAAGAGTACAAAAACGTAAAAATGGAGAAAATTCCAGCTTTACGACCTGCGTTTAGCAAAGATGGAACGGTAACTGCTGCTAATGCTTCTACTATTAATGATGGTGCGGGAGCTGTAGTAGTAATGAGTGCTGATAAAGCCAAAGAACTGGGATTACAACCTCTAGTTAAAATTAAAAGTTATGCAGATGCAGCTCACGAACCAAAATGGTTTACTACTGCTCCTGCAAAAGCGTTACCAAAAGCTATCGAGAAAGCAGGTATTAGTTTAGATGATGTTGATTTCTTCGAATTCAACGAAGCATTCTCTGTAGTAGGTTTAGCAAATCTTAAAATTCTTGGACTTAGCGATGAGAATACCAACGTAAATGGCGGAGCTGTTTCTTTGGGACATCCATTAGGATGCTCTGGGGTTCGTATTTTGATTACCTTGATCAATGTACTGGATCAAAACAATGCTAAAATTGGAGCCGCAGCAATCTGTAACGGTGGTGGTGGTGCCTCTGCTATGGTAATAGAGCGTTTATAATTTTATTGATCAAGAGCGTAGCTCTATAACATTGCTAATTCCTAATTACCGATAATGCAATACGGCATTTGTAACCTAAGTATTGTTCCTTTACGTGCAGAACCCAGTGACCCAAGTGAAATGGTTACTCAGGTCTTGTATGGAGAACATTTTAAAGTACTCGAGAAACGTAAAAAGTGGAGTAAGATTCGCCTAGCCTATGATAAGTATGAAGGTTGGATCGATAACAAACAATATCTGGATATCACCGAAGATCAGTATAAAAACTTTGATGAACAGGATATCTGTTTATCAGGTGATTTGGTAGAGTTTGTAAATTGTGATCAAAATCAATTGATGCCTATTCCACTAGGAGCTTCTCTTGGAGCTTTGGACTTTTTTCAACATACTTTTGAAGGATATACCATTACACAAAAAAGTGAAAAAGAACACTTGATAGAAACTGCATTGATGTTTCTAAATACTCCATATTTATGGGGAGGTAAGACCAGTTTTGGGATAGACTGTAGTGGTTTTACCCAAATGGTTTACAAATTAAATGGATATCAACTACTTCGGGACGCTTCGCAGCAAGCAACTCAGGGAGAAGCATTAAGTTTTATAGAAGAAAGTGAGCCCGGCGATCTGGCTTTTTTTGATAACGAAGAAGGTAACATCATACATGTCGGTATCATGATGAAAGATAACTATATCATCCACGCGCATGGCAAAGTGCGCGTGGATCGTATAGATCATACGGGGATTTATAATGCGGAAAGAAGAACGCATACCCACAACCTACGGGTAATCAAAAGAATTATTTAGGCCTTACGATGTCTCAAGATTTAGAAATAGTAAAAGTTACCTTAAGAGACAAAGAAAAGCTGTTAGAAATAGGACATAACACCTTCTACGAGGCCTTTGGTCCTCCTGTAAATACCGAAGAAAATATCCAAAGCTATCTTGAGCAAAAGTTTACCCTAGATCAAATCACCAAAGAACTTCTGCACCCCTACTCCCAGTTTTATTTTGCTCGTATACAAAATACTGTGGTAGGGTACATCAAGTTAAATACCCAGAATGCTCAAACCGAAGCTGTAGATCTTAATGCTTTAGAAATAGAACGTATCTACGTTATAAGAGAACAACAAGGAAAAAGTATTGGTCAGGTATTACTGCATAAAGCCCTATCAATCGCCAAAGAATTACAATCAAATTGCGTTTGGCTTGGGGTTTGGGACCAAAACACAAGAGCTATTCGTTTTTATGAACGGTGGGGATTTAAAGCTTTTACTACACATAAGTTTGTGCTAGGTACCGAGATTCAAACCGATGTAATGATGAAATTGGAATTATAAACTTTATGATTTTCATAACAGTTCCGTGTTTTTTTTTATTTAATTTTGAAACGAACATTTCAATTAAAATGCCAAAAGTAGAAACCTTCGATAGAAAACAAGTATTGCAAAATGCAACTGATGTATTCCATAAAAATGGATACAACGGAACTTCTATGCAGGATTTGGTAGATGCCACTTCGCTAAATAGATCTAGTATCTATAATTCTTTTGGTAGTAAATTGGGCATGTTTATGGAAGTGCTTAATCATTATAGATCTTGTGGTAAGGACAATATGAAAAAAGAGTTGATTCAAACCCATAACGCCTCCGACTCTATTAAAGCAATTTTCAACATGTATGTTGAGGACATCCAAAATGATACCAACAAAAAAGGTTGTCTTTTGGTAAACTGTAAGTCAGAAATGACCAATCAGGAACCAATGATCAAATCCTTTATGGAACAAAGTCAGGACCAAACCACAGCCATGTTAGAGGACATCGTGTACAAAGGGCAAATGGAAAAAATCTTTAATCAAGATCAAACTGCAGCCCAATATGCTTTATATCTATATTCAGCTATCCAAGGGTTACGCATGACAGGCATATTAAACAATAATAAAGAAGAACTAGACAATTTAGTAAACACCATACTAAAGGCATTATATTAATTTTTTTTACTCTAATATGAAACGATCGTTTCAAATAAAACAAAATAAAATGAAAACCTTATTAAGAATAGACAGTAGTCCAAGAAAATCCACCTCTATCAGTAGACAATTGGCAGATGTGCTACAAAGCAAATTAGAAAATGAAGCTGATTATACCACCATACATAGAGACGCCTATTATGACGAGCTTATCCATTTGGGTAACGAAGACAGTGTAACCGCCTATTTCACACCAGAAAATGAACAAACTACTGCCCAGAAAGAAGCCATTAAAGCTTCTAACATTCTGGCAACAGAGTTTGCAGAGGCTGATACTTATCTATTTGCGGTTCCTATGTACAATTTTAGCGTTTCAGCCGGTTTAAAAACGTATATCGATCTTATTTCCCGAGCGGGAATCAGCTTTCAATACACCGAAAACGGACCACAAGGATTACTAAAAAACAAAAAAGCCTATGTGATTATCACTACTGGCGGTACCAAGCTAGGTACCGAAGTTGATCACGTAACAGGATACATGACCACTTTTCTCAATTTCTTAGGAATTACTGATATCGAATTTATTAATTCCGATTTAATCATGACCAACGCCGAAGAAATTCTGGAAGGAGCTAAAACTAAAATTCAAAACTTATCACTATAACATTAAAATAAAAAATGAAAAAATTAGAAAACAAAGTAGCCGTTATTACAGGAGCGAATAGCGGTATTGGATTAGCCACAGCAAAATTATACTTAGAAGAAGGTGCCAAGGTGGTAATTTCAGGAAGACGTCCAGAGGCACTAGAAGAAGTAGCTAATGAGCTTGAAGGAGATTTTATAACTGTTACTGCTGATGTTTCAAAACCTGAAGACAATACCAAGCTCATTCAGGAAGCAGTAGCAGCTTACGGAAAAATTGATGTACTTTTCCTGAATGCAGGGATCGCACCTCCTACTCCTACTCATGAAGTAACCGAAGCACATTACGATTCATTATTCAACACTAATGTAAAAGGGCCTATTTTGGCAACAAAAGAAGCATTACCTCATATTAATGACGGGGGTACTATTTTGTTCACTAATTCTATTGTTACACAAAAAGGATTTGATGGTTTTAGTGTGTATTCTGCTACCAAAGGAGCTTTAAGAGCTTACCAAAGAGTATTAACTTCTGAAGTGAAATCACGCAAAATACGAGTAAACTCTATTGCTCCAGGACCAATTGCTACTCCTATCTACGACAAAATGGGATTACCACAAGAAACTATCGAAGAAATGGGATCAGGATTTGGAGAACAAGTACCACTAGGAAGATTCGGAACGTCTGAAGAGATCGCCAAAACTGCATTGTTTTTGGCTTCTGAAGACGCATCCTACATCAATGGTATTGAAATAGAAGTTGACGGTGGTTTAAGTCAAATCTAAATCAAAACAATAACCACTAAAAAAGGCCGTATAGTTCATAAACCATACGGCCTTTTTATATCTTATTCGATAATCGCTTATAATTCTTTGATCTGTCGAATCATTTGATTGGTAAATCCCCATTCGTTGTCATACCAAATCATCAGTTTTACCAAATCTCCATCTACCACTCTGGTCATAGAAGCATCAACAATTGCTGCATATGGACTTTGTTGAATATCAGAAGAGACAATAGGTTCATAAGTAACATCCAATACTTCAGCATATCGATCTGTTCCTGATTCTTTTTGTAATATCTCATTGATTTCTTCGGGAGTAGTTGCTCTTTCGGCAATAAAAGTCACATCACTTATTGAGCCTACGGGAACAGGTGTTCTTACTGCCACCCCATCAAACCTACCTCGATATTGTGGTAAAGCCTTGGTAGTAGCAATTGCAGCTCCGGTTGTCGTTGGAGTTAAATTAACTGCTCCTGCTCTACCCATCCTTGGATTCTTTTTAGACGGAGCATCCACCAAAGTTTGCGAAGCGGTATATGCATGAATTGTATTCAAAATTGCTTTTTTAATCCCTATAGTTCTTCCTAATATCTCTACTACCGGGCTAATATTATTTGTTGTACAACTTGCACAAGAAAATATATTGGTTTTTCCATCTTCAGTGTTTACTCCGTGCACAACAGTTGGAGTATCTATACTTTTTGTGGGACCAGATATTACCACATTTGTGGCTCCTGCTTTAATATGCTTTTCGGCATCTTCTCTATTCGTAAAAAAACCTGTGCTCTCAATAACAATATCAACATTGTTTTCTTTCCACGGTAATTGTTCTGGATCACGTTGATTGAGATACATTATTTTTTGATCACCTACGACTAGGTGATTCCCATCAACACTCACCTCTTTATCGTACACGCCATATACACTGTCGTATTTTAAAAGGTATTTTGCATTTTCGATGGTCATTAAATCATTAACGGCCACAATTTGCATATCTGGCTCGTCCATAATTACTTTCAATGCGGCTCTTCCTATTCGTCCGAACCCATTTATGGCTATTCTTTTCATATTTTTTTAAGTTAATGTTGGTAAAAAGTTAAAGAGAAAACATCTGTTTTTCTCCACTATTTTTGTCGAAAAAAGATTATTAAAATTACTATTAAAAGCTTCAATCTTCTAATAAAGATACTCCATTCAAATCGGTGGTAAGCACATCGCTCATGTAATCAAAAAAAGGCCTTAACAACTCATAATGATAGATCACTTTGTCCAAAAAGTCATCGGCAAAAACTTCTTGATCTGTGAAGCTATGAGATACAAAAAAAGATTTGTTTTTGATGAGATCTATAGCAGGATGTTCTTTACTAAAACCCTTTGGAGCAGTCTTTACCTGAAACTCAGTATTAAACCCACCAAAAGCCTTATCAAAATCAGGAGCTGATAATATTTCTCTAATTTCCTGATCATCCATTTCGAATTCTTTACGAATACGTAGTAAATCTGCTGGCTGAGGGCCAAAAAAACCACCCGCTACCAAAGAATTACCAGGTTCTAAACGCAGGTAATATCCACCTCTTCTATGGGCTCCCGCTCTGCTAAAACTGGCACTTCGATGTACATTATACGGGGTTTTATCTTTACTAAATCTAATATCTCTATTGATACGAAATACCTTTGTTTTCTCTATCTCATCATTTTCATTCAATCGTTCTACTATGGAAGCATAAAAAGCTTTTAATACCTTTTCTCCCGCTTGATATTCCTTTTTATTTTCGGTCATCCAATCCCGATGATTATTCTTTTTTAGTTTTTTTAAAAATTCAAATGCTGATTTTGGTATGGTATTCATAAGTTTTTCTTTACCACTAAATTTATCTAAAATCTACCTCCCAGTTTTAAGTTTAACTAAAAATTATGCATTTATGCCATTTTTAGGTTGGAGTTGTTATATTTCCTTTAAAAATGTAATGATTTGCAACTTATTGTGACTTATGTATTCTTTATTCTATATATTTACTAGAGTTTTAAACGTAAGATGATGTCCAAAGAGCGAGATGCTATCATAGCAAGAATAAAAGAGCAAAAGAAAAATCCCAATTTACGCCTCCGTTTAAAAGAGCGTACAGAGTATTTTACGAACTTGCTTTTTTATACCCTATTTGATTCAGACACCGAAGTAGCCAAAAATGTTGACCTTCTTGAAGAAACTTTTGAAGAGTTGATTGATTTGGCGTGTTGGGAAACTGAAAAACCTTGCAGCAAACTTTGGCAATCTTATCTGGAAAAACTACCCGGTATTTTACAAAAATTGAATAGAGATGCCGAGGCTTTTATGAAAAGTGATCCTGCGGCAAATTCTATAGAGGAAGTATATCTGGCCTATCCCGGTTTTTATGCTATAGCGATTTATAGACTGAGTCATGAACTACTGAAATTTGGATTACCTATGGTACCGCGATTAATGACTGAGTACTCTCATCGACTCACAGGTACAGATATAAATCCAGGAGCAGAAATAGGAGAATCCTTCTTTATTGATCACGCTACGGGAATAGTGATTGGAGAAACTGCCATCATCAAAGATAATGTGAAGATTTATCAAGGAGTTACACTAGGTGGTCTTTATGTAGATCGTAAACTACGCAACGTAAAACGACATCCTACCGTACAAGATAACGTTACCATTTACGCTAATGCCACAATTTTGGGCGGTAGTACCGTTATCGGAGCTAATAGCACAATCGGTGGTAATGCTTGGATTACCTCTTCGGTACCAGAAAACTCCATCATTTCAAATACTTCAGAAATCAAGATTAAAAAAGTTGTTTAATGTCTCATAGCATTTTAGACCTGATTGGTAACACGCCTTTGGTAAAGGTGAAATCCCTTGTTAAAAACCCAAATATCACACTTTATTTAAAACTGGAAGGTCATAATCCCGGTGGGAGCGTTAAAGATCGTGCAGCATTTAATATGATCAAATCGGCTTTAGATCGAGGGGACATAGATCAAAATACAAAATTGATCGAGGCCACTAGTGGTAATACCGGTATTGCGTTAGCTATGATTGCAGGAATCTTTGATCTCAATATTGAACTGGTCATGCCGGAGAACTCTACCAAAGAGCGGGTACAAACCATGAGAGCCTATGGAGCAAAAGTAACTTTAACCTCTGCAGATATCGGTATTGAAGGATCAAGAGACTATGCAGAAGCAAAAGTAAACAATGAAGGCTATGTAATGCTGAATCAGTTTGGAAATGATGACAACTGGAAAGCACACTATAAAACCACTGGTCCTGAAATATGGAGAGATACCGAAGGTAAAATCACCCATTTTGTCTCTTCTATGGGAACCACAGGCACAATTATGGGAACTTCTACTTTCTTAAAGGAACAATCCAAAGACGTGCAAATTGTGGGGGTACAGCCTACAGATGACTCTAGAATACCAGGTATTAGAAAATGGCCAAAAGAATACTTGCCCAAAATTTTTAATCCGCAAAAAGTAGATCAGGTCATTGAAGTAAGCCAGGAAGAAGCCACGGCAATGGCTAAAAGATTAGCCAAAGAAGAAGGGGTCTTTTCTGGAATGAGCAGCGGTGGATCTGTTACAGCTGCCTTAAAGCTTGCCGAAACTTTAGAGAGCGGTGTTCTTGTTGCTATTATTTGTGATCGTGGAGATCGATACCTAAGTTCTGATCTTTTTGAGTAGATTTAGGGTAAACTTTCTCTTATGAACTTACAGCAAAATAAAGATAATGCCATTGCCTTCTACAAAATGGCATATGAAGGCAATCCCAAAGAAGCGATAGAAAAATTTGTAGGTGCAGATTATATTCAACACAATCCTGACGTAAAAGACGGGAAATCTGGGTTTATAGTGTATTTTGGACGTATGCAACGTGAATATCCAGAAAAAACCATAGAATTTGTGCGTTGCATCGCCGAGGGGGATTTGGTCTCCTTACATACCCATCAAACATGGCCTGGAAATGATCAATATGTAACCATGGACTTTTTTCGTTTTGACGAACAAGGAAAATTGTTGAACATTGGGATGCCATCCAGCAAATTCCTGAACATTCTGCAAATGAGAATTCCATGTATTGATTTGTAGTCGATGACGTAATCCTGGAATTGACCAAAAATACATACAGTTTCAAAAAATAAAACTGAACACTTCTATTATTGTAATTTAATTTATTATACTAACGTTTTTACCGAATACAGTATTGCTAATACTATGCCTGAATCACAACTGATACTAAACACCCTCAAAGAATATTTTGGATATGACAGCTTTCGTGATCTCCAAAAGGAAATTATAGATGCTGTTTTTGAAGGAAAGGATAACTTGGTTATTATGCCAACCGGTGGAGGGAAATCGATTTGTTATCAACTACCTGCGTTATTACTACCAGGTATCACTTTAGTCATTTCTCCACTGATTGCATTAATGAAAGATCAGGTAGATGGATTAAAGGCTAACGGAATTAAAGCTGCCTTTGTAAATAGTAGTCAAGACGAAGCAGAACAACAAGAAATATTTCAGGACATCGCTAATCAGGCTATTAAAATACTATATGTTGCTCCGGAAAGCTTACACTTTTTGGAAGGGCTACTCAACGAAATAGAGATAAGCTTAATCGCCATTGATGAAGCTCATTGTATTTCAGCTTGGGGACATGATTTTAGACCAGCCTACACACAACTCGGATATCTGAAAAAACAATTTCCCGAAACCCCAATAATCGCCTTAACTGCTACGGCGGATAAGGCTACTAGAAAAGATATCTGTGATCAATTGAATATCCCAAATGCCAAATTACATCTAGCTTCTTTTGATCGTAAAAATCTAGCATTAGAAGTACGACCGGGAAATAAACGTATCGAGCAGATCTATACTTTCCTTTCTGATAAACCTTTTCAAAGTGGGATCATTTACTGCCTGAGCAGAAAAACTACAGAGGCGCTTGCAGAAAAGTTAAACAACAAAGGTTTTAGTGCTGCAGCATATCATGCTGGGATCGAACATCAAAAACGAGCCGAAGTACAAGAAAAGTTTATTAATGATAGTATACAAATAGTATGTGCTACCATTGCCTTTGGTATGGGGATCGACAAGTCCAATGTACGATGGGTAATTCATTATAACTTACCCAAAAACATAGAAGGATACTATCAAGAGATTGGTCGTGCCGGCCGCGACGGGCTTCCCTCTTCTACTCTATTGTTTCATAGTTATGCCGATGTTGTACAACTGCAAAAGTTTGCAGATATGTCTGGTAATAAAGACATCCAATTGGCCAAATTGGATAGAATGAAACAATACGCAGAATCCTTGAGTTGCAGACGCAAAATACTATTGAGCTATTTTGGAGAATTGATAGAAAAAGATTGCGGTAATTGCGATGTTTGCAATAATCCCCCTACTATAATCGATGGGACAATCCTGGCCCAAAAGGCCTTATCCTGCGTCACAAGAATTAAAGAACAGGAACCTATTGGAACAGTAATAGACGTTCTAAGAGGAGCACAAAATGCAATTGTTGTTGATCAAGGGTATCAAAATCTTAAAACCTACGGTATTGGTCGCGACATTGCCTGGAGAGATTGGCAACAATACATCATACAACTCATCAATCAAGGATATCTTGAAATTGCATTTCATCAAAATAACAAACTAAAGCTAACTGCTTTATCCAAGAAAGTATTGTTTGAAGGAGAAAAGGTAAGTCTAGCACATTTAAAAGAATTGGAGAAAGTAAAACAGCCCGTGATCAACACGGATCAGGTTGCGAGTAATGATTTATTTGAAAAGCTAAGATTATTACGTTTAGAACTTGCCAAAAAAGCAGGAATTCCTGCGTATCAAATTTTCAATGATGCTACTTTACGGGAAATGGAAAAGCACAAACCTGTAACCGATGAAGAATTTATACTGATTAATGGTGTAGGACGCCAGAAGATGCAAAATTACGGCTATCAGTTTATCAAAGAAATTCAAGCTTTTGTAGACCCTCCAAAAAAGAAAAGAAAAACCACCAAAAAGGGAAAAACTCATACAGAAACATTAACCCTTTTGAAGAATGGGCTTTCTTTGGAAGAAATTGCAGTCGAAAGAAAACTGACAGCCAGTACAATTTTTTCTCACATCTTCAAACTATACGAAGATGGTGAAGCCATAGATCTACATCAATTTATTGATAAGAAAAACATTACAGCTATTCAAAAAGCTAAAGAGATACTGAACAGCCCTGAGACACTCAAACCCTATTTCGAACACTTTGAAGGAACAATAGATTACAACACTATAAAAATTGGTTTGGCTATATTAGACAAAAAAGACTCGACTACTTAATACTAATCTTATGTCTTCACATATCGTTTTTGGCGCTGGATTGATCGGAGGTTTTCTAGGAGGTATATTTACTTCTTTGGGACAGGATACTAGATTGGTTTGTCGACCACAAACCCAAAAGAAATTAGCAAATGGACTTCGATTAACCGACTATCATAAAAATGAAGTCAATATTCCTAAGTTGTATTTTATCGATTCAGAAATACCTTCGGCAACCGACAATAATATGCATTGTCGTTTTCTTTGGGTTACCGTAAAGTGCACTACAATGCAAAAGGTGAGCAATGATATCAAACCATTTGTGGGTCCAAATACTATAATTTTATGTTGTCAAAACGGTTTGGGATCTGAGCAAATGATTAAGGAACAATTTCCAAACAATCAGGTTTTGCGAGTCATGGTTCCTTTTAATGTGGCAGAACCTGATCCTGGTCATTTGCATCGTGGATCAGAGGGGACCTTGCATATCGAAACACCAATTGAACAACCTGAAGTAATTACAGAATTGGTCGAAGTACTGGATAGTAAAATGTTACCAGTTAAAGAAACCAAAGCCATGTTGGAATTACAATGGGCTAAATTACAACTCAACCTGGGGAATAGTGTGAATGCATTAGCTGATATCCCGGTCAAGAATATGCTCCAGCAACGAGGTTATCGTTTAGTGATTGCAGCATTAATGAAAGAGTTGCTTAAGGTTACTAATTCTTTGGATATTCAATTACCCAAACTCACATCCTTGCCTGCAAGATACCTTCCCTTGGTACTTAGCTTACCTAATTTTCTTTTTAATCTGGTGGCCAACAAAATGCTAGCCATCGATCCAACAGTACGAACATCGATGTGGTGGGATCTTTCTCAAGGCAAAAAGACAGAAATCGATTATTTGAACGGTGCGATTATAAAAGCTGCTCAAAAACATGAAATAGCCTGCCCAGCCAATACAAGAATAATTCAATTGATCAAAGAAAGCGAAATTGCAAATGCTTCTTCTCTTCCCAGAAAAAGGATAGAAGCAACCACCTTATTAAAAGAGATTGCCTAGAAGCTCAAGAAGTATGTTTAGTCCTTCGGAAAATACTTTTTGTCACTATCAGACACCAAAGGATCTTCAACTGCCTTCTTTAAAAGCTCAACGTGTTCTTCAGCGTTATAATGAAACAATAAAGTATTTAATTCTTTAATAGAGATCCCCTGGGTATTTTCATTATCCAGAATGAACTCATCGCCTGCACTTACAGATCCAGGTTCGATAACTCTCACGTATACTCCAGACAACTTAGAATCGATAAATTGTTTGATAATCGCAGGATTTCCGAATCGAACACCTAGCTTATAGCACGGTTGCCTGGGTCTCGAAATCTGTACCTTTGCAGTCCCTAGTTGATAAACAGACCCTATTTTAATAGCTTCTTCCAGAAAACCGGAAACAGTTAGATTTTCTCCAAACATTCCATAATTCCAGTCTAAATCGGGATACTTTTCTTTCCAAAAAGGATAATGCTCCGCTGCATATAAATAGCAAGCCTTATCAACCCCTCCATGATATCTCCTGTCAATAACGTGATCTCCAGCTACATCTTCTTTGTCTAAAAAGATCGGTTGGTCCACTGGGTATTTATAAATCCCTGTTTTCACTTCTTTTCCTCTCCAGAGTATGGTTGTGGATTCACCTATGTTTGTTGATAACACTTTCATTATATTATGGTTTTAAGTCTACTTTATTCAGAATCAAGCCTGATCCTGGTACGATATGCTCTAATACAATTTCTTCTGCATCTGGATTCAACGTTTGTTTTATAAAATCTATATCCACTTTTCCTCTACCCAAATCCAACAAAACTCCCATCATTAAACGAATCTGATTTCTTTTAAACCCTTCTCCTTTTACTCGTAAAAGATAACTCTCTTCTGGAAAAAAATTTGCCATATAGATATCATTTTTTTCTATCTCACAATAAAGTATTTCTCCTTCCAAAATCGTGTTCTCCGAAGGGCGATGGCAATACGATCTAAAATTGTGTTTCCCGACAAACAATTGGGCTGCTTTTTTCATGATTTCTATATCCAGGTCTTCCAAAATATTGTACATAAAGGGAGCACAAAACGGATGAAACTTTGAACCAAAAGAAAATAAGTATAAATATTCCTTGACTTTTGGAGATTGAATGATATTAAAATGCTCGTCAGTAACACTTATCTTCAAAGCTCTAATATCCTGCGGAAGATTTCTATTGAAAATGGGCAAAAATTCTTCGACATCCAAAGGGGCATGATCTACAAACAATTCTATAAATGCATGATTGGCAGATACCTTTGCATCCGTTCTCCCCGCTGCTAATACTTTAAAATCTTTATGTTCCAAAACATAGGCAACAGTACGTTCTACCATTCTTTGTAATGTGTTTACTGTAGGTTGTTTTTGCCAACCGTGATATCTAAACCCTAAGTATTGTAATTCTAATAAATAATAGAAACGTTTTCTAAACATTGATTTTTATTATGTAGTCCCCGAATATAGATAAATTATGTATTTCAACGATAAAACACTCTTTTTTAATCCTAAAACTTTAAAAAAGATAGGTGAAGAATCACTATATTTGAGTAAATCTAATTAATAATTTAAAATCAACTTTGTTATGGTAAAAGCTAAGTATCAAGAAGTTTTGGATCTAGGGCAACAATTAAATATCCAAGGCGGTGATGTCTCTGAAGAAAACGGAACTCTTAAAATAAAGGGAACTGCCAAGACTCAATATGAGAAAAATCTACTTTGGGACAAAATTAAAGAAATTGGAGGTGAATCTCCATCAGATATTATGGCTGACATTGACGTATCAGATAATTCTGTTTATCACAGACATACGGTAAAAAGTGGCGAATCATTAAGTAAAATAGCTAAACACTATTATGGTGACCCAATGAAATATAAAGAAATCTTTGAGGCGAATACTAACATTCTTAAAAATCCAGATGTTATCCATCCAGATCAGGAATTAGTGATCCCAAATCTCTAAGAAAGTATTTTCCATACTATAAAAACAACAGAAAAGTCGCAATAACATTATTATTGCGGCTTTTTTTTAATAAAAACTCCTCCAAAAAGTAGCTTTTTTATGTATTATATCGATTTTTTGCTCTTTTTACCCTGAAAAACAAGTAAATTCCGCCAATTACCCTAATTATTTTGTGGTTTTACCGTATTTTTATATTTTGAAACCAAAGCTCAACTTGTATGAACAGGATATTACTATTTATTGTATTATGCTATTCAATACCTACATGTGCCCAATCACTGTCAAAAACAGACATAATTTACGAACGTAAAGATCAGGTGGTATTGAATACCGGAAAGTCTTATCAAATTATCAATGAAAAGGCTTTTTATGAAGTGAATGATATTTCTATAAAAAGGTTTATCACTGTCCAGAATAATGATCTGATGTTAAATCGTGTATTGGTTATTCGTGGAGGTGATGAATATGTAGAGATTATAGAATGGACCAAAAATACGCTAAGGTATTATGAATCCAGAAACATTATCAAATACACCAATGAACACGATTATGTTTCGGACACCAATTAACTAAGAGTTCTTAATTTTTGTTTGTGCCAATACCAGTATCTGCTCAAACTGTTGATCAAGAGTAAGATTAGAGTTGTCTATTTTGATTGCATCGCTAGCTTTTCTCAATGGTGAATCTTTACGTGTACTATCAATATGATCCCGGTTAACTACATTTTTTAGAACATCTTCATAACTTACATCGTCCCCCCTTTCCTTTAGTTCTAAATAGCGTCGTTCTGCTCGATCCTTTGCCGTCGCTGTCATAAATAATTTCAATTCTGCATTAGGAAATACTACCGTTCCTATATCCCTACCATCCATAACAATACCTTTATCTTTACCCATTTCTTGTTGTTGTTCGACCAATTTTTTACGAACAGCAGATACTGCAGCGATCTTACTTACATGTCTGGATACCGATAACCCTCTTATTTCTTTTTCAATATTTTCATCATTCAAAATCACCTCTGCCAACCCATTATTAGCGTTTCTTTCAAATCTAATACGTATCAAAGGCAACTCACTTTCCAAGGCTTCCACATCAAAATGATCAACATCTATATATCCTTTCCGCATTGCGTATAGTGTTACTGCTCTGTACATAGCTCCAGTATCCACATATATATAGCGCAAAGCTTTTGCCAACTGTTTGGCTACTGTACTTTTTCCTGTAGATGAATGTCCATCTATTGCAATAATGATTTTATTATTTTCCAAGCTGTATTCCTGTTTTCAGAATTTAATTCTACATCAAAAATACCTTAAACAATTCAAACTAACTCATATTCGAGTAAAAAGTTAAAACCTTACCCTTTACTTAAAGAACTTAAACTGCCCTCAATGACATTAGACACATCCTAATGCATCAGTTGAGGCTTCGTATACAATATTTAAGTAATTGTAAAGTTATTACATGAAACGCCCTTTTGCATGACAAGAAGTTACTTTTAAGATCTTAAATCGACATCTATTAACCTAAACACGCAAATATGGGCTTCTTTGATTTTCTTAATGAAAAGATCGCCATAGATCTTGGCACTTCAAATACTTTAATCACCTACAAAGGAAAAATAGTAATCAACCACCCTTCTATAGTTGCCATCAACAGATTAACTGGTAAAATTATCGGCGTTGGTAAGGAAGCTGGTATGATGAAGGGAAAGATCAACAAAAATATACAGACGTTGCACCCTTTTAAAAATGGAGTTATTTCTAATTTTGATGCCGGAGAAAAAATGCTGAAAGCATTTATCAAGCAACTATCCACACTTAAATCTTCTTTATTTACTTCCTCTTACAATATGATTATATCCATACCCTGCGGAAGCACAGAAGTAGAAATGAGGGCAGTAAAGGAATCGGCAAAAAGATTGAATGCAAAAAATGTTTTCCTCATACACGAGCCTATAGCTGCTGCAATTGGTGGTGGGATCAATGTTTTAGAACCCAAAGGAAACATGGTTGTTGATATTGGTGGAGGAACTACAGAAATTGCAGTAATCTCCATAGGAAGTATTATTAGTGGGCAATCTGTAAAAATAGCAGGTAATGTTTTTAACGAAGACATTATGCAGTACGTAAGAGAACATCGTAATCTTCATATTGGAGAATCTATGGCAGAAAAAGTAAAACTACAAATTGGTTCTGCAGTACCTGATTTAAAAAAACCACCACCTGATATGAAAATTGAAGGAAGAGATTTACTTACCGGAAAGCCAAAACAAATTTCTTTATCTTATAAAGAAATTGAAAGAAGTCTGGATAAATCTATTTCACAAATAGAAAATGCTATCATGGAAACATTGTCTGAAATCCCACCAGAAATCTCTGCCGATATCTATAATTCCGGTATTTATTTAACTGGAGGTGGATCCATGCTCAGGGGATTAGACCAACGTTTATCTTGGTCAACAGAACTACCCGTGCATCTTGGAGATCAACCTTTGAAAACCGTTGTAAAAGGAAGTGAAATTGTACTCAAAAATTTAGATCGCTATACCGGAGTATTGGTGAGAAAAAAATAAAAAAAGCAGAACGTAATGTTCTGCTTTTTTGTTTATAGTTTTTTCGGTTTTTTCACCTTGGTATTTGTTATTGCTATTTTAAGAACATCACCCATATCCTTAACATAGTGAAAAGTCAGTCCTTTTAGGTATTCTGCCTTTATCTCTTCGATATCTCTTCTATTGTCTTCACAAAGCAGGATCTCTTTGATATGAGCTCTTTTTGCCGCAAGGATTTTCTCTTTAATACCTCCTACTGGTAATACTTTACCTCGCAACGTTATTTCACCTGTCATAGCAAGGCTTTTCTTTACTTTACGTTGTGTAAATAATGAAACCAAAGAGGTTAGCATAGTAACACCAGCGCTAGGTCCATCTTTGGGAGTCGCTCCTTCTGGCACATGGATGTGCACATTGTACTTATCAAAAATCTCAGGATTAATCCCAAGTATATCTGCATTAGCCTTGATATACTCCATGGCTATAGTAGCAGATTCTTTCATCACTTTACCTAAGTTTCCAGTAATCGTAAGATTTCCTTTCCCTTTTGATAAAATAGACTCTATGAATAAAATATCTCCTCCAACGCTGGTCCATGCCAAACCGGTAACCACTCCTGCTACTTCATTACTTTCGTATTTATCTCTCTCTAATCTGGGAGCTCCCAACACCTCAATAACATCCTCGTTGGTTACTTTTATATTATACTCCTCCTCCATCGCAATATTTTTTGCCGCATAGCGAACCATTTTTGCGATTTGTTTTTCCAGCCCTCTAACACCGGACTCGCGAGTATACCCTTCTATGATTTTTTCTAATTGTACTTTCCCTATTTTAAGATGGGTGTTAGTTAACCCATGCTCTTCCAATTGTTTTGGAAGTAAATGTTGCTTAGCAATCTCAACTTTTTCCTCGATAGTATATCCAGTAACGTTAATGATTTCCATTCGATCTCTTAGCGCTGGCTGAATTGTTGCCAGGCTATTTGAGGTTGCGATAAACATTACCTTAGACAAATCGAATCCCATCTCTAGGAAGTTATCATGAAACTCCGAATTTTGCTCTGGATCCAATACTTCTAATAAGGCAGAAGACGGATCTCCCTGATTCCCTACAGATAGTTTATCGATCTCGTCTAGTACAAAGACAGGATTGCTTGTTCCTGCTTTCTTAAGACTTTGAACGATCCTACCTGGCATTGCACCGATATAGGTCTTTCTATGTCCTCGTATTTCGGCTTCATCTCTCAAACCACCCAAGGATATTCTTACATACTCTCTTCCCAAAGCTTCGGCTACAGACTTCCCTAATGAGGTTTTACCCACACCCGGAGGTCCATAAAGACAAAGAATAGGAGATTTCATATCATTACGCAGTTTTAATACCGCCAGGTATTCTATGATTCTGCGTTTTACTTCGTCTAGACCATAATGGTCTTTATCCAATATTTTCTTTGCTCGTTTTAGGTCAAACTTATCTGTACTGTATTCATTCCAAGGTAAATCAAGAAACAGATCCAAATAGTTACGCTGTATCGAATACTCTGCAACTTGAGGGTTCATACGTTGCATTTTTGAAAGTTCTTTTTCAAAATGCTTGGCTATCTTTTCATCCCATTTCTTTTCTTTGCTTCGCATGCGCATATCCTCCAGCTCATCTTCATGCGAAACTCCTCCAAGTTCTTCTTGAATCGTTTTCATTTGTTGATGCAGAAAATATTCCCGTTGTTGCTGGCTCATATCATGCTGCACTTTACTTTGAATCACATTTTTAAGCTCCAGTTTTTGGAACTCTACGTTCATGAACTTCAGTGTTGCCAATGCTCTCTCTTGCAGATCGTTGATCTCTAAAAGTTTCTGTTTTTCTTCTACAGGAAGATTCAGATTAGAAGAAACGAAATTGATCAAAAAAGAATTACTCTCTATATTCTTGATAGCAAAAGAAGCCTCAGAAGGAATATTAGGACTTTCCTTAATAATTTCTAGTGCAAGGTCTTTAATAGATTCAATAATTGCACTAAACTCTTTATTTTCCTTTGTGGGTCTTGTTTCTGGTACTTCTTTTACCTTAGCTTTGATGTAAGGGTTTTCTGCAACTACATCCTCTATTTCAAATCTTTTTTTCCCTTGCAGAATCACCGTAGTATTGCCATCAGGCATTTTCAAGACTCTAAGAATACGAGCTACCACTCCAATTTTGTTGATATCTTGTAAAGAAGGATTTTCTACTCCTTCTTCTTTTTGAGAAACCACGCCTATAGTTTTATTTCCACTGTTTGCTTCGTTAAGCAATTTTATGGATTTGTCTCTTCCAGCGGTGATAGGAATTACCACTCCTGGAAACAATACGGTATTTCTAAGCGGTAAAATTGGTAAAACCTCAGGTAACGATTCCTTATTAATTTCCTCTTCATCCTCTGGAGTTAATAATGGTATTAACTCTGCTTCCTCATCTATCCCTTGAAATGACAAACTGTCAAGTGTTGTAAATTTGGTTTTCGCCATAAGTATATATAAAAGTCATTTTGTCATTAAGACAATTGACATATCTTTTAAAGTTACTATAATCAGATTAAAAAAATCAATAAAAACCCAATAAAATCAGATTCTTAGCGTGTAATGATACTTCTATATTTCAATTGTTATGCCACAAACTTTAAAAAAAAAATTAAAAAACTGTAACAAACTGTATCATTCTATATCTTTAGGTTAAAGTAAACTATTTTTTTTGTCACTAACCCAACTAAATACAGAGCAATTAATTGCGAAATGTCGTAAACAACATCAAGGTGCGCAACTTGAGGTTTACAACCGCTATTACAAAGCTATGTTTAATGCAGCTTTACGAATCATAAAAGATTCTGCAGAGGCAGAAGATGTTATGCAAGAGGCTTTTTTAACTGCCTTTACAAAGCTGCCCATGTTAGAAGACAATAAAATGTTTGGCGCCTGGTTAAAGAAAATTGTTGTGAATTCTAGTATCACTGCTTTACGCAAAAAGGACACCTATAAAGAGGTAGCTTTGGAAACCGTTGAATATGGCTTGAGTGATACCGACGGAATCGCAGAAGAAGATTTAACACAAATAAAGGCGAATACAGTTCTAAGTACACTAAAACAACTAAAAGAAAGTTACAGCACTGCATTATCATTACACCTCATTGAAGGGTATGATTATGAAGAAATCTGTGAGATCATGAATATATCATATTCTAATTGTCGTACGCTTGTTTCGCGCGCAAAAGAAAGCCTACGCAAAAAATTACAGCCGGTATGAAAGAGGACAATATTGAAAAACTGTTTGAACGAATGAAAGATCAGCTAGACATATTTGAACCTGCTGATGGCCATAAAACAAGATTTTTGGATAAACTACAACAACAAAGTGAAGTTGTTCAACTATCAGCCAAAAAGAAAAGTTGGTACAAACCTTTGGCCATTGCTGCTTCTATTGCAATCCTTATGGGTGTAGCTACGATGTTTACATCTTATGAACCCAAAGAGAAAGCAGATCTAGCTAGTGTTTCGCCGCAAATGGAAGAAACCCAAACGTTTTTCACCTCTGCCATTCAGCAACAACTAGAAGAAATTGATCAAATTTCTTCGCCAGAAACCAACGCATTAGTAAAAGATGCCATGAATTTGTTAGAAAAACTTGAGTCTGACTATGAGGATCTAAAGAAAGACCTGGTACACAGTGGAAATGATAAACGTGTAATCAGTGCAATGATTAGAAACTTTCAGAAAAGGGCAAGTTTGCTTGAAGATGTACTTCAAAAAATCAACGAAATAAACGAATTAAAAATATCCGAAAATGAAAACGCTATTCTATAAGATAATACTATTACTCTTGTTTCCTGTGGCCGTAATTGCAAACAATGGAGAGCTAAAAGGAAAATACACCAAAGAGAAAACACTGAATAAAGAATTCTCTGTGAGCCCAAATGCCTTGTTAAAAATCAGTAATGATTATGGAAATCTTGATATCACCTCTTGGGATGAAAATCGCATCGTAATGCAAATCAGCATAAAAGTAAGTGGTAATAATGAAGAAAAGGTAATTAAAAAGCTAGAATCCATAGATGTAGATTTTGAATCTTCTTCTCAAATGGTTAGTGCAAAAACTACATTCAACAAGGGAGATCGTTCCTGGTGGGATAAATGGACCAACAATTGGGGGAACAACTTAAGTTTAAAAATAAACTATACCGTAAAAGTCCCAGTAACCAACAGTGTTGATCTTAACAATGACTACGGAAGTATTACCTTAGATAAGATCGAGGGAGATGCTAACATTAACTGTGACTACGGACAAATTATTTTGGGTGAATTACTGGGAAAGAACAATGATATTAACATTGATTATACCAATAATAGCACGATAAAGTATATGAAGACTGGTAAGATCAATGCAGATTACTCAAACTTTGAGGTGGGAAGCAGTGAAAAAATAAACTTGAATGCAGATTATACTCAATCGAAATTTAAATCCGTAAAAGCCATTAACTATAACTGTGATTATGGGGGAATAAGAATCCAGAATGCCGATAAGATTATTGGAAATTCTGACTATGTAGACACCAAGATAGGGAGTGTATCAAACACCCTTAATATAGAATCAGATTACGGTTCGATAGATGTAGAATCTCTAAAATCGTCTATAAAAACTGTGAGTATTGATACTGATTATACTGGAGTCGATATTGGATACGAAGCTGGGGGTAGCTTTAATTTTTACATCAAAACTTCTTACGGGGGCATTAAATTGGATGACAGTATCAACGTTCAGAAAAAATACAGTAAAGACTCCAAAAAAGAGTATCAGGGATATGTGGGTGAACCCAATACCGGAAACACGATGAACATCTATTCTAGCTATGGAGGAATCAGAATCAGAAAAAATTAAAACACTAATCTAATATTTCAATCAAATGAGAACAGTAACAATCATTTTAAGTTTAGCTTTATGCAGTATCACTTCTGTAAATGCACAGTGGTGGGGAAATGGAAAGAAAATCGCCGGAAACGGTAATATGGTTTCCAAAAACAGAACTGTATCAGACTACGATATAATCAAGGTAAAAGGATCTTTGGATGTATCTTTGGTAGCAGGTTCTGAAGGTAAATTA
Source organism: Aquimarina sp. AWH4_224 (assembly GCF_056160245.1). Taxonomy (NCBI): domain Bacteria; kingdom Pseudomonadati; phylum Bacteroidota; class Flavobacteriia; order Flavobacteriales; family Flavobacteriaceae; genus Aquimarina; species Aquimarina sp. AWH4_224. The sequence continues at coordinate 131,003 of NZ_JBSWWU010000001.1, read as the reverse complement.
ACCATCGAAGGTGAAAGTAACCTAATCGAGTACGTAAATACCGAAGTAGATGGAGATGCATTAAAAATTTATGTAGAAAAAGGATATTATCTAAAAGTATCAAGAGGTAAAAAATTAATAATCACTGTTCCTTTTGAAGATATTAGTAAAGTTACCTTATCCGGATCTGGAGATGTCTATAGTAAAGACCCAATCAAAGCAACAAATTTTAAAACCGGCGTTTCAGGATCTGGTGATGTAAAATTGATGTTGGATGCAGAAACCACAGAAGGTTATGTAACTGGTAGTGGAGATTTGGTGCTAAGCGGTTCTTCAAGCAACTTTGACTGCAGTGTAACAGGTTCTGGTGATCTAAAAGCATATAGTTTGGATGCCAAAGAAGTTAGTGCTTCTGTAACTGGATCTGGAGATGTACAAGTAACTGCTACTGCTTCATTAAAAGCAAGAGTTACAGGATCTGGTGATATTATGTATAAAGGAGATCCAAAAATAGAAGACAAAAAGGTTTCTGGATCAGGAGACATTACAAGATATTAATAGACAGTTTTTTAACAACATCAGACTGCTTATGATCATAAGGAAATCATAAGCAGTTTTTTTTATGTATAATAATCTTTATTTTTACATCATGATTATCTTAATTTATTAAAAGATAAGCATAAAGGAAATATTGTTCACCCCCAAATACCTGCCGCATTGCTGTTTTTATCTAAAAAAGAGATTCCTTTTAAGGACATTGTTCCTGATGGCTATGTGGATATCCATTCGCATTTAATTCCAGGAATTGATGATGGTGTAAAAACCATGTATCAATCTGCCTATATATTAGAACAATTTCAAAAGCTTGGAGTAAAAAAAGTAATCACCACGCCACACGTGCTACAACAAATTTGGCCAAATTCTACGGAAACCATTCTTCAAAAATATGAGGAAGTAAATGCTATACTGCCCACTCTGGGGATTGAAGATATTCAATTGAAGGTAAGTGCAGAATACATGTTGGATGATTTGTTTTTTCAAAGAATAAAGGAAAAAGACATTCTTCCTTTACACGACAAATATGTATTGGTAGAGATGTCCACCTTTAGTCCACCAATGAATTTGAATGAAATGCTGTTTGAAACCAAATTGGCTGGATATATTCCGATACTTGCACACCCCGAGCGTTATACATTTTACCAAAAAGATATAAAGAAGTTTGATGAGCTTAAAGAAGCTGGTGTTCTGTTTCAACTTAATCTATTGTCTTTGTCCGGTTTTTATGGGGATCAGGTTAAAGAATTTGCAAAGAAAATGATCGAAAGAGGTTATATAGACTTCACCGGATCCGACGTTCACAACTACCAACAATTTATGGTACTGGAAAAAGGCTTCCAACCAAAAATAGCAGAGCAAATCAAAAACCTAATGAAAAAGAACTTTATATTCTCTTAGTTCTTTTTTCCGTATCCATAACCGTAGTTATACCCTGCCTGACTACCCGCCGCATTAAGAAGTACGGCAATATTCGGTAAACGTTTTTCTCTGTAGAAATTTTCAGGTACCTGCAGAATTCTCTTATCTGAGTAGTTCTCTCTTACGATATAAATACTAAGATCAGAAAACTTACCTATCAATAAGGTATCTGCAACCAAGCTCACAGGTGCAGTATCCACAATTACGTAATCATAATTCTCTTCCAGATAATCGAACATCGTTTTTACCCTATCCTGCATCAGTAACTCAGCAGGATTAGGAGGAATCGCTCCAGAAGGGATATAATCGAAAGAATCTTCATCTTTTTGACTATATATCACATCTGTGGTCTTCAATTCGGAATCCATGATGAAATTAGTAAGTCCTTTGGTATCTTTCCCTTGAGGCAACTCTAATATTTTATGAAATTTAGGATCTCTAAGGTCAGTACCCAAATACACCACTTTCTTACCAGAAATAGACAGTGCTTTAGCCAAATTAGAAGATATCATGGTCTTACCTTCTCCCGAAATTGTAGAGGTAATAAAAATAACTTTTCCTTTATCCTTTTTGATTCCTGCGAGTAAGAAATCCAAATTGGTACGTAGTATCCTAAACGCTTCTGCAATTCCTGATCTGTCATTTTGAGAGATCAAAATCTTGCTCTTTCCTTTTACCTTTGGAATAGAACCTATAATAGGCATAGAAAGCACTTTTTCAAGGTCCTCTCTAGAGTTGATTCTTACATTCAGCAAATCTGATAAATAAATGATCATAAACGGAATCACTAATCCCAGGAACAACGCTCCTGCATAGATCATTTTTTTATTAGGAGATACCGGGAATGAACTTAAGGTTGTTGCTTTATCAATTACACGTGCATTAGACAAGGTAATATGACTTGTGATCTCTGCTTCTTCCCTTTTTTGTAATAAATAAAGGTAAAGTTGTTCTTTAATGGTTTGCTCACGCTCAATAACTCTCAGGTCTTTTTGACGCAAAGGTGCGCTATATAGCTTACCACTGAAATACTGATCCTGAGTTCTTAAACTTTGTAAACGAATATTGATATTACTTCGTAAACTATTTAAACTACCGATCAAAACTTGTCGTAACCCATCGATTTGCTGATCAATATTGACAACCACAGGGTTTTGTGCACTAGACGTTTTTAATAATCGCTTTCGCTGTAAAATCAAACCGTTGTACCTGGTAACGGTTGTTGTAATCGTACCGTCACTAAATCCAAGATTGGCAGGAATGAGATCATATCGCCCCTCCTGGCTCAATACAAACCTTCTCATCGATTCGATTAGGTTCAGTTGTGTATTCAGCTGCGCTATTTCTTGTACGTTTCTAGAATCAATATCTGCAACGCGTTGTGTTTGTGCCTCTACATCATTGGTCAAACCAAACTTAGATTTATAACCTGCTGCTTCATCATCCACCTGAGATAAGTCTCCAGATATCAAATCCAGACGTTCATTAATAAAATCTGCTGTTCTGGCAGAGATTTGTTTTTTATTCTCGATGGTTGCCTTATTGTACTCTTCTACCAGATTATTGAGGATATCCTTTGCTTTTTCCTTAACAGGGTCGTTAAGTGCCAAACGAACTATGGTAGAGTTTTTCATTGGCGATATGGCGATTCGGTTTCTATACGACTCTGCCACTATTTTTACCGGAGCAATTTGGATTTTTATGATCTTACCAATATTTGCGTCGAGGTTATCTACACTTGGAGTGATCACAATATCACCAACAGTGCTGCTTACGGTATTTCCAAAAGAATGGTCACTGATCTTATTCCCTTTCTCATCTAAAAATGAAAAGGCAGTAGACGAGTTTATTTTTACATGAAAAACTTTAGACTTTGTGTGTACAATAGAATCATCTGCCAAAAAATTGATTTCTATCAAAGATTTAGGGTAGTTCTCTACTTCTAAGATGCGACCTTCAGAAAAATATCTAACGTTAAGTTTCAAATTATTAACCACGTTGGTAATCAAAGTTCTTGATCTAATAATCTGAATCTCGTTTTGTATACTATTTTGAGAAGACTCTATCAGCCCTAAATCCTTGAAAGCAGCAAGCTCTGATTCGCTTATACTTTCATCCTGAGAAATCATGATAGATGAAGACACATTATACTGCGGAATCGTATATCTGACCTTTAAAAAAGCTCCTGTTACAAAAATGGCTACACTCAAAGCGAACCAATACCATTTTTTGAGGTACTTAATTATTTGATCACGTAGATTGAAACCAAAACCATTATTGGCATCAAAAGTATTATTTTCGACGGGGGCATTATTAGTAATCATAGAATTACCTAATATTATCTTATGATTAATGTTACTGCAGACAAGACTAGACCAACCACACTGATAATAATTCCTAAGGCATTATTATTAGTTTTAGAAGTTCTTACTCTAGAATCATTAGGCTCAATATACAACACATCATTTTGTGCTAAATAGTATACTGGAGATTCAAAAATTGATTTTGATGTAAGATCCACACGATGATAGGTATTTTCACCTTCGTTTTCTCTAATCACCATCACATTTTCTCTCTTTCCTTTAATGGTCATATCACCAGCTAGACCTAGTGCTTCAATTATAGTTACCCTTTCATTCGGTATGGTATAAGAACCTGGCCTGGCAACCTCACCCAAAACGGTGATTTTGAAATTCATAAGTCGTACACTTACTATTGGATCGTTGATATAAATTTTCAACTTCTCCTTGATCATATCTTTTACCTGAACTCTGGTAAGCCCAGCTATTTTTAGCTTTCCAAGAACTGGGAAATCGATATTTCCATTTTCGTCGATTAAGTAATTAGGCTCTACTCCGCTTCCTCCACCAGCTGCAGCTGCTCCAGCATCTCCTGCCGCACTAATGTTTGATCCCTGACCCAAATTAAATGGTCTTGCCGCATCCATATCCGCCGCAGAAATAAATATGCTAACAATGTCATCTACTTTAAATACAGGTGTAAATGAATTTGGAGAGCTTATTTTTTCCAAATTAGCAGAATCCTGAAAATATACTACGTCTTTTGGAGCTTTACATGAAACAATTGAAATCAATAATAATAGAAGTAATAACAAAAATCTATATCGCATATTTACAACACTTTTAAGGCAAGCCTATCGTATAAGTCACAAAAATATAACTTTATTTAATTCGACAATAGAATTTTGTATCATCTGTTTCCCTTAAAATTCCTTTTAATGACACAAACTCAATTATTGTCCTATGGCAAACCTTGTTTTCCCTAAATCCCTATGCCAAAATCTCTTCTTTTGCTCTATTAGATTCTTTATTGATTTTATCAATACTTTCGAAGGTAGAGTTATTAGAAATATATTCGGGCACAATTTCTTTTAATTTTCCAACAATTTGATGATCCTGATTTAATAAATTCATGATACACAAATCATCGATTTTATCTTTCACCAATGCACAATCATTATCATCATGTTTGCTGATCATAATTTTCTTGTGATAAGTAGGTAATGTATTTTCGGTATCCGCCAATAATTCTTCGTACAACTTCTCCCCTGGTCTTAGTCCAGTAATCTGGATGTCAATATCGTTTGGATATTGTAATCCTGAAAGTCGAATCATCTTTTTGGCAAGATCAAATATCTTTACTGATTCCCCCATATCAAATATGAAGATCTCTCCTCCATTACCCATAGTACCTGCCTCAATCACTAATTGTGACGCTTCAGGAATAGTCATAAAGAAACGTGTTACATCTTTGTGAGTAACTGTTAATGGACCTCCTTTTTGGATTTGCTTTTTGAATAAAGGAATCACAGAACCATTAGAACCAAGTACATTACCAAATCTCGTTGTGATAAACTTAGTTTTACTAGTTCTATGAAGACACTTGATATACATTTCTGCAACTCTCTTGGTTGCACCCATAACATTTGTTGGGTTCACCGCTTTATCGGTAGAAACAAATACGAATTTATCTACACCAAATTCTGAAGAGAGATCCGCTAATTTTCTAGTTCCTAAAACATTAATCTTAATTGCTTCGCAAGGATTAGATTCCATAAGCGGTACGTGCTTATACGCTGCCGCATGAAATACCATATTAGGTCTATACTTTTCGAATATAGTTTCTATTCTTTGGTGATCTCTAATATCAGCTATGATAGGAGTAAATTTAGTAACCCCTTTACTTAACAATTCTTGTTGTAAATCATACAGAGCAGATTCTGCCTGATCTACCAAAATCAAGTTTTTGTAGTTATAATAAGAAGCTTGTCTTACAATCTCACTACCAATAGAACCTGCAGCACCTGTAATCATAATTACCTTACCTTCAAGCTCTGCTTTAATATTTTGGTTATCCATATTGATAGGTGCTCTATCCAACAAGTCTTCAATCTGGATTTCTTTGATTTGTGAAACATTCAACTTACCATCGATCCAGTCATTAACCGCAGGAATAATTTTTACTTTAACCGATAGTTTCAATAACTCATCAGAAATTTCAGAAAGCCTTTTCTTGCTGATATGAGGTATTGACACAACGATTTCCTGGATGTTATTCTTGTTGATAAAACTCTGTGTTAAGCACTTTGAAGAGAACACCTTGATACCATTGATGGTCTTTCCTATTTTTTGTGCATTATCATCTACAAAACCAACCACCGAAAGAGAACGGCTAGAATCATTCGTAATTGCTGCCAAAGTGATCAAACCAGAATCTCCTGCTCCGTAGATTAAAATTCTAGAAGTCTCTCCTAATTTTGATTTTATGTAGTAGAAACAATATTTAAATATCAAACGACTAGTAGTAAGCGTAATGATATTCAAAAGATAGTGAATACAAATAATCGATACCGGAATATTCAATAACTCAGGGATCAATGACATTCTACTAGACACCATCAAAAAGCCAGTTAAAGCGATTAATACGGTAACCGACAGGAATAAATTGTACGCATCTCTCATCCCAGTGTGTCTTACTACACCTTTGTAAGATCCGATGGTCAAAAAGCTTAGCGTTGCCAATACCGCAACCACAGGGATTTGGTATAACAAACTTGATGTATCAAAATTTAGCGTAATACCAAAACGTATTACATAAGCTAAAAAGAAATTAAAAATCGTAATAGATACATCTATAGACAATACTAACCACTTGGAAGCATGTTTATGTGAATTATTTATTAGGTAATTTTTAATCATCGTAATACATTTTTAATTACTGAAACTACTCTTTGTAAATCGTCTTCTTCAAGATTTGATCCGCTTGGCAGACATAGTCCACGTTCAAACAGATCTTCTGAAACTCCATTTAAATACGCATCGCATTCTGTAAACACAGATTGGAGATGCATCGGTTTCCATAATGGTCTGGACTCAATATTCTCTTTGGCCAGGGCTCCTCTAATTGCTTCTCTTAGTTCGTACGAAGTGGTTTCGATACAACTAAGCCATCTATTTGAAAACATTCCGTTAGGCTCCTCCAAAAACTTTATTTCTGAAGAATCTGATAAATGTTCTTTATAAAATTCAAAATTTCTTCTTCTATAAGACACATGCTTATCCAATACTTGCATCTGTCCTCGACCGATTCCCGCTGTAATGTTGCTCATACGATAGTTATACCCTATCTCTGAATGCTCATAATGTGGAGCATTATCCCTTGCTTGCGTCGATAAAAAGATAGCTCTCTTCTTTTGTTCTTCATTCTTGGTAACCAAAGCACCACCTCCTGATGTAGTGATAATTTTGTTTCCATTAAAAGATAAGATGGCTAAATCCCCAAAAGTACCACACTTAATCCCATGATAAGTACTTCCCAGAGCTTCTGCACTATCCTCAAGAACAGGTATCTTGTATTCTTTTGCTACTTGATGAACCGCTTCTACATTGTAAGGCATTCCATATAAATGAACCGCCACAATTGCTTTTGGTTTTTTTCCCTTAGCTATTCTGTCCTTAATCGCAATTTCTAATTGCTCTGGACAGATGTTCCAGGTATCTCTTTCGCTATCAACAAATATTGGCTTTGCCCCTAGGTATACAATTGGATTCGCTGAAGCTGCAAAGGTCATACTCTGACATAATACCTCATCTCCATGAGATACCCCAAGCATGATCAAACCAAGATGCAGTGCTCCTGTACCAGAACTTAGTGCTGCTACATTTGCATCATTTTCTAGGTAAGTTTCAAGGTCTTTTTCAAACCCATCAACATTCGGCCCCAGTGGAGCAACCCAGTTTGTACGAAAAGCTTCATTGACGAAATCTTGTTCCGTTCCACCCATATGCGGCGATGAAAGCCATATTCTTTTTGAGTCAATTATATTCATATTTTCCCATTAATAATGAACAAATAATCTCTAAGTGATTAAACGATACCGACTAAATTGTACCATCTATTCACCTCTTTTTCATGACAATCTAAAAAAACGCTGGAAGAGGGGGGTAGAACTTCCTTATAATTTTATTTTCCGATAGCTAAAATAGTTCAGATAGATCAATTATCAATTCAAAAATCTATTTTTTAGACAGAATACTTAAAAAAAACGTTTAACGGTTAAAATTCCCTTACTTACTTACACTAAATACGTGTTTCCCGTAAGAAAAGTATGATGAAAACCAAGCTTTTACAAGTAATACTGTTCAAAGAACTTATGTTGCAATTACGCTAATGTCATTTTGATCAAGGATAAACAAAAAAATAATCAGGAGATGACATTATTAGCTAACCACCAATAAACACTGCAATAATAGGCATACTTTTTTTAAATATTACAGTGCAATACCTAAATATAGACGGGGTATTTTCCCCTTACCACAGGCTGTTTAGAACCTAACACTCAGGTTTACGGGTGTAATTCAAAAAAAACATAGATAAATTTTGATTTATTTAATTAATTATATAAAATTTACTCCTTCAAAGTAGTTATCTATTGTTATAAATGTAACTATTATCCTCCCCAAGAATTTTATAATTATAAACCATCTAGATGTTATTTAATTCTATAGATTTTTTCATTTTTCTACCGATAGTTTTTGTTTCCTATTGGTTTCTTTTTTACAAAAAGAACAAGATTCAAAACACCTTTCTTCTAGTTGCTAGTTACATTTTTTATGGGCTTTGGGATTGGCGATTTTTATTCCTCATTCTAGCAAGCACTTTAGTAGATTTTTTTGTAGGACAAGCTATACACAACTCTGATAATCAATCAAAAAGAAAAACCTGGCTATGGATTAGTGTAATCTTCAATATCAGCCTTTTAGGTTTTTTTAAATACTATAATTTCTTTGTAAATTCCTGGGTTGATTTTATATCCATCTTAGGTTATGATTTAAAAAGCACCTGGACTTTACAAATCATATTACCAGTGGGAATTTCCTTTTATACTTTCCAGACCATGTCGTATTCGTTAGACATCTATTATAAAAGACTATCTCCTACCAAAAACTTTATTGCTTTTGCCACTTTTGTAAGTTTCTTTCCGCAACTAGTTGCCGGACCTATTGAAAGAGCATCAAACCTACTATCACAAATCACTACCAAAAGGGTGTTTAACTACGTACAATGTACGGAAGGGTTAAAATTGATTCTTTGGGGACTGTTTAAAAAAGTGGTTATTGCAGATTCGATAGCACCGATTGTAGATGATATCTTTGCCAATTACCATTCGTATCCCGCTTCAACCTTGATCCTGGGAGTTTCTCTTTTTAGTTTTCAGGTGTATGGGGATTTTAGCGGATACTCTGATATCGCCATTGGTACCGCAAAACTATTTGGTATAGAGTTGATGTCTAATTTTAAATTCCCTGTTTTTTCCAGAAATGTAGCAGAATACTGGCAACGATGGCATGTATCACTCTCTACATGGTTTAGGCATTATGTATACATCCCACTTGGAGGAAGCAGAGTAAGCAAACTTAAATCGGTTAGAAATATCATCATCATATTTTTGGTCAGTGGCTTTTGGCATGGTGCTAATTGGACATTCATTGCCTGGGGAGCATTACATGCGGTATTGTATATCCCTGTATTTTTGATGGGAAGAAACCGAATCTATATGAACAATGTAGTAGCAGAAAACAGCTGGTTTCCTTCTGTAAAAGAAATCATACAGATCGTGATCACATTCTCTCTGGTTACTTTTTCTAGAGTATTTTTTAGATCAGAATCCATTTCTGACGCCTTTGGTTTTATAAAACAGTGTTATACTAATTTTTCTTACGAAAACTATCATCATCCATTGGGATATAGAATGATCGATTATTATATTTTACTTGGTATTTTTGTATGGTATGAATTTAGGATACGTAGAGATGAAAGAGCTCCGTTTAAATTTAAATCCAAGTACGTTCGATTTTTGGTATATGCGCTCGTAATACTGGCTATGTTATTATTCTACGACGATAATGTAGATCGATCTTTTATTTACTTTCAATTCTAAAACACGATGAAAAAACTTATTCTAAAAAGCGGTTTATACTTTTTTCTGATCCTAATTTTTCTGGAAGGTTTGGTGCGTGTTTTTCATTTAGGAAAGGACACTCCTACTCGATTTCTTGATGAATACGAAGTTGAAAAATGGGTACCGAATCAAAACGGTTTTTCAGTAACCGGAAATCGAAGGCAAAACTTTTCTGAATACAAAATTAATAACTCGGGATATAATTCTTATCGAGAATTTAACCCTACAGCGAATAAGACAGAACTGGCATTAGTAGGAGACTCTTTTATAGAGGGATTTCATCAAAACTACTACAATTCCATTGGTAAAAAAATAGAGCAACAATTCACAGATATCGAAGTATATGAATATGGGTATGCGGGGTATGATTTTGCAGATCAATTGCATCTTGTACACTCCTACAAAGAACAGTTTGATCATATTGATCAAGTGATATTGGGAATCAAGTTTTCTAATGATTTAACACGCTCCAAATATCAGGTAATGACAGGAAGACTGGCTCTAGAATCTCCTTTAAACAAATTACTCAAAAAGAGTAAATTATTGGTCTATACCAAGAGTATTGGGCTTCTTGACCCTCCGCAAAAACTGATCTACAGGATGAGAAGTTTTCTAAAATCAAAGCAGGAACCCGATGCTGTTAGCGAAGAAGAAACTTTACGAATCCAAAAAGAGAAAGAACAACAATATTTAGCCAATTTTGAAAGCCTGGTTAATCTTTATGGCTTTGACAAAGAACGGTTTACACTCCTACTAGATTCCAGAATCACCCCTCCTCTATTTCTAGAATACCTGGAAACGAATAACTTTGATTATCTGGATTTTGCCTCTTTATTTGAAGCGTCAAAAAAACCCACAACGTTGATTTATGATCGCCATTGGAACAACCATGGTAGAAGTTTGATTGCTAAAGTGATCACAGATCATTTGCAGCAAAACAAAGGCTGGAAATAAAGTCTACAAGAAATTACTGAAATCTTTAATCTGCAAAAATGATTTTTTGCATTTTGGAAACTCCACAAATATAAAAACTATCCCTTTCTTCGGGTATCTGAATCACTTTTACCTGATCTACATGTTCGATACTAGTGTATAGAAAATCAAATACGTTTCTTCGTAGGTACAGATGTTCATCCTGATTGTAATCGATTTCCTGGTAGGTTTCGAATGTTTTTAGCTCTTCTATTGAGTTGGTCTCAAAAGACCTTTCCTGAATAGGATGTTCTTTTTTACGTTTTGCTTTAAAGTTTTTGTAGCGGACGTAAGCTATTTTAAAAACAAACTCTTTTGCACTTGCTTTCAAGTATTCTGTAGTAGCTGTTAACCATCCCGAGAGGGATTTTTTGGGATATAATATTTGTTGTTCGAATTGATAGATATGATTACACCATTCTCTTTTGTAGCTCAAATCTCCCATTCCCATTTCATAAGACAAGTGATCATTTGCTATGCACCAATCCAATTTCTTAAAAATCTCTACACTACCCAAGCTAAATTTCCCAAAGTCGATATCATAAGAAGATATCGCACTAAACAATCTCCCGTGAAAATGATGATTTAAGGAAACTACTATAGGCGTGTTTTTTTCATAAACTACAAAAAGAGAAGCTTTCTTTTCATTGATTAAAGAAAAGTACATCTTTTTATAACGATCCCATTGTTTTAAACTTTGGCTAACATCATTGCGTTGTTCGAATCTTCTAACCAACATTTTTTCTAGAGCATTTAGCAACGTGTCATACTCTTCTCGCTGGATCTCTCCATAAAAGGTTTTGTAAGAGACATCAAAGCAAGTTTCTAGTCTTTTTACTCTTCGTCTTATCCCTTTGGCATTACTACGGAAACGAGCTTTTACATATGCATCTGCACTGGCAAAACCGTCTAACAAAATCGCATACCCCTTGAAAAACTGATTAATCGTCTTTGTATTCAGTTTTGCAGTATTGTAGACCGGCTTTAGGTAATCTGGAATAAAGAAAAATGAATACACCGTATCTGATCGATCCTCATACTCTGGATTTCGGATAGATTGATGCTCTCCATGGGTAGTAATCTCTGAAAATATTTGAGGTATATTTCCCTTTTCAAAAATTTCGAAAAAATAATCTACAATCTCTTTTTTCACCTGTTTAAATTTTGGTTTATACCTCTATTTAGGATTTCCATCGGTAAAACGGAAAAAAACAATTGTTCAACTCTTCTTCAGAAAATGTAGTATACTCTTGATTTACAGAGGTACTCAAATCATCATAAACTTCTTGATTGATCACCTTCCTTCCGGTATAAAAAATCACATCTTCGTCTTTTGGAAACAATGACTTTTTATTTTTGTACAACCCATCTCTATCTTTCATTCCTCCACCCAAAACATAGTGTTTCTTATCATTGGCAATAGCCCAATCGATAACTTTTACCCGTAGAAAATCATTAGGTCGATAACTGAAGTATTCTGCATTGGTCCCTCCCAAAAAGGCAAAAACGGTATCCTTGTAATTAATGATCAACTCTACAGAAATTGGGACATCTTCGAAATAAGCGACTGCTATTGAAAAGTTATTAATGTTCGAAAGGACAAGATCATCAAAATACGAACTAGAAAAGAAATAGATACTAGCTGCATTATTTCTACTCATCGTTTCTACATAAATATCATTAAAAATTTTGATGACATCTTTAGTAATCTCCTGCTTGTCGAATATTTTAAAGCTCAAATCATAATTGACTGCTTTTCTGTAATTATTTCTCACCTTGGGCAGAAAAGCCGTCCATTGCGCTTCAAAATCTCCCAAAAGATTTCCTCTTACATTCGAAAGGGTTTGTATCAAATTACCAGAATAAGCCATATGATTAGCTGTTAAACTAAACCGAATAAACTCTGAGACAATATTGTTCTCCAGATACCAGGCATCTACTTGTCTCCAAAACTCAGATAGGTCTTCTTCAGAAACATCAGGATTAAAAAGAGGACCATTATATCCATAAGGACTTATTACATCTCGATATTTACTTTTAACACCATTTACTTCAATTTCTCTTGACACAAAAGGCATTAATACACATGGGGTACCGTCTTTTTCTAACAAAAAGTAATTCAGCTTGTCAGAATCATTAGCAAAATAACGCAAATGCTCGATTGCATAATACACGTTATTATCCCATTTCTCCTGAAGAAGCGTTCTGTATTGAGATACATTTGCTTGATCATCGAGATGGTCGACAAGTAATCTGTAGTTTTGCTTCAATTGTACAACTATTAATTTAGGTTTATTATTTAGTTTCTTTATTCTACCGTATTCAGAAAATAACTACTGAATTTTTCAGACAGCACTTTTGACAACCATATGATTCGACCGCAATGTTCTAAATGCCAAACTGCCTTTCCATCAAAAATATTTCCAGCCAACAAAGGGCCCATGATGTGTAAATTCGGTAAGGCTTCCAAATTTTCATTCACCTCAAAACCGATATTAGAATCATTTGCCTTGGCATATCCTTTCTTTATCATATTCTGAAGTAATACGGGTATGTTCTCTTTTGACAGATTTGTACTTCCTACACAATTGATAATGATATGTACTGGATCCTGATCTATCAAATTGGTCTTGGTTTGTGTATCCAAGTATTCCAAAACATAATCTCCATTATCATTCTTCTTTAGATCCCTAAATCGCCCCGCAATATGATTGAATCTTCCTTCGGCTTTTAATGCATCAACGGTTTTGGAATAATGAAATCCCGCACAACGCTGTCTTCTCCCGATCTCATTACCATGAAAACAAGCAAACTTTCTAAGTTCATCTGTATCTAACTTACCAAGCAACGCTCCAAATGCTTTGGAAACAATCTCAACAGTAGATGCAGCTCCCAAATTGATCTCATCGGCATGATCCAGATCTTTATAGGTAGCATTCGCTATTTCTTGAGCAGTTAGACTTTCTTTATCTGCCAAAGCCTTTAAATGCTCAGGGACATATTCTTTTCTCTTTTCAGTATCAATAACAGAATCCGGCAACAATCCCTGAGTAGAAAGAAAAGAGAACTTATTTATCCTTGATTTTATATGAGCTATATCATTAAGCTTATACAACATCTCCAATCCACTGGCATTGGCTCCTACAATTAGTACATTAATCGGAGTATTGTTACCCAATCTTTCAGAAAAAGCATCAATCTTTTGCAAAGTTTGTGCTAACTCTGGTTTGTAAGGGTCATTAGCAAACAAAAGATTGTCTTCTTCAATAAGGTCCTCATCTTTCCAAAGATGGTTGACCGGCAATGACCCTACAGACAGTACTACTTTATTGGAAACAATAACTTGTTCATTTTTTAATGATAGGTGGTATCGTTCTGCTTCTTTTTCGATATCGATAACTTCACCGGTAACACAGCTTATTTCCAGTCTTCCCTCTTGTCTGAATTTATCTAAACGGCTGTTCACTTTTTCTTCGATATAGCATCCAAAAAACCTTCTGGGAATAAACAAATCTTTCCAATCATTGTTTTCTATTTTTTGAGCATGAGTTTGCATCCATTCAACGGACAAATCGCCTCCTTCTCTTTGCAAATTATCCAATAACCAGCCTTTGTTCTCGTTAAGCCATTTGATAAACTTGCTCAACTCTGGTTCTGGTAAAAAGTTTTTCAAAGAAGTAATAAGGTGCACAGAATATCCTGATCTGGAACCATATGGAATTCCCGTGTGAAACTCGCTATACTTATCGATGATTGTGATGTGAATCTTTTCGGTTGCATCTGGATTAGCTTCTAATTTATCTAGAAAATGTAAGATGGTAAAAGAAGAAGATATCCCTGAACCGATAAATGTTATATCTGATATTTTGGTTTTAATTTCGGCCTGCATGAATTAAGGTTGTTTGGTTTTAATAACTCTCCCTGGGTTACCTACAACAGTGGTATAATCAGGAACATCACGTATAATAACGGTACCGGCTCCTATAAGCGTATCTCTACCTATTTCTTTTACCCCGGTCATCGCGGTTACTCCCATACCAATATAGGCGTTTTCTCTTACATTGATCAAAGCTCCAATATTAACTCCAGATGACATAAAAACACCATCTTCCAGAGTTACATGATGTGCAATAGTACTATCCATATTGATCATGATGTAATTTCCTATCGTTGTATGCGGCATTACGATATTTCCTGCCAACATGTAGACTGCTTCTCCAATGGTTACATCTGGTGCGATAGAAACAGTATGGTGTAAAAACCCCGGAATACCGTACCCTTCATTCTTTAAGGTCGATAAATACTCTGCTCTTACTTTATTCACCCCGATAGGGCAATACACATCCTGTATTTTACTCTTAAATGTATTATCAAAAAGGTCTTCGTATTTTCCCAAGACGGGAATACCGATCACATCTGTGCCTTGGAGATCGGGGTTATCATCGATAAAACCGATAATCTGCACTCCAGCTTCTTTCAAATAGGAAGCGTATACCTGCCCCTGGGTCCCTGCTCCTATAATAACTGCATTTTTCACTTTGTATCTAAAGTTTTTAGTGGTTGTTTTTTTGGTTAATTATTACCTGTAAAAGTAGGCATATTCAAATTTTGTCCGCTATTGATATCTTCTTTGAACAATACTTTCTTAATCGTTCGTATCAAAATCTTTATATCCGTTGTAAAACTAATATGTTCGGTATACCAAACATCCAATTTAAATTTTTCGTCCCAAGAGATCGTATTTCTACCATTTACCTGTGCCCAACCCGTGATTCCTGGTCGTACATCATGTCTTCTTTTCTGAAAATCATTATACAACGGAAGATATTTTACTAATAAAGGCCTTGGTCCAATAAGACTCATATCCCCTTTTAGCACATTAAACAACTGTGGAATTTCATCCAAAGAGTATTTTCTGATAAACTTACCCACTTTTGTGATGCGTTGCTCAAATGGTAAAAGCTCTCCGTTTTCATCCTTCTTGTCGTTCATACTCTTGAACTTCACAATTTTGAAAATTCTTTCATTTCTACCCGGACGCGCTTGAAAGAAAAAAGGCTTTCCATTGTTTGCTATGGCCAAAAACACAATCAGAAAAAGGATAATTGGCGATAACAATACTATCCCAAAAAAGGAAGCCAAAAAATCTAACAAGCGTTTCAAAAATGATTTATACATCTTTTTTATTTAAAAAATTAAATCTTATCAAATACCTCCTCTACTTTAGAAAGAATACTAAACTAAGATTTAGAAATATATTTTTTTCCTTTTTTAATGGTTTCAATTTCCTTTCCAGGAACTCCATAAACTAATTTATAATCATCTACATCGTTCAGCACCAAAGCCCCTGCTCCAATAATACTGTGTCTACCTATAGTGACCCCTTGTATTACATTTGCTCCTAGTGATACTGCTGAGCAAAAATCGATCTTGACATTACCTCCAACGGTCACTCCTGGTGCAATACTAGAAAAATCATTAAGCACTCCATCATGTCCAAAACTTGCATTTGTGTTTACAATGCATCCATCACCTATCTCTGCTAGAGCGTTGATTGTAACCGATGCCATTATTACTGTTCCTTTTCCTATCCTAACGCTTTTACTTATTACAGCAGAGGGATGCACTACCGTGATAAATTCAAAACCGGGCTCAATCTCTTTAATTCTAGTATGCATTACATACCTTGTCCAATTATCTCCTATAGCTACAATACCTTTACAGATTCCCTGTTTCGCAAGGGTAGGAATGATATCCTCTGTTCCCAGAATTTCATAGCCTAATACTTTTTGTCCAATAGGCTTGAAAGAATCAATAAGTCCGTAAACTTTATACTTCCCAATACTTTCAATAGCCTCTATAATCACCTTGGCATGTCCTGATGCTCCTATTACTACTATTCTTTCCATGATTTTGCATTTGTACAATGATATTTGATAAAGGAATGAATCCCTTTTTCATTATACTATGACAAAAATCAGGAGAGTAATGATTTATATACCTAGCTCTGATTTAATGGTTTTCATCAAATCTCCTACATTGTTCATGTTCATCAAATCCATGAGTTTAAATTTGATCCCAAAAGCTTTTTCTACCTCTGTAATAATCATCATGTGGGTTACCGACTCCCAACCGTCTACATCATTGGCAGTGGTTTCGTCAGTAAGTTCAAAATTATCATGTTCTAATACCGCTACAAAGGCTTCTTTAACTTTGGATACTATTTCTTCTTGAGTCATTATTGATTAATTATTTGATATCAAAATACGTTCTAAGTTCTTTTCTATTGATTTTTCCGTTGATACTATGCGGAAACTCTTTTACAAATATAACATGCATAGGAATCATGTAGTCAGGCATTTGAGTTTTCATATAATCAAACATTGCCTCTGTATCAAATTCTTCAGATTCTATCGCCAAACCTAATTCTGCATTCCCAAGGCTATTGGTAATATCCAGAGCGACCATATTCACTTTTTTCTCGGATTTGGCTTTAGCATGAAACTCAATTTCAGCAAGCTCAACCCTATACCCTCTTATTTTTACCTGAAAATCTGCTCTTCCTACATAGAGAAAATCATCTTCTTCATCTTTAAAGCATAAATCTCCGGTTTTATAATAGCGTATCGATTCCCCTTCCTCTTCTCTTGTAAAAAAACTGACTGCATTTTTCTCTTCATTCTTCCAGTATCCCGGAGTTATTTGCGGTCCTGCTAAACATAACTCTCCGGTAACTCCGATAGGAACTTCTTTGTTCTCTTGATCTACCACCAGGTATCGCGTATCTTTTTGAGGAGTTCCTATGGCAATAATCCCGTTATGGTTTTTGGTATGTGTTTCTTTATGATACGGGTAAAAACCACTGTACACTGTAAACTCTGTTGGACCATAATAGTTGAATATCTTACAATTCGGTAAACAGTCGCTCCACTCTTTGGCGATATCATAATGTAAAGCTCCTCCTCCAAAACTACAGTATCGAACATCCGGAGCATTGATTTCTGAAAAATACGGACGTAAGTAGTTAATAATAGAAGGTACCATAGTCAGCACGGTTAGCTTTTCTTCTTTGATCAACTTGAATACATAAAAATATTTGATCGCCCCTTTAGGAATTGTATACATACAAGATCCTGCAAGTAATGGAAATAAATAGGTTACCACTGAAAAATCGAAGGTAAGTTCAAACATTTGTAAACAACGATCTGAAGGCACCAAATTGAATTCTGGTTCCGCATCTATTGCATTTACGAGTCCTTGAACATTATCGAATGTAATAGGAACACCCTTAGGCAAGCCAGTGGTTCCTGATGTAAACAATATATAAGCCAGATCCTCTCCATGCCCTGTTTTTGGAACAAGATTAGGTGCAGCATCTGTTAATGTATGTGTTTGTATTACTGAAAGTGAATTATATAACGATTCCTCTGAGGAATCCAGCACATATTTGGTCTTTGTCATTTCAAAAACCTGTGTGTTTCGTTCTATCGGAGATAAAGGATTAACCGGCACATAAGCTTTTCCTTCAAACCAAAGCGCAACGATACTCGCATAAGTGTATAGATCATCATTGGTCACTAACCCTATCAACTTTTCAGAATCCTCAATCGTAGAAGCAATTGCTTGTCTTATTTTGGATATTTCGTTAGCAAAATCCTGATACGAATAAAACACTCCTTTGACGCATAACACATTGTGTTGTGCATGGCTTTGTATCGATTCCTGAAGTTGATGTATAAAATTCATAGTTGGTTAATCGTATTTTTGGTCTAATAAAAATGTCCGTCTCTATTCAATAATTCTATATGTTCAAGATTCAAGTTGGTCTCATTATGTGCCAGTCCTTTCTTGGTCACCTTATGGGTAAATATGGTCTTATACCTTTTGGTAATGGTATCAGAAAGCCGGGTGTCATCTGTAAAAATGAATCTTCTACCTGATTTTGCAAAATTATCAATAAGTGCATCTACACACAGTTCATAATGCGCTTCATCTTTTGCCAGGAAATATTTCACATTCAGCTCGTTAAAATTAATCACATAAGACATAAATCCAATCATCTCCTTATCCTTAATTACTTTCAAATTATGAATATGAATATTATTGCTTATACCCGTTTGTAAAGCCTTTCGCGGAAACTTTTTGGAAATTGGGGTTTGCAAGTACTGACCGGGATCAATTTGCCAATTGATATATTCTTTGGCTTTGTATATCAGATCATTCTGGCAAAGTGGTTCGATAAATTTCCAGGTAGGTTCGTCTATCTGATTTATATAATCGTAATGCAACGATTTTGTGTTTTTCTTGAACCTGAATCCATTGATCCACTTGAAGAAACTGTATATCACCGAATCCGCCGCTACCAAAAGAAATTGTACTGGTTTCAAAAATTTAAACCTTCCGATCAACATCGAGGGATCCAAACTGAAGAATATCGTATGCCTTAACCTCGAAGCGATTACCGTAAACGGTTGCTTCTCGTAGAAAGTATTCACATTTTCTGCATAGGACTTAATCAACACTCGTTTCCCGGTTAGATTTACTGCTTCGTTATAGATATAGGTCCCCAAAACCGTATCCTTGTAGGTAGGATGTACCCACCAGGAAATCATCCAGTACACCTTTTGCGGTTCTTGGTTATGAGAATTCGCAAGATCTGGAAACATAAAAATAAAGGAGATCATTTTTTGGTCTTCATAACCGATCACCCCGCAATAATCATCTTCAGCAATCCTAGAGTTAGCCACCAACCAGATCGCCTTAGCTCTTGGCATTGGAGCTAGCTTATCCTGCCAAAATGTATTTTGATCAATTGCTTCCCTAAGCATTTTTTTGGTGATCCCAATTACCTCAAGATTTTTGCTCATAGTACTGTTTCTAAACCCTAATTGTTTCCATTAAAATATTCTGACGTCAGTTCTTCGGATAGATTTACATCTTTTTTCTGAATCACTTTCTGCAATGTTAATCCAATGATTTTCAAATCTACAAGAAAGCTTAGATGCTCCACATACCAGACATCATACTCAAACTTTTTTTTCCAGGTAATAGAATTTCTTCCATTAACCTGAGCCCAGCCTGTTATACCAGGCCTAACATTATGACGTTTTTTTTGTGTACTATTATAGATGGGGAGATACTCTATAATTAATGGTCTAGGACCAATTAGTGACATTTCACCTTTTAACACATTCAGCAATTGCGGAATCTCATCAAGCGAGGTTTTCCTAACAAATGCTCCTACTTTCGTGATTCTATCTTTATCCGGTAACAAGTTACCTTGGTCATCCTTCTTATCATTCATCGTTTTGAACTTAACGATGCTAAATATCTTTTCATTTTTTCCAGGCCTTCTCTGTACAAAGAAAGGTTTTCCCTGATTGGCAATAGCCAGAAAAATAATCAATATCAAAAACAGTGGAGAAATTAAAACCAACACTGTGAAGGAGACACAAAAATCAAGAACCCGTTTGAAAAAAGATCTATACATTATCTAGCGGCTTAGCGTCAATCAATTGTTCATTTCATTAACCATCACTCTTCTTTTTCCAGATGCAAGTAACGGAATTTCATCAACATATTCTACAGTGATTTTTGCATCTTCGCCCAAATACCCTTTAAAGTCGTTAACAAACTCATTTTCTCGTAAAAAATCACCTCCGCTATTGATTTTAAAATGATACGTTCCTTTTGCTTTTTGGATCAACTGACACTGTTTCAATTCTGGATAGTTGTTTACCAATAACACTAGGTTTGTAGAAATGTGCTCTCCTTTGGTATCATAAATCTGATCGATCTTTCTTCCGTTTACCTCTAAAAGAATGGCTTTTCCATCTACGGTATCCTTTCTACCAATATCACCAGTATCATATCGAATCATCGGTACTGCATAATTAAACAGATCGGTAATCACTATTCTTCCCGACTCACCATCAGGTACTCTCTTATTGGAGCCGATCTCTAGAATTTCTACCAGATAACTCGCCTCATTAATATCAAAGTGTTTTTTATTTCCGAGAGGTTGCTGCGCCAAAATTCCGTTCTCTACATTAGAATACCTGGAAACCACTTCGGTATCAAAATATTTAAGAACACTTTGTTTGGTATAGTCATTCAATCGCTCAGACATCGCAATGATAGATTTAAGATTATTAGGCACCACCGAATAATTGTTTCGATCTAAGTATTTACAAATCTCTTCGTAAGCCGAAGCATACCCAAGCCAGCTATCTGAAGATTTACTATTTGGCAAGTCATCAATTACTTGTTGTATTAGTTTTTCATCTCTAAACTCAAATACATCAATTGGCACTATATTTTGCAATACTCGTGTTGTAAAACTCTTTTTTTCAAAGGCATTCCACATTCTGAAATAAGTCAATCGGTTTCCTATTTTAAAACCTGCATTTTCAGAAAAAAATATGGTATCCGCCATGTTTCTGAGTCGCTTGTTCTTATCCTGAAACGTTTTGAAAGGTGTACCTGTAGAACCACTAGTGCTTACCGTAAATTTTGGTTGATCCTTAAAAGCTGTAGATTGAAAATCCTCAAAATTCTCTCGAATTACGTTTTTATTGATCACCGGAAAATCTTCGATGGACCTATATCCATTTTGCTCCTTGTAAAAAGGTGAAGTGGCTACGGCGTGATCCAACACTTTTTTTAAATGTTCATCTTTGTATGCTATCGCCTTTTGATCCAAAGGATTTTCATTGACAAACTTAATATCTTCGTAATGACGTTTTTTAGACCCACCTTTTAATCCATCTACGATCCAAAAAGCTTTATTTCTAGCTGTTTCAAAAAGTTTCATTCCCCGATTTATTGTTTTTTACTAAATGTTACTAATGATTTCCTGATACAATGGATGTTTACAAAACCCTCCAAACACCAAATCTGGACCTAACAAGGAGTTATTATCATTCCCTTCTATAATAACTGGTCCATTTTGGCTAACCGCAATATCCCACCCTATGATTCTATCTGGAATATGATTAACACATTGTTTTACCAGATCACAAGCTTCTTTGAAATAAGGTAGCTCATGGTTTAAAAAAACTGTTCCTGTATCCGGATGACTTTTAAAACGTTTACCACCGTATTTCATCAATTGATAACTTTTTTCTACCAGCACTCCTTTCTCCATGTCGATAGATACCCAAAAGCCTCCACCACTACTATTATCCAAAACGCTACCTCCTCTACCAAATCGCATATATCCTGATAGAATATGCACCTCTCCTTTGTTATCCAGATACGTATCAAACCGTATGGTGTTTACGCTATGGGGATACAATTCATTAATCTTTTCGTGTTGAATGATCACATCTTGATGAATACAATCATTATTCATGATATATTCACCGTCTTCTTCTACCGTTTGATCGACATTATCTTTTGTAACCAAATAGGCCCCAACACCTCCCATTTCAGTAATCGCTTTTACAAAGATTTTAGTGATTCCTTCTTTTTCAAAAAGGGTATTAAAATATGTTGCTAGTTCTTCTTTACTATTTACTAAGGTAAAATTAGAATTGTAAAAAAATCGATTCTTAAGATTATAGGCAATCATAGGAGGAACAGGCAAATTATTCTTCTCCATAAATAATGCAAAAGCCAATTTGTTTCTAAGCAGTGTTGCATATTGCGGACGATGCAATTTTTTAGACAAGGTGATGTTATCCACTTCTTTACTGCTCAAGTAGTCTTTATAGTTTTTTACATCTTTACGATATAAAAATTTACCAAAGTAGAAATAAGGAAATTCTTTTTTGGCCATCCAAAACCCAATAGCTTCTCTAAAAATTCGAAAAAAACTTTTCCGCTCGGGGTCCTTGAAAAAAACATCAAGTCTTTTTTTCAATAACTTAAACTTCCTTTTCATTGATTGTAGATTTGGTTAGTTCATCAAAGATCGGTATTCTTCTAATAAGCTCTCCCATACCACCTGACATTCGTATCGGGTAGTTATAGACGTTCTTGAGTTTGCTGCCAACGTATTTCTTACATCGTCATTTTTTATGAGTTCTGATACCTTTTGATATACGGCTTCTGTGTCTTTAACAGGTATGATTAATCCATTTTCTCCTTCAGTAATTATCTCATTGCATCCATTAATATCAGTTACTACACTTGCGACTCCCATAGACGCGGCTTGCATCACCACATTTGGAAAACCTTCTCGATAACTAGGAAAAGCTAAGATATCAGAAATTGCAAAAAAAGGCCTTACATCATTTTGCCACCCAACAAAAATAATGTTTGGATTTGTTTCAATCTCGCTTTCAATCTCCGGAGATAAAGGATCCAGGTCTTTTTCATAGATACCCACCAAAAGTAATTTAGCTTCTGGATGATCCGTACTGATTCTTTTAAAAGCTCTAACTAATTCATTAATTCCTTTATCCTTCACCAACCTACCTACATAAATGATCACCTTATCAGACGATTTAATTTTCAATTCGTCTCTAAGTTTCTGATTATCTTCTGGTGTGTATAGAGCGGGATCAAAAAACGAAGTGTCTATCCCATTAGAACTCCCATTGGCAATCACCTTTAGCTTTTTAGGCTTTGTGTATTTATTTTGAATAATGATATCCTTCAATCCAAAAGAGTTAGGGTATATAATTGTTGCACAAGCATAGGTAATCTTTTCTACTGTATCTAATAAGGTTCTTTTAGGCCCAGTAGCTTCAAGTAGTGGTAGTCCAGCAATGGTATGCAATCGGTGTGGTACTCTGGCTAATTTGGCAGCTAGCATTGCCAATGTTCCTGCCTTTGGTGTATGGCTATGAACAATATCTGGTTTTTCTTTTCTGAAGATCCTATATAATGTATAAACTGCCTGAAGATCTTTTATTGGTGTGATTTTTCGAGTCATTTCTACTGGCACCACAGCAATACCCTCTTCTTTTGCAACTCTATCCAGCCTGCCTTCGCCTTTACCTGAGATACCGATAACCTCATAGTATTGAGACATAAATTTTAGCTGGCCTTTGAGTAATCCTCCTAAAGACTTTGGTATGGTTGTAACACGGATAATTTTATTCATATTCCCCCTTTACATGAAAATTATAATCCTGGTTTATTTATTTCGAATGCAAATATAGATAATACTCTTTCTTTTACTGCAGAAATCATATTTTTCTCACACAGAAAATTTAAGAATTATGCGATTGCAAAAATAATTGCAAAAAAGTTAAGAAGTCTGGGGGAAAAGCCCCATTTTGCAACTTTATTGTACGGTGTTCCCGTAAGAGTGTTAAGCAATTGTTATAAAAATAGTTTTTTTGTGCAATTTTTAACATTTTTTATCGACGTGATGCACAATACTCTCGATGAAATTACGTTTATTTGTACTAAACCCTTAAAAATATATATGGCGAAATAATTACTTAGAAACTAAATATTACATAACCAAATTTATTTTGCTATGAAAAGAATGACCCCCCACATTCTAGTTATTTGCCTAACTATTCTTTTTGTTGCATGTAGCAACGAATCATTTGAGGAAATCGTGCCCGATGCGGTAGAAAACCCTGATCCGGACCCAGATCCTGATCCCGACCCAGAACCAGATCCAGACTTAGTTACGGATCCATGTGATTTTGATATTTCTTCTATCAAAGCTAATACTACAACCGTAATTAACTGTCAATTAGACTTACAAGGAAAATCTGTTGATTTACCTGCCAACGTTAATTTTGATTTTGACGGAGGATTAATTATCAACGGAACTTTAAATTTCTCAGGAGGATATATCGACGGAAGAATAATGAATTCTGATCTAGAATTAAAAGGAGATGTTCAATTAAAAGATCCTGTTTTCAAATTTATTCCTTCTAGATGGAAGAATATTGTACAAGGACAAGTGAATACTACTGTCGCTTTATCCAATAATACAAATTTTGAAAACTTAATCAATCAGACCAAAGCTTTAGGTGCTACTACTTTTGAAGTAGATCAATTTGATGCCTTTTTTGAAGTAGCTACGGTGACTAGCACGACTACAAATCAAAATTTCTATCCATCTGTAGAATCCGTAAATATTCCCTCAGACTTTACTTTTAGAATGACAGATAGAACATATTTAAGAGTACAGCCAAATAGCAGAAAGAATTATGTCCTTCTAGGTATTCGAGGTGAATCTAATGTAAGAGTAGAAGGAGGAAACTTAATCGGTGATCGCAAAAATCATGACGACAATTCACAACCAGGACCACATGCATTTGGTATGGTGCTTATGGTACACGGTTCTAACAACGTAGATATTGATGGTGTAACCATGGCCTTTGGAACAGGAGATGGTGGAAACGTTAACAGTCTTAACTTTACCTTCCAACCAAATTATCAGCCTTCTAACAATATCAGATTTACAAATTGTACGTTCGATAGTAATAGAAGAAATAATGTTTCTATTACTGATGGATTTAATATCACACTAGATGGATGTCATTTTAAAGATGCCGGTATAGATATGCCAGGTTCTCCAGGTATGGCTCCGGGTGTTGCTTTGGATGTAGAAGCATTTAGAGGAAAAGATGATGCAGGTAACTTCATTCTTTATGAAAAAGCATACGATATTACGATAAGAAACTGTACTGAAATAGGAAGTAAGTTTGGCGCTTTTGTTGTAGCTATCGGTGAAGATGTGACCATAGAAAACAATACCACTGAAGATGGAATAGCTATTGGTGCAGGCCATGGTGTGAAAATTATCGGTAACACTATCGTCGCTGCAGCTGATGATAATATTGGAGCTGGAATTACCACAGGACATCCTAACTCATCAGATACGTACAACAACGTAATTGCTAATAACAGAATTATTGGACATAATATTGGTATCGCGGCATACCAAAGAGACATGGAAATATATGGTAATGTCATCGAAGATTTTGGTGTAGGAATACAACCAAAAGATATTAGGAACTTTGATATCTACGACAATACATTAACCAGTGATAGAGACGCCAGTATTGCCATCTTTGGTAATCTTACTACTATGGACAATGTTACTTTTAGAAACAACAATGTTGTTCGTGTTGCAAGAGAAAGTGTAAAGATGGTTGCTGTAAACGAAAATGCAGGTCAGGAAAGTTTCAAAACTACCTTTAGAGACAACGATTTTACGGGATCTACAACGATAAGTAGAACTAATGGTGTAGATTTCATGGAAAACAGAACCAAGAAAGGTATCATATTAGTAAATGCAAAAAATATCGATATTACAGGTAATACTATCGAATCTACCGGACAAGATGGAATTACGATCCAACAAGGATGTAGCGATCTGAATATTGGTAATAATAACATTACGGTAATCGGTACTAATTTGGACTGTATCGATCAGAAAGCCGCTGGTACTAATATCGTAATCGCTAACACGAATACGTGTACAAACTAAAAAACTAACAACTATTATATAAAAAATCCCGGGTAGTTCCCGGGATTTTTATTTATTGAAAGATTGGTAATAGCAGATCGGCCAATACCTCATTTCCTTTCTCATTCAAATGGCCATTAGCCACAAAATAATTACTTAACCCGTCTGGATAATCAACAACGTGATATCGTACTTGTTGAGTGTTGCTTTTATAATCATGAATATTTTTAATATTAATTCTTCCCAGATTATTAATGACTACCATGTCAATAGTGATCCCTAAATCTTGAGCTTCCAACTGGTTGATAACCCAATCCAAGTTTTCTTTTTCAAAATCAACGTCCTTGTTCTTTGTTTTGGCAGTACCGTAGTATTTGAAAACATTGAATAATTTAAACATCAATAAGCTTTTGCTGAATCGCTTTACTTTACTGGTTAATGAAAGGTGATTGCCAAAACTATTACTGCTAGCCGCATAGAATTCAATCTTATCTTCGTTTCTGTAAGGATAGCTCCTATTAGGATCATTTTTTGGATTCCTGTGCCCAATATTAACCACTTCTCCAGGAGTCATCACAAACACCACTTTATCAAACTTCAAGCCCTTCTCCTTCAACAGATGTTTTACTAAAACGATACCTTGCACAGGAGTCCAAACCCCTCCTGACCCAGCATTATTTACTTTTGTTTTCAACTTCTCCTCTAATAGTTCAGAAAAGCGATCCTGATTATCCATGCCAAATCCTTCTACAAACGAATTACCCACCACCAGAGTTCCTCCCTGATCGAATTCATCATCACGAAATCCAAAGGAATTGATTTGGTTAACCACTCCTCCCCAAGGATAGTTAATCATTTGCTTACTATTCTTTTGCCGGGTTACCCCATACAATTCGTTCATGTCATAATACAACGGAGGATCATTAAAACCAGTCACCGGTAAAAAAGCATCTGATCCTTTGGTAATCACAGCATATCCCAGATTTAGAACTTCCAGAATAACGATAGCAACGATAATATTTTTAATATACTTCATCTCCTAAAATTGAAAATAAATAAACTCTGCTTGTATTTCTCTATTGAGTGACCCTACGATAGCAATAGCCATAAGCACCCATAAAATAAAGTGTATTTTCTTCTTTTTGTATCTCATAAAATCCAAAACCAACAACACCAAGATTAATAATATGTCAGAATACATAATAAAACTAGTAGCATCCACCTTTAATGATTGTATGCCTCCCAAATATTGAAAGGCATCTCGTATAGAATCTGCTCTAAAAAAGACCCATGCTACAGTAACCACAAAAAAAGTATACAATACTTGAGCTGTTGTTTTTAGATATGTCAAAATATTTATGGTGGCAACCTTATCTTCCAAGTGCCTTCGATTAGTTCCTAAAACGAAAGATGGAATAAAAAGTAGCGCATGAATCCCTCCCCAGACAATAAAAGTCCAATTGGCCCCATGCCAAAACCCACTTACCAAAAATATAGCAAACACATTTCTAATTCCTTTCCACTTCCCTACTTTGGAGCCTCCTAAGGGGATGTATAAGTAGTCTCTAAACCACGTGGATAATGATATGTGCCACTTTCTCCAAAACTCACCTATACTTCTTGAAAAATAAGGGAAATTGAAATTGGTCATCAAATCAAAACCAAAGAGTCTGGCCGTACCAATCGCTATATCCGAATATCCACTAAAATCTCCATAAATCTGGAAGGCGAAGAGCACTGCCCCCATAATTAATGTGCCCCCAGAGTAATCGGAATAATTCGCAAAAATATCATTCACAATGGGAGCAAACGAATCTGCAATCACCACCTTTTTAAACAATCCCCAAACAATTAATTCTATACCTTTTAGTGCTTTGGTTTTGTCAAACTTTCTTTTAGCCAACATTTGTGGCAATAAATTAGAAGCTCGTTCTATAGGTCCAGCCACCAACTGCGGGAAAAAGGATACGAATGCAGCAAAAGCAACAAAATCTCTAGTGGGTTTCATTTGTTTTCTATAAATATCTATAGAATACGACATCGTTTGGAAGGTATAAAAAGATATTCCTACCGGTAATATCACCTTTAGTGTCCATGTGCTTTCTACCGCATATCCAATAGAAGCTAACAAATCGATCCAAGAATCCACAAAGAAATTGTAGTACTTGAAAAATCCTAATAACCCTAAATTGAATAATGCACTTAAGAATAATAATCGTTTACGAATCTTTTTATTATCAGATTCGTGAATACCGATACCAATAAAATAATCTACAACTGTACTTAGTGCTATCAATGATAAAAATCTGTAATCCCACCATCCGTAAAACACGTAACTAGCTACAAGTACCAGAAAATTCTGAAGTTTCAAATTTTTATGTACTACGAACCAGTACAATAGAAAAACTACTGGTAAAAAGACAAAAAATTCTAAAGAGTTAAAAAGCATATCTGGTAATTCTAAAATTCATATCTAATTCAACTTCTATTTGTTTTCTTATCATCATTTGGAGTGTTGCAATTCTTTAATCCTATCCGCCACCAACTTAGTAAATAATTCTGCTCCATCATTATTGAGGTGCGATGTATCATGAAACAAGTGGTATTGTTCCAAAAATGTTTCAGAATTAAAAAAATCCAGCAACATCACCTGTTCTTTCTTGGCAATTTCTCTTATTTTGGATAAAGACTCGTTGTTCGAATAGTCTGTAACCAACAGATTGGGCGAGGTCACAAAAACCAATGGCACTTCATTGTCTTTCGCTTCAACAATAAAACGTTCTAGCGCGATAACAAAATTGGGATCAATATTATCCCCTGCTTCCAGATTTTCAAATCTCTTTAAATTTTTGGAAGGTTTTACTTTACCATATAGTGGTCTATACCCTTTTTGATCTAATTGAGGAGAAGCATAATAGCGTAGTGCGTGTATTAAAGTTGAGTTTGCCTGAAAGGATTTGAAAAACAATTTGAAATCGATTCCTGGTGATCCCATCTCCAAAATTGGCTTCAACACATCTCGATGATTTGAATAATAAGGATGTAAATCTGCTAATCGATCATATGCTTCTCTAGAGCTATACAGAAAATCTTCGTCTATATTGAGGAGTAACAAATCCGGCTTTGACCTTTTTAATACCATTTGTTGCAAGGCCGCATGAAACAACAATTGTTGACCTTCTGCTCCTGCATTATAGCAAGTAGTTTGTAATTCTTGTTCGAATACTTTAGGCACATAATGTCGATGCGCATGCGAACTACCAAATACCATGACTTTGGCTTCACTATCCTCAATCACATGTGTCGCTCGAGCAAACTTTCCAGTTTCCTGACTAAAGAATATCTGTTTTGCAATCGTACCCAGCAAAAAATCAATCATCAATAAAATGATGACAAACTTCATGATCTTTATAAGTGACGATGTAAATTCTTTTTTCATCCGATTCTAAAACTGAAAATAAATAAATTGACTCTCTCCAAACACCCCAAAATACAATATCATAAATACTACAATCGCATATCCAACCAATCGGATAAGCTCCAACCTATTTTTGGAAATCGTAAACAACGAATTAAAATATTCTTTTTTGGTTTCTACCAACACCAACATCGCAATGGCCAAAGTAGCATACAGCGAAGCTGCAATATCGTCTCCACTACCTATATATAATCTCCCTGGATTGGTAAACATTTCACCGATCATAGATAAAGCATTGTTGATACTATTCGCTCTAAAAAAGACCCAGGATAAATTGATCAAGACAAAAGTCAACAACACGTTATGCAGTCCCTTACGGCCTTTTTTAAACAGTAATGCTTCTGCGATCAAATACACCCCGTTTAATGCTCCCCAGGCTACAAAGGTCCAGTTAGCACCATGCCATAAACCACTAATCAAGAACGTAATAAATAGATTATACAACCACCTTGGTTTTGAAACTCTATTTCCTCCTAATGGGATATACAAATAATCTCTAAACCAGGTAGACAAGGATATATGCCAACGAGTCCAAAACTCACTTACAGAAGCCGCAAAATAGGGTCTTCTAAAATTAGTCATCAAGTCAAAACCAAACAATTTGGCTGTACCAATCGCGATTAAAGAATACCCTGCAAAATCTCCATAGATCTGAAATGCAAAAAGTATGGTAGCTGCAATAAAACTCAATCCATCGTGGCTTTCAATATTGTTATATACTGCATTTACATATATGGCTGCTCTATCGGCTACAACTAACTTCAAAAAGAATCCCCAGATCATCAGCTTCCCTCCTTTTGAAAGGGCATCATAGGTAAACGTTCGTGGTTTCAAAAACTGAGGAACCAGATTGGTGGCTCTTTCGATAGGTCCCGCTACCAATTGTGGAAAGAAACTAACGAACGCTGCAAAAGCAACAAAGTCTTTTGTAGGTTCTAGTTTCCCTCGATAAATATCGATGGAATATGACATGGTTTGAAACGTATAAAAAGAAATCCCCACAGGCAATACGATGCTGAGTGTCCAAACATCTTGATAAGTGTATCCCAAAGATGCAAATAGTTCTATCCAGGAATCCACAAAAAAATTGAAGTATTTAAAAAAACCCAACAATCCAATATTAAAGAATACACTTACCCAAAGCCATCTCTTTTTTATTGTTTTATCATCAGATCTATACACCTTGAAACCCACAAAGTAATCAACAATTGTGCTTAATGCTATAAGGGATAGAAAGCGCCAATCCCACCAGCCATAAAATACATAACTAGCGATCAACAGCAACACATTCTGCCATTTGATACTTTTAGCTAACAACCAATAGCATACCAATACTATCGCTAGAAAGACAAAAAAATCAAAAGAGTTAAATAGCATAGTTATCTTGTTTATTATCCTTTTATGGCGCTTCTATACAATTCTAGATGTAAATTATACACTTCATTGATATCATACTGTTTCTTGACTAACGCATACAAAACCTCTGCTTTTTGTAAAGCTGCATCATAATTGGTCATTACCGAAATAGCTGCTTCATGAAAACCATCCAAATGAGTAAGGTAAGCGTTTTCAGCATTCAAAAAATCGGGAATACTTCCCACTGGTGTTGAAATTACTGGTAATCTTGATGCTCCTGCTTCTATAATAGAAACTGGCATTCCTTCCCATAAAGAAGTAATGATTAAACAATTGGCATTCTTAAGGTATTTTGGCACATCATTTTGGTGACCAAACAACTGTATATATTGAGCAAAATCCTCATCCGCTATTGCCCGTTCTAATGCTTCTCTATATCCTCCATCACCAACAACATGGATTACAAAGTTCTCATTCCCAGCATTTTTTAATCTTTTAACCAATTCGATCAAAAACAAAGGGTTTTTGGGTTCGGTTAATCTTCCTAAAAACAGAAAAACAAAAGGATTATTTAGTTTTTTTGCCGAATCATCAAAGCGACTGGTGTCCACTCCATTAGGTATAGCGACACTATTCTTTAAATACCATTTTTTGGAGTTTGAGCTGAAAATAATATCCTTCTTTCTAAAAATTTTTGTCACAAACAGTAAAACTCTACGATAAGATTGTTTTACTTTATTGGTATGTAGCGTAAAAACAATAGGTACATTTTTGAAGAAAAGCTTAAATAACAATCCAAAGGCGAAAGCATGAAACATATGACAATGAAAAACCAACTCTTTTTCTTTGACACATATTTCTTTTAATTTCTTGAGTCCCGGTAATATTGATTTTGGAGAGGCTATATTCAAGAAGTGGCACTCGATACCTTTTTCTTCAAACTTATGCTGAATTTGTTTTCTATTAGACACAGAAACTGCAATCGTTTTGTCTTCAGTACCTACAGTTTGACCCGCAAGCTCCAAAACCATATGTTCGGCTCCACCACCACTTAAACCTGTTATTAAATGTAAAATTGTCAACGTATTGTATTGGTTTTAAAGTTGTAACTCAAAGTTTCTTTTTACGGCATCAAACTTGCCATTAGGTCCCAAAGGAATATCGTCTACCACGCAAATCTCATATTCGATTTGCTCTCCTAATCTATCTTTCAAATTCTTGAGTAATTGGTTTTGTATCGATTTGTTATATCCTTGATCAGGTATTAGATTGACCACAATTTTATCCGGACTTTCCTGAATGATCTGACTTTTAACAATGCCATGCAATCCTTTATACGCAGTATCCATTCTGCCTACATACCCCTTCTCTTCAGTCCATAGAATATCGTCTTCCCTACCAATGATCTT
The DNA here is from genome assembly GCF_056160245.1 of Aquimarina sp. AWH4_224. Lineage (NCBI taxonomy): Bacteria > Pseudomonadati > Bacteroidota > Flavobacteriia > Flavobacteriales > Flavobacteriaceae > Aquimarina > Aquimarina sp. AWH4_224. The sequence continues at coordinate 98,466 of NZ_JBSWWU010000001.1, read as the reverse complement.
TTCTATGATGGGCATATTGCACACACACGGACATTCTTTATCTGCTGGAGACAACAACACCGTATCCCCAATATCATAACGTATCAATGGGGTTTTGTAATTAATAAAACTAGTTACCACCAGCTTTGCAATTTCCCCAGGTTGTGCAGGCTCTCCTTTGGTATTTATGAATTCAAAAACTCCTGAGTCTAAATTAAGATGCAAATTCCCCTCAACACATTCGGTAATAAAAGGGCTTCCTTCGCTAGAAGCGTATTGGTTATACACATGACAACCAAATGCCTTCTGTATTTCTTCTCGCTGATAATCATACAAGGTCTCAGCAGTTACTGCTATTGCTTTTGGCGTAAACGTTAATTGAATACCATTCTGATTAATGAACTTACTGATGATATAAATTGCCGAAGGATAGCCATCCAGTAATTCTGGCTTGAAGGAATTTAGTTTTTTGATGTAATGCCCCAAGTTTGTATCGGTAAGATGATAGGTAGACATCAACAGTTGTCTCTCGAAATAATTATATACCCAAAATGGAGGTTTTTTGGTGGTTGTATCCACGATTAATCGACCAGAAAACCGAACTTGTCTGCTTTTGGGTTGTATCCCAATCACATGATGAAATCGTTTCCATAGAGCAAAAGATATATTGATCGAATCTCGATCTATATAATCTATAGTAGGAGATCCAGAAGTACCACTGGTATGCCCCACCATTGCCGTTTCACGTTTTTTATTCACCAAACGCTCTACTTCATTCTTCCGTTCAGATTTTTTAAGTATCGGCATTTTGGACAACACTTCTTTGGGTGAATTTTGGATATCCTCTGCAGTAATATTCAACTTTTTCATGATATCGCCATACCAATCCGAATGCTCCAGGACTTCCGACAACAACATGGCTAATCTTTTATCCTGAAAACGAGTTACTGTTTCTATATCTGCATCCCACAATCGGATGTGCTCTTTCAAATAGCCTTCGAACTCTTTGTTATAGCGCTGTTTACTATTTAAGTATCCTTTTATATTCAACAATATAAACTTAAAAGGATATGGCATGTTATTGTATATTTTCTCTTTGATCCCTGCCATAGCTATATCGCTGATTGTTCTAAGTAAAATTTTTCCATCGCTAAGGTATTGGAAACAATATCATAATTTGCATCGACAATTTTATCAGTGTTTTGCCCCTTTTTTGAGGTATCTATCTCCAGTATCGTTTTGGCCCATACATCGGCTTCTTTTTGCAGTGGTAAAAATGCAATCTCATCGGTAACATGTACTTCAGAAGTAATGGTATCGGATGCCACTACTTTTACACCTGCAGCCTGAGCTTCGATCAAGGTAACCGGAAGACCTTCATAAAACGATGGGAAAACAAATACATCAAACACCTGAAACAATTCTGGGATATCTTCTCTCACTCCCAAAAATAGTATCTTATCCTCTATCCCCAGCGTTTTGGCTTTTTGTTCAATTCCAGCTCGTAAAGGTCCATCTCCTACTGAAATCAATACGCAGTTCTGATTTTTTTTGAGTGTAGCTGCAAAAATATCGATCAAAAACGTATGATTTTTTTGGCTAGCATAGCGTCCCACATGCCCCAATACCAGGGTATCTTCTTTTATATGTAGTGTATTTCTATAGGTTCTTGCTACATCCTCGTTATACGCGAACTTCTTACTATCAATCGCATTATTCATCAATTGAAATGACGTCTCTTTACCAAAGAGCCATTTTCCTGCCTTCTCTCCACAAGAAAAAAGATGAGTGGTGTTATCCTTTACCTTCTGCTTTAATCGAAACTTAATCCATTTCTTTGCTGTTTCTTTTAGCCCTTCTTTACGAATACTAGATAGATTGATGTCGGAAATTGCTATATGCGCATGAGCAATCCGACAGGGAATATTGAATTCTTTAGCTATTTTGAGTGGAAAATTACTAAAGGTATTGAGATGAGAATGCACAATAGCGTAGTCACTATGCTCTTTAAAAAAAGCTCTCAGCGCTTCATAGTATCTTGCAGGGGATACTGGATTGATAGGATCCAGTTTATAGATCTTACCTCCTAAACGTTCTATTTCATCATCAAACGCGGCTTTTTCTTTACGATGCACCAAAAAATCGAACTGTATTTGATCGCGATCAATATTTCGATAATAATTCATGATCATTGATTCTGCCCCACCACGATTCATGATAGTAAAAACCTGCAATACCCTAATTGGTGCCATTATATTCCTCCTCTGGTTTTAAAACGGATATACATGTTTAATGCTACTCCAAACGGGATCGCCAAAAAGGTGATTAGTTTTCTTGGAGACTCTGCCAAAAAGGATCCGTTCTTGGTAAACAATGCACAAGAAACATAGTGAATGGCATTTTTGAAACGCTCTTTAAAGCTTTCTCCTAATTTCATTCTGCTCTTTCTGGAAAAAGCAAAACCATTGGGATGTCTACGGTATTGTTTTAGCATGTTCATACTCGATCCATCGGTTAAGTACTCCACAATACAGAACACCTCATTTACTGGCAATAGTTTGTAATCTTGATCTATAAGTTGATACAGGTACCCAAGTGGTACGAAACGCTCACCTTCAAAAATAGGATATGGTGGATATTTTTTAACCACTTCAGTTCTGAATACCAGTTTTTTATCTCCCAAAACACCATGCCTATGGTATAAATCATAGAGCCTTGTTTCCGTAAGGTGGTCAGGAATTTTGGTTCCAATAATATCTCCTTTGGTATTAGCATCAAGGCCTACCAGACCCGCAAAATTGTCCTTCCCTTTGATCTTTTCCCAATTGGCAAGGATTTTTTCGATAGCATCATCCGGCATAAAGTCATCGCTATCGATACAAACATTAAGTTCAGTTTCAATCAAACGATATGCTGCATTATGTCCGCCATGCATTCCCAGGTTTTCCTGAAAATGATACTGTATTGCAATCTTATTTTCAGCAATCCAGGAATTCACTAGTTCTTCGGTATTATCCGAAGATCCATCGTCAATAATTAACCAAAGAAAATCTTGATTCGTTTGCCTTATCAAACTTTGATAACATTGATCCAAACAGTAGGCCCGATTATAGGTTGGTGTGAATACTGTAATTGTTTTCATAGTTGTTAGTTAGTTTAAGAGTTATCCCCAAAAGAAGTAATACATAAAATAGGTAAATGCGAAATATACCAGTATTACCATCCCAAGTAAAAAATGTTGGTTTTTAAAAAATCGTTGTGTCAAAAATGGATAGGCAATTACGATGGCCATCATAAACCAAGACAGATAGGCAAACCTGTTAGAGTAGTTTGCATTAATCACCAAAATCCAAAAGCCATTACAGATAAGGTAGGTATTGAGTAATCTATTGTAAATCGGGTCTTCGAACTTCTTTTTAAACACAAAATACCATCCTGCAAAAACAGCAAAAGCACTATGAAAAAGAAAATCCCATCGAAATCCCGTGCTAGAGAAGGTCCCTTCTGCGGCTTCACTAGTTAAATACCCCGATAGCCGGTCATCATCACCAAATCCTAAACCGGCAAATAATGAAATCCAAAAACCTCCCATCGCTAGCGACAAGGGTATACAAGCCAGCCAACCTTTGAAATAGAATTTTGGATTGTTGTAGATGTAGGTCATCAAAAATGCCAAGATGGGTAATAAAGTGGTTTTATGAAAAAATGAAGCAACAAGGAATAAGAGCCCCATAACTACCTTGTTGGTTTTATGGTAACTGAACCCCCAAAGGAAGATAGAACAAGCTGCTCCATTACGCATCCCATTTACACCGTAAGTCCAAAAGGAAAACGAAACCACAAACATAATGAATGCGTAGTACCAATAGTCCTTGAAATACACCTTGGAAATCTTATACATCGGAAAAATGTAAAAGAAAGCACAAAGGGTAAAAAAAGTATGGATAGAAGAAAAGCTGGCCATAGTCTTCATAAACACATGCCACCCATAGTCATTGACCGTTAGAATCTCTCCTCCCGTACTGTAATGCTGAAAAGTCCTATAGTAATTGATCGTATCCCCAAACCTATGACTGGCGGGTCTTTGACCAATGTGAAATATTAAAAAAGCCAATAATACATATCCCGTTACATTGATAAAAGCCAAATTTTTAGGCTCGCTCATGTTTAGAATTCGGGTATGCAATAGCGTAAAAAGTACTAAAAAGAAGCACAGATTAAGATACAACGGATAATACCAATCTATAGGAATAAAGGTATTCATATTAGTTTACGCTATGTTCAGCTACTCTTTTTCGCTTTTTTATACTATTATAAATAGAATCTGATAAGACCTTTGTAAATTCTTTTCCCGAAAATTTATCTATATGATGTCCATCATAAGTCTTATACTTCATCTCCCCCACGTTAAAATCAAAATAAGATATATCATTTGATTTTGCAACCTTATCAATAACATTTCCAAATGTTGGAAAATATTGTTCTTCGTAACTCAAGAATTCTTTTGAAATTGGCATTCTTACCAAAAACACATGCCCATGCTGCTTCAATTTATTGATCAAATCTGATAAACTTTCAATCCTCACGTCTGACAACTTTGATTTCTTGGCATCCTTCAAAAACAAAGCAATTTGATTTTTTTTCCAATCCTCAAACACCTTTTCATCTGTTGGTAAATTGGTTTCTTCTAGCCACCCATCCTTATGCACTTTTGATTTTTGGCGAAACATGGCTCGAAAATGAAAAAACGACAAATTCTTTATCAAATACTCATAATTAGGATTCGTATTTACAAAATTCATATTATGAGGTGGTTGCCCTTCTTCTCTAAACTCTCCTGCAGCATTGTCATATTCTTCGTGTACTGTTAACATCTCCGGAGTTACCGAAATGATAAATATACCATTATCTGCCGACTCATCTAATTTCTTATAAATGCTTTCATTATACAAAGGCCCGATGATCGCCTGGGCAATCGTAAAGCTATAATTCAGCATTGGAGAATTATATTCGGTATCTTTAAAATGCTCATTGATTACAGCTGGTTGAATCCCTTGAAAGCTTCGGGAATCCCCTACAATCATCGATTTTGTCTTTGGAGTAGTAAATTTTTCGTAGAAATAGTCAATATTCCCCCCATAGTTCATCAATACAAAAGTGACGATACCCAAACAAATGGCAAAAAATAAGCTAAGTTTTAAAATGAACTTTTTCATGATCGTCTAAAATTGAAAATATATGAATGTTTCTGCACTTTTACCGAAAAACAACAATAACACAAAGATAAACACATAAGAGCTCCAACGTATCCATACCGGATATGTACTCAATTCAAAATCATGCCCTTTCTCTCTATGAATCCACTCTACAGCGACAAAAAGTGAAATCAACCCTAGTGTAATTAACGAATTGCTCCCCATTAATATCGCAGGAAAATCAAACAAAGACCCCGAAAATATCTTTCCAAAATAATCAAAAGCCTCTACGACATTGTTTGCTCTAAAAAAAACATCGGTTAGCATAATCAGCAAAAACAACAAAATCATTTTGCCTAATTCCTTAAAAGAAGGTAGTACTTTACCCTCGGCTACAACTTCAGAAGCATTCATTTTTCCCGAATATACCAGCGGTATAAAATAAAGACCGTGACACAGTCCATAAACCACAAAGGTCCAATTGGCACCATGCCAAAAACCTACCAGAATAAAAGTAGCAACGATAGAGATCATTAATCCTCTTTTTTGATGCCTCCTCAAAATAAAGGAAAGCGGAGTAAACACATAATCCATCATCCAAGTGGTTAATGAAATATGCCATTTTCTCCAAAAATCAGCAATGTTTGTTGAAAAGAATGGCGTAGAAAAATTTCGCATTAATTGAATACCAAATAGTTTTCCTACTCCAATCGCCATGTTTGAATATCCAGAAAAATCTGCATATAACTGAATCGCATAGAAAAATGTCCCTAGCAGCAATGTGCTTCCTGACTGTGCTTGGTAATCATTAAAAATAGGATTCACTATAGCCGCACAATTTTCGGCAATAACCACTTTGGCAAAAAATCCCCACAAAATTTGACGCAATCCGTCTACCATTACTGGATAAGAGAAGGTTCTTTTCTCCTCGAGTTGTGGTAATAGTCCGGCAGCTCTTTCGATGGGTCCTGATAATATCTTAGGAAAAAATGTGACAAAAACAGAAAAACGCAGTAGATCTTTACTAGGTTCTATTTCTTCATTGAATACATCGATAAGATATCCAAGGGTTTGAAAAGTAAAGAAACTAATCCCAAGTGGTAGGATAATCTGCAAGGTATTATGACTTACACTGGATCCAAAAACTTGAAGTATGTCGTAAAATCCTTGATAGAAAAAGTTGGCATATTTAAAATACAATAACAAGCCTACATTAAAGATCAATCCCAGGTACAGAAATACACTTCTTTTCTTATCTTCTTCGGTCTGTGCAATTTTAATTCCTAGTGCATAGTTAATACCCGTACTGGCAATCAATAGTACCAAAAAACGCCAATCTGCCCATGCATAGAATACCAAACTGGAAACCAACAACAATATGTTTTGCAACACATCAGATTTCTTGAAAACCAGCCAGTACAATAGCAATACCGGAATAATAAATGCCAGAAAATCGAAAGAATTGAATACCATGCTGAGTCGACTTATGCCTTACTTTGTACTAAGGAGATCAAAGCTCCCATGTTTTTAAGCTTATTTAACTCTCTTAGTTTAAAACGAATACCAAATTCTTCTTCAATCTTGGTAATGATCATCATATGTGATAATGAATCCCATCCATCTACATCTTTGGCCGTTAATTCGTCGTGCATTTCGAAGTTGCTGTGTTCCAAAATAGAGGTTAACACATTACTTATTCTTTCTTTTATAGTACTAATTTCCATATGAACTCTGTTTTCTTAACTAAACATTTCTTTTAATTTCTTTCTATCTATTTTCCCGTTGGTGTTTAAAGGAAAGTTCTGTATAAATTTTATTTGCGTAGGTATCATATAAGCCGGTAATTTACCTTTCATATACACTACCAAATCATTTGTATCCATAGCTTCGCCTTCTATCACCAACCCAATCTCTGTATTGTGAATCTTATTGGTAAAAGCTATCGCTACGGCATTGGTCTTATCCAATCCTGCTTTGGCATGAAACTCAATTTCGGATAACTCTACTCTGAATCCTTGAATTTTGGCCTGAAAATCAACTCTTCCTAAATACAAAATATCACCTTCATGATCCACATTACATAGATCACCTGTTCTGTAAAACCTGGTATTTTTCCCGTTGTATTCTTTATCAAAGAATACTTCTTTATTCTTAATTTCGTTTTTCCAATAACCAGGGGTAAGTTGATCACCACTCAGACATAACTCTCCACTTTCACCTACAGCCACTTCATTATTCTCGTCATCTACAATAATGGTAGTTGTATTTTTCATATCCTTTCCTATGGTCAATACACCATTGTGGGTTTTGTTTGTTCCGTTTCTTACATAGGTATAATCCGTACAAAATATGGTGCATTCGGTAGGGCCATATACATTAGCAATTGTGGCATTAGGAACACAGTTACTCCATTCTTCAGTAACATCCAACGGTAATGCTTCTCCGCAAAACAAACTGTATTTCATGGCCGGACAATTGATTTCATCAAAATACGGACGTAAATAATGCAAAATGGAAGGAACCATGAGCATAAAAGTAAGCTCGTAATCCTCCATCAACTCAAAAATATAGCTGTATTTTATCTCATCCTTGGGTATGGTATATGTACAAGCACCTTTGAGCATGGGTGCCAGATAAGACATTACCGAAAGATCAAAGGTTAACTCAAACATTTGCAGGCATCGATCTTCTTTGGTAATGGGATAATCCAGTGCCCAAAATGCATCCATAAAACTGGAAAGGTTACTAAAAGTAATCGGCACTCCCTTTGGTGTACCTGTAGTTCCCGAAGTAAAGAAAATATAGGCAAGATCAGTTGCTCCAACCACAACTGGTTTTAGATCTATATCCGTTGTATCCAAATGCCTGGTTAGAATTGTTTTGGTTTCGGCAAACACTTCTTTTTCTGAAGAGTCTAGAACCGTAATAATATCAGCCAAATCCACCACCATTTGATTTCTGCTTTCTGGAAACTCAGGATTTAATGGCACATAAGCCTTACCTTCCATCCAAAGTGCAATGATAGAAGCATAGGTTTGGATATCATCATTGGTGACCAAACCAATATTAGTTTCTTCCTTTTTTACCGATTGCTGAATGGCGCTTCTTATGTCTGAAATGACCTGTGCAAACTGTTGGTAACTATAATACTGTTCTCTAATGCAAAAGGCATTGCGCTCATAGTTGGTTTCTATCGCCTTTTGTATATCTAATATCAAATTCATAATCCCCCAATTTAGAATTTAATTATACTTTATTTCCGTCTTTTTTAATGATTTTAGCAGGGTTTCCTACTACTACACAATTATCGGGAACATCCTTTACTACAACGGATCCAGCTCCTACAACACTGTTGTTCCCAATTTTTATATCTCCAATAATAATTGCTCCTGTATATACAGAAACATTATTTCCTATGGTTGGTCTTTTACCATCAACTTCACCAAGAGTTACCAGATGATTGACGTAAAAATTCTCTCCGATCTCCTCTGCATTCAAAATAGTGCTGTATGGATGTCCGGTAAGAATCCCTCCACCTAATTTGGTACTGATATCGATTCTGAAATATTTTTCTTTTCTACAATAGATATTCAATAAAGAAGCTAACATACCTCTGTTTCTATGATAGAATACTGTTCTGAAATCAGGAGAAGTCGCCAAAAAACTTAATAATAAGGATCTTCGACTCCCTGTAAGTCCTTTGGCAGAAGCCCAACGATCAATATCCATATCTATGGCAGATTTGTTTCTACTTCTATAGTACAAAAGTACATGAGGAAACAAAAACAGTTTATAGAAATTGATGATTAACGATCTCATGATTTATCAATTAATTGATTAAACATATTTTTCCACATCCCCATTACGGGCTCTAATTGATACTGTTGTGCATTATCTCTTGCATTTTTACCCATTTCTTTGATCCGATCTGAATCATTCATCAGTTGATATAATTGATCTGCAAAAGTCTCATTATCATAAATAGGTATTAAAATCCCGTTTTTTGTATCTACAATATTTCTTGGACCATATGGACAATCAAATGATACAATAGGTAAACCGCAGGCTTGCGCTTCTAACAATACCAAAGGAAAACATTCATTATGCGAACTCATTACAAAAATAGAAGAATCCAACATCTCTCCTTGAATATTTGACGTAGATCCTTTGAGTTGTAAACTGTCGCCTAGTTCTTCTTTATCTATTTTATCCTGTAATTGTTTAGTATATCCTTTATCTCCATCTCCAAAGATATGAAGTTGCCAATCGGTCTTATTTTTCTGAACCAATTTCCAAATATCAATTAGTATATCATACCCCTTTACGTGTGCTATTCTACCGGCCGTAATAATTCTTTTGGCAGTGCCTTTGGAGACTTCATTGGGATAGAACGTCAACGGATTAGGAATAACCACGGTGTTATTGCTCTTATAATAGTTAGACTCATCATTATTTAAGATGACTAACTTGTCATATTTTGACTCTACATAATCTGCAAACCTAAAAAACCATTTCTTGAAAACTCCGGGACGTTTACGCTTTCCCTCTTCAATAAATTTTGAATAATGAAACTCTTTTACTTTAGGAACGCGTTTTACTAAAAAAGGAACAAAATAGGTGTCTGCACTATGGCTACAAACTACAACCACATCAGGTTGAAACTTTTTAATCGACGATTTTGTTTTTCGGATATGACCTGGTAATTTCAACAGGTTTTTAGGATGAAAATAGGATTTATACCTATTGTAATTAATTCCTAAATCCTGAAACTTTATATGCTCATCAAAAACATAACAAGGAACGTTGTCTTTTTGCTCACTAGTTATGATAAAAACCTCGTTGTCTTCTTGCCGCGCAAAATAGTTTGCTTTAATCGAAAGTACTCGTTCTATACCTCCATGCAAATACACCTGATCTATGATAAATAGGATTTTCATGCAGATACTGTTGTATTTGTTAGACTTCTAAACAGAGTATCCCACTCCTCTCCTATTTTTTCTGGAAGGTATTTCTTTACAGCTTCTTTAGCATTTACTCCAAAGGACTTTCTTTCTTCTTCATTTTCGATAAGGGCAAGAATGGCTTGAGCAAACCCGTCTACATCTCCGTTCTCTACCAAAATTCCATTTTCCTGATGCGAAATAATATCTGAAGGACCATAAGGACAATCAAATGAAATACAGGGAACTCCATAGGCCATTGCCTCTGTAAGCACCATTCCAAACCCTTCATATCTCGAAGACATGGTATATAACGACGCTTGTTGGTATTTTTCAGCTATGTTTCTCACAGGTGGATAAAAATTCACCTTATCTGTTATCCCTAACTCCAGAGCTAAATCATCCAGCTTTTGATTCTTATCTATAGTACCATACACATCCAGCTCCCACTGGGGATGTCTATCTGCAACTGTCTTCCAACTCTTCAGTAAACGATCATATCCTTTTTGATAGCTTTGTTTACCGACGGCCAGCACTTTCTTGTTATCCAGTGTACTTTTCTCCTCTGGATAAAACGATAATGGATTAGGAATTACCTTTAAGTTTTTAAAGGTCCACTCTTCTAAATTACCTTTGGTAAGTACTACAAAATGATCATAAGATCGCCCTCCAAAATTCATCAGTGCCGATTTTATACGGTCGGAAATTTTCGAAGTAAAAGATTTAGCCCCTTGTTTAATCACGGCATTTCTAGAAACATGCCGTTCATAAATCATCGGACACGGCTTATTTAAAATTTTTGGCACCAGAAACCCTTTCAGTCCGTCATCACAAACTGCAATCACATCGGGCTTTATCTTTTTAATCACTTTTCTCAGTCCTTTTGCATATTTGTATGCATGAACCAAGGGATTACCCGCTGCATTAATATTATGATATTTAATTTTTGGGCTAAATTGATAAAAAAGCTCGTTGGTGTTTTGGTTTAAGGTAACCACATGTATATCATAATTGTAATGATCAGCAAGCCTGCTGGCTTTTATAGAAAGTACTCTTTCTAATCCGCCAGGGCCATCGATTCTATTTACAATATAGACCAGTCTCATCACTAAGCAGTTTCTAATTTAGTTTACTGGTTACTTTTTCTTTTAATGCATTGGCTAGATCATGGTGTTTCTCCAAATTTTTCACCATCGTATCCAAACCAATTTGCCCCTCTAGAGGGAAATTAGCTGTAAACTCACCTGTTTTACTATTCACGTCTATTCGGTTAAAGAGTTCTAAGATCCCATCAAAACGACAAGAATCTACAAAACTGTCAAACCCATTTACAAATATCACAGGAGTACCTAGAGCCAAACAAGGTAAAGCACAATGAATTCTTGAAGTGATTACTAGTCTCGCTCTTGCGTATTTTTTGAGTAGATTCTCAGCCATATCAAACTTCTCCTCGTCGGTGTATTTGTTTGAAGGTGGTTCCTGATTAATGAACTCTGCAGTTTCTAAAACCTCTTTGCTGATAAAATTCTTAAGATGTTTGTTCTTTTTACCCAATTGGAATGCAGAACCATTCAGGATATTCCTTACCGTATTTTTTGTATTATAAAATACTTTTTCTGGTCTTGGGTAACTATATAATGGATCTACGATATAAATCTGATCTCCTCTTTCAGCATCATCAACTTTGTATGAATCCAAAGTTAGCGTGAGACAACCTGTAAAATAAGCATCGATACCTTTTGCTTTCAGTGTATCTGCTGTAAACTGATCTCTACATCCTATAGGTTCATGCTTTTTTAGATAAGCAATTCCTTTTTCACTAAGCATAAAAGGAGCCGCAGTATTGTTCATATGAAAAGACACAAATACCGGATCTATCGGTTCTGACGGCACCCAATTATGGGTATTGTGCGTAAACCAACCATTCATGATCAATTTGATTGGTTCTCCAGAATATTCTGCCAGCCTTTCGCGATTTAATAATTGATCTACTTTAGGCAAAAACTGCTTAGCCGCCAAACTCTGAATATTGTCTCCTACGTTAAAAAAACGTCTATTCTCATCGTATGTTAATAACCCGTATTTCATCTGTCTATTTTATTTTTCTGTATAATGTGATCAACCATGGAAATTTATTTCTTAAAATAAATTTCATTCGGTGAATTCCTTTATGAGGATTATTTATTTTGTGTTCTAAAAGCCGATCAATTTTTCCCTTTCGAATGTCATTCATCTGCTGAGTCTCAATTTCTTTATCTTTAAAAATAAAGAAATCATCAACCGACTTTGCCTTCTCCATTAATTCCCACCAAAAGTATCGTACTCCTTTACTCGCACCACCGATATCAAGTACGGTGTAAAACTTCTCGTATATGCCTTCATCAACATTGAAGCCATAATCATTAGGGTCTTTCCCATTCAATATTAATCCCAAAATTGTTCTGAAACACTTTTCGCAACTGCTACAGTTAAATTCTGTTCGTCTTTCAGAATAGCATACCCGTAATCTGAATTTGGTGTTTGTATTTGAAGCAAAACCAGCAATAAGATCAACTTTGTCTTGGCGCTTTAGTTCGTAACCATCATGAAACACTTTGATTCCACCTCCCCAGGTAATTTTTTCATCCATTTCTGGTGTAGAACCCCAGTCTATATCAATATTATCAGTGTATGAAGAAGCGATGTAAATCGATCCATAATTATATAAAAATGAAAGCGGAGCTAGAGCTCCTATTAGCGCCAAACCATGTTGTACTTTTCCCCACCAGCCAATATCATTAAGCAATAACTCTACTTGATAGGTATAAAAATCTCTAAGATTGGTTTCTATATATTCTTTATGGTTGTTTTTTAATAGCTCTTCATTTTCTATAAAGTCGGTAAACTCTGTCCACTGTTTTTGATCTTCTATCTCAATATCTGCTCCTAGCAAAGTAATTAAATCTGGCTTTTTCTCATAAGCTCTGATGTAAGTTGCATAAGCATCCACGCCTCCACTAAATAACATAGCTGCTTTATCACCTTTGCAATTGTTCTTTATTAAAGTTTTTGCAGTTAATCCTCCTGAAAGTGTTCTGGAAGTATCTCTCTTTTCAAATTCTTTCTTAACAACTTCTTGAGAATGATAGAAATCTTCATCTACCTCATCTACTTCTATGGTAAATCCAGCGAACCAAGCTATCGGAAGTAAATTAGACAAAAAAGGAATCACCGCTATACTATCGGGAACTGTACTTACATCTACCAAGTATTTGGAATACAAAGGTTTTTCCTGAACAAAGTACTTTTGCGCATTACCTTGGGTGGTATACGCATAATTTATTTTTTGACCATTATCAGAATACGAAATATGTTGTAGCTTAACTGTATCCATTCTTATTTTCGTTTCAGCACTGATGCTATTGGTTTGATAAATAATTGTTTTTCATAGTCCAGCATTCCCAAAAAGTACATTAGCGGAATAAATACTGCTGTATAGGTAATTCCTTTTATCACAAAATTAAGCCAACCTTCTCCAGGAATATAATTGATAAAATACCCTATGAAAATCACTAAAATTATAACCAAGGATGACTTATGTAACATTTCTCTGAAAAACCTAAAAATATTCAATCCGATGGTTTTATGATAGTAAAAATTCATTACGTTCTGCACAATCAACCATCCCCCTACAAGTCCAGAAATCATTCCTATAGCCCCATACTTATAAGCCAATAGCCATCCTGATAATGTGCCCAAAAACATAAAAACAAAATAGAGTATTGCTTTGAAGGACAATTTATTCTTTGCTTCAAGAATAGAGTTTCCAAAAGCCTGTAACAATGGCAAAGTATATCCAACCATAATAGCAACTGCAATAATATAGATTTCCTTACATTCACTTTGAGTATATCTTCCAGAGTTTTCAGCATCTCCTCCTCCAACCCATAAATTTATGAACTGCTCTCCATACAAGATAAAAGCTCCAAGCACATACATTAATATGATAAAAGACAACCTACCTAATTTAATCATCATACTTGTCAATTCCTCGCCAGATGCATTATTTACAGACATTTGTGTTGCCCTAGGTAAGAAAACACTAGATATAGCAGTTGAAAAAGTTCCATAATATGATCCTAGAGCAATCCCAATACCGTAAATACCAAGTACTTTTGGCAAACTCATAGATCCCAACACCCAACTTCCGGATTTCCACTGCAACATCGCTACTAATGAAAATACAAAGATCCAACCAGAATACTTAAAAATATGAAGGATATATTGTTTAGAAAGTTGATGAAGTTTAAACCTTACTTTTAATTTTTTGAAAACATAATACCCTGTAACCGTAATAGTAAACAAATTAAACAACGAATCTACTATCACCAATGATATCGCCTTACCACCAAACAAAAGAACTGCTACTATGGTTGCCGATCTAAGAAGGTACCTAATAATACCAACAGATTCTGGAAAAACGAAAGCTTCATACCCTTTGCAGATTCCTGTAAAAATCATACCAGGAAGATATATCGCCAGATTTATAATCAGAATTACAAACATGATCTTGGTAATTCTAATTTCCTCGGCATTGAACTTGGTAAAATAAGTATCTAGAAAGAAATAAAAAATAACACCCAGCAAGATAACCAGCATCGAGATAACAAAGTATATTAATCGCACCGTTGCCAGAAAATTCTCTTCACCTTTTCTATCCTTTTCTGCTCTGTATTTTGCAACGAAACGAACTACGGTGTTAGTTAAGCCAAAGTCCAAAAGAGCAATTGTGCCTATTAGTGCCCCAACAGCATTAAATATACCATATTCATCCTTTCCAATATTGCTAACGATGAACGGTGTCATCATTATTCCTATAACATTGGTAAGCACAATTTTTAAGTACGTAAGTAACGCTCCTTTCTTTAGTTGGCTCAATTTAGATGTATTAGTTGTTTAGTTGCTAAAATTAAAAACTCGGTAATACTTATAATCTTCCTTGTACATCTCCTTCCAGAATTCCTTTTACATCATAGAGAACCCCATTGGGCACCAGCAAAGTGTTAAGATCAACATCCAAATATTCTTTATGTGCTACCGTAAGAACAATCGCATCAAATTTTTGACTTGGAATATTAGTAGTCGTTTCTAGATTGTATTCATGCATTACTTCATCCGGATTTGCCCAAGGGTCATAAACCGTTACATTAGTTCCAAAATCCTTTAATTGATCAATTACATCAACGGCTCTCGTATTACGAACATCAGGGCAATTTTCCTTGAAGGTCACTCCCAATACTAAAACATTAGCTCCCTTGATATGAATATCATGTTTTACCATTAGCTTAATTACTTCGGAAGCAACATAATTCCCCATACTATCGTTTAATCTTCTACCTGCCAAAATAATCTCGGGATGATATCCAAATTCCTGTGCTCTTTGAGCCAGATAATAAGGATCTACTCCAATGCAATGTCCTCCTACCAAACCAGGTTTGAACGGTAAAAAATTCCACTTTGTTCCCGCAGCGGCAAGTACATCGTGTGTGTCGATATCCATTAAATTAAAGATTTTTGCCAACTCATTTACAAAAGCAATATTGATATCTCGTTGTGAATTTTCGATCACTTTTGCAGCTTCAGCTACCTTTATAGTTGGTGCAAGATGTGTTCCTGCTTCAATCACAGATGCATATAATGCATCTACCTTTTTTCCTATTTCTGGAGTAGAGCCTGCCGTAACCTTTAGGATTTTTTCAACGGTATGTTTCTTATCTCCAGGATTTATTCGTTCTGGAGAATACCCTGCATAAAAATCTGTATTAAATTTTAATCCGCTTATTCTTTCAAGAACCGGTATACATTCTTCTTCAGTAACTCCTGGGTATACTGTAGATTCATAAATAACTATGTCTCCTTTTTTAAGTACAGATCCAACAGTCTCACTAGACTTATACAAAGGTGTCAAATCCGGGCGGTTATTTTTATCCACCGGAGTAGGTACAGTAACTACATAGTAGTTACAATCCTTTATTTCTTCAATGTTATTAGTACAAAACAAACCATTTGATGTAAGATCATTATTCGTTTTCAATACCTCTTTCAACAAATCATCTTCTACTTCTAAAGTAGAATCCGTACCTGATTGCAATTCTGATATCCTATTTTGATTAATATCGAATCCTACTACAGGGAATTTTGTGGCGAATAATCTTGCTAACGGAAGTCCTACATATCCCAATCCGATTACTGCGATCCTAGTATCTTGCATAATGGTTGTTTATTTATTGTGTTTGCTGGTGAATAAGATTATAAATTATCCCAATACCACTTTACAGCTTCTTTTAATCCAGTTTTCATATCAAACTTAGGGTCATACCCCAAAAGAGCTTTTGCCTTATCTATAGAAGCCAACGAATGCGGAACATCGCCTTTTCGCTCTGGCCCATACTGTATATCCACATTAGCGATGTCGGCATCAAATTCTGATAAATATTCTTTTAATAATACTGTCAATTCATTAAGAGATGTTCTTTCACCAAATGCCGTATTGTATACATTATTCAATGCCTCTGTATTATCTGTTGTGATTGCACAAATATTCATCTGAATCACATTATCTATATAAGTAAAGTCTCTAGAAAAACTACCATCACCATTTATTACGGGTGATTCATGTTTCATCAATTGCATTACAAATTTAGGAATTACTGCGGCATATGCTCCCTCTGGATCTTGTTTACGTCCAAAAACATTAAAATAACGTAATCCAACAGTATCTAAATCATAAGTTCTTTTGAAGTTATCGGCATATAATTCATTCACATATTTGGTAATCGCATATGGAGAAAGTGGCTTACCGATATTTTCTTCAATCTTAGGTAAGGCCTTGGAGTCTCCATAGGTAGAAGAACTTGCCGCATACACAAAACGTTTAACTCCTGCATCTCTGGAAGCAACTAACATATTTAGAAATCCTCCAACATTTACCTCATTACTGGTTATTGGATCGTTTATAGAACGTGGAACAGACCCAAGTGCCGCTTGATGTAATACAAAATCTGCACCTTCACATGCTTTATGACAAGCATCCAAATCTCTAATATCTCCTTCTACAAAAGTAAAGTTCTGATGTTCTAGTAATGAAGAAATATTTTTTCTGTGTCCGGTAGCAAAATTATCCATTCCTACCACATTGCTGCCTAGATCCAATAAGGTTTCGCAAAGATTAGATCCAATAAAACCCGCAGCACCAGTCACGAGTATCCTTGAAGAACGCAACTGTTCTATCTGTTTAGTGTCCATGTATTATGTTTTAACCCCCTGTTTTTTAATCCCAAAACTATGATTTCCATAGCCAGCGCGAAATTAACATTTACCAAAAGAACATACAACATATGTTAAAGGGGATTTTACCCCTATTTAAATTCTGGGTGTGTCGGTTAACGTAAAAAAACAACCATTGAGCCTACGAAAACCATTTAATT
Organism: Aquimarina sp. AWH4_224; assembly: GCF_056160245.1. Classification (NCBI taxonomy): domain Bacteria; kingdom Pseudomonadati; phylum Bacteroidota; class Flavobacteriia; order Flavobacteriales; family Flavobacteriaceae; genus Aquimarina; species Aquimarina sp. AWH4_224. The sequence goes on along the minus strand of NZ_JBSWWU010000001.1, from coordinate 80,886 downwards.
AACTAAAAATCAGATATTTAATTTTTTAACGTTTTTTATTAACAATAACGTTTTCTTAATGTAAAAAAGACAAAATTAGTACTGTAATAATCGAATTAATTCTTCTTCAAAAACATTTTTTGCTAAGAACTGTTTTTCTAATCCTGAATCAAAAGGTATTGGTGTTTCTATACTCCCTACTCTTTTTACGGGTGCATCCAAAAACTCAAAACACTCTTCCATGATAAGAGCCGCTACTTCTGAAGCAATCCCTCCGAATAAAGTATCTTCTTGTAGCACAATTACCTTTCCGGTTTTCTTAACCGAGGCATAAATAGTAGTCGTGTCCAGAGGTTGTAATGTTCGTAAATCAATGACTTCTGCTGAAATAGCTTCATGCTTACTCAAAGTCTCCAACACCCAATGCACTCCCGCTCCATAACTAATAATGGTAATATCGTTTCCTTCCTTCAGAATAGAGGCCTGCCCTATAGGTAGATTGTAATAATCTTCTGGCACTTCTTGTCGAATACTACGGTATAATGCCTTATGCTCAAAAAACAGTATCGGGTTAGGATCTTCTACTGCACTAATTAATAAACCTTTTGCATCTTTTGGAAACGCTGGATATACCACTTTAAGCCCTGGCACTTTGGTAAACCATGCTTCATTGGTTTGACTATGAAAAGGGCCGGCTCCTACTCCTGCTCCACATGGCATACGAATCACTACATCGGCAGTTTGCCCCCATCTGTAATTGGATTTTGCCAATAAATTGACAATTGGATTGAATCCTGAAGACACAAAATCAGCAAATTGCATCTCTACCACAGCCTTATGATCATTTACAGACAACCCATATCCTGTAGAAACAATAGCAGATTCACAGATTGGAGTGTTTCTCACTCTTTGTTTACCGAATGCTTCGACAAAGCCTTCGGTTATTTTAAACACTCCTCCATACTCTGCAATATCTTGTCCCATTATTACAAGATCCTTATACTTTCCCATCGCTTGATACAAGCCTTGCGAGATTGCATCTATTAATCTCAATTCTTTGGAAGTCTCGTTTGGATCAACTCTATGAAAATCATGCGGAGCATACACATCTTTCATTTCTTTTTCTAGGTCTACGACAACATTCTCCTCCGCATTTGTTCGTTCCCAGTGCTCATCTATCTCTTGTTTAATAGCAACTTGTAAAGCTTCATCTTCAACAGATGATAAAAGACCTAAATCTTGTAAATAACTTCTATAATTGTCTATCGGATCTTTTGTTTGCCAAAAATCCATAAGCTCTTGAGGGACATATTTGGTTCCACTAGCTTCTTCATGTCCACGCATCCTAAACGTTTTAAATTCCAACAGTACAGGACGAGGATTCTCCCGAATACTTTTGACCAACCCGGCAACCTTGGTGTAGACTTCCAAAACATTATTTCCTTCGATTACATGAGATTCCATTCCGTACCCCTTTCCTCTATCTGCCAAATCTGTACAATTGTATTGTTCACTGGTTGGAGTAGATAAACCATAGCCATTATTTTCAACACAAAACAGTACGGGTAAACTCCATACAGAGGCTACATTCAGTGCTTCATGAAAATCACCTTCGCTAGTTCCTCCTTCTCCAGTAAATACAGCAGTAACCTTATTATTTTTCTTTAAAACATTAGCCAAAGAAATCCCACATGCTATCCCCATTTGTGGACCCAAATGAGAAATCATACCTACAATCTTAAATTCCTGCGTTCCAAAATGAAAGGAACGATCTCTACCATTCGTAAATCCGTTCGATTTACCTTGCCACTGAGAAAACAATCTGAATAATGGAATATTTCTTGTCGTAAATACCCCAAGATTTCTATGCATTGGCAAAATATATTCATCCTGATTCAATGCAGCAGTTACCCCAACGGCAATCGCTTCCTGCCCAATACCACTAAACCATTTTGAGATCTTACCTTGTCTTAGTAACACCAACATTTTTTCTTCAATCAATCTTGGTTTGACCATCTTCTCGTAAAGGGAAATTAAGGTCTCGTTGTCCAATTGCTTTCTATCAAATTGGAGGGGTGATTTTTCATCAGAAATGTAATCCATACATGAGAATTAAAAGAATAAATGTAATTATTTTTTGCTTCAGAAATCGCAGCAAAAAAGGAATATTATTAAGTAGTTGTTAATTTAATTCAAACAATCATACGAATTAATTAAATTTACCTTAGTTTCTTATTAATAATTCTAAAAATAATTAATTTGATCAGAAATTAAACCTTAAAACTTTTTGGAGAGAATCCATGGTTTTTATGTAAAATACACCTTATTTTAGTTCTTCAATAATTAAGCATATATCCAATGAATAATATACCTAGTATTGATTTAGCAGATTTTTTATCTGAAGACCCTGCTAAGAAGCAAAAATTTGTAAATGAAATAGGACGAGCCTACGAAGAAATAGGTTTTGTAGCTTTAAAAAATCATTTCTTAAGCGATCAGTTAGTAGAAAATCTATACAAAGAAGTTAAAAGTTTCTTTGCTTTACCTGTAGAAGCCAAGGAAAAGTATGAAATTGAAGGTCTAGGAGGTCAACGAGGATACACTTCTTTTGGAAAAGAACATGCTAAAGGGAAAAAAGAAGGTGATCTGAAGGAGTTTTGGCATTTTGGACAAGAACCTGATAAAGATGCTAACCTTATCGAAGAGTACCCCGAAAATATAGTGGTAGATGAACTTGAAGATTTTAATGCAACGGGTATGGAAGCCTACCGCATGCTGGAAAAAACAGGAATTTATGTATTAAGAGCATTGGCTTTATACATTGGTTTGGACGAAAATTATTTTGATCATTGGGCAAGTAACGGGAATAGCATTCTAAGACCGATTCACTACCCTCCTATTACCGAAGAACCAAAAGGTGCTGTACGCGCAGGTGCACATGGAGATATTAATTTGATCACACTGCTAATGGGTGCTTCAACAGGAGGCTTACAAGTACAACGTAAGGATGGGGAATGGATAGATGCTATACCCCAAGATGACGAATTGGTAATCAATGTGGGAGATATGTTAGAAAGACATACCAATAACAAGCTAAGATCTACTATACACAGGGTTGTAAATCCACCCAAAGAACAATGGGGTAAACCGAGATATTCTATACCTTTCTTTATGCACCCTAGAAGTGACATGAAGTTGAATTGTTTGGAAGAGTGTGTAACTTCTGAAAATCCAAAGCAATATGATGACATAACCGCTGGAGAGTTTTTGCATCAGCGGTTGGTAGAGATAGGATTGATAAAAAAATAGGCTAAGGATAATATGGATTTACAAGATCAATTGAAAAACCTTTTTCCTGATCACGAGTTTAACGAAGAGGAAAACCTTACAGAAGCACCAGAAGATAAACTATGGATGCAAGATGATCCAATAATTTGTAAGTATGAAAAGCGAAAGGGAAAACCTATTACCATTCTAGAGGGATATACGGGTGCTGATGAAGATTTTAAAAAATTAGCCAAAGAGTTAAAGACACGTTTAAGTGTGGGAGGTAGTTTTAAAAATGATGCTATCATTATACAGGGAGATTATCGTGATCAGATTATGAACATCCTAAAAGAGAAAGGATTTAAAGTAAAACGAGTAGGAGGTTAACATAATTACCTGTATTTTATTTTGGCAACAGGAGGAATATTACATATCACTAACGGAGACAGTCTAACAGATCGATTACAAGAGCTGCAACTTGTAGAAGGGGATTTTTTTACATGGCGCGAAATGTTATGCGAAGGCCCCACCTCTGTTAAAATAGAAAGCGATGACGGCATAAAAAAACGAAAAGATTTTTTAAAGAAATACTACCGTATCGCGCCTAACGATTATGAAACTAAATTTGTTTCTCAGCTGCAACTACTAGATAATCTTCAAAACTATGATGAAATTATCTTGTGGTTCGAATATGATCTGTTTTGTCATATCAATATGATTGCTGCTATAAGCCTACTGATGAGAAAAGGAATACAAGATATACCAATCTATCTTGTATGCAGTGGAAGAACAGAGAGTGATAAAAAATTAATGGGTTTATGCGAACTGTCTACGGCACAATTAAAAATACATTATCAAAATAAAATATTGCTTTCACTAGATGATCTAGAATTAGCTGATTATGTCTGGACATTATATTGCGAATCTAATCCTAAAAAGATCGCAGGTCAGATCAAAAAACAATCTTCTTTTGAATACCTTTCTATTTGTTTAAGAGCTCATTTACAGCGTTTCCCGAATATGCTCACCGGATTGAACATATTAGAACACAACATCCTTGAAATGATCGACAAATATCAAATAAAAAATGTTCGTCAACTTATGGGATATGCATTAGAATATCAAGGGTATTATGGATATGGAGATATGCAAATGAAAAGAGTAATTGCAAGACTCTTTCAATTTTTGGATCAAACCAAAGATCAACTCAATTTGTCCGAAAGAGGTAAGCTAGCTCTGAAAAGTAAAAAGAATTTTTACAACACTCAAAAGTTAGATTGGTATTACGGAGGAGTAAAAAAATACGATTATTTGTACAATACAGAAACGCATACCCTATTAAAACTATAATATGCCTATAGCCGAATCAGAACTCATTCTCAATACAGACGGTAGTATCTATCACCTTAATTTAAAGCCAGAACATTTAGCACAAACTATTATTACTGTAGGGGATCCCGATCGTGTAAACGATGTAACCAAATATTTCGAATCTGTAGAGTTTGTAATTCGAAAACGAGAATTTCATACACAAACTGGCTCCTATAAAGGTCATAGAATTACAGTGATTTCTACAGGAATTGGCACAGACAACATAGATATTGTTTTAAATGAGTTAGACGCATTAGTAAATATTGATCTGAATACACGAGAAGTTAAACCAGAACTTACTTCTCTAAATATCATAAGAATAGGCACCTCTGGTTCTGTACAAAAAGAAATTGATGTAGATAGTTTTGTTATTTCGGAGATGGCCATCGGATTTGATAGTCTTCTTCATTTCTATAAAAGTGAATCCATACAGCAAAAAGAACTATCAGCATCTTTGATAGAGCATTTGAACTGGAGTACAAACAAATCACTCCCCTATGCAGTTGAGTATGACGAAAAGTTAGGAAAACAGATGCATAGCTCACTTACCCAAAAAGGGATAACCGCGACTAACGTTGGGTTTTATGGACCACAAGGAAGAGTATTGCGACTTGCAATTCCTGATAAAAAAATGAATGATAAGATTACTTCATTTAGGTACAATGAAAAAAGGATAACTAATTTGGAGATGGAGACTGCGGGAATTTATGGAATGGCAAAGCTTTTAGGTCATAAAGCTGTTTCAATGAATGCAATTTTAGCGAATAGAGTTACAGGAACATTCAGCGAACATCCAAAACAAACTGTGGACCAACTTATTGAATACACACTATCTAAAATCATAAATTTCAATACAACTAAATAACTAACAAAAAAAGATGAGTACGAATACTCATCTTTTTATCATTAAAATATTATGAAAATAATTAGGGCAATTTTGATTCTTTATTAACCAAACAATATTTTGAGACTTATCAGTAAATTTGTTAATAATAAAACCCCGATAAAAACTACAATTCCATTTTCAACAGGATTATTTTTTAACTTGGCAACCTTTACATAAGTGTTTTTGGTTTTAAGAAAATTCTTTTTCATAGCAATTGTTTTTATTTTGGGTTTGAACTTATTATCAAATATACTCTTGAATGGAAGAATAATAGGTCAAATATAAAAAAAAGAATTTAATTTCATCGTTAAAAAACAAAAATAATCGATGAAATACATGTTTTTATTAATTTGTTACGCATGCATACTATAAAAATAGGAGGAGTTCCTGAACATTTTAACCTACCTTGGCACCTAACCATAGAAGATGAAAGCTATCAAAAAGAAGGTATACAACTTGAATGGACCGATTATTATGGCGGTACTGGAGCTATGTGTGAGGCGTTACGTGCTTCAGAAATTGATATGGCAATTATTCTTACCGAAGGCATCGTTAAAGATATTATAGGTGGTAATCCATCCAAAATTGTACAAACCTATATTCAAACACCATTAATATGGGGTATACATGTTGCATCTAACTCTCCTTACACCGAATTATCTCAATTAGAAAATACCAAAGTAGCTATAAGCCGATATGGTTCTGGTTCTGAACTAATGGCTTATATGAATGCACAATCACAGAATTGGGATACTTCTTCATTAAGCTTTGAAGTCACGCAAAATTTAAACGGAGCTATAGACGCACTTACTGCAGGAAAAGCCGACTATTTTATGTGGGAACATTTTACTACCAAGCCTTTGGTAGATAATGGAACTTTCAGAAGAGTTGCAGATTATCCAACCCCATGGCCATGTTTTGTCATTGCAGTAAGAGATGAAATTATAAAAACAAAACATGATCAAATAGAAAAAATCCTGAATATTATCAATACAACAACGGCTGATTTCAAAAACATCCCAAGTATAGATCGAACCCTTTCTTATAGATATGATCAGCGTTTAGAGGATATCCAAAAATGGCTAACCATAACTCAATGGAGTCAATCAATTATCGATCAAAAGACACTTCTTTATATTCAACAACAATTACACGCGTTGAATATTATTGATGAAACCATTTCTCCCGAAGATTTGATGTATAGATTTTAATCTTATTAAATTTTAAAATATTTTTTTAAACTGAGGTAGGGTGTTTTAGGTTTAAAACGTTTTATACTAAAGGAATGTTAAAAAATTAAGAGTAAAACTATAATATATATGAAGATCAGAGTCAAAATTTATCAAACCGTTAATAATTAATTATCTATAACTCAAATACATACAGAAATAAAATATTTTTGTACATTTGCCAAGCCTACCCCAATGAACTAATTATTAACGCATAAGCAACCATTTTGTATTCAATGCATCTAATAATTAACTAACAAATCACTATGACTACTTTTTTACTAATACTAATAGGTTTGATCGCCTTTAACTTTGTGCTGTTGCGCTTTAGTATGCAATCTGTAGATGGCAGAAAGAAAAAGGCCAAGGCCAAAGGAAAAATCAACCACATCAATACCAGCAAAGCAAAAAGCTCAGAAATACAAACTGCAGCGTAGCTACCATTGTATTTTGGTTTGATTTGTTTGCAATAAGTATTCATTTACCTTACTGAAATGCTTATTACCAAACCAGTATCCTCTATTCGCACTAAGTGGTGAGGGATGCCCACTTGTTAGTACGTAATGCTTATTCTTATTTATTTTTGCTCCTTTCTTTTTAGCAAAACCACCCCATAGTAAAAACACCACCTTTTCTTTTTTATCAGAAATACATTTGATAACAGCATCCGTAAATTTCTCCCATCCTCTATTTTGATGAGAACCTGCTTGATGCGCTCTTACCGTTAAAGTTGCGTTCAAAAGCAATACACCTTGTTTCGCCCATCGTTCCAGATTTCCGGTTTCTGGAAAAGGAATCTCTAGATCAGTTTCTATCTCTTTAAATATATTGATTAATGATGGTGGCATTGCTATACCATCATTTACAGAGAAACACAAACCATTGGCTTGCCCTACCCCATGATACGGATCTTGACCGATAATCACTACTTTTACTTCGTCAAAGCTACAGTAGTCAAAAGCCGAAAAGATTCTAGAACCTGCGGGATAACAAGTATTACTTCCATATTCCATCTTTACGAAGTTAACCAACTCTGAAAAATAGGGTTTGTCAAATTCTTCTTTTAGCTGTTCTTTCCAGCCGGGTTCAATATTTACATCCATCTACACGATAAATTATTCTAATTATGTACTTTTGCTTCTCTTAAAAACTTGAGAAATATAGGCCAAAAAAATGGCTTTAAAAAAGTATGATTCGTATTTCTGAAAAAACACTTAAGGACCTAGAATTAGATAAAGTTCTTGTGCATGTTGCCGAGTTATGTGTTACTGATTATGGTAAATCAAAAGCTTTGCAAATCACTCCGCATGAGAGCAAAGAACTTTTAATGATCTCCTTACAGCATGTTAATGAATATAAATCATCTTATCTCAACGATGCCCGTATTCCAAATCATGGATTTGATAGTATCAATAAGGAAATCCAGCTCCTCAACATTGAAAATACGTTTTTGGAAGCGTCAAACTTGAAAAAATTAGTTTCCATAAGTGTTACTTGTAATGACCTATTACATTTTTTCAAATCTAATAGAGAGCTTTACCCTTTTCTATATCAAACATCGACCGAAATACCTTTTACCAAAGAAATTATTCTTTGTGTTGATGCTGTAATAGATAAGTTTGGAGAAGTAAAAGACAATGCTTCGGCAGTTTTATTACAACTCAGAAAACGAATAAACATCATCCAAGGAAAACTGAATGGAAGTTTTGGCAAGGATCTTACCCATTACAACAGCTTAGGGTATTTGGATGAAATCAAGGAAAGTGTAGTTGACAATAGAAGAGTCCTAGCTGTAAAATCCATGTATCGCCGCAAAGTAAAAGGAGCGATTATGGGAAATTCCAAAACAGGCAGCATTGTATATATTGAACCTGAAACTACTTTACAATTTAGTCGTGAACTAAGCAATCTGAAATATGAAGAACGAGAAGAGGTAGTAAAAATTCTGAAACAGCTCACCAACAAACTACGTCCGTTTACAGAATTATTACAGGAGTATCAGGAATACTTGAGTGATATCGATATTGTAGGCGCAAAATCAAAATATGCCAACCAGTTAAATGCGGTGCTTCCAAAAATAACAGACAGTAGAGAATTATCCCTAAAAGATGCTTATCATCCTTTATTGTATCTCAGCAATATAGAAAAGGGAGAAAAAACATTTCCGCAAACCATATCTCTCGACCAGAATAATAGAATAATAGTGATCTCTGGGCCTAATGCTGGAGGAAAAAGTATCACGCTAAAGACTATTGGCTTATTGCAAGTAATGTTGCAAAGTGGTATTTTAATTCCGGTGCACGAATACAGCAGAATGTGCTTGTTTGATGTAATTCTTACTGATATTGGAGATAATCAATCCATAGAAAATCATTTGAGTACCTATAGTTATCGCCTGAAGAATATGAATTACTTTCTTCGGAAATGTAATGACAAAACCTTATTCCTGATTGATGAATTTGGTACCGGATCCGATCCAGAATTAGGAGGTGCACTGGCTGAAGCTTTTCTCGAAGTATTCTACGAAAGAGAATCTTTTGGAATCATTACCACACATTACGCAAATTTAAAAATGTTGGCTAATGAGCTTCCGAACATGACCAATGCCAATATGCTTTTTGACTCAAGAACGCTATTACCTCTTTTCAAATTACATCTAGGAGAAGCAGGTAGTTCATTTACCTTTGAGGTTGCTCAAAAAAATGGCATTCCATATAGCTTAATCAACAAAGCCAAGAAAAAAGTAGAGCGAGGCAAGATTAGATTTGATAAAAGTATCGCAAACCTGCAAAAGGAACGATCAAAGCTTCAAAAAACAACTTCTTCCTTAAAAACCAAAGAGCAAAAAGCAGAGGCTCAAAAAGAAAAATTAGAGAAAATCAACGATCGTATACAGCGAAAACTTGAAAGCTATCAAGAACTTTATGATGCGAATCAACGTATGATATACCTTGGTCAAAAAGTGAATGATCTAAGCGAGAAGTATTTCAATAACAAAAGAAAGCGCGAATTGATTAATGAATTTCTAAAAATCGTAGAAGTAGAAAATTCGAAACGAAAAAAACAATCCGTCAAAGAACGCAAGATCAAGAAAACCAAGGAACAAAAGGTTGTAAAAGAAGTTACCGAAAAAGTAAAAGTAATTCGGGAAAAGAAAAAAGAAGAAAAAAAGAAAGAAGAAAAAATAATACAAAACAAACCCAAAGTTACCCTAAAAGTTGGAGATCGGGTTCGCATGATCGATGGAAAATCAGTAGGAACGATTGATACTATCGAAAAGGAAAAAGCGATTGTAAACTATGGTGTTTTTACTACAAATGTTACTCTGGATCAATTAGAGTTTGTAGAACGATCAAAGAAATAAAAGCCAACACTATATTGGTAACTATCCCCTGTTAAAGTATACTTAAACCACTTTTCTGCGCGTTTTATCTTTATATATTTGGTGCAATTACAATCAAAATTGCACTAAAGAATTATGCGAAAGTTACTCCTAGTTATTGGTTTTAGTCTTTTAATTCCGATCAATAGTATTGCTCAAAAGCCAAATAAACCAACCTCTGCAGAAATCCATGAAGCCATCAAAAAGTTGAACTTCCTTGGCTCTGTATTGTATGTAGCTGCTCATCCGGATGATGAGAATACTAGACTTATTTCCTACATGGCCAATAAGGTAAAAGCAAGAACGGCGTATCTTTCTTTAACCAGAGGTGATGGTGGACAAAATTTGATTGGACCAGAAATTCGAGAACTTCTTGGGGTGATCAGAACACAAGAACTATTAGCAGCAAGAAGAACCGACGGTGGTGAACAAATATTCACCAGAGCCAATGATTTTGGATTTTCAAAACACCCAAATGAAACCTTATCTATTTGGGATAAAAATCAGGTGATGAGTGATGTGGTATGGGCCATCAGAAAGTTCAAACCAGACATTATTATCAATCGTTTCGATCATAGAACTCCAGGTACAACGCACGGTCATCATACCACTTCGGCGATGTTGAGCGAAGAAGCTTTTGATCTAACCGCAGATTCTTCTGTTTTCCCGGATCAATTAGAATATGTATCTACCTGGCAACCCAAGCGATTGTTTTTTAATACTTCTTGGTGGTTCTACGGGAGTAGAGAAAATTTCGAAAAAGCAGACAAATCAAAGTTAATGTCTTTTGATACGGGTGTTTTTTACCCTGAGATAGGCTTATCTAATACTGAAATTGCTTCGCTTAGTCGAAGTCAACACAAATCTCAAGGATTTGGAAGTACTGGTTCTAGAGGAAAACAAAAAGAATATGTCGAAATTATAAAAGGAGATCTTCCACAAGATAAAACTAATGTCTTTGATGGTATTGACACTTCCTGGAACAGAGTTAAAGGAGGTAAAGCCATAGGTGATATCTTATATCAAGTTGAAAAGGATTTTGATTTCAGAAATCCCTCTGCTTGTGTACCTCAATTGGTCAAAGCTTATTCCTTAATACAACAGTTAGAAGATGAACATTGGAAAACGTTGAAATCAAAAGAAATAAAGGAAATCATTACTGCAGCTTCCGGTCTTTATCTCGAAGCAGTTTCTGCTGAATCTAATAGTTCTTTGGGTAATGATGTTGAAATAAAAATTGAAGCCATTAATAGAAGTGCAAGCTCAATTACTTTAAAATCTATCACACTTGATGCTATAGGAAGTACTCAAAATGTCGAGAAAGTATTAGCTAATAACGAAAAGCAAACTATTGATTTAAAAGGTAAAATACCTGCATCGTTTGAGGCAACAAACCCTTATTGGTTAAATGAAAAAGGAACCTTAGGGATGTACAAGGTAGACGATCGTAACCTTATTGGTAAACCGGAAACTGATCATAAAATAAAAGCTGTTTTTAATCTTGATATCGAAGGCACACCTGTTTCTTTTACCAAAGATGTGGTTTATAAAACTAATGATCCTGTAAAAGGTGAGGTTTACAAACCTTTTGAAATCATCCCCGTAGTATCTGCAGGAATAAAAGATAAAGTAATTATTTACGCTAACGGGCCTTCAAAACAAGTACCGGTTACCATTAAGTCTGGTAAAGCTAATTTGAAAGGATCTATTACTTTAGACCATCCACAAGGCTGGAGTATTGAACCTTCTAACATAGATTTTCAGTTAGCACAAAAAGGAGAAGAAAAAACAGTGGTTTTTAAACTCACTGCTCCGCAACAACAAAGTGAAGGGTATATTTCTCCCAAAATAACTGTAGATGGAAAAACGTATTCCAAAGAGTTAATTACTATAGATTATGATCATATTCCATTTCAAACGGTAGCCTTGCCTTCTCAAACTAAAGTAGTTCGCTTAGACATCAAGAAAAAAGGACAGAATATTGGTTATATAGAAGGTGCCGGAGATGTTGTTCCCGAAAGTCTAGAACAAATAGGATATAAAGTAACGACTATACATCCAGAATCTATTTCGCCCGAAACCTTATCGGCATACGATGCCATTGTAGTGGGTATTAGAGCTTATAATACTGTAGAAGAACTCAAATTCAAACAGCAAACCTTATTAGATTATGTAAAAAATGGAGGGAATCTTGTAATACAATATAATACAAGTCATCGACTAAAGGTAAAAGACAACTTAGGTCCCTTTCCTATCCAACTGTCTAGAGATCGGGTTACCGACGAAAATGCAGAAATTACATTTTTGGCCCCAGATCATCAGGTGCTAAACACTCCTAATAAAATCTCTTCTCAGGATTTTTCGGGTTGGGTGCAAGAGAGAGGCTTATATTTTCCTAGCAAATGGTCTAGCGAATACACTCCTATTTTGGCGGCAAATGATAAAGGAGAGTCTCTAAAAAAAGGGCCTTTATTAGTAGCTCAGTATGGTAAAGGATATTACGTATATACCGGATTAAGTTTCTTTCGAGAATTCCCTGCGGGAGTATCTGGTGCTTATCGTTTATTTGCTAATATGTTATCTTTAGGAAAATAAAAGATCTAAAAGCATGAAGAACGAAGAGAAATTTGTTTGGAAAAAATGGTATTCGATGATACTTATTGCAAATGCAGTGTATATTCTTTTATTCTATCTCATCACCGCAAAGTTTTCATAAATAGCTTTAGTTTAAAATTTTCAACCCACCTAATCAAACACTATGCAAAGTATAGACTGGATAGTTCTCATTATCACTTTATTGTTTATTGTGCTTTACGGAGCCTGGAAAACCAAAGGAAGTAAAAATGTTCAAGAGTATATCCGTGGTGGTAACGAAGCAAAATGGTGGACAGTAGGTTTATCCGTAATGGCAACTCAAGCCAGTGCGATAACCTTTTTATCTACTCCAGGACAAGCTTTTCATAGCGGGATGGGATTCGTTCAGTTTTATTTTGGACTTCCAATCGCCATGGTGGTGATTTGTATGATATTTATTCCTTTATACCATAAACTTAATGTATATACAGCTTACGAATATCTGGAAAGCAGATTTGATCTCAAAACCAGGAGCTTAACGGCTATCTTATTTTTGGTCCAAAGAGGATTATCTGCAGGGATTACCATTTTTGCTCCTGCTATTATTTTATCTGCCGTTTTAGGTTGGAATCTCACTACCCTAAATATTATTATTGGAGTTTTGGTAATTATCTATACAGTCACCGGAGGTACCAAAGCAGTAAGTGTGACTCAAAAACAACAAATGGCCATTATCTTTTCGGGGATGTTCATTGCTTTTTTCTTAATCATAAGTTATCTACCAGAAGGAGTGACATTTAGCAAAGCATTGGAAATTGCAGGTGCCAGTGGCAAGATGGATATATTGGATTTTTCTTTTGATATGGACAATCGTTACACTTTTTGGAGTGGAATTATAGGAGGAAGTTTCCTGGCCCTCTCCTACTTTGGAACGGACCAAAGTCAGGTGCAGCGTTATTTGTCGGGAAAATCGATTAAAGAGAGTCAATTAGGTTTGCTATTTAACGCTCTTTTAAAAGTGCCTATGCAATTCTTTATTCTATTGGTTGGAGTTATGGTTTTTGTTTTTTATCAATTCAACCCTTCTCCACTTAATTTTAATCCAAAGGCCAAAGAAGTCATTGAAAGCTCAGAATACCAATCAGCGTATCAAAACTTAGAAGCAGAGAATCGGCAAGTATATACCGAAAAAAAGAAAGTACAAAATGAATATGTACGACACCTAAACGAAGGGAATACTGATAATACAGAGAGCACTGCTGCTTTGCAAAATCAAATTAAAACATTGAATGCAGAAGATATTGCTAATCGTGAGGCAGCCAAAACTCTAATCGAAAAAGCAGATGCTAATGTAGAAACCAATGATAAAGATTATGTATTCATACATTTTATATTAAACAACTTACCAAGAGGATTAATTGGTTTGCTTTTGGCGGTAATTTTGTCTGCTGCGATGTCATCTACCGCTTCAGAATTAAACGCGCTGGCGTCTACTACGGCTATCGATCTATACAAACGTAATGTCAAAACCAATAAGACCGATAAGCATTTTGTTAATGCATCAAAGCTTTTTACCCTTTTATGGGGTATTCTCGCCATCTTGGTGGCTTGTTTTGCTAATTTATTCGACAACCTAATTCAGCTTGTTAATATCATAGGTTCTATTTTTTATGGAAATGTACTCGGTATCTTCTTACTTGCTTTCTTTATAAAGTATGTAAAAAGTAATGCCACCTTCATCGCAGCCATTATCACCCAAGTAATTGTTATCATAGGATGGTACAATGACTGGATGCCCTATTTATGGCTGAACCTATTTGGCTGCGTATTGGTAATGGGTATCGCCATTATGATACAATCCGTAATGGGGTCAAATAATGATCCATTGGAAGAAGAGAATTACAAAATGTAAGTTAATTGAAATTAGTGATGAATAATCGCTTCAGAAAGGTAAGAAGTAAGTGATTTTTGATACCCGTGATATCGCTGCATTACCGCATCTATTTCATCCAGTATAGCTTTAGGGAACTTTGTAGTACTATCTAATACTTTACTTATTTTTTCTATGGTATCCTGCAGTCTATGACCATCATGATTTAACCTTAAAAACTTATCATACATCTCCGAAGTACAAGGCTCACATTGGTAAGAATGTAATCGAGCCAACATTCTGGTTAGTTCTCGATTCATCAAATTCAATCTCATAAAATGAGGTTGCCTAATGGACTTGTTTTCTAGAGTAGCTGATTTATTCATGGTAATAAGGTTTTAAGGTGAGAATTACCTAAATATAAGGAATTTAACATAAACTCACAAAACTTAAGTAGTTTTAAATCTGATAATTACGAATATTTCAACAAAATAAACTCGTAGTATCAATTCGATAACAAAAACAAAAAAGAACGGGTATTTACCTGTTTTTATGAGAAGAAAACAAGCCCTTTTTAACTATTTTTGATAACACTATTAATGAAATATCTTCTATGTCTTCAAATCAATCTATACAATGGGGAATTATTGGTTGCGGTAAAATCGCTCAAAAATTTGCAGAAGATTTACAATCGGTTCCAAATGCTTCACTACATGCAGTAGCAAGTAGAGATCAAGAAAAGGCAAAACGCTTTGGAGATGAATTCAAAAGTACAATGAGTTATGGTAGTTACGAAGCATTGGTTAAAGATCCTGATGTTGAAGTAATTTATATTGCAACACCTCATGTGTTTCATTATGAAAACACCATACTTTGCCTCAATCACAAAAAAGCAGTATTGTGCGAGAAGCCATTTGCGATGAATCTGAAACAAGTAACCGAAATGATAGAAGCTGCCAAATCTAATAATGTATTTCTGATGGAGGCACTCTGGACATATTTCCTACCTCACTACCGATATGTATTGGAATTGATCCAATCTAAGAAACTTGGTGAAATTAAAAACCTTGAAGCAGATTTTGGCTTTTCTGCTCCATTTGATCCCAACGGAAGAATTTTCAACAAAAGCCTTGGTGGAGGAAGCATTTTGGATGTAGGTATTTATCCGCTTTTTGCTGCGTTGAGTCTTATAGGGTACCCAGATAGTGTCAAAGCAGAAGCAGAAATTGGTGATACTGGTGTTGATCATAAGTGTAGAATGATACTGAAATATCAAAATGATGTGGAGGCTAATTTATTTAGTGCAATTACACAACAAACCCAAACAATGGCAAAGATCGAATTAGAATATGGTACGATTATGATCAATAGTCGTTTTCACGAACCATCTTCGGTAACTATTGAAAAAGATGGTAAAACAGAGTTATTTGAATTCCCTGTGACCACCAATGGCTACAATTTTGAGGCTGAACATGTACAACAAATGTTGCTTCAAAAAAGAACCGAAAGTGACATTATGACTTTTGAAAAAAGCCTACAGCTAATTAAGCTATTAGACAACGTAAGAAATGAAGTAAGTCTTCAGTATTAAAGTATATCAAATAACAAAAGCGTTCCAGTTGGTTTGGAACGCTTTTCTGATCTGTGTGTGTGAAAAAGAGTGATTATTTAGCCCCCCACTCTGCAAGGGAATCTTTATTCAATTTTACGTAATCGGCATTTCCAGCCTTCTCTGCTAATTCTAACGATGTTTTAGCAGCTTTTATTGCCCCATCCTTGTCTCCTTTTTTTGCATAGATCAAAGATTGTTGTCTGTGAAACCAGAACGCAGGCTCTTTTCTCATCGAAATTGCTTTGTCAATATGTTCCGCAGCTTTATCAAAGTTTTCGATTTCTTTATAGAAAACTGCAGCTTGATAATGATCTCCTGCAGATGGTCCAGCCATAACTTGCTCGATACTAGCTAACGCCTTTTTCTTACTTGGCACTTCAATTTTTACCGCTGCCTCAGTATTTGCCCAAATAATGTTCATTGTAGCACCACTCATTGTAAAATCACTGAACATGATCGTAAAAGTTTCCACATTCATAGGTAATGTATTTGCTTTTACAGTCGCAGTAGCGGCTACTTTAGAATCATCCCAATTTCTTGGAGTACCCCAGTTATTTGCATCGCTATAAAAAATTACTTCCCAGTTTTCTTTTCCTGGTTTAGTAAAAATCGCATAAGTACCTTTTTTAAGCTCTTTACCTTCTACTTTTACATCATCACCAAATGTGATTTGAGTATTTTTGTTTGCACCTGTTCTCCATAGTTTATCATAAGGAACTAGGTTTCCAAAAATAGTTCTTCCTTTCATACTAGGTCGAGAATACTCTACAGCAACATCGGTCAATCCAATAACCTGCTCAATCTTAGAAGAAGGACTAGGTTGAGGAGTTTTTACTTGTGCTTCTATGCCAAACGACAAGAGCGCAGCAGAAAGAAATAAGACAATTTTTTTCATTGTGTGTTAATTTAGTTTGTGATTTGTTTCAATAATAACGGTAACGAAAATAAGGATTACACATACATAATGAGTTAACAAAAACTTAAAATAAGGAATAGTATATTTGTCTCGTTTTAATAAAAATTATGCGAACATACATTTCAGAAACCATTGGAACCTTTAGTTTGATATTTTGTGGTACTGGAGCCATGACCATTAACGAAGTTACAGGAGGCGACGTATCTCATGTAGGAATAGCCATTACCTGGGGACTTATTGTTATGGCCATGATCTATGCTTTTGGTGAAATATCCGGTGCTCATTTTAACCCAGCAGTTACCATAGCCTTTGCCTATGCAAAAAAGTTTGAATGGAAAGAGGTTCCCAAATATATTTTGGCACAATGCATTGGTGCTATCCTAGCAAGTTCCGTACTGCTTTTTCTATTTCCGGAGAGTGAGTACCTAGGAGGTACCATACCCTCTATAGATCCTTATAAAGCTTTTGTTCTAGAAACACTACTTACCTATTTTCTAATGGTGGTTATCATCAATGTATCTACAGGATCAAAAGAAACAGGAACTATGGCCGGCATCGCTATTGGAGGTGTTGTGCTGTTAGAAGCTATGTTTGCCGGTCCGGTAACCAAAGCATCAATGAATCCTGCAAGATCCCTTGGACCTGCACTATTATCTGGACACTGGGAGCATCAATGGCTATATTTTATCGCTCCGGTAATTGGAGCTTTGCTGGCTGTTTTAACCTGCAGAATTGTGAAACCAGACAATTGCTGTGATGATTGTTAAGATTTCTTAGCTTTTTCTAGCCCCTGTAATTTGCAAAACTCCTTATTTTTAACATATATTTATCATACAATTAACCTATTTCCCCCTTATGAAGCATTTTTCGAACGAATTTTGCCAGATGGAGTTACATGATCAATTTGTTATCCTCACTATTAACGAAAATGTGGATCTTACCCTTGATAGAGCGTCTATTATAAGAGACAAGCTACGTGAGCATTATAAAGCTCAGGATTTTTTGATGATTAGTTATAGAAAATTTAAACACAACGTAAGTACCGACATTTATAAACAAGGCCAATTATCAAACATGAAGGGCCTTGCTATAGTTTCTGAAGATAATGAAGTAAGAAACAAAGCCATTATGGAACAAGAATTATATGGTAAATCTTTTGTGTTTTTTAGCTGTGTTGACGAAGCAATCTCCTGGGCAGAAGCTTACTTCTAATGTTAAAATTTATTGTTGTTTAACAATTTAACCTTTTTAGTTAAACAAAATGATTGTATTTTTACTTCAAATTCTTGAAGTATGAAAATCTATACCCTAAGAGCAAAACAAAACCTACCTATTTCTGTTGATCAAGCCTGGAAATTTCTTTCCGACCCAAAAAACTTAAAAACCATTACTCCTGATTATATGGGATTCCAAATTGTATCTGGTGCCGACCGAGAAATGTATCCGGGTCAGATCATTCAATATATTGTGACTCCAATAGCTGGTATCAAAAACAAATGGGTTACAGAAATCACGCATGTTGAGGACAAATTATACTTTGTTGACGAACAAAGGTTTGGTCCATACGCCCTTTGGCATCATAAACACTTCATTAAAGAGATCCCTGGCGGTGTCGAGATGGAAGATATCATTGATTATAAAGTTCCTTTTGGACTATTAGGACAAATGGTTCATCCTATATTGGTTAAACCCAAACTAACAGAGATTTTTAATTATAGAAAACATAAATTAGAAGAACTATTTGGTACCTTAGAGTCTAATAACAACTACCAAATCCTATTTACTTAATCCCTTGGGAATATGAAAAGAAAAAATATTTTATTGATCGGAGGAAGCCATGGTATTGGTTTCGAAATTGCTTTAAAACTATATAGCGAACACAATATATACATCGCGTCCAGAACCTCAGAAAATTTGGGAAATCTAGAAGTAACCCATATTCCTTATGATGCTTCCAAGGATGAAATAGACTCTTCTGCCCTTCCAGAAAGAATTGACGGTTTTGTTTATTGTCCTGGGAGTATTAACCTGAAGCCTTTCAAAATGTTGAATCCAAAAGCTTTTGAAGAGGATATGCAAATCAATTTCATGTTTTTAGTAAAAATTATTCATACGATCTTACCAAAACTGAAAAACTCTGAGCAAGCAAGTTTGATATTTTTCAGTACTGTAGCCGTAAAAGTTGGAATGCCATTTCATACCAGTATCGCGGCCGCAAAAGGAGCGATAGAAGGTTTTGCAAAAGCACTGGCAGCAGAATATGCTCCACAATTTAGGGTAAATGTTATTGCACCTTCGTTAACCGAAACTCCATTAGCCAAACGTTTATTAGGAAACGAAAAAAAGAAAGAGTTGATGAATAATCGACATCCAATGAAACGAGTAGGACAAGCAGAAGATATTGCAAATATTGCACGATTCTTACTCAGTGACGACAGTAGTTGGATTACAGGACAAGTTATCGGTGTTGATGGAGGAATGTCTACCCTAAACGTCAATTAATAATGGGTAAAGCTATTTCTGTATTCTGGTTTAGACGAGATCTACGATTAGATGATAATGTTGGTTTATACAACGCACTGCAATCGGAATATCCTGTCCTACCTATCTTTATCTTTGATAAAAAGATTTTGGATCACCTACCAAAAAATGATGCACGGGTTTCCTTTATTTATAACACCTTAGAAGGAATAAATCAAGAACTGTATCAAAAATACAAATCGTCTTTGGCCAGGTTTTATGGTACTCCCGAAGAAGTGTTCAATCAGTTAACTACAAATTTTGAAGTTAAAGAGGTATATACGAATCATGACTATGAACCCTATGCCCGAGAAAGAGATCAAAAAATAGCTGAATTTCTTACTCAAAAAAATATTCGATTTCAGACGTACAAAGATCAAGTCATTTTTGAAAAAGGTGATATTCTAAAAAAGGATGGCAATCCTTATGTAGTCTATACACCATATAAAAATAAATGGAAAGAACTGTTCCATACCGGCCAGATACAGTCTGTAGCTACAGAACAATATCTTGCTAATACGGTAAAGGATATTCATTTTCCTGAAATCACCTTAGCCGAAATGGGATTTGAACCTTCAATAATCAAAGTTCCTGTATTTGACGTCTCCCCTACCTTGATCGACAATTATGAAGATACCAGGAACTTCCCAGCCAAAGAAAAAGGAACATCAAAACTAGGCCCTTATTTGCGCTTTGGAATAGTAAGTATTAGAAAAATTGTAAAAAAAGCAATTTCACAAAACAATGAAGTCTTCTGGTCTGAGCTGATTTGGAGAGAGTTTTTTATGCAAATTCTATGGCATTATCCCAAAACCAAAGATCATGCATTCAAATCCAAATACGATCGCATAGAATGGCGAAACAACGAAGCAGATTTTGAAAAATGGAAAAACGGAGAAACTGGATATCCTTTGGTAGACGCAGGAATGCGAGAGTTAAATCAAACTGGTTACATGCATAATCGTGTACGCATGGTTGTAGCTAGTTTTCTTTGTAAACATTTACTGATCGACTGGAGATGGGGTGAAGCGTACTTTGCGGAAAAACTATTGGATTACGATCTTTCTGCCAATGTAGGCAACTGGCAATGGGCATCGGGTTCTGGTGTAGATGCAGCGCCTTATTTTAGAATATTTAACCCCACAACGCAGATTACCAAATTTGATAAAAATCTTGAGTACATTAAAACTTGGGTACAAGACCTCAATGAACTCACTTACCCTCATCCTATGGTAGAGCACAAGATGGCCAGAGAACGCTGTCTAAAAACCTACAAGGAAGCGCTGGATTAACCGATGAAAATATAACATTTTATTTAATATTTGGGATTGATGTTTTTCGTATTTTGAAGTACTTAAAACAATACGCATAATCAATAAATCCAAATTCTAATGACTACAGAACAAGTTGCCAACCGTTTAGTAGAACTTTGCCGCATGGGAGAAAACATGCAGGCTATCAGCGAACTTTATGATACCAAGGTTGTAAGCAAAGAAATGCCAGGATACCCTAACTCTGTAACCGCTGGTAAAGAAGCAGTGATAAAAAAAAGTGAAGACTGGTATGCTACGGTAGAAGAGTATCACGGAGGCCAAATCTCTGACCCTCTTGTAGCCGATAATCATTTTAGTCTTACCATGAAAATGGATTGTACTTTTAAAGGGCAAGGTCGTATGCAAATAGAAGAGCTTTGTGTTTACGAAGTTAACGATGGTAAAATTACCGAAGAACAGTTTTTCTATACTATGCCTCCACAATAACGCAAGGTATTCCTTAAAAAGTAAAAAAGCCTGATAATCATCAGGCTTTTAGTTCTTATATCTGTATGTTATTGTCTCCTAAAACTTGTATCCAAAAGAAACTTGAAACACTCCATTTCTAATGGAAGCTTCGTCTTCTAAGCCTTCTATATCATCGATATCAGCAATTCCGAAGTTATATCTGGCTTGAAAAAAGGTCCCGAACTCAAATTGATATCCCAATCCTAAATTCACACCAAAGTCGATTTCAGAAAAAGATTCCTTCAAATCTACATCAGAAGTTTCTGTACCTCCATTAGCCGTATTTTTACGTTCAAGAATAGCAGAAGTCAAATATCCTAACTGAGGCCCTACTTCTATACTAAAACCAGGTGCAGTGTAAAATGGATAATACTTAATGGTCGGAGTAAGATAAATATAATCCAACTTTAAGGTTTCATCCTCAAAATTTGGTTCCGGGCTATCTGCTTTATATCCCTGGAAAGAATAATACAATTCTGGTTGTATAGCTAGGATCTCTATGATAGGTATTTCGGCAACCAATCCAAGGTGTACACTTGTTCGTACATCAAGATCATCGGTCCCATCACCAACTACATCTGCCACATTCAATCCAACTTTTAATCCCATTTGAAAAGATTCAACTTGGCTAGTCATTTTTTGGGATAAAAAACCAACAAGTAGAACAAGGAAAAATATTCGTTTATTCATAGTAATCTAATTTGGAGCAATTATTATTTGGTTGTTAGAATTTCTTCATTCTCAGTAATAAACGAAGAAACTACAATTTAATTACGTTTTCAAAAGTAAACAACCCGATCCAGAAATAAAAAAAATAATTATACTTGTATAAAACAATCAAACATCGATGATAGCTTTTATCTTTGACAGAGCTGGGTTACGATTGTCTTTTTTATAAATCACCGAAAGCTCTGCCTTTTGAGGAATTTTTGGGATCTCAAGAAACTTTACTGCCAAATTAAAGCCATGCTGTAATGACGTAGGTACGATGGCCACTCCTAGACCACTTTCTACCAACTTAAAAATTGTTTGAGCATGTACAGATTTATGAGTCACTTTGGGAGTAAATCCCTTATCCTCGCAGATACTCATAATTTTATTATAGTACAAAGAGCTATAATCAGAAGAAAACAGAATGAAATTTTCCTCAGCTACCTGAGCAATATTCTTAAATGTTTTCAAATTTAAATGGTGTTCTTTGGGCAACACCAATGAAAACGAATCTGTATGCACAGTCTTCATTTTTAGCCCATCAGGAACCCTGGATAATCTAACGAAACCAAGATCCAACTGATCTTTCTGTATAGCTTCTACTTGCATATAATTAGACATTTCCTCTAAGCTAAATTGAATATTAGGGTATTCCTGATTGGCTTGTACCAAAATATCTGGTATCACTGTTTGAATGGCTGAGCCTAAAAATCCTATCCTTACCTCTCCAGTACTTCCCTGATCTACTAATCGGGCTTGCTTTATGGTAAAATCAATATGATTAAAAATATACTCCAGTTCTTTTTTTAGAAAAACTCCAGCTGCAGTAAGCGCTACATTTCTTTTATCTCTAACAAATAATTTAGCTCCAATGATCTCTTCCATCTGCTTGATTTGTCGGCTCAATCCAGGTTGAGAAATAAATAATCTATCGGCAGCTTTCCTGAAATGTAATTCTTCGGCTACGGCAAGAAAATAACTAAAATGTCTAAGCTCTAATTGATAACTCATAGTTATTAATAATTGATATAAATGGTATTTCTAATTATTAAATGTAACCATTAATTTAGTACTAACAAATCATACAAGAATAAATGTCAACAACAGCGCACCATTTTTTATTTGGAGAAGACTTTTTAACCGCGGGGATTGCTTTGCAAATCGCTAGAGGTGAAAGAAAAGCATCGATTTCGGATACTGCCAGGGAGAAAATCCGACAAAGCGAGCGTACCGTTCAAAACATAGTAGAAAAAGGTGATCCCGTTTACGGAATTAACACAGGATTTGGCCCTCTTTGTACTACCAAAATATCAAAAGAAGAAACCAATATATTACAAAGTAATATTTTACAGAGTCACAGTGTTGGTGTTGGGGATCCTATTGATACCGAAATTGCCAAGTTAATGCTCATTCTTAAAGCGCAATCTTTGTCAAAAGGATATTCTGGAATCGCAGAAAAAACTTTGGACCGTATTCTTTGGCATATCGACAACGATGCTATTCCTGTTGTTCCTAGTCAAGGTTCTGTAGGTGCTTCTGGAGATTTAGCTCCTTTGTCCCACCTATTTTTACCCTTACTTGGATTAGGAAAAGTACACTTTAAGGGTGACGTAATTGCCACTAAAGAATTATTTAACAGTCTAGGTCTGGCTCCTATTGCTTTGGGTCCCAAAGAAGGATTAGCCTTAATCAATGGAACACAATTTATAGCTGCACATGCCGTACAATTAGTGGCCAAATTACACAATTGCCTATCCCACTCTGATATCATCGGGGCCATGATGATCGAGGGATTACAAGGCTCTGTAAAGCCGTTCTACAAAGAACTTCATCAATTACGCCCTTTCAAAGGAAATATCCATGTAGCTTCAAAAGTAAAATCCTTATTAAAAGGTTCAGAAATTATGGAGGACCACATTGATTGTGATCGCGTGCAGGACCCCTATTCTTTACGTTGTATCCCACAAGTACATGGATCTTCCAGAAATGCTTGGCTTCATCTCAAAGAATTATTAGAAGTAGAGTTAAATTCGGTAACAGATAACCCAATTATTATTGACGAGGAATTAACCATAAGCGGTGGTAGTTTTCATGGTCAACCGTTAGCAATGGCAATTGATTATGCGTGTCTGGCTGCTTCAGAATTAGGAAACATCTCCGATCGTCGCATCTATTTGGCTTTAGAAGGAAATTCACCGGGAGTCCCAAAATTATTGATGGAGGACACTGGAATAAACTCAGGGTATATGATTCTTCAATATACCAGTGCGGCTTTGGCCAGCGAGAACAAAGGGC
The DNA here is from genome assembly GCF_056160245.1 of Aquimarina sp. AWH4_224. Classification (NCBI taxonomy): domain Bacteria; kingdom Pseudomonadati; phylum Bacteroidota; class Flavobacteriia; order Flavobacteriales; family Flavobacteriaceae; genus Aquimarina; species Aquimarina sp. AWH4_224. The sequence continues at coordinate 56,493 of NZ_JBSWWU010000001.1, read as the reverse complement.
TTTGTTTCCCCTCCAGTGCCGATAGTATCCCAACCTCTCTGGGACAAGAAGATCATGTAAGTATGGGATCCATAGGTGGTAGAAAAGCATTAAGAGTTATTGATAATCTCGAAAAAATTCTTGCAATAGAACTACTTACTGCTGCACAGGCCTTCGAATACAGAAAACCAATGAAATCTGGAATCATCCTAGACGAAATTCATCAGGAAATTCGAAAACACGTTCCTTTTGCTGAAAAGGACCGTGTATTTGCAGATGATATTGAAGAAGGAATAAAAATGATTAAAAACAAAACCATAACAACGATCGCTGATCAGGTATCAAAAAACAAAAATGTATCTCTTGAAACGCAATACTCTGAAGAATTTGAAGTCTATTAATCAATAATAGCAAACTAACAGGAAAACAATAAGTAACGCGTATGGAAAAGTATAAACTAATTGGTCCCATCACACAATTGATTGGTTTAGAGAAATTATCCCTTAAAGGACCAGTAAAGGACGAAAATTTGAACCTTATAGAGCATGCTGGAATACTCATCCGGAACCATAAAATTGATACTATAGGGAGTTATTCTGATCTAAAAGAAAAGGTAACAACTTTGGATGCAAAGGTAGAAATGATTGAACTTAAGGCCAATAATGTTTGTGTTCCCGGATTTATTGATGCCCATACTCACATTTGTTTTGCAGGAAGCAGAGCGCGGGATTATGCGATGAGAAATGCTGGAAAATCCTATCTCGAAATAGCTGAAGCTGGTGGAGGAATCTGGGATACCGTGATGCAAACCAGAAATGCCACTCAAGAAGAACTCTCTCACAATGTGATCAAAAGAGCTAATATTTTATTGAAAAAAGGAATCACAACAATAGAGGTAAAAAGCGGATATGGATTATCTACTCCAGAAGAGTTAAAAATGTTGAGGGCCATCAAAAATGCAAACCTCAATACCGAAGCTGATCTTATCGCTACTTGTTTGGCCGGACATATGCTCCCCAAAGATTATGAAGGAGATCACCAATCCTACTTAGAACATATCAGCAATACACTGTTTCCTATTCTTAAAGAAGAAAACTTAAGCAATAGAATTGACGCTTTTATAGAGAAAAGCGCTTTTATGCCATCTGATATCTATCCGTATTTCAGAAAAGCAAAGGCCATGGAATTTGATATTACTGTACATGCCGATCAATTTAGTACCGGAGGTAGCGAGGTAGCTGTAAATATTAATGCTATTAGTGCTGATCATCTAGAAGCCAGTACAGAAGATGAAATTGAAATGATTGCTAATAGTAATGTCGTGGCCGTAGCATTACCCGGAGCTTCTATTGGTTTGGGATGTAATTTTACTCCTGCCAGAAAAATTTTAGATGCTGGCGGGATAGTAGCCATTGCGAGTGACTGGAACCCAGGATCTGCACCAATGGGAGATTTATTAACTCAAGCTACCATTCTGGGAACTTTCGAAAAATTAAGTAATGCCGAAATATTGGCCGGAATCACCTACAGAGCAGCGGCGGCATTAAATTTATCCGATCGTGGAAGATTGGCACCGGATATGCTTGCTGATTTCAACCTTTTTGAAACAGATCACTATAACGAAATCTTTTATCATCAGGGTAAACTTACACCTGCTCAGGTATGGAAAAAAGGAGAACTCATCTATTCAACTCACCGTTAAAAGCACTGCTATGACATTTAAAGAGCAAATACTTCAGGGGATTCCCGACGTATTACCACCAAAGAAAAAATATGACTCGCAAATCAGCAGAGCACCCAAAAGGAAACAAATCCTTTCTAATGAAGAAAAAAAGTTAGCGCTCAAAAACGCATTGCGGTATTTTCCAGAAACCTGGCACAAGGAACTTGCAGAAGAATTTCTAAGCGAATTGAATGAGTTTGGTCGCATTTATATGTATCGTTTTATGCCAGATTATGATATGTTTGCTCGTCCGATTAATGAATACCCGTTTCTTACGGCACAAGCAGGTTCAATAATGTTGATGATTCAAAACAACTTAGATCCAGCAGTGGCGCAACATCCTTACGAACTGATCACCTATGGTGGTAACGGTGCGGTTTTTCAGAATTGGGCACAGTATCTACTCACGATGAAGTATTTGGCTACAATGACCGAAGAGCAGACTTTACATATGTATTCTGGACATCCCATGGGTTTATTCCCCTCTTCAAAAGATGCACCAAGAGTAATCGTTACCAACGGAATGATGATCCCCAACTACTCTACTCCAAATGACTGGGAAAAATATAATGCATTAGGAGTAACACAATACGGACAAATGACTGCCGGGAGTTATATGTACATTGGTCCACAAGGAATTGTTCATGGTACTACCATTACCGTGATGAATGCATTTAGAAAAACACTTAAACCTAATGAAACATCAGCAGGTAAAATTTTCCTAACCGCTGGACTGGGTGGTATGAGTGGCGCTCAACCCAAAGCAGGAAATATAGCAGGTTGTATTACCGTTTGCGCAGAAGTCAACCCAGATGCTGCACAAAAAAGACATTCGCAAGGCTGGGTAGATGAAATTGTAGATCATATAGACGCTTTAGTACTTCGTGTTCAAAAAGCAGTACAACAAGAAGAAGTAGTTTCTATAGCCTATCAAGGAAATATTGTAGATGTATGGGAGCGATTTTATGAAGAAGAAATCTATGTGGATCTAGGCTCTGATCAAACCTCTTTGCATAACCCATGGTCTGGCGGATATTATCCGGTAGGAGTAAGTTATAAAGACGCTAACAAAATGATTAGTAATGATCCCGAACTTTTTAAAACAAAAGTGCAAGAATCTCTACGAAGACATGCAGCTGCGATCAACCTCCATACAGCTCGAGGGACTTACTTTTTTGATTATGGGAATGCATTTCTTTTAGAAGCTTCGAGAGCTGGAGCGGATATTATGGCTGAGAATAAGATCGATTTTAAATATCCCTCTTACGTTCAGGATATTCTGGGACCAATGTGTTTTGACTATGGATTTGGTCCGTTTAGATGGGTGTGTACCTCAGGAAACCCTGGTGATTTGGAGAAAACGGATCAAATTGCCCTTGAGGTAATGAAAACTATTAAAAATGAAGCTCCGGAAGAAATTCAGCAGCAGATGCAGGACAATATTACCTGGATAGAAGAAGCTAAAGAAAATCAACTTGTTGTAGGTTCGCAAGCCAGGATACTATACGCCGATGCAGAAGGAAGAATGAAAATTGCTGAAGCGTTTAATCAAGCTATAAAAAATAAAGAAATCACAGCTCCAATTGTACTGGGTAGAGATCATCATGATGTAAGTGGTACAGATTCTCCTTATCGCGAAACCAGCAACATCTACGATGGTAGTAAGTTTACAGCAGATATGGCGATTCATAATGTTATCGGAGATAGCTTTAGAGGAGCAACATGGGTGTCCATACACAATGGCGGTGGTGTAGGATGGGGAGAAGTGATGAATGGTGGTTTTGGTCTGGTCTTGGATGGTTCTAAGGATGCTTCAGAAAGGTTAAATAAGATGCTATTCTATGATGTAAACAACGGAATCTCCAGAAGAAGTTGGGCCAGAAATAAAGAAGCCATATTTGCGATCAAAAGAGAAATGGAACGTACTCCGTCATTGCAAGTAACATTACCTAACGTGGTTGAAGAAGAGATTATTGATCATCTAATTGACTAATATGAAACGATATATACAACCAAATGCTACCATTTGGAAAGGACGGAATTCTGATCAGGATTTGTATTTCCATGAGAAAATAAAGCTATTAGATCTAGATCATGAAATTTCTTTGCAAAAAGATAAAAAACATTTTGGTTTGTTGGGATATGCTTGTGATGAAGGCGTACGAAGAAATCTAGGTCGAGTTGGTGCAGCTCAAGCACCAGATAGCATTCGGGCAAATTTAGCTTCGTTAGCAAATCATTTTGATAATGATACAGAAATTGTAGATACTGGTACGATAAGCTGCACAGATGGGGATTTAGAAAAAACGCATCAGGTTACTACAAAATACGTTTCTCAATTATTACGGCATAACATATTTCCGATCATTTTAGGAGGTGGACATGATCTTGCTTATCCGCATTTTAACGGCATTAAATCGAAATTTCAAGATGCTACTATTGGAATCATCAATTTGGATGCTCATTTTGATTTAAGACCTCTAATTGATCAAAGTACTTCTGGGACTCCTTTTTATCAAATTGCTAAAGAAGACAAAGAATTCAATTATCTATGTTTAGGTATTCAAAAGGCCTCTAATCATAGGGGATTATTTGATACTGCAGCAGAACTTAATGTTTCTTATATCGAGAATACCACTTTCAATATGAAACATCTTGAAAAGGTTAAAAAAACCGTTCAACATTTTATTTCTTCTGTAGATTATATTTATCTCACTATCGATATTGATGGGTTTAGTTCGGCTTATGCTCCCGGAGTAAGTGCGCCCTCCCCTTTTGGATTTTCTGTGGATATTGCCCTGGAAACCATAACTCAGATTTGCAATTCAAAAAAATTAGTTAGCGTGGATCTGGTAGAACTTAATCCCAAATACGACATTGATCATTGTACCGCTAAACTGGCTGCAAGATTAATTTATCACATAGTTCAAAACTTAACATAAACCACTTCTTATTTCCGTAACCTTTTGATCTGCATATGGAAACATATGTTCTGATCCTTTTGTTAATAACTACGTTTTAGCTTTGCCATCAACAGGATATTTTACAAAGGAATACCGGAATTGATCAGGCAATCTACTATCAATTACATTTTATCAAAAAAAAGACCCTTCAAATGTGCATAAGAAGGGTTATAGGGCAAATCAAAAAAGGGGGAAACACTTTCTAATAATTCTTGTAAACTCCTGTAAACAAGCTTATCACATATCGTACCCAAATATTATTGAAACTATTATTACTTACGAATCGCATAGCTTGAGGCTCCAGGAAGTTGTCTTAAAAAATTTACAATACTTGTAAAGTTTAGTCCTAATAGGGAGTAAAATGTATTCATGACTGCGTGATTTAAGATTATCTGTCACTAAATTAACATGTTATCAACAAATTACCAAATTTTATGTTTATTAAATGTTAATTATTTGTTGAAAACAATTTTTATATCGATAAAAATACATTTTTAATAATACTTATTAAAATAATTGTAGGTTATTTCTTATTTAAATTGTTAATAACTATGTTAATAACTCCAAATAACGATATCTATCACGAGCTCAAGCTGTTAATAACCTCAACTTAATTTCTCAGTTTTGTCATTTCTATCTCCATCATTGGACAATTTGAGGTTATTTATAGCATCAAACTGTAATTTTTGGATAAATTGCCACCATGAATACGGCGACCATTAAAGAAATCAAGACGGAGCTTACCCATCGTTCTCATCAAGAACTAATGGAACTTTGCTTACAACTCTCTAGGTTCAAAAAGGAGAATAAAGAGTTACTTACCTATATTTTATTCGAATCCAGTAATGAAGAAGCTTATATCCAAGCCATACAAAATCAGGTTGATGAAGAATTTGATGCTATCAACACCAAATCTTATCATTATATCAAGAAAAGTGTTCGGAAGATTTTACGAATGATAAAGAAATACATCAGGTATTCTAAAAATAAAGAAACTGAAGTTGAGCTCTTACTCTACTTCTGTCAAAAATTGAAAGACTTTACCCCTTATATCAAAAAAAGCACGGTGCTTAAAAACATCATGCAGCGAGAGCTTTTGAGTATTAAAAAGAAGACGGTAAAACTTCACGAGGATTTACAATATGATTATCAACAACAACTCAATGATTTTATCGACTAATTTATAGCTGTTTATCGATCCATTTTAGTATGGTCTTTATTAGTTTTTCTTTTTCCAGGTCATTATGCAATTCATGGTACCCATCTTCAAATAATACCAGCTCTGCTAAATCACTTTTATTAGAAAATTCTTGGGTAGCCGTATAATCAATCAGACGATCATCTGTTCCATGAAATACAAGGGTCGGTTTTTGTAATAAGTTTCCATGATCCATTGCCCACTTTCCAGCTTCCATAATAGGAAAAGAAAAATTAGGGCTTATTTTATCATGAACCAGAGGATCTTGTTCATACTTCTCGACTTCTTCAGGTACTCTTGATATAGCTTTTGTATCTAATCCAGAAGGTAATGTTATCGACGGAGCTATATGCTCTAACAATTTACCCATTGACATTTTCCAGGCTGGAGGTTGAAATGCTAATCTGAAAAAAGGACTAGACAATATTACCCCATTTACTTTTGAATCTTGTTTTAAAACATAATTGATCACCAAATTCCCACCCATACTATGACCGTACAAAAAAATCGGGGTATTAGGTAAAAGAGATTCAGTTTTAGAGATCATCATACCAATGAGTTCCATAAGCGAAGAATAGTCTGGGCAATGCCCTCTTTTTCCACTGCTCTTACCATGACCAAAATTATCGTAGGTAATTACTGCGATATGCTTTGCCAATAACTCTGGAATAACATAATCTGTATACCGAGCAGAATGTTCTCCCATTCCATGCACCAAGAGCACGATAGCCTTACTTTCATTTGGTATCCAATACTGACTAAAGATTTGATGCTTATGATAGGCTACATAGAATTCTTGATGCTGCATGCCTTAAATATACGAGATTTTCTGATTTGTCAGGTTTTTCTGAATTTATTCGCAGAAAATAACGCATAGCGATGACTTAACTTTCAAACATCAGAGATACAAACTCTGCTACACAGGCAGGTTTTTCTATACCCTGAATTTCTACGGTGCAATCCCATGTGATTTTCAATCCTTTTTCTGCATAAGGCTCAATTTTTTGAATACTACTATGTAACCTAAGATTACAATCAACAGGAACCGGATGCGGAAATCGAACTTTATTTAATCCATAATTGACACCCATTGCAAAACTCTCTATCACCATCAAATCCATTAGCATTTTTGACAATAAGGATATAGACATAAACCCATGCGCAATTGGTTTTTTAAATGGGGATTCTTTTTGTGCTCTTTCCACATCCACATGTATCCATTGGTAATCGAGCGTAGCATCTGCAAAAGCGTTAATCATTTCTTGGGTAACCAAAACCCATTGCCCAACAGGAAGTGATTTTCCTTCGTAGGTTTTGAACTCTTCAAAATTCTTACAAACTAGTTGATCCATACTCATTTGGTGTTGATGTATAATTCTTATTTAAAGGAAACATAATTGGCTAGAGATAATTACAATATCACCTGGATATTCCTCCATCGATGGTCAAACAAATACCAGACACATACGAAGCTTCGTCAGAAGCCAAATACAAATATCCATAAGCTATATCCAAAGGAGTAGCTGCTTTCTGTAATGGAATCTGTTTCTTGATCCCATCAATATGTTCTTTAGGGATTTGATCCGTCATTTCGGTCAAGGTAAAACCGGGCGCAAGAGCATTGGCTGTAATCCCATATTTCCCTAATTCCAAAGTCCATGTTTTAGACATTGCGATTACACCTGCCTTGGTAGCTGCATAATTGGACTGCCCAAAATTACCACGCAAACCAACATTGGACGCAGCAGAAACAATCCGCCCATATCCCTTTTCTTTCATGTATTGTGAAACAACCTGTGTACAAAGAAATACACCTTTCAAATTTACATTGACTACAGCATCCCATTCTTCTTCGCTCATTTTATGCAACGTTCGATCCTTGGTAATCCCTGCGTTATTAATCAGTATATCGATTTTTCCATAGTGCTTAAAAATCCTGTCGGCTTCCTTTTCAATAGCTTCTTTGTTGGTCACAGATATCTTCACAAACTCAGCCTGCCCTCCATTAGATTGGATTTGATCTGCCGTTTTAGCTCCATCGTCTAGCAGATCCCAGATGATTACAGATGCCCCTTCTTTTGCAAAGAGTTCTGCTACTGATTTGCCTATTCCACGAGCTCCACCAGTTACGATGGCTACTTTTTCTTTTAGTCTCATTTTGTTATGGTCTTAACTACATTCTATTACTACTTTCCCTCTCACCTCTCGGTTCATCATGGCATGCAATGCGTTTTTAGCCTCATCCAAGGGATATATCCCATGTATATGAGGTTTAAGCTTTCCTGCTCCATACCATTGCATTAATTCCATCGCATTTTCAAGGTTTTTTTGAGGTGTTTTCATGGCAAAGCTTCCCCAGAACACTCCTACAATAGCACACCCTTTCAACAACGCTAGGTTTAATGGTATTTTGGGAATATCACCCGCAGCAAACCCAACAACCAAGTAACGGCCTTCCCAGGCGGTTCCTCGCAAGGCTGGTTCTGCATAAGCTCCCCCTACAGGATCATAGACCACATCCACCCCATTACCATTTGTAAGTTCTTTAATTCTATTCTTTAGATCTTCTTTGGAATAATTAATGGTTTCGTCTGCTCCATATTCCTTGCATAGGTTCAGTTTTTCGTCTGAAGATGCTGCAGCAATAACCTTTGCTCCCATCAGCTTTCCTAATTCTACTGCAGCCAGACCTACTCCTCCCGAAGCTCCTAATACTAGTAGGGTTTCTCCTTCTTGCAGTTTTCCTCTATCTTTTAAAGCGTGATAAGATGTCCCATAGGCCATCATAAATGACGCAGCTACAGGAAAATCCATCATAGGTGGTTTTTTAAAACAAGCATTTCCTGGCATCACCACTTCTTCTGCATATCCGCCGTGCATCACAAAACCAAATACCTCATCACCAGGTTGAAGATGTGTTACCTTTTCTCCTACTTGCTTCACAATACCGGCAACATCACTACCAGGTGTAAACGGCAGCTCAGGCTTAAACTGATACAACCCTTGAACAATAAGCGTATCCGGAAAGTTAACACTACACGCTTTTACTTGCACCAATACTTCCTTTTCTCCAGGAATCGGGCTTTGGACATCTTCAATGACCAAGCTAGATGGTGGACCAAATTCTTTACATACTACTGCTTTCATAGATCCTGCTGTTTAATCTTCTTTTACCTTTAGGACTAATTTACCCATCTTTTCTCCAGAAAACAATCGTAAAAAAGTTTCATGAAAATTCTCAATCCCCTCATAAATATCTTCCTTGCTTTTAAGTTTTCCTTGCATTAACCAACCTCCCATTTCCATAGCAGCTTTGCCATAGTCTTTTGCATAATCCATCACTACCATACCCTGCATAGTAGCCCTGTTGACTAACAAGGACAAATAATTACTTGGTCCTTTGATCGCTACTTTATTGTTGTATTGAGATATTGCACCACAAATGACTATACGTGCATGCATTCTGAGTCTGGCTAAAGCAGCATCCAAAATCTCACCTCCTACATTATCAAAGTATACATCAATTCCTTTAGGACATTCTCGTTTTAATGCGGAATATATGTTCTCAGATTTATAATCAATAGCACCATCAAAACCTAACTCTTCTTTTATGTACTTACATTTTTCTGCTCCCCCAGCAATACCAATCACAGTACATCCTTTTATTTTTGCTATTTGCCCGACTATACTACCTACAGCACCTGCCGCTCCGGACACCAATACTACATCACCTTCTTTGATTTTACCCACTTCGGTTATACCAAAGTATGCAGTCATACCTGGCATTCCTAATGTACCAATATACATAGGCAAAGGAGCCAGCTTTGGATCTACCTGATACCAATTCGCACCATCAGAAACGGTATACTGTTGTACACCTCCCCATCCGGTAAGAAAATCGCCTTCTTTAAACTTAGGGTGATTGTTGCTCTTGATCACTTTACCTACAGATCCTGCTCGCATTACATCATCGATTTGTACAGGCTCTATATATGATTTCCCTTCATTCATCCAACCTCTCATTGCCGGATCCAGAGATATGTAGTGTTGTTCTATCAATATTTCGCCATCCTTGAGTTCTGGCACCGGATTGTTTTGTAACTCGAATGTATCTTGTTCTGGTAGTCCTATTGGTCGTTTTTTGAAAATCAGTTGTTTATTGTTCATTATCTTTTTATTTGTGTAAATTTTAAAAGTTGTCTTTTATAAAGAAGTTCCCCCATCCAGTGTGATGGTCTGGCCCGTAATGAATTTGGTTGTATCTGAAGCCAGCCATACCACAGCTTCTGCTATTTCTTCGGCTTGACCGTATCTTTTCATAGGAATCACACTCTTCAAGCGCTGATCCATATCTGGTCTTACGGATAGCAACTTATCCAACAATGCAGATTCTGTATAGCCAGGACAAACTGCATTAATTCTAATATTTTTTGTAGCATATTCCAGGGCTGCCGACTTAGTCATTCCAACGACTGCAAATTTGCTCGCACAATACGAAAGATTATTCAACGAAGCTTTTAAACCTGCTAAAGAAGCAATATTTACAATATTCCCTCCCCCTTGTTTTACCATTTGCTGCAAGGCTACTTTCATGCAATAAAAAACTCCGGTTTGATTTACTGCGATTACACTATCCCAATCATCCAAGGTATACTCACCTGTCCTTGCCATGTTTCTTGGTCCAATACCTGCATTATTCACAATCACATCCAATTGCCCATACTTTTCTACAGTCTTTGCAACTAATTGTTCCACATCTTCAAATTTGGCCACATTCGCAGTAATTACCGTCGCTTCTCCTCCTTCACTTTTAATCTCATCGGCAGTATTCTGGGCTTTTTCTTCTTTGATATCAGAAACAATTACTTTGGCCTGATGTTTTGCAAAGTGCTTTGCTGTTGCTGCTCCTATACCAGATCCGGCACCTGTTACTATTACTATTTTATCTTTTACTTGCATATATTTCGTTTTAAGAGGTACATAAAATTAATCTAGAGTCTTCCAAGGCTCTTGTTCTAAGGTGACCAGGGTACCCTTCTTTGGTAATCATTCCCAAAAAGTCTTGTTTGCTGGCATATTCTACAATCAAAACCTTATCCCATTCTAAATGGTTCTGGGGACCAATAATATTAAACATGGGTTTCCCATTGAATACAATTTTTGCTTTAGAATCTTGAAAAAAAGGTGTTGCTGCCTTCATATATTCCAGATAAGCTTCAGCACCAGAAGTCCCTGTTTCATTTACTTTTTCTTTAAATTTCAACAGATTAAACATTTGAAACGGACCTTCTATTTCAAAATCCATGAATTCCTTGAACTTTTCTGGTGTTACTTCTATATATGATTGACTCATCTTTTGTTATTTAAATTCTTATACTCAAACCATTATACTTTCAACATTTCCAACCCTTCAGAAACTTTCATAATATCAGGATAGTTCGTTTCCAAGGTTGCTATCATAAACTCGAAAGGAACATCTTCAAAATGTCCATAATCCTCTACATACTCCATAAAAACGTTTCCAACACGGTCATATTCATGGAACATAGAATCTTGTTCTCCGTCAAAATCCAAAGGAGCAACATTACATTTCTCGCACAATGCTTTATTAAACGCTGGTGAAACCTTTAGCCATTTCCCATCAAGAAATAGATCCACCATACCATGTGGTGCCAATTCGTTCGTGCCAAATTTTTCGGTAAGTCGCTCTACCGCAATATGATTTTTTACCTTGGCCAAATGTATTCTAGCAGGAATCCCTAAAGCTCTTAATCCTGCAATCAACAATATGGATTTATCTACACAATGTCCGTAGTCTTGCTTTGCTACTTCACTAGCTCTATATTTTTCTTTGGAAAGATGAATGCTATATGGATCATATTTCCATTGATCTCTCACTTTATAGTACCATCCTATTGCTTTTTCTTTAGAAGATAAATCCTGAGTATCAAATTCTTCAATAAGCTCCTGAATCTCCTTGGATTTATAATCTAAATAATACGTATGTTCTAAATATTCCATATTACTTTTTAATCTATTTTATTCTTCTGAATGGCCTGTAACGAGAGGTTACATAACAATTCTGCTGCTTTATTCAATTGTGCAAAGCGAGGATCAGTGGTAAGTCCTTTACTGTATCGATAATAAATTTGCTGAGCAATCACTGCAATTTTGAACAAACCGAATACATAATAGAAAACCAGATGATCGATTTGTCTACCGCTTTTCTGAGCATATAGTTCTACAATCTCACTTCTTCCTGGGTTTCCCTCCATTATGGTTGGAGAAGGAATTCCTTGCTGTACAAATGGGTGGTCACTAGCCATGGTCCAATACCCAAGCGACGTACCCAAATCCATCATAGGATCTCCTAGGGTTGCCATTTCCCAATCCAATACCGCATTTACTTCTGTCCAGCTATCATCCTTAAAGACGACATTATCATATTTAAAATCATTATGCACCAAACTATGTGCATAGGTTTTGGGTTGATGTTCCTGCATCCATTTCATTACTTTTTCTGCAGCAGGGACATCATCGGTAGCTGCTTTAAGATATTGCTTCCCCCAGTTGGAAACCTGACGCTCTACATAACCCTCAGGTTTTCCTAAACTCTCTAGCGAAGCTTCCTTATAATCTATGTTATGAAGATCTACAAATGTGTCTAACCAAGCGTTGGCTATGGTTTTGAATTCATCAGCAGAAACATTTCTTTTTTTCGCCTCTTTTACATTCAGAATAATACCATCAACCTTTTCCATAATATAAAAAGGACAACCAAGGATGGCCTCATCTTCTGTATACGCATACATATGCGGTACCTTTGGAAAAGCTTTTTGAATACCTGATTGTACCTTAAACTCTCGCCCCATATCATGACCTCTCTTTATTGCTCCAAATGGAGGTCTACGTAGTACATATTCTTTATCTTCAATCTCAATTAAATACGTTAGATTAGAATACCCATGAGTAAACTGAGTCACTTTCCAATCACTAGTATTATCGTTGATCAATTCTTCTTTTTGCAGAAAAGCTTTTAACTCCTTTTCGTTAAGTTCTTCGCCTTTACGTACGTTTTGCATATTTTGGTGGGTTTATCGCTAAAATTTTAAACTGAAGTCTTTGCATACTTCTTAATGATACTCTTTCCTAACTGATACATATGTACCTCATCAGGGCCATCAGCCAGACGCAACATACGAGCCGCCACAAAGAAATGTGCTAATGGAGTATCTGGTCCCACTCCTTTACCTCCATGTATTTGCATTGCCCGATCTATTACATTGAGTGCCATATTAGGAGCCACAATCTTAATCATTGCTATCAAATCTTTTGAGGTTTTATTACCTTCTCGATCCATTTTGTCTGCTGCGGAAAGCGTCAGTAAACGTGCCTGTTCTATCTCGCATTGAGACAAGGCTATTTCTTGTCGAATACTACTAAAATCCTTGAATGTTTTACCAAAAGCAATACGTTCTGCCGCACGCTCAGACATCAATTCCAAAGATCGTTGTGCCATCCCGATCAAACGCATACAATGATGAATACGACCTGGCCCTAAACGCCCTTGTGCAATTTCAAATCCTCTTCCTTCTCCTAGTATTAGGTTTTCTTTGGGTACACGTACATTGTCTAATACAATTTCGGCATGCCCTTCTGGAGAATCATAAAATCCGAAAACGGATAACGGTCGTATCACTTTTAACCCTGGAGTATCCATAGGTACTAAAATCATACTTTGTTGTAGATGGCGTGCCGCATTTGGATCGGTTTTACCCATCACAATGGCGATCTTACAATGAGGATCCATACCTCCTGATGACCACCATTTACGACCATTAATCACATAATGATCTCCATCTCTGGTAATCGAAGTTTCGATATTTGTAGCATCCGAAGACGCTACCTGAGGTTCTGTCATCAAAAAGGCAGAACGAATGTCACCATTCATCAAAGGCTGTAGCCATTGTTCTTGCTGTTCTTTGGTTCCATATTTGGCCAGCACCTCCATGTTACCGGTATCCGGCGCATTACAATTAAACACCTCTGAGGACCACAATACTCGTCCCATGATCTCTGCCAAAGGAGCGTATTCCAGATTCGTTAGTCCTGGACTTAGTTCTTTGTAGCTTTTTGGCAAGAAAAGATTCCATAGACCAGCTTCCTTAGCTTTTTCTTTTAGCTGTTCCATTCCTGGCCAACGTTTCCAAAGATTTTTCGGATCATAATTGAATGCGGTAACTTCCTTTTCTACGGGGAGTATGTGTTCTTCAAAAAAAGCATTTAACTTTTCTTGAAGGGCAATTACATTTTCTGAGTATTCAAAATTCATTAGTGAAATTATTTAAAAGAAGAGTATTTGATGGTGGACAAGCTTTTACCCCGCTATCATATACCCTCCATCTGCATTATACACCCCGCCTGTCATATACGCTCCAGCATCTGAAGCTAACAAACAGGCTATCCCTGCCATCTCATCGGGCATTCCCATTCTTGCAGAAGGCAATGTCTTTTCTATCTTCTGTAGTAATTGTTCATTTTGCCAAAGGGCAGCACTAAATTTTGTTTTTATGAGCCCAGGACAAACCACATTTGCTCGCACACCGTACTTACCCCATTCTTTAGCTTGATTTTTGGTAAGCATTAGTAAAGCTGCTTTACTTGTACTGTATAATCCAAGTCCTGCTCCGGGATGAAGCGCCTCTACAGAGGCAATATTGATGATGCTTCCTCCTCCTCGTTTTTGCATTGATGGAAGCGCAAGGTTTGACAACATCCATGGAGCCTTTACATTGACATCCATGATTTTATCGAATACTCCTTCTTCTGCATCTTCAAGAGGACCATAAATCGGATTTATTGCTGCATTATTGACCAATATATCCACTCCTCCATATTGTTCTATTGTCTTTTGAACCAAATTCTCACGTTGATCAGCTTTTCCGATATGACAAGCAATTCCAGTGGCCTCCAAACCTTCTTTTTTGAATTCCTCAGCCACCTCATCTACCGCTTCCTGGCTTCTACTGCTTATGATTACGTGTGCTCCATGTTCAGCCAATCCTTTGGCAATTGATTTTCCGATTCCTTTACTTGATCCCGTGATAATAGCAACCTTATTAGAAAGGTTAAATAAGGGTTGTATACTACTCATAAATTGATTAGTTGTTTAAAATGTGTAGAGTTAATGTATTTTTTAGTGAAAAATTTCTTTCTCTCCTGTAATGGTAAGCGACTCTTCGTCCATCAAAATTTCTGCAAGGCCATTCACTTTAGGCAACTCATACTTAAAATAGAATTTCATGGCATGAATCTTACTTTCATAAAAGTCTTCGCTATATGTTTTTTGTCCGGTTACCAATGTTTTCTTAGCATGAGTTCCTATATCCAACCATAACCAGCTCATGGTTATCGTACTCAAGAACTCCATAAAAGGTGTGGCATCGGCCAAAAAGCGTTCAAAATCACCTTTCTGAGCAAATCCAGTTAAAAACGTAATCACTTTTTGCGCCAATTGTAATTTTTCTCCTAGCTTTCCGGCATAAGGTCGTAACTCATCATAATTTGAAGCATTTTGAATAGTCTGCATTACTTCTGCGGTAAGGTATTCTAAAGCCTTACCGTTTTCCATGATTAATTTTCGACCTAAGAGATCTAGCGACTGAATACCTGTCGTACCTTCGTATATTGGAAAAATTCGTATATCTCGATAATACTGCTGTAATATAAAATCGGTACAGAAACCATATCCGCCCAACACTTGCAATCCGTTAGAAACCGCATGGGCTCCCATATCCGAAGGATATGTCTTTACCATAGGAATAATCAACTCTAGCAAAAGACTATACTTCTCTTTTTCTTTAGGGTCTTTTACGGTTTCTTTTAAATCATAGTATTTTGAAGCCAACAGCACTAAGCTTAAAGATCCTTCCGAAATTGTTTTCTGAAGCAATAGCATTCTACGCACATCCGGGTGATTGATAATCAAGGTTTGACCCTGATCCAGGTCTTTTTTACCTGCACTGGTGAGTTTACGTCCTTGTGGACGCTCTTTTGCATATTGAAGAGATGCATGATAAGCTGCAGTGGCTATAGCTGCTGCTCCCCTACCTACCGCTATTCGTGCTCCATTCATCATCAAAAACATATATTTTAATCCTTGATGGGCTTCTCCTACCAACCATCCTCTACAATCATCAGTATCCCCAAATCCAAGGTGCGTAGTACAATATCCTCTTTGTCCCAGTTTTTGAAAATCAGCAACCGTAGTAACATCATTAGGTGTTAATCCACCGTTACCATCTGGACGTTTTTTAGGTACTACGAATAATGAAATTCCTTTTGTTCCAGCTGGAGCTCCTTCAATACGGGCTAACACCAAGTGTACAAAATTATCGGCATATTGGTGATCTCCTCCTGAAATAAAAATCTTTTGTCCAGAAATCTTGTAATATCCTTCGTCTGTAGGTGTTGCCTTTGTTACAACATCAGATAATGAACTTCCGGCCTGCGGTTCGGTAAGACACATGGTACCTCCCCAATCTCCGGATAGCATCTTTGGTACATAGGTACTTTTAAGCTCTTCATTTGCAAAGTGTATAATTAATTCAGCAGAACCAAGAGTTAATCCTACATATCCTGGTAAATGGTTATTAGCAGCATCTTGAATAAATGCTGAAGCTGTATAGACCATCATAGGAAGTTGCAACCCACCATCATCGTAATCAAAGGTACCAGAGATCAATCCCATCTCTCCTCCTTTTTTCATCATCACTCCTACTTGTTCATGTACATGAACAGCGCCATCCTTATGATAAGCAGGTTTCTCATCCATTTCCTTGAAGTAAGGAAATAATTCTCGATCAGAAAATTCTTTTACAGACTCTAAAAAAAGATCCAGTGATTCTTTGTCATGATCAACAAAACGTTCTTGTTCCAGAACATCCTCTAATCCATGCAAATCGTATAAAAAATATTTTAGAGTTTCAAAATCAATATATTGTGCGGCCATATCGTAATACTTTTAAACTGTCGGTTATTAACTACACAATAAATTTCGTGAATATTTGACAATTTCTTATTAAACCAGTTTAATAAATACGATATTTTAGAATTGTATTAACTTTTATTAGTAATAAGACATCCATTATAAAAGGTGATAGTTCCCTATTTCTCACTTAATCTTTTACGAATCTTCGAAAGCCCAACAGGTGTTATCCCAAGGTAAGAAGCTATAAGGTATTGTGGAACTCTCTGAAAAAGCTCAGGACGTTTCTTTAGCAATTGTAGGTATCGTTCTTGATTAGAAAGATTTCTAAGATCATTAATTCGTTGAAAATTGATAACAAATGTTCTTTGCATAGATAATCTACCGAAACGTTCTAATTGATGAGAGTGATCGAATACTTTTTGGACATCTGCTTTGGTAATCGAATATACGGTTACATCTTCCAAAGCTTCCAAATAAGATCCGGATGGTATTTCTTGAATATAGGCGTATAGGTCCGTAAAAAAATAGCCTTCTGTATAAAATTCCATGACCTGGCTAGTTCCATTCTCTATAGTATAATAGGAAACACATCCTTGCTTCATAAAATAAAAATGCTCGATATACTGTCCTGGTTTCAATAGAAAGTCGCCTTTGTTAAAGGTTCGTTTTTTGTAAAACCGAAGACCAAATTCCATATCCGAATCACTTACCTCAGAATACGATCGTATCGTTTTTTTTAAGTCCTCCAAAGTTCACCTAGGTTTTTGACTAAAAAACGAAATATTTCTTAAAATGCAAAAAGAAGCTTTCTGAGTTTTGTCATATTAGAATTATTCTTCAAAGTAATACATAACAATTTGTAGAATACCTTAAAATATTGTGGTTATCCCGGAAAAAAAACTTAACTTTTGATTGTCTAATCCGTAAGACATCAAATTTTGTTAAGTGTAAACATGATCTAATGCATACCCCTATCCGTTTAAATGGATGGATTTTATGGACGCAATCAACTACCACCAAATATCAATTTTCTTATTTCAAGGTATAATAGTAGCCTCATTAATTCTACTGCTATTTAGACTACGCACAGTAATGGGGTTAGGATTACTATTCACCTCATTAGGACTTTTTCAGTTCATTCAGGTATTTCTAGCCAGTACTCTTTACTTTGAGATTTCTGAAACCCTGGTAGTTTCTCCCGGATCCTCGGTACTATTTTCTGCAACCTTGTTTGCAGTTCTTATGACCTATATTAAGGAAGATGCTATTACTACCAGAAGACTTATCTATGCGCTAGTAGTTGCTAATCTTTTATTATCCTTTTTACTATTGTCTTTTCGCTGGAATATAGAAGGAGCATATAGTTATAATCCCTTTGATATATCGACAGAGTTTTTCTACACTAATGTATTTGTGCTGTTTGTAGGAACAGCCATTCTGTTTGTCGATTCAATTTTGATTATTTTCTTATTTGAATTCATATCAAAATACATATCATCCTTATTTTTGAGGATCTTTTTCACCATGACGTTAGTATTGACTTTTGATGCTATTTTTTTCTCATTGGGCTCTTTTTGGTTTTTTGAAGATGTCATGAAGATTTTATATTCTGGCCTAGTATCTAAGGTCTTTATGGGCGTGTTTTACAGTATTCTTTTCTCTATATACCTTAAATATTTTGAAAAAGAAACCTATCAATCTAGTTATCTTAGTTTTAAAGATGTCTATCACTCACTTACCTATAAGCAAAAGTTTGAGGTAGCAGAAAAAGCAATACAACTTAGCGAAAATAGATATCACACATTAACTAATCTTGTTCCTGTTGGTATTTTTATCACCAAAGCAGATGGAAAAACCTCTTTTGTAAATCCGAAATGGTGTTCTATCTCTGGGCTATCCCAAGAGGAAGCCTCATATGATGGATGGCTTAAAGCTGTACATCCTGAAGATCGAAAGAAACTTAAAAAAGGTTGGTACGATGCCGCTGGCAAGGGAGAAAGTTCTCAGGCAGAGTATCGATTTCTTAGCGAAGATGGCACTGTTACTTGGGTATTAGGACAAGCCATTCCAGAATACAATGATGAACAAGAGATCATCGGATATGTAGGAACAATCACTGATATTACCGAAATAAAGCTATACGAAATTGAGTTAAGCAGACTCAAAGAAAAAGCTGAAGAAAGCGATCGTCTTAAATCTGCATTTCTGGCAAATATGAGCCATGAAATACGAACACCTATGAATGGTATCATGGGATTGGCAGAATTATTAAAAGAACCTAAACTTACTGGAGATGAACAGCAGCTCTATCTGGATCTCATAAAAGAAAGTGGTGCAAGAATGCTGAACATCATCAAAGACATTATCGACATTTCCAAAATTGAAGCAGACCAGGTTAAATTATATAATACCCAAGTTAACGTCAATGATCAAACAAAATATCTTTATCAATTTTTCACTCCCGAAACTGATAGCAAAAATATTAAGTTATCATTGAACAATGGACTAAGTGACGATGAAGCTATCGTGAATACCGATAAGGAAAAATTTAATGCGATATTAACCAATCTGGTCAAAAATGCCATTAAATACACCAACAAAGGAGCTATAGATTTTGGGTATAAGTTAAAAGATAATCATCTAGAATTCTATGTAAAGGATACGGGCATTGGAATATCCAAAGACAGACAAAAAGCCATTTTTGATCGCTTTGTACAAGCAGACATCGAGGATCGATATGCTTTAGAAGGCGCAGGAATAGGGTTGTCTATCGCCAAAGCATATGTAGAAATGCTGGATGGAGAAATTTGGGTAGAGAGCAAAAAAAATAAAGGGTCTACTTTTTACTTCACAATCCCTTATGCTACAGAGTAATGCTTTGCCTATATGCTAAGAACTGTCTTTTTTTAAATTCCGCGCATACTCATTATCTCCCTCAAAATAAAAGGTAGTTTAGAATATTTTTATACTTTTAATCTCGTCTTTAGGGTACTCGTACTTTTGAAGTAATAAAAAAACCAGCTCTTAAAACCAGCTGTTGTCATTTGATGATGAACAAATTTGTTTTTCTTTTTCAAAATCAGATTATCTAGAAAATATCAAATCCATGACTCAAGAACAGCGTGATTTAATCACAAATTGGGTAGTAGATGCCCAAATTCTTCTAAAATGCCATCTATCCATGGCCGAATCGACTCGAAGAAAACATAGAAATATTGGAATTTTATCTGCGGTATTATCTGCAATAGTAGGATCCAGTATTTTTGCTTCTCTCGGACAAGACAATAATGAAAAACTCCTGGTGATACTAACAGGATTAATAAGTCTTATTGCTACCATTTTGACCAGTGTTCTCGCTTTTTTAAAATTACCGGAAATTGCGAATCAGTATCATAATTCTGGTAATGAATACGCTGCAATTCGTAAAGAGTTTGAGTTTTTACTCACCTTTGAATCCAAAGATCAAGAACACGTACAGAATGAAATCAAACGATTAAAAATAAAATGGGACGATATTCGAAAAAACTCCATACCAATCTCCATTAAAACTATAAAAAAATATAACGGAGCTGAACATCATCTTGCGAAATGACATACAAAAAATGCCATTACATTTGTAATGGCATTTTTGTTTACTGATATATAAAAGTTAGGCTTGCACCCTAATGATCTTGGCTCCAATAGCTCGTAAACGTTCATCTATATTTTCGTATCCCCTATCTATTTGTTCAATATTATGAATTGTAGAGGTACCTTTTGCACTAAGGGCTGCTATTAACAGAGAGATCCCAGCTCTAATATCTGGAGATACCATTGTAGTAGCCTTCAGAGTAGATTTAAAATCATGACCAATAATAGTCGCTCTATGAGGATCACATAAAATGATCTTAGCACCCATATCAATAAGTTTGTCTACAAAAAACAAACGGCTTTCAAACATTTTTTGGTGTACCATTACCTCTCCTCTGGCCTGCGTAGCAACCACCAAAACAATACTCAAAAGATCTGGTGTAAATCCAGGCCATGGAGCATCTGCTATAGTCATAAAAGAACCATCGATATAACTTTCAATTTGATATCCGTCTTTATGCGCAGGAATATAAATATCATCCCCAGATTTCTCTACTGTAATCCCTAGCTTTCTGAATGTATTTGGAATAATCCCTAGATTTTCCCAGCTTACATTTTTGATAGTAATTTCACTCTTGGTCATCGCTGCCAATCCAATCCATGATCCGATCTCAATCATATCTGGCAATACTCTATGCTCACATCCTCCTAGTGCATCTACTCCTTCAATAGATAACAAATTAGATCCAATTCCAGAGATCTTTGCTCCCATTCTATTGAGCATCTTACACAATTGCTGTAAATAGGGCTCACAAGCAGCATTATATATTGTAGTTGTTCCTTTGGCCAATACTGCAGCCATTACAATATTAGCAGTACCGGTAACAGAGGCCTCATCCAGTAACATATACGTACCTGTTAACCCCTCTGGCGCTTCTACACCATAAAAACGTTCTTCCTTATTATAGCGGAACTTTGCTCCTAGATTGATAAACCCTTCAAAGTGGGTATCCAGTCGTCTTCTACCGATTTTATCCCCACCAGGGCGAGGGATATATCCTTTTCCAAACCTTGCCAAAAGCGGACCAACAATCATGATGGATCCTCGAAGTCCGCTTCCCTCCTTCTTAAACTGTTCACTTTCTAGATAATTCAGGTTTAAATCATCACTTTTAAAAGTATATGTACCTTTATCCAGTTTTTGAATTTTAACCCCCAGATTTCTAAGGATTTCAATTAGTTTATTCACATCCCGAATATCTGGTATATTGGATATTGTTACCTGATCTGGAGTTAGTAATACTGCACAAAGAATTTGCAGGGCTTCATTTTTAGCTCCTTGAGGTGTAATTTCTCCTTTAAGCTGATGCCCTCCTTCTATCTGAAAAGTCCCCATGTAGTTGTCGAAAATTAGTGGTTAGTATTGTAGTTGGGTTGTAAAAACTAGTATCTTTTCTTTCCTCGGTTACGATAATTCTTCTTACCGCCGCTAGAGTGCTGTTTTTTCTTCTTTCCTCTCATCAAATTTGATGCGTCAGTAAGATCTTCACTGCTACCAATCAGATTGATCTTTCCATTGCTCAATTCAAACAAATGATCAAATATCACGCTATCTTCAACAGTATCTTTGTTCCAGTTGAGATAACATTTTTTCATATGATTGGCTATCGTATATACCAAAGCGGTTTTAAGATCTCCTTCTTCCCAGCTGTTTGCGACATCAATCATTCTTTTAATATTATTTCCGTAGAAACGATATTTTGGAAAGTTTTGAGGATATTCTAACGGTTCTGGACGTTCCTGAAGCTTTTCCTTTGTTAAAATTGGAAATGGAGCATCTACATCCAGTTTAAAATCACTCATGATGACCAATTGATCCCATAGCTTATGCTGAAATTCTGGTACATCGCGTAAGTGCGGTTGAAGATTTCCCATAACCGCGATAATTGATTTTGCAACTTTATTCCTTTCATCTCTATCTTCAATCGTTACTGCATGATTAATCATTTTCTGTAAATGACGCCCATACTCCGGAATAATGAGCTTTTCGCGCTCAGTATTGTATTCTAAATTATTAATATCCATAAATTGTAAATAAACAGTGAAGTTATCCTCTTCCTATCGTGAAGCAAAAATAATTCGTTCCGCAAAATACTAAAATAAAATAAGTATGCTACTTTAAAAACGCAAAATAAAAGAGGATATTACTATCTTCTTGAACAAAAGATCTAATGATTTTTAGGTTATAAAGAAATGACTCCCTCTACCTTTTCAGCAACCTCTTTGTATTTAAGAATAACCTGATCCGGATTTTTCATCCTTACATTTATGGAAACACTAGTGTATTTACCATTCTTAGATTGTTTGGTACTGATCACTGCTCCCAAATTATCAAAAATAGCTTCAATTTGCTGAATTTTATCATCTTCTGTAGGAACAATAAACTTGTACAAATATGTAGTTGGCCATAATGCTGTATCGGCCAATTGCGCTTTTAATTTTTTATAAAATTCTTCAGAATCTTTCATATTCTTATCCTAAGCAAAATTTTGGCCAAAGATAAGGTTTAAGATTTACATTACCGAAGCAGGTAAACTAATTATTTCCCTCTGGAAAATGTCTTGCTATCATTTCGTTATACTGTATCTTAGTATCTATATCTACGCTTATAGCAGATGCATCAACAACTGCTAAAGCACCCTTGTATTTCTTTATAATCTTTCGAGCACCAAAATCCTTGCTCAACTCCTGCAATTCTTTAAAAATGTTGTTAGAAAAAATAGCTGGCACACCGTATAATCCTTCGAAACTAGATGCTACGATTTTATGTTTCTGCTGCTCAAAAACTTGTATCAAGGATGTCAAGTGTTTGGCATCTATTAAAGGTTGATCTGCTAACGAAATCAAAACACCATCACAAGATGAATTTTCCTGTAAAATAACAGTAATTGCCTTGCTTATTGAAGAACCCATACCAGATTCCCAATCAGGATTATGAATAATAGCAATAGGTAAGTGACTTATTTTTTGATAAATCGAATCGTAATGAGCACCCAAAACAACATAAGTTTTATTATTGTTTACGGCTAATGATTGCGCAATAGCATGTTCAATAAGTGTGGAGGAACCCCAGGGTAATAGTTGTTTCGGCTCTCCCATTCTTGTAGAAGCTCCAGCAGCAAGAATGACATGAATAATGCCGTTCTCAGATTTAGATAGCATCTAGTTTTTTTCTTTTAGGATCATCATGTATGGCTCCTTTTTTGGCTTGTAAAGGTATTGGTTCCTGATTTCTGATTACTGAAAGAATCTCTGCAATAATAGAAATTGCAATTTCTTGTGGTGTTTCTGCTCCAAGATTTAATCCCGCAGGTCCATGAATGATTTCCATAAATTCATCATCCAGATCTGGGAAATATTCTATCAAGGCCGATAACAGTTTTTCTCTACGCCTGGCTGGTCCAAGTAAACCGATATAGGCCACTTGTAGATCCTTTAACTTTTGCAAATACAACAAATCCTTGGCAAAATTGTGAGTCATCAACACTATTGCCGTTTGTAGATCCGGATGTGCTATTTCTAGTGAATCCGGTGCCAAAGGTTGTATTTTTGTAGCTCCTGGGAAATCAGACAGCTCTTTTGGAGCGTTGGGAGAACAAATCACCTCGATTTCCCACCCGGTTGCATTAGCGAGTGTACACAAGGCTTCCGCATCATGTTCTGCCCCAATAATAACTAACCGGAAACAAGGAAGCATTTCTCTTTCAAAACTCTCATATTCATCTTCCTGAAGAACAGAAATTACTTCTTCTGGAGATTGATAAAAACTAAACTTCTCTCCATTATGAAAAGTAAGGATTGATCTCATAAAAGAGCCTTGAGTAATCTCTTTTGAGAAAATAGAATTGATCTGAAACGGAATTCTGGAAAAAAGATGTTGTTCTATGGATTGCAATCCATTATTGTCAATATCAAAAGGCTCAATAAGAATATACAGCAATCCTTCACAACCCAAACGGTATTTACCGTCATAAGTCATTACTTTGGGAACATGTGTATCAAAAACAGATTGAGATTGTCTCAAAACCTCCTTCTCCACACATCCTCCACTCACTGCTCCAACGGTTTTCCCGTTTTTCAGGATAAGCATTCCTACTCCAGGTCTACGATATGATGAACCTTCTACATCTACTACCGTAGCCATAACAGCAGGAATGCCTTTCTGTTTCGCAATTTGATATGACTGAATAATTTCTTTAAACTCGTGTGTCATAAATAGACTATCCTAGCGGCGCTTTTACATTCATATGTTTTACAAAAGGCTGCTTGTACAAACGTATTCCTTTTGCGGCTTTTATGGCATTTGCTACTGCTGCTCCTGCAGGAGGTAACGCAGGTTCTCCTAAACCTGTAGGTGCAATATCGTTTTGGATAAAATGCGTTTCTACTACCGGAGTTTCATTCATACGTATTAAACGATATGCATTGAAGTTTTTGGCATCTGGTGCTCCATCCGTAAAAGAAAAATCTCCATACATGGCATGACCAATACCATCTAGTACTCCTCCTTCTATTTGATTTTTTGCTCCCAAAGGATTCACTACAATTCCACAGTCTACCACACAGGTTACTTTTTTGACTACAGGAACATCATTTTCTAAAACCACATCTGCCACTTCTGCTACGTGAGTGTTATGACAATAATAGGCACTAAATCCCTGGTAAACGCCTTCTTGGGCCTTACCCCATCCTGATTTATCTACAGCTACTTTAATTACATTTTCGAGACGTTCTGGAGAGTATTGGATTCTATCATCTGTAGTCCCCTTTACATTTTGAAGTAAATCTAATCTAAGTTGAATTCGATCTACCTCTAAAATTTCCGCTATTTCGTCAAAGAAGCTCTGCTCTGCAAATGATAAGAAATTGGTGTACGGTGCACGCCAAGCTCCTGTAGTTATCTTACTTTGATAATTAGCTACGTCTACCTGATAATTATCAACGGCTCCTGCCGGAAAGAAATTAGGAATAAGACCATACATATTAGAGTTGATAGAAGCTTCTTTAAGGTGATATCCTGTGATCTTACCATCTTTGATAGAAGCACTAATTCTATATTTTATGGCTGGACGATAAATCCCTGCACTCATATCATCTTCTCTAGAGTACACTACTTTTACTGGTTTTTGAGCGAGTTTAGAAATTTCAGCAGCTTCTAAGGCAAAGTCTCCATACAATCGTCTTCCAAAACCTCCTCCCATACGAGTCATTTCTACAGAAACCTGCTCTGGATCTCTCTCCAACAATTCTGCAACTCTTCTGGCGGTACCCGCTGGAGTTTGTATAGGTCCTACCAAACGTACTTTATCTGCGGTTACGTCCGCAAAAAAGTTCATTGGCTCCATACAGTTATGTGGTAAGAAAGGAGACTCATAGGTTCTCTCTATTACCTGATCTGCTTCTGCAAATGCTTTTTTCACATCTCCATCAGCTCTCATGGTATTGAATTCCTTACCATTCAATAAGTCTGTAAGGATTTTATCATGTCCTTCGGTGCTTTCTAGCTTCGCGTCAGACTCCCAATTGGCAGTTAGCGCCTTTTTACCTTTCATCGCGGTCCAAGTATTGTTAGCCAACACGGCAATCTTATCTCCAAATTTAATCACATCCTGAACTCCAGGAATAGCTTTGGCTCCTGATGCATCAAAATCTTTCAAAGTTTTCCCAAAAGAAGGAGGTCGTAATACCACTGCATACATCATACCCTCTTCTTTGTAATCCAATCCGAAGAGCGGTTTCCCGGTAATAATGTTATCAATATCTACATTTTGAGCATCTTTCCCGATAATATTAAAATCCTTTGGATCTTTTAGGGTTACATTCTCAGGAACAGGAAGTGCAGCAGCTTGCTTTACTACTTCTCCATATCCTAGTTTATCCCCGTTAGCATTGGTAATTACTCCATTATCTGTAGTACATGTTGAAGGATCTACACCCCATTGTGCCGCAGCAGCATTGATCAACATTTGTCGGGCTGTTGCTCCTGTTTGTCGTAAAGGTTCCCAACCTAATCGTAAAGATTGACTCCCTCCTGCTACCTGGCGGGTAAAATTTTTGGTATCCAGTGCTCCCTGAACTACATGTACGTTATCCCAGGCTACATCCAGCTCTTCTGCAATAAGCATTGGCATCGATGTTTTTACTCCCTGTCCTATTTCAGGATTAGGAGAAAAGATAGTTACCATACCATTATCGGCTATTTTGATAAACGCATTAAAGTCGTTAAAGTTCAATTGCGACACATCAACGGGCGGAGTAGCCTCAGGTTTACATGCTTGAAATAAGTTAAACCCAATTAACATTCCTCCCCCAGCTAATGCTGAGGTTTTTATAAATGATCTTCTGCTAAAAGAAGATGATACGATTTGTTTCATTGTTGTTGGTTTTATTGGGTTAGCTCATTTTACTTGCAGCCTGCTCTACGGCTCTCTCGATTCTATTGTATGATGCGCATCTACAGATATTACCACTCATAGCATCTCTAATTTCCGATTTGGAAGGATTCTTATTTTCATTAAGAAAGGCTGTAGCAGACATAATTTGTCCTGCCTGGCAATATCCACATTGTGGTACATCCACTTCTTTCCATGCCTGTTGTACAGGATGTGAACCGTCTTCAGAAATCCCTTCGATCGTAGTAATTTCCATTTCTTCAACATTAGATACCTGTAGTAGGCAACTTCTTGTTGCGGATCCGTCAACGTGCACAGTGCAAGCACCACATTGACCAATACCGCAGCCAAACTTGGTTCCTACCATGTTTAAATGATCTCTAAGCACCCAAAGTAGTGGTGTATCCTGATCGGCCTCTACGGAATGAGACTTTCCATTAATTTTTAGATTGTAAACCGGCATGTGTTTTAATTTTAGTGTTAGTTTTTAACTAGTCTAAATAAAGCTATTTAGGAACAATAGCATTTGAAGGTAGTAAAAAATAATCTTGAGAAATTCAACTTTAACAGACCTTTATAGTTCTGTTAATAGTATTTTCATATTCCTTTTATAATTCCGAAATTTGTATCAAAATCATTCCTTTGATAAAGAAAAGAATAGTTATTACAGGAGCGCCCGGTACAGGTAAAACCTCTATCATTTTAAAACTGGAAGCATCTCATTTTTTTTGTTTTCATGAAGTTATTCGAGCGATGACTCAAGAAGCTAAACTAACCAACGGATCGGATAGTATCGTTTCTAATCCCATTGTATCAGTTTCTGATCCTTACCAATTCAATACAACCATACTTAATGCCAGAATAAAGCAATTTGTTGATGCAGACGACAAGGAGGACAAGGTTTTATTTTATGACAGGGGTATCCCCGACGTTCTCGCTTACATGGATTATTTTGGGCAATCGTATGAGGATCATTTTATCAATGAAAGTAAAAAATATGTATACGATCATATATTTATACTGCCTCCGTGGAAAGAAATCTATGTGACCGACGGAGAGCGCTTCGAAACTTTCGAACAAGCACAAGACATTCATCATCATTTAGTAAATACCTATACCGAATTAGGTTATAATTGTATAGAAGTTCCTTTTGGAACAGTCGAGGAACGCAACAATTTTATTCTTAACACCATAAAATTAGATTGACAGCATCTCCGTTACAAATACTACAAAAACATTGGAATCACAATGGTTTTAGGCCACTTCAGGAAGATATTGTTGATGCTATTCTCGAAGGCCAGGATACTTTTGTACAACTCCCAACTGGTGGAGGAAAATCCATTTGTTTTCAAGTACCTGCACTTATAAAAGAAGGAATCTGTGTGGTCATATCTCCCCTGGTAGCATTGATGCAGGATCAGGTCAAAGGACTTCAAAGTAAAGGCATTAAAGCTTTAGCCCTTCCTAGCGGAATCAAATATACAGAACTAGATACTTTACTGGATAATTGTATTTATGGTAACTATAAGTTTCTCTACTTATCTCCAGAACGTTTGCAACAGGACATTGTAAAGGAACGGCTAAAACAAATGAACATCAATCTTATTGCGATTGATGAAGCACATTGTATTTCAGAATGGGGTAACGACTTTAGGCCTACTTACCGAAAAATTGCAGTATTAAGAACCCTGCACCCTACTGTTCCCATGGTTGCCTTAACCGCTTCTGCAACAGAACGTGTTCGGGAAGACATTATCAAAGAATTGGATCTTTTTCAGCCAAAAATTTTTAAACAGTCTTTTTACAGATCCAACCTGGCCTATCACGTTATTCATGTCAATGACAAGATATTTCGTTTAAAACAAATTTTGGATCAATATCCTGGTTCTTCGATTGTATATGTAAGAAATCGTAAATCTGCTGTTGAATTGAGTGAATTGCTACATCGATCGGGTTATACCGCCTCTCATTATCACGGCGGTGTTTCGAATGAGCAAAAGACTCAGCGATTTGACCAATGGATGAAAGAAGATATTAGAGTTATGGTGGCTACCAATGCATTTGGGATGGGTATTGACAAATCAAATGTTCGCACCGTTATACATTATACACTTCCGGAAAGCATTGAAAGTTATTTCCAAGAAGCTGGAAGAGCGGGTAGAGATGGTGAACCTTCCTACGCTTTTGTTCTAAAAAGTGATAATGATGCTAATCGTCTATACAATCAATTCATCAAGGTACTTCCTAATACCGAAACTGTAAAAACAGTATATCGCAAACTGTGCAACTACTTTCAGATCCCGTATGGAGAAGGTGAACAAAGTTCGCATCAATTCGAATTCAATACCTTCTGTAAAACGTATGATTTAAATACCTTAACCACCTACAACACGCTTCAACTACTGGATCGCTGTGGTGTGCTACGTTTTATGCAACGTTTTACAAAAAAAAGCAACCTGTTTATCACTACCACCGGAAATCATTTGCTGGATTATCTGGATAACCATCCGGATTGTGAGTTAACTATGAAAGCCATACTACGCACCTATGGTGGAATTTTTGACGAAGAAGTGGAAATCAATATTCCTTTTATTGCTTCAAAAATTGAAAAACCAGAGCAAGAGGTTGTTTCTGTGCTACAAAAACTAAAAGAAGTCGGGTTATTAGAGTTCAATTACAAACGTTCTGATGCCGAAATCATTTTTTTAGTTCCAAGAGAGGATGAAAGAACCATACATCGAATACAACCCTATATTACCGCTCAAAATACTTCTAAGACAAAAAAGGTAGAAGCTATAATTCGATATACCGAAAACGAGTCGACGTGCAAAAGCAATTTACTTTTACATTATTTTGGAGAAGAAACTTCTACGAATTGTGGAATTTGTAGTTATTGCACGAGGCTGAAACAAGGGCAACAAAAATATGATCACCACAAAATACAGGAACATATTATAAGGTTATTACAAGAAAAACAATTATCTTCAAGGGAATTGACCGCTACCCTTGAATATCCTGAACAACTTCTTCTGAAGATATTAAAAGAAATGAATCAACATCAGATCATTAAGATCAATGATAATAATAAGTATCAACTAGTATAAAATAATGAGAGCATTACGAATCGTATTTATGGGGACTCCTGATTTTGCTGTCGAGACTCTAAAACAGATTATAGCCAACAATCACGAAGTGGTTGGTGTTATTACGGCGCCAGACAGACCTGCAGGTAGAGGAAGAAAACTTAAAGCTTCTGCAGTAAAAGAATATGCCCTATCAAAACATCTAAAAGTATTACAACCTACCAATTTAAAAGACGAAACATTTTTAGAAGAGTTAAAAGCACTAAACGCAAATCTCAATATTGTGGTAGCGTTTCGCATGCTACCTAAATTAGTATGGGATATGCCCGAATACGGTGCTTTTAATCTACATGCTTCCTTGCTTCCCGATTATAGGGGTGCAGCACCGATCAATTGGGCTATTATTAACGGAGAGGAGAAAACTGGAATTACTACATTTTTTATTGATGAAAAAATAGATACAGGCCAGATTATCCTCCAGGAAGAAGTAGCAATAGACCAAAATGATACTGCGGGTACACTACATGATAAGTTAATGATTCAAGGAGCCCAATTGGTTGAGAAAACAATTCAGCTCATTAAAAATGACAATGTACATCTTATAGCACAACCCAAAGAAGAACGATTTAAAACTGCCTACAAACTTAATCGAGAAAATACCAAAATCGATTGGCGCCAAGATTTAGGTATCATACATAATCTTATTCGTGGTTTATCTCCTTACCCATCTGCATGGTCTGAAATGCATAATAATGGAAAAACTGAAAATGTAAAAATATATGGAGTAAGCCCCATAGCAGAACCTCATCATTTTGATATTGGAAAAATCATTGTTGAAGACTCAAAAATTAAAGTAGCTGTTCGAGATGGATATATTTTAATTGACAAAATTCAACTTCCAGGAAAGAAGGCTATGGAGGCCAAAGCCCTTTTAAATGGGTATAATTTCTTTAGGGATGCCCGAATGGTATAAGGCTCACATGAAATTAGCAATAAAAAAACTACAAAAATTTAACGTGTTTATTAACAATCACCTTGAGTTATCAACAAATCCTTGTATTTACTGGGCTAATCCTTGCATGAATGATAAATCCGTATAAATTTGTAGAGCGTTTAACATAAAGATTGGTTTAACCAACAATTAATTTAAAAACAGAATTATGAACAAAACAGAATTAATCGATGCAATGGCAGCTGACGCCGGAATCTCTAAAGCAGCGGCTAAAAAAGCTTTAGAATCTTTCTTAGGAAGCGTAGGAAAAACTCTTAAAGAAGGAGGACGTGTTTCTTTAGTTGGTTTTGGATCTTGGTCAGTTTCTAAAAGAGCTGCAAGAGAAGGTAGAAATCCACAGACTGGAAAAACTATCAAAATCGCTGCTAAAAACGTTGTGAAGTTTAAGGCTGGTGCTGATTTATCAAACTCAGTAAACTAATCAGTTAGTTTCGATATTATTAAAAAAGCTCCCTATTCTAGGGAGCTTTTTTTTATGCTTTCCCATAAAAAGGCCCCACTAGGCTTTGATTATTAGAAATAATTATTTAGCTTTAAGTGATAAAGAAAGCCAGCGCATGATATCACTCCAACCATCAAAAGGACATCTTTTAGTTGCAGAGCCTTCTATAATCGGTGATGTTTCTTTCAATCGTTCTGTTGTTTTACTTGCTGATCATAGTGAACAAGGTTCGATCGGTTTTATAATGAATAAACCCCTTGAATATCTTCTTTCTGATTTGGTTCCAGAAATCGAATCTGATTTTAAAATTTACAATGGTGGACCTGTCGAACAGGATAATTTATATTTTATTCACAAAATACCTGATCTAATTCCTAATAGTGTTGAAATCTCTGGTGGTATCTACTGGGGAGGAGACTTTACAGTAGTTTCTCAATTGATTTCCGAAAACAGAATTACACCGCAAGAAATACGATTTTTCCTGGGGTATTCAGGTTGGGGATCCCAGCAACTTAATCAAGAACTTGAAGCCAACTCTTGGGTTATTGTTGAAAACGATTATCAAAAGAATATCTTTGGAAAATCCTATGACACCTTCTGGAAAGAAAAGATGATCGAACTTGGTGGTGAATATATGTTATGGTCTAATGCACCAGAGAATCCTACCTATAACTAGGCTCCTAGTCTAATTCTAGAATTTAAAATACCCAATAATCGTTTACTGGTAGTGGTAGTATATTCCTTTTTTCTAAAGTTGGTGATAGGAGTAATTCCTGAAATCACATTAGTGATAAACAACTCGTCCGCTTTTTGCAATTCAAATGGAGAAATAGACCCTTCTTCTACTACATAATCTTCCAGTTTTTCGAGGATCCGTAACAGTTGAGTTCTTAAAATTCCTTTCAAACAACCGTCCTCTAATGGTGGTGTTTTTATAGTATTTCCTTTCACCAAAAACAAATTCCCATTAGTTGCTTCAATAACCATCTTATTAGAATTGAGTAATAAGCAATTGTCAAATCCATTTTCTTTAGCAAAAATACCTGCTAATACATTGGTAATTTTGTTAGTCGTTTTAAGGGTAGATATCAGATCTGCCACAACATAATGATCTTTGAAAAGAGTAACTTCGTTTTTTTCTTCAGAGAGTGTATAAAAACTCGTTTCTAGTTTTGAAGTCGAAATGATATAATTCACCTCATTATTTGTAGGTGTATACAACCCATCGGCGTCTCTATATACTGTAATTTTAATCCTAGCCGAAACCTCGTTAAGACCATCAGCTTCGATCAAATCTTTAATTTCTTTTTCTAAGAACTCTGGAGTAAATTTCATTGGGATCTGCATGCGTAAAATCCGCATCGAAGCCATTAACCTAAAATAATGGTCTTCCCAGAATAAAATATCCCCAGAATTAACTCTTATCGTTTCGAATAACGCATCACCGTAAGCAAATCCGCGATTTGCAATTGGTAAAAGAGCTTCATTATCTTTTACCAAATTTCCATTATTATTTACCATAAAGAAATCCCATAAATACTATCTTTTATGGGCACTGCAAATTTATATAAAAAAAGAAGTTTATGCCGATCCTAGCACATGTTTAAGATTACTAATCATATTATCCCAAAGCATCTTATTCTCATCTAGTTCGTCACTGTCAGAATAATCAGTAACCATCAAAGATACATCTTTGGTAATTTCGTCTACTTGAATACGCAATTCAAAAAAATAATCGTTTCCTTCTTCCTCATCTTCTACCCATCTAAATTTAATTCTTTCACCACTTTTACGGCTTAAGAGCTTGGCTTCTTCTTCAGAATCATCCCAAATAAAAGTAAACAGCTCTCCTCTGGAATTTACATTATCAGCAAACCATTCGGAAAGCCCAGAAGGAGTTGAAATATATTGATATAGTAATTGTGGCGAAGATTGTACCACAAATTCAAGTTCATATTTAGTTTTCTCAGACATAATCATTAATTGTTGATAAGCCAATATATAGATTAATTGTCGACTTTAAAAGTACAATGAAAAAAAAAATTAAATATGAATTATTGTTTGCGTCAATGCATTTTGTTTTTATAT
This sequence comes from Aquimarina sp. AWH4_224, assembly GCF_056160245.1. Lineage (NCBI taxonomy): Bacteria > Pseudomonadati > Bacteroidota > Flavobacteriia > Flavobacteriales > Flavobacteriaceae > Aquimarina > Aquimarina sp. AWH4_224. The sequence continues at coordinate 22,993 of NZ_JBSWWU010000001.1, read as the reverse complement.
TTGCACCCGCGTTTGAGTTACTAGCGTAGTTCTGTAAAAAGGATACGAATCAAACTCAGACTAATATAGTAATCATGGCGAGGTAGCTCAGCTGGTTAGAGCGTCGGATTCATAACCCGGAGGTCGCGAGTTCAAGTCTCGCTCTCGCTACAAAAAAAGGTTGTCTAAAGACAACCTTTTTTATTTACATTTCCTATAATTTTCTATACTACATAAGGCATATAAAGCCCTATAATTCCACTAACCTGTTAATAGATTAGTATTCTGTAATTTAGCTCTCATCCTTCTAAGGATTTCTTCAGTTCACAATCGTATTCATCTATTTTAATAGATCTTTCAACTCGTCAAAATTTATTTCTTGTTGAGTTCCTGACAGCATATCTTTTACGGTGTAGGTTTCCTTTTCTATTTCTGAAGTTCCTACCAAAATCACATAAGGAATTGCTCTTTTATTGGCGTACCCCATTTGCTTTTTCATTTTTGAACTATCTGGGTATAACTCGGCAACGATTCCTTCAGTTCTTAACTTGATAATTGTTTTTGCACAATACAACGCTTCTTTATCCCCAAAATTGATAAATAACGCTTTGGTTGATAGTGCTACGGTTTCAGGAAAGAGTCCTAATTCTTCAAGCACCAAATAAATTCTATCCAAACCAAAAGATATCCCTACTCCACTTACATTTTTCAATCCAAAAATACCTGTAAGGTCATCATACCTTCCACCGCCACCGATGGATCCCATTTTTACCTCTTTTGGCGCTGCTACTTCAAAAATAGCTCCTGTATAATAATTTAACCCTCTTGCCAAAGTTACATCCAGATCCAAATTCGCTGTTTGCAGCGATACTTCACTAATTGTGCTAGTAATAAACTCTAATTCCTCTACACCCTTCGTTCCTTCCTCAGAAGAAGCTAGCAAAGTTTTAAGCTTGGCTATTTTTTCAGTGGTACTTCCTTCAAAACTGAATAATGGTTTCACCTTTTCTATCGCATCATCAGAGATCCCTTTTTCTCTCATCTCCTTTTTCACACCATCTTCACCGATTTTATCTAGTTTATCCAATGCCACCGTAAAATCAATCAACTTATCACTAGCACCTATCACCTCGGCTATCCCAGAAAGGATCTTCCTATTATTGATTTTGATCGTAACCCCTTGCAAATTCAACTTAGTGAATACGTTATCATACAATTGGATCAAATCTATCTCTTGCCAAAGCGATGTACTACCTACCACATCGGCATCGCACTGATAAAACTCTCTAAATCTTCCTTTTTGAGGGCGATCCGCTCTCCATACCGGTTGAATCTGATAACGTTTAAACGGAAAGTCAATCTCATTTTGATGTTGTACCACATATCGCGCAAAAGGTACTGTAAGATCGTATCGTAAAGCTTTTTCACTAATCTTTGCTGTCATTTTAGTACTATCCTTAGCCTGATACAAGGTATCATCTACTTTTTTCAAATAATCACCGCTATTTAGGATTTTAAAAATAAGTCGATCTCCTTCCTCTCCATATTTCCCCATCAAGGTTTCACTGTTTTCAAAACTAGGAGTTTCTATGGGTTGGAAGCCAAACAACTTAAATTGTTCTTTGATTGTATCCATAATATATCCTCTTTTTGCCACCTCGATAGGTGAAAAATCTCTTGTTCCCTTGGGTATAGAAGGTTTTTGTGCCATTTGCTTTGTTCAAATTCAAGACGATTGAATTCGTCTGTTTTAAGGTTGCAAATATCTAAAAAAGACACAAAATTTGAAGACAAATATGTATAAGACTTTCTTCAAATCATAAATTTTGTTTTTTTGGAGTAACTTTAAAGAGGTTTTGTAGTCTTATAGAGCAAACCGGTTAATTGTATACTTATGTTTTCACTGTTTAGAGAGAATGTCAGAATCGCAATGGATTCTATTCGAGGTCAGGTACTGCGCACTGTTCTTACTATTCTAATTATTGCCATAGGGATCACTGCCCTTGTTGGTATTTTGACATTTTTGGGAGCTTTGGAAAAGACCATTACCGGGGATTTTGCCTCCATGGGCTCAAATACTTTTAATATACAGCGATACGAATTTAACACCAGAAACAATCGAAATCGGGAAAAAGTCAATCCTATAATCAGTTATAGAAACGTAAAACAATTTGTCGATAAGTTTGAATTCCCTTATACCAAAACGTCTTTATATTTTACGGGTACACGAAATGCTGAAGTGCGTTTTGAAAGTGAAAAAACAGATCCAGAAGTGGCGGTATTAGGGGTTAACGAAAATTATCTTGAAAACTCTGGTACCGAGGTTGAAAAAGGAAGAAACTTCACCTTTTTTGACATCGAAAATAACAATCATGTTTGTTTAATTGGTTCGGATTTCAAAAAGAGTTTGTTCAAAAACACAGATCCTATTGGTAAAACGATTAGTATTCGTGGAGCAAAATTTAAGATTATAGGTTTATTAGAAAGTAAAGGAGCTACCTTCAGAAACAATCAAGATTTACGAGTGCTTATTCCTATTCAAACTGCAAGATCAATTTATACCTTGCCCAATATCAATTACAACATCAGCGTAAAAGTTAATGACAAACAATATTTAGAAGGCGCTCAGGATGAAGCTATTATCACTTTTAGAAATGTGAGAGGGTTGAATCCCATAGAAGAAAACAATTTTGGGCTTGAGCGTAGTGATGATCTAATCAACCGTATAGCTAGCATTACCTCTTATCTATACATAGCCGCATGGATCATTAGTATTATAACCATCTTTGGTTCTTCGATCGCACTAATGAATATCATGTTGGTGTCCGTGACCGAACGCACTAGAGAAATAGGGGTTAGAAAAGCTTTAGGAGCCAAAAAACACACTATTTCTGGTCAGTTCTTCCTGGAAACAGTAATCATAGGCCAACTTGGAGGAGTAATTGGTATAGTACTAGGAATCCTTGTAGGAAGCCTTGCTGCAAATTTATCCAATTTTCAGTTTTCTGTACCTTGGCTTGCCATGTTTGCCGCTGTGGTTACTTCATTTTTAACTGCTGTTGTCTCCGGTTTGTATCCTGCCATAAAAGCTGCTAAGCAAGATCCTATAGAATCATTACGATATGAGTAGTTCTTAGTTTCTCCATTAATCAAAATTTCGGCCTCCTTCAAACTTCTTAGAAAGAAGTAATATATTATTAGGGTAACAATAAGAAAGATCACGACACTTACTATTGTAAGTGTATCAATCGGATTTTATATACTATAAACAGTATTAGTATTTTAGTAAAAAAACGAATGCATCTTATATTTTGAAAGGAACTAAAATTCAATTGGTAAATTGTTAAAATTATATTAAATTTGCCAACCCAAACTTAAAACCTGCATTGAAACCTAAACTACTTATCCTCTTTTTTGGTATAACTCTATTTTCCTGGGCGCAAAACCTTGAACAAATCGGAAAGGTACCGCTCTTAAGGTATAATGGAGGAATTTCTGCAAACGGTGTTTTTTATGACGGCACAGCCAACAGAGATCCTTTTACATATTTCGTAAATGGTAATCTTAATTTTAACATTAGTGGTGTTTATAGCATTCCTCTTTCTTTTTCATATACAAATCAGGATTTTGGTTATAGTACACCGTTTAAAATAAATCGTTTAAGTATTCATCCATCCTACAAATGGGTTGCTACTCATATAGGAGATGTAGCCATGACCTTTTCTCCTTATACACTAAGCGGACATCAATTTACTGGAGGTGGAGTCGATTTAACTCCAACTGGCCCCTTTAAATTAAGTTTGCTATATGGTAGGTTTCTAAAAGCAACAGAATATAATGAAGAAGTTCCTGAAGCTATTCCCGCCTACGAAAGGTTTGGATATGGGTTTAAAACTTCTTATGATTTTCGAAAATTTTCATTAGGCTTGATTTTTTTCTCGGCAAAAGACGATGAAGAATCCTTACAAAATCCTGTTCCTATTGAATTAGAATTAACTCCAAAAGAAAACGCAGTAGCAAGTGTAGAAACAAATTTCAAATTGTTTGAAAAAGCACAACTCCGTTTCGAATACGCTATATCTGGAATTACCGAAGACACACAAATTACAGAAGCAAAACCATCAAATGGCGTATTATCTTTCCTACTTGACGAAAATCTATCTACAAATTACTATGATGCCTTTAACGCGCAATTAGACTACCCAGCAGGTAACGGAACTGTTGGTGTGGGTTATGAACGTATTGACCCGGATTATAGAACTTTTGGAGCCTACTATTTCAATAACGATCTGGAGAACATTACTTTAAACGCTTCTCAAACCATATTTAATAACAAAGTAAATATAGCCATCAATGCTGGTCTCCAAAGTGATAATTTGGATAATACAAAAAGTTCAGAATTACAGCGAGTTGTGAGCGCTGTGAATGTTAATTACACGGCCTCAGATAAGCTAAACATTACTGCGGGATATTCAAATTTTCAATCATTTACCAATATCAGAGACCAATTTGATTTCATTAATGAAGTAAATCAACTGGATAATGTAGACACCCTAAATTATCGCCAGGTATCACAAAACGCCAATCTTGGAATCAACTATACCTTAAAGAAAACCGAAAGTAAACAACAAAATCTGAATTTCAATCTCACCTATCAAAATTCTAACAACCAACAAGGTGGAGAAACCGTTGAAAATGGTCTAACGAGATTCTATAATGCGGCTTCGGCTTATGTATTGGGTTTTCCCGAAAACTCTCTTAGCTTTTCTTTTGCAGCTAATGCTTCTTACAATACGGTTGGAGATACTGATAATCTTACTTTGGGACCAACATTTACTGCGACCAAATCATTCTTTGACAAAAAACTAAGAGCAAATTTTTCAAGTTCTTATAACACAGCCTATACAGATGGACAAAAACAGAACGACATTTTTAATTTTAGGTTGGGTGGCAGCTATTCTATCTACGAAAGTCATAACTTAAACCTAAATATCCTCTCCCTTTTTAGAAGCACGGATACTGATAATAATAACGACTTTACGGCCACCTTTGGGTATAGTTATACTTTTGACAATCTTAAATTTAAATTCAAAAAAAGGAATCAAAAACTCCTTAACGATACAGACTTAGCAAAACTCGGAAGAGTACAATTCAGATATCGATCAACCACTTATAGCGGAACAATTGCCGAAGTTACAGAGCAACTTACCAATGTAAAAAATAGCTCCAGATTTCAGAATATCCCAAAAGAAAAGCAAGGCTCAATAGATTTTCTATTTGCAGAGCTGAAAAAACAGACAAAATCTGAAACTTATAAAGAAAAAGCTCTAGAGTTTTTGGATGCTTTATATAGCTATGAAGATTTCCTAAAACAATACGATAACATTCTTACTGAAGTGATCACTAATCTTAAAGAGGATATGCAATTTCTGGATTTCAAGCTGGAAAGAAGCTTCGTAAAAACCAAAATAAAGCGAGACAATCTTAAAGAAGAGACCCCTAATAATAAAGTAGAGATTGAAAAATTAAATACAGAGCTGCAGAACAGACAAGAAAAATTGGTAGGGCATCGATGGATGAAAAAAATATTTGATAAATATAATGCAATTGAAGCGGTAAAAAATCCTGATAGTTTTATGCAAGCCTTTAAGAAAAAAGAGGCTGACAAGGTGTTTAGGATGTATGAAAAAGAGAAAGACGTTGAGAAAATTACCGTATATTTAGAATCCCAAATTATTGATTTCTACTACCGTAGATCGTTAAAGGAAACAAATCCCGAAAAAATCGAACTTAGGTATATAGATAAAATGTAATAATCAACTTAGCTTATGAAGAAAGGTTTATATTTTCTGTTATTATCGACTTTCTTAATTCTAGAAAGTATGCTGGCACAGACATTTCCAGTAACAGTTGTACCTCAAACGGTTCCTCCTTCACCTATATATTTTTCTTCTTATGCTGATGCTTCTTCGGTCAATAGTCCTTTGCGACTTCAAATCCTTTTAAACGATCTTTCACAAAACAATAGAGAGATTCGACTAAAGGCCTTTTTTGAAGGAAATGGAATTCGTTTTGAAAGTAATGATATTGTATCGGGCGCACCTTCTTTATTTATCGAAGGAGGAGTTCCTTTGAATTTAACTAATGTAGAGCTTGCCCCCTATTTCGCTTTTGAGAATATAACTGGTATTTCTCCAACAGCCTACGGACAACCCATCCCCGAAGGATCTTATCAATTTTGTTTTGAAGTATTTGATGCCCTTACCGGGGTACGCATTTCTCAAAGATCCTGCGCTACTACCTTTATTTTTCAAAATGAACCTCCTATCCTTATTGCACCTAATAACCGAATTGATCTTAGAGAACAAAATCCTTTAAATTTATTGTTTCAATGGACACCAAGGCATATAAACGTCAGTAATGTTCAATATGAATTAAGTATTGTGGAAATCTGGGACCAAACCATGGATCCTCAAGCTGCATTCTTGGCTTCTCCGCCAATATTTCAAACTACAACAACCAACACTTCATATCTCTATAGCGCTGCAGATCCTTTACTATTATCTAACAAACGGTATGCCTGGAGAGTACAGGCTAAAGCAATAAATGGTGCAGAAGAAATTGGACTTTTCAACAATAATGGCTTTAGTGAAGTATTTTGGTTTAATTACATAGCTCCGTGCGAAACCCCCAGTAACGTACAACATGAGGTAAAAGGAGCTCAACAAGCCAATATTACTTGGGAAGATTTTACCACCAATATTCCTCAATTTACAGTACGTTATCGAGAGGAAGGTCAAAACAATGAATGGTTCTTTACTCGAACCACCGGAAATTGGATCACGCTATGGGATCTACGACCAGGTACTACCTATGAATATCAGGTAGGCAAAAAATGTTTGATTTCAGAGAGTGAATATTCAATAATACAAACCTTTAGTACGCCAACCGAAGATGATGAAGAAGGCCTTATCAATTGTGGAATTTCTCCAGATTTGAATATTGATAATACGGAGCCTTTGGAACAATTGCTACCCGGTAATGTATTCAAAGCTGGAGACTTTCCTGTCAAAGTAACTGAAGTAAATGGGAGTAATGGAAGATTTACGGGTAAAGGATATGTTTCTTTTCCCTATTTTAAAAATATAAAAGTAGCTGTAAACTTCACTAATATTTTTGTTAATAATGAAAGTGAATTAGCCGAAGGTACTGTCATCACTGTGTATGACCCTTCTTGGGGAAATGTTCTGGATATTGACGAAGTTATAGATGTAGGCGAAGATATTGTTGATGTTTTTACCGGAGGAGATAATGTCCCCATTGACTTGAATTACGAAATAGATGAAAATGATATAAGTATTACCGATGGACAAATTGTAATTACCAAACCAGATGGTACTACAGATACTTTTGACTATGATGAAGGAGATACCTACACCATTACTGATGTTAATGGAGATAGTTATACCATAGATGGGGATGGAAACATCTCACAAACGGGGCAAGGCGATCCTTCTCCTCAACTTACTTCCGACAATGCAGATGGGATTCGACCAGGATCACATACCGGAACCATGAGTGATCCATATGTAGATACCATTACTAATGAAGATGTTACCGTAACTTTCAAAACAGGTGAGGATACTCGTTTTGCACTGGATTTGGTGAATAATGATTACGAAAAAGAAAAATATCCAAAAATCAATAGTACATCGGGACAATCCTACTACCCTGCTCATAAAGCCGCCGTACAAGGAGAAGAGGATGTTTTTTATGCAGATATCGAAATTAATAATTCCCAAATTAGTATCGATAGCCTAATCATAAAATCGGCAAAAAACACGGCTATCAAACACCAGAGAGTAACCGGAACAAACACTTATAAAATTACTGTTTCCGGGGTAAATCCTTATCGCACCGAAGAATGCGTGATTACTTATTTAGATCCTTCTTCAAAAAAATATAAAGTTGCAGCAAATTTCTTTATACATCACATTATAAAGCAGAATGAAGTTCCTGTGCAGGTGGTTACTGTAAATGGAGGTAATAATATTGGGGATTTGGAAGAGGAACTAAACAATATTTTTGGACTAGCTGGAGGGAAATTCAAAGTTAAACCAGATGTTATAGACCTCACCATTTCGCAAAATTCCTGGGACAAAAACAATAACAATGTTATAGATTATGACGGGAGTGGGCTACTATCCGATTATCCCTCAGAACTTAAAAATGTTTATCAGGAATTCAAAAAACAATATCCTAATTACGATTCACGACAATATTTCATATTTGTATTAGGTAAAGATCTTAAGGTGTCAAAACCTTTAAGTGGTTTTATGCCAAAAACGCGACAATGGGGATTCATTTTCGAAAGTCATTTGGGAGAAGGTCTGGAAAAGAAAGATACCGCTCTTAAGGTAGCAGCACACGAGCTTGGACATGGAGTATTTACTCTTACGCATCCCTTTGGTGAAGATTCCAGCAATTCGGGAAGCGCAAACACCTGGTTAATGGACTATGGTAATGGAACTGAGCTAGGATACCCTAATTGGGCTACCATGAGTGATCCTGATCTGGATTTATTCTTGTTTCAAGATGATAGTGGAAATGAATTTGCAGGTAGTTATGCTCTGGCTCCTAACTTTAAATTTGTGTTTATAAGAGAATCCTCTTCACTTTACGTTAACCCAGACAAGAAAAAAATAACCGGTACATTACCTGGATTTGTTATCAAAGGAAAAAATGGTGAAAAAGACACCTATACCTATTACCATTGGGATTTCACTCAAAACATGTATGTAAATAAAGACGATCCGAAAAAGAGTTATACGGTTACACCAGAATCTACAATATCTTACGATTCAAAAGTGAATTTCTTCTACAATTTAGATTCGGGTTGCGGCCAAAAAGGATCAGTACAACTAGAGTATGATGATGTAAGTAAGTATTTCAAGCAAATTACCTCCGACGATTTGACTCCTCAACAAAAGGCAAATAATTTAAATGCATTAATATCTAAGTATACAAAAACAAAGTCACGCCCTGTACCATGTAGTAGTTCTAGTGTTAGCAACAATGGTTGGTTTGAAATCCCTATTGATTGTTCTTCGAGTGATATTCAGGAATTAGTACAACCAGAGGTAGATAAGATCAATGCCTTGGTTACCGAAACCAATATCGATACAATTGTAAAAACCATTAATGATATTAAATATAAATGTGTATTTAATAATGTCTCTTACAGTATACTAGAAAATTTAATTGAAAAATTAGCAAAAGGTTCGATTAAAGAACAAAAGGAAAGAGCTCTCGTTAAACTTTTAATTTTCATCAAAAAAGAAAATGCTCAAAACTTATTTGAACTTCTTAATAAAGATGGAAATCTAAGCAACATTTTTAAAGAAGTTCAAAATGCTACTTTTTCATTATTCGGAGAAAATAATCAAGATAGATTATTAACTGTACTAACATATAAATTTAAAAATCTTCAAAAAGATACCGATAAATGGCTAGTTATAAACACTCTAATAAAATCAAAGTACGATGATATAAGAGATACCAATAAAAAAGAGTTCATAAGCTTGTTATTGATATCAATGAAAGAAAATGAGGATAACAGAGATAAAATTAGTGGAATAGTAGACTTTTTTACAGAAATGTTAATTGATGACAGTAAAGGTCTAGCTGATTACAAAGTAGTCTTTGAACTGGCTTCCTTACGATTTGATAACAAAGAGGCCTTCTCAAGTTTTACCCAAGGAAACCGTATAAAAATAACTATTCCTGGTTTTATCATAAATGGTACTTGTACTGTTAATGATTCTGGTTCGGGTAGAAACTGGTCTTGGGTTAAGCCAGGAAGGTTTATTCTTAATTGTGGCACTCAAGGAAGTCGAGAATATATTTATAGTGGTTATACTGAAATCTTAGGGGAGAAAGTTCATAGAGTAAATGATGTTTTTAAATGGGCTAAATATTACTATGACAATAAAGATTCTCAAAATTTAGAAAGTCTATTTTCAAATAATCTGGTCGAATACCTAAGTATTTTTAGAGCTCAATTTTTACTGCATATTCAGGATAATGAAAAAGAAAACCAAGACTTTTGGACCACTACTGACATCTCCTGTAATACCCTTAACAACATTCTAAATCATATTAATATAAACGAAAGTTCTTCTTCATTAAAAGACGTCGAAAAGCAAACAAAGTTTTCTGTTTTGAAAACATATTTTGAATGTTCAAATAGTGTAATAACCCTCAATTTTGAAAAAATAGATACTTCTGTATTAAAATTATTGGCCAGTTTTGATGAAACAGATGCCTCTGTTTTACATACCCTCGAAAACATTGGTATAGATAAAATTCATGAAAAACTCCAAAAAGATGAAAGTTTTAAGACATTGGCAAAAGTATTTGTATGGATGGGAGGTCAAGCGTTTAATTCTAACCATTATGTTAAAGTTGAACTTGACCAAATACTAGATAAAAACAACAATATCAAAAACCATACAGAAGTCCTAAGCTTAGAGTCCAATATGTTGCAATTTGATAATTTCAGCGCCTCTATTGAAGGTAAAACTAAAATCAAAATAAATGGCACCGGCAAGTCGTATGATTACAATCAAATGATGGTTTTGTATGCTGCTGATAATTTCAAATTTTTAGACAGAAACTTTAAAAAAGGAGATGTTTTAGTAATGCCATTAATACAGGCTTATGCCATGAGCAAAAGCAATAGAAGAATTGTTGCAGAAAAAACAGCTTGGACTGCTGTAGATGGCGTATTACTATTTGTTGGTATTGGTGAATTTAAAATATTGTTTACTGCAGGAAATTACATCAGAAAAGCTATTGTAGCATCAGATTTAATAGGAAATGCAGCAGGAATCTTAGGAAATGTTCTTAACGAGAGTGCCTTAAGCCCACAAGATCGATATAGATTACAAATGTTAGCTATTGTTGCATCCTTACCGCAAATAGCTACATCAATAAAGGGTATCGATAATATGGTAAACTCTCTTGACTCAAAAATTAATAAACTAAATAATGTTTCTCATAGAAAAGCAATCAATGACTATTTCACTGAAGTAAAATCTAAGCTACCGGCTGCATCAGGAATTGAAGATTTTATAGTTATTCTAAAACAAAAAAAGCTCTTTGAAAAATATAATGCCCTCCAAGATAATTTGAAAAAGATTTTTAGAGACGATTTTTTAACTGCTTCAGACGATGTGCTTGATGCCCTAAAAAATGACGATGCGTTTGGTGCGTGGAAGAGTTTTAGAGGATTTAATAAAAATAATATTATTTGTAATTAAGATATCATATAAATTTTTAGAGTATGAAAAATTCATTTAAAATTTATAAGTCGATGGCGATAGTTTTCTTTTTACTATTCACCACTCAGTTTTTTGCTAACCCTCCCTCCTGCTGGTTCAAGGAGCTCATAAAAGATTTAGCTAAACCTAATGTTTCGCAGGAATTTAAAACTTTTTTCAAAAATGCTCCTCAGGAGAATTATGACGTATATAAAATATTGCACTATGCAAACAAAACAAAACTAAGGTACGATATTGATGCACTTAACATTGTAAAAAAATTACGTTCTAAGGATGAGTTTGTAAACTTTGTAGAGGGATTACAAATACCAAATGTCAAAAACATTGATGATTTTTTGGGAAAAACTGCAACTTGGTATAATAAATCTAGTGGCGGAAAAGGATACGTAGCGGTTCTTAATAATATGGAAGACTTTGTAGCTACCCTAAGTAAATCTAATGTTCAATGTAACAATTGCGTTTATCTATTTAATAGATTTATTGTAAATGATATTCCAACTGGGGTTAACCGACAAGCATGCTACTGGTTAATGGAAGATGTTGCTGCTAATCCCAACCTGGTAAAAGGTAAAGAAATAACAGTAGAACATCCTGTAACTGGGCTTGATGGCACCACCCAAAGAGTCGATTTAAAAGTTGGAACTTCTCCAGGAGTAATAAACTTAGAATATAAATGGTTGTCTAGTAATGCACCTTTGGGAAAAGACACTTTTGTTAGAGAATTCGTAAAAAGAGATATGCACACTATTAACTCTTTGGATCAAGTACAATGGCGTATTAAATGGAATACAAATCAAACCAATAAATTAACGAAAACCCAGGTTGTAAATTGGTTAGAAAATTTAGACTTCCAACCTACAACTAATCTTAATGGAATCAAAGACAAGATGATCAGTCTTTTTCAGAGTTATGGACGTAAAAAAGATCCAAATCTAACCCTGATCGATTACGATGATTTAATAACATTTTTAAAAGACAATGATGATTGGTTTTCTAAAATTTTTCCCAACATATGAAACTAGTAGATAGATTAGAAGACATACTTGGTTTTAGTTTTATTAATAAAGAACTTGTCTTCCAACAAGGAAATAAATTAATATTACAACCTTCAAATTCTATTATTGAAGAAGATGTTAATTCGTTTTCAGTAATTAACGACCGACTGGTTTACAACAGCAAAGAACAGCTAAAATTAAATCTTCCTAACAAATCTATAAATTTAAAAGGAACTTTTAGATTAGCTAATGGTCTATGGGGAGATAAGTTTTACTTTAATATTGGAAAAGTAAATAAAGAACGGAAAACTTACGCAGTGAACACAGAAAACGGCGAGATTAATGACTTCACTCCAACACCATACTATCCTCATCAAATCTTTAAAAAAGATAGAGCTTTTATATTTTCCCAAAAGATAGAGTTTTACAATCCTTTTAACGGTGAAATTTTTTGGAGCAAAGATATTTCCGAGTTATTTGGAATGAAGAATGGGGAAACTTATGGAAATCCACAAATAATAGACCATAAATTATTCCTATTGCTATTTGACAGTAGTCATCAAACGGAAAATTACGTAACACTTTGTCTAGATGTAGAAACGGGTAAAACACTCTGGAAAAGTAATGATTTTGGAGGGTGGCTAACTCATTGTGAAGGCAAAATTTACACTATCAAAGACAAGCTTGTACAAATCTTGGATCCTGAAACATTTGAAATAACAAATTTAGATTTACAAGAGCAATTATCCGTTTTGGATAAACAAGTATACAAGCCCGAAGATCAAATGATGTGGCAACTCCCTTTTTCATTTTCTAATAGTACATATACAGTCAAAAATAATCGCCTTTATTTTTCTCAAGAAAAAAGTAATACGATAGGTATTGTCGATTTATTAAACAAAGAATTATTATGGCATACTGATATAAAAATAAATAGCGGTGATATAATCCCGATAATAACCGATATAAAAACATTGGATACAAGGTTGTATGTTTTAGATTCTGGTAATACCCTTCACGTATACGAGAATGATGCACTCTTTAACGATGCAAGTCTATCCACTTAAACCATAATTTAAGGTTCGAACTTTAAGCAAGAAACCCTCATGAAAAACCACTACCTACTCATACTCGCTTTACTCCTATCGCTGATTGGATCTGCCAATACAGGAAAGGATTCATTATTGGTTAAGAAAAATAAGCCTGTTTCACCTTTTTATGAAAACCCTGCAGCGAGAGGTTTAGACGCAGAAGCTTTACAAAGACTAGAAGCCTTTAAAGCCAAACGCAAAGTCAGTGAAGCCAATAAGGCATATGCATTACGAAAGTATAACACCCAAGAATTCCGTTCTTTCCCAGAGTTGGAAAATGCATTGGCAAATGCACCTAGTGAAAATTTCTTTCAGGGGTTGGCTGAGTTTACCAAAGACTATATCGATAAAATATACAAACCTACTCCTAAAACCGATTCTCTTGTTAAAACTGCTAAGGCATTATTTGAAGAAATCGAAAAACAGGAAAACTTCATCAATATTATTAGTGGTAAAGAATTACTTCAGTTTCCTGTAGGATTGAAAAAAAGTGTATCCCCCAGTTCTTCAATTAGCATTGGTATTGTAAAAGCAAAATTACATGCAAACTATGCAGAAGTTGACCTATTTGCTAAACTCACACTAGGTGAATTAAGCACCGAATTGTTTTTTGGGGCAAGTAATGTGAAATTATCGCATGAAGGCGGGATTTACGGAGAAGCACAATTAAATTTATTAGGCGATTTCCCAGTAGGGCAAAGTGGTGGACAATGGGCAATTACCTTTAAAGGAGGTTTGGAGAGTGATGGTAGTGCCACAAAACAAACCTATATTACTATAGACTGTACCGGGAAAGTTAAAGAAATTGCGCTAGAAGCAGACGTAAGAATTGCTAAGACCGTAGCGATTCCTCTTAACGAAGATGGTACCAAAAAGTTTCCTGGAGAGACAAAACCCCAGGATGGTAAAAAAATAGCTGGAAATGAGAGCTACGTGGGGGCAAGTTTTAGCTTTGTTGCAGAATCTCTACAAGATTTACTTATAGAGCTTGATTTACCAAAATTTGAATTGGTTCCTCTACCAGGATGGGCATTCAAAATGGAAAATGTAGTACTTGATTTAAGTGATACCAAGAACTCCCCTTTGGTCAGTTTTCCTGCAATCTATAATGAACAGCAACTCATTCCTGCAGAACAACAAGAATTATGGAGAGGTTTTTATGGTGAAGAGGTAAGTGTTACACTACCCCCAGAGTTTAAAATAACCAAATCTGACGAACGAATCACCTTTGGAGCCAAAGGATTACTAATTGACAATTTTGGGGTCTCAGGAAATTTCTTTGCTACCAACCTATTCAATATCAATGAAGGAAATGCCAGCAAATGGCAGTACTCTCTAGATTCGATTAACGTAGACTTTCAGGTTAATCATTTTATAAAAGCAGATTTTAGTGGAGAAATCGTACTCCCCATCAGCAAAGCTGATACCAGTAGTAATGGCGCCCTTGGCTATCAAGGACTGATTACAGCAGATAAAAAATATAGTGTTCGTGTAGAAGTAACAGACGACGTCGATTTTAATATTTTTAAAGCTAAGGCTAAACTTTTCCCTGAGTCCTATATTAAAATGGAAGTGGATAATGGTAAGTTCCATCCGGAAGCCAATCTCACTGGACTTATGGCTTTTAATAAAGCACAAAAAGATTCTTTAAACAATATCTCTTCGCAAAACGAAGATACAAACACTAGTGATGTAGCATCCCTTAGCTTTGATGGTCTTGCTTTTCAAAACTTTAAAATTCAAACCAGGGAGCGGCCCTATCTTTCTATAAAATACATGGGCTTTAAAGATACCATTGCATTACCTAGGATGGCAGGATTCGAACTAGGGTTCTATGATATCAAAGCAAAAACATACTCAGACGATCGAGCAGAAATTGGTTTCAACAGTTACCTAAATCTGGATAAGTCTGGTATCAAAGGAGATGTAAGACTTCGTATTATAGGTAAGCTTCGGGATGGAGATTATCTCAAGTGGCAATTTGATAAAGTAGAAGTTGACGCCGTAAAAGTTGATGTAAAACGTAAAAATTTCGAGTTTTACGGTGAGCTCAACTTCTTTAGAGATAATGCTGTTTATGGAAAAGGATTATCCGGAAAACTTAATCTATATGCTGAAAGCCTGAAAATAGAACTCGATGCAAAAGGTATTTTTGGAAGAAAAGATGATTTTCGATATTGGTATGTAGATGCATTTGGAAGTCCAACTTCAAATAAAAGCAATAAAAGTCTCCAAATATTAGAACTTGGAGGAGGAGTCTATCATCACATGCGTAAAGCTGGAATGGACGAACGGGCAGAGAGTTTATCCGGTATCTATTATAGACCAGACATCGATACAGAATTTGGTTTCAAGGCCATGGCCGCGTTTAAGGTTAAAAAGTCGGCTACTTTTACAGGGCTTTTTGCTATAGAAATGAGCTTCAACAGCCCTTCTGCAGGTGGTGGTCTTAGCAGACTCGGATTCTATGGTGGTGCTGCACTAATGAAAGGAAATAGCGGAGGTGGTTCTGGTCCTTTTGGAGATGTTGCAGGAATGCAAAAGAAACTGGCAGATAAAGAGAAAGCCAACCCCAAGTTTAGCGAGATGTCTATCGATAAAGAGGGTATCAAATATTTTGCTACTCATGTGTTTCCAAATATTCTAACCGGGAAAGAGCAATTTGCAGCACAATTAGCGATAGATTTTGATTTCAGAAATGACACCTATTGGGGGATGTTTGATGTATTTCTCAATTTAGGTCAAATACGAGGAGCTGGAGAGAAAAACAGATTAGGGTATATAGAATTCTATGATGCTCCTAATGATTGGTATATTTACATAGGAACACCTACCAAACGATTTGGTGTTGCAGGAATTCCTATTGGTCCAGTAGAAGCCGCTTTCGATTTGTATTACATGACAGGAACTATCTTGCCAGATCCTGCACAACCTAAACCAGAAGTTATTGATATTCTAAATCTGAAAGGTGATGAATTGTTGTTTGGTCGAAATTTCAATAGCCAATTGGCTCAAGGAACAGGGTATGCTTTTGGAGCGTATGTAGAAGTTGGTAAAAGCTTTGATTGGGGAATTATATATGCCTCGATAAGAGCTGGGGTTGGATTTGACTTAATGATGAAAGATTTTGGAGATGCGCATTGTAAAGGAAAACCAGGTCCTATTGGGATGGATGGATGGTATGCAACCGGACAATTGTATGCTTTCTTGCAAGGAGAGATTGGTGCTCAAATAAAACTCTTCGGTATTAGAAAAAGAGTTCCTATTCTTAAAGCGGGAGTTGCTGTCCTGGCTCAGGGACAATTACCAAACCCATGGTTTGTTAAAGGATATGCCGGGGTAAAAGTTCGCGTACTTGGAATAGTGACCATTCAAGCCAGACTAAAAGTCACAATTGGTGAAGAATGTGAAATTGTAGGACGAACAGGAATTCAGAATGTTGAAATCATTTCAGACATTTTACCAGAAGATAATGCCAGCAATGTAGATGTTTTTGACGCGGTACAAGTAGCCTTCAATGTGCCTATTGGAGAAGTAGTAGAAATTGATGATGACCTTGGTCGTCGAAAATATCAAGTAGAACTAAAAGAGTTCACAATCAAAGATGACAAGGGAACCGTAACTGGTGAACAAGTATGGAATACAAATAAAGATATTTTGGTTTTTGAACCCGATGATATTCTTGCTCCTGAGACTAAGATTACAGCTACGGTAAAAGTTCAGTTTAATGAATATAAAGGCGGACAATGGACCCCAGTAATGGAAAGCGGACAACCTGTTTTTGAAGAAAAAACTATCACTTTTACAACAGGTAAAGCTCCAACCAAAATTCCATATAAGAATATCGAATATATGTATCCAATCGTAGATCAAAGATATATGCTTCCCAAAGAGAGCAACTCCGGATACGTTCAACTAGAAAGAGGACAAGATTACTTGTTTGGTACACAAGGCTTCAAAGATGAGCTATTCTTTATTACAGAAACTGGAGAAGTAACCAAAGTAGCGTTTTCTTATGATAATGCAAGTAATGTATTGACATTCCCTATTCCAAAACTACCAAATGAGACCGGGATAACTTACAAATTAATCACTTCCAAATCAAATTCTGGAAGTAATGATGTAAGTACAGAGGAGACCTTTAACGTTATCAATGATGATGTATCCGTTTCTCAAAATACGTTAACGGGAACCGCTACCAACGATGCGTCACTCACCAGACTGGAATTTAATTTTGGAACTAGTAGATATAACACTTTTAAAGAAAAAGTGAGATCTATGGATATCAATGATTATTTCACCTATATAGACGGTGCTTCTAATGTAGCTCAATTAGAACTTAGTATTAATAAATTTGAACCTTTTGACATCAACGAAGTTGTTGGTACAAATTATACTGCAAGTCAACCCATGATTTCGGGGGTAGCTTCAAAAGACAATGTCTATTTTGAAGAAGAAATCTATCCTCTACTCTATAAAAACTACCCGCTCGATAATGATATCAGAGTAAATAGAGATGAGAATGTCCTCGGGATTCCTCCGATGAAGAATATAAAACCGAGTATTTCATATAGATATTATCTTCAAGATGATCCGGATAACGAGTATTTAACAGAGCGATTCCCTTTTAGATGGAATATTGCTGCAGCATATAAGCAGGACTTTGTTCATCTTCAATATGTGGTTGTAAATAGATATTTAAATACGGGAACAATTGACATGGCTGCCTATGAGAGGTTTAAATACATCATGGATGGGATATTTCCATATATCAATGTAGAGAAATATCAAGTAGAATTTCAGTACGCTTTACCTAGTAAGGCATCTGGAAATAAAATCAAGTTAGACTATAAAAATTACTTTTAATGGGTGTAAGATATTGCATACTACTTTTAATAGCGTTTTCCTTTATTCCTAATGCTATTCTGGCTCAGGAAGAAGAGGATAACCAACCTCCAAAGAGAATTGTGGTAAGGGCATTTGCTAAACCCGATGCGATTCTATTACGCTGGGCAGTAACAGATAAATATGCCTGGAAATATAGTAACGATCATGGTTTTGTTGTAGAACGCACCACTGTGCTTAGAGATGGAAAACCATTACTGAATCCAGAAAAAGTGATTCTTACAGGAGACACTATAAGACCCAGACCTGTAGAGGATTGGGAAAATTTTATTCAGAAAAATGATATGGCTGCCATCGCTGCACAAGCCATTTATGGAGAGTCTTTCCAGGTAGATAATAATGAAAATGAGAGCGAATTACTTAAGGTTTTTTATGAGAGTGAAGAATTAGATCGACGATTTGGTTTCTCTTTATTCGCGATGGACCAGGATTTTGAAGTAGCACAATACGCTGGTTTAGGTTATGTTGATACCAATGTAAAAGAAAATGAAAAATATGTTTACAACGTAAAAAGTGCTATCCCAAAAGAACGCATGGAGCTTGAACCATCTGGGGTTTATATTAGTCCGAAAGAAGTTGAAGAACTCCCTAAACCATTTGATTTTTTTGGATACTTCTACAAAAATGCATTTGTATTGGTTTGGGAATACGATCAATTACTCTCCTATTATACAGGATATAATCTCGAACGTTCTGAAGATGGAAAAACGTATAAAAAAGTAAATGACGTACCTATTACTAAACTGGCAGACACTCCTTATTCTGGGGTTTCCTACACAGACTCAATTCCAGAATATGGCAAAAAATACTGGTATCGCATCGTAGGAATCAATTATTTTGGAGAGCAAAGCCCTCCTTCAGACCCTACAGAACTTATTGGTTTCAAAGAAATAAGAACAGAACCCATATTCTCTTCTACCAATATAATTTCTGAAAAAGAAGTAGAACTGGAGTGGACTTTTTCTAAAGAAGAAGAATGGAAACTTAAGAAATTTGAACTATTAAGGGCAGAAAAGGCGGTAGGCCCTTATACATCAGTAGTAGATAGTATTTCTCCACAACAAAAAAAGATTACCTATAGCCCTTTAGCGGATATCAATTACTTTAAAATTAAAGCTCACGGAAGAAATAGAGATTTTAAAGAATCACCCCCTGCCATGGTTCAACCTATCGATAGCATCCCTCCTAACAAACCAGAAGGACTTCAAGGTACTGTAGATACATTAGGAATCGTTATGCTAACCTGGAATAAAAATACTGAATTGGATCTGAAAGGCTATGATATTGTAAGAGCATATCGTAAAAACCAGGAGTTTACTAAACTTAATAAGGCAAATTTGATAAAAGAAAATTACATAGACAGTATCGATATGACTTCTTTTGATAAAGCGGTGTATTACAGAATCATTGCTTTGGATAACCGATATAATGAATCCGTGCCTTCAGATACTCTAGTATTAGTAAAACCAGATAGAATTCCTCCTACTTCACCTGTATTTAATACGTATAAGATTAAAGATGGAACAGTAGCATTATCATGGATTAATAGTTCTGTAGATGATTGGAAATCTACGGTGGTTTATCGTGCTGAGGCTAATGATACCCTAACCCAACCCTGGAAAAAGGTTTATGAAGCAACAGTGGATTCTATAACCACTTTTACTGATGCTAAAATAAATCCAGGAAAAAAGTACAGTTATACTCTTATTACGGTAGATAAGGGAGGGCTAGAAAGTGAACCAACTCCTCCTATAATTATTGATATGCCTGGTAAATTATTAAAACCTGGGGTTAAAGGGTTATACGCTACTGTAGATAGAGAAAATAAATTCATCCAATTAACCTGGCGTCTGAAACCAGAAAATATAGTCGAAGTACAGTTATTTAGAAAAACAGCGTTGGAATCTTTTACTTTATATAAAAGACTTGACGCTACGAATAAAGGGTGGGTTGATCAAAATTTAACATTAAATACTACATATACCTATGCTGTAAAAGCAGTGTTTAATGATGGAAGTGTAAGTGAATGGGAAGAGATTGAAGTGAAATATTAGGGTTATGAACAGATTATTAATATTGATTAGTGTTTTACTAATAGGATACAGTTCTTATTCGCAAACCTATAGATTTACCTATAAATTTACAGGAGTAGCGAATAGCGGACCAGATTTTGGTTCTGGTATGAGAGTGGTTTTATCTTATGCTGACGGAACCACAGAACAGATTTATGCCATCAATGCTAGTCATCCTAATGTTCAAAATTTGAGAGAAGATGTTGTCCATGATGTACTAATAACCTCTCCTGTGACTGAAGTTGCAATCGTAACTTTTGGATATGTTACTTCGATGGGAGGAAGTTCTCAAACAAGAAGGTACAATATCAATACATGTGTTAAACCTTCAGATACTCAAACAAGTGATATTGGGACTACCGTTAATTTTAACCTCACTCAGTTTCCACTTGAAAATTTTATGTCTTTAAATACAACAGCAGGTAATGAATTTCCCGAATGTGAATCCAAAACATTAACTGCATATTCAAACACCTGTACAGAAAACATGGAGTATTCTGTACACTACAGCACATCAATAAGCGGTCCCGAAACTGAACTTATTCCGTTTGGGGGTCATGGCACCCAATTCACTTTGAATGGATCAGATTTTTCTGGTGTTGCTCCCAATACTAACATTTATGTTTTTTTAAGATATCTTGAGAATAATACTTCTAACACCAATACTTCAGATGCTATTATTTTTAAATACGAACCTTGTTCCCCTGGGTTAGATGGTCCTATAGTTGATCTTCAACCGGATTGTAGCAATAGTATCAATACTTCGGATAATAACAATGGTAGTTTTACGGTCACTTTTGATAGAGAACTCGATGATACCAAGAGTGAAAAAATGAACCTACAGGTATTCCGTCAGGTAGGCGCTAATTTTGACGGATATGCCTCAAAAACATTGGAAAAAAGTGATTTTAGTGGACGATCCTATACCTGGACTCCAAGAAATCTCCCTGGAGGAACCTATAAAATCTTCTGGCAAACCAAAAGTAACAATCAACCGTTTGACAATATTAATACTGTACCTGATGCCTTTGGTGAGAGTGCGCCTTTTACCCTTACCACTCCTCCTGCCCTATCTGTTTCTGGGAATCCTACTCCTGTGCAATGTGCCGGAGGTGATGATGGAAGCATTACAGCTACTCCTTCTGGGGGAACTCCTCCATATCAATACTCGATTGATAATGGAGCCTCATGGCAGAACAATACTCTTTTTTCTGGACTAACCGAAGGAGACTATACCATCCTAATTCAAGATAATAAAGGATGCCAGGTAAATAGTGCATCCATCGACGTAGACGAACGGTTTGTATCCATACCTAATGTTATCAATTTACCACTAACCAGTAATCCAACCCTAATCGATGGAGACAATGGAAGAATTGCCATATCTGTCTCTGGGGGGTCGGGTAGTTATACCTCTTATGTATGGACTAAAGATGGTAATCCCTTTACTCCACCCGCTGGATCTACTAATACCAATATCATCGATCTATTTGAAGGAGTGTATACCGTAGTAGTAACCGATAGTAATGGATGTAGCTCTTTGGTAGAAACATTCACTCTTATCGATCCTAATCCTCTGGAAATTCAAATAACAATGAATCCTTCTTCTCTGGATTGTTCCTATGACAGGGGCGTACTTACAGCAACTGCTGCTGAAGGTTTTTTAAACCCCGGAGGAGACTATACCTATAGATGGAACGATGGAACTCAAGGAAACACTTTGGCCGATGCACAAATCGGACAAACATACACCGTAACTGTTTCCGATCAAGGGGGAAATAGTGACGATCAAAGTTTTCAAGTACTAGGACCAGATCCCATAACTATAACTATCGATCAAAATCCTGTAACTTGTAAAGGAGGAGATGATGGGAGTATATCTTTAACCATAGCTGGAGGAACTCCTATCGATATAGTTACCAATCCTGAGCAATACAATGTTACATGGACCAAAATAGGAGATACAGGATTCACTGCCTCCGGAATAGCCATTACAGGGTTGCAAGCTGGGTTTTATGAATATCTAATCACTGATCAAAACAACTGTACTCTTGATAATTTTGGAACTCCTATACAAGTAACCGAACCTCCTACTGGTATTGAAGTCTTTGAAGTCATTGATCAACATCTAGACAATATCATTTTTGGAGGACAAGCCGGGGTGATACAAGTAGAGGTCATCAATAATAATGGAGCATTTACCATACAATGGTTTAAAGATGGTAATCCATTTACTCCTCCTAGTGGATCAACACCAACCAGACTTATAGACTTACCCGTAGGGACCTATTCTCTGATTGTAAACGATACCAATTGTAACACTACACTACTACAACCTATAGAAATAACAGAACCCGAACTATTAGAAATACTAACTACAGATAAACAAGATATTAGCTGTAACGGAGCTAACGATGGAAGCATCACTGTACAGGTAACAGGAGGAATACAACCTTATACATATCTATGGGAAAGACAAGGAGATCCAGATTTTATAAGACCTGATGATCCTATGGCAGATGAACTTCAACCTGGAGAATATACCGTGACTATAACTGATGATAGTGGTAGCACGGCTATAGCAACATCTAATCTAGTGACAATTACTC